>JAFSJK010000055.1 GCA_017439305.1 Bacteroidales bacterium | reverse complement strand
TTTGGGAGGACTACTACATCGTCGAGATCGTCAATCCGGATACCCTCGAACCCGTCCCGGACGGGGAGGTCGGCGAACTCGTGCTCACGACGCTCAAGCGCGAGGCCATGCCGTTGCTTCGCTACCGGACGCGTGATCTCACCCGCATCCTGCCGGGCGAGTGCCCCTGCGGGCGCCATCACATCCGCCTTGACCGGATGAAGGGCCGCAGCGACGACATGATCATCCTCAAGGGTGTCAATATCTTCCCGATCCAGATTGAAACCATCCTGATGCAGTTCCAGGAGCTTGCCTCCGATTATCTCATCACCCTCGAGACCGTGGACGGCAACGATGCGATGACCGTCGATGTGGAGATGAAGGACCTCTTCATCGACGACTATACCAAGCTTCAGTCACTCACCCGGGAAATTACCCGCCAGCTCCGCGACGAGATCCTGATTACGCCCCGGGTCCGCCTCGTGCCCAAGAACACCCTGCCCAAGAGCGAGGGAAAGGCCGTGCGGGTCGTCGATACCAGAAAGAAGTATTAAACAGCCGACAAACACTATGACAGTCCATCAACTTTCCGTTTTCATCGAGAACAAGTCCGGCGCCCTTGTCAGCGTGCTCCGGCTCCTCAAACAGGAGAACATCCAGCTGATCGCCTCCACTATCGCCGATACCCTCGACTACGGTATCTTCCGCGTCATCTGTTCCCAGCCGGAGAAGGCCTGCCGCGTCCTCAAGGAAGCCGGGGTCGCCGTCTCGCTCTGCGAGGTGTTCGCCGTCGAACTGGACGACCGTCCCGGACAGGCCGCCGACGCCATCGAGCTCTTCGCGAGCGAGGGCATCAGCATCGCTTACCTGTATTCTTTCCTGCTGAACGGGAAAGGTGTCCTCATCTTCCGGACGGACAATACCGAGAAGGCCGCCGAGGTCATTGCCTCGAACGGCCTTCGCGTCATCGAAGAGAAAGACCTCTCCCGCCTTCTGTAGCCCTCCCGGGCCGATGGCTCGTTAAAACTTCACGCAAAACTTGAGGTTGGCGGACCACCGGCTGAAACGGCCGGAGGAGTGGATTTTGTCGAAATCGACCCCGTCCTCCGAATATTCGGCGGGAATGTCGGTCGCCCCTCTGTAGTTATAGCTGTCATAGCTTCCCGAAACGCCGATATGAAACCGGTCCCAGGAATAGATGGCTCCGGCCTTGAACACATAGTTCACGTGCAGCTTGCCGTTGATGACATTCTTGATCATGACCGGCTCCTCTCCCATAAAGTTGTTCTTCATCGTAGAGGAAAACTGGTTGAATAGGGTGATCATGGGAATGGCCGTCACGTTGAAGGTCAGGTTGCGGAGCCCTTTCCCGTCCTTTCCGGGCTGCCGGTGGAAAGGAACCAGGTTGTACGAAAAACCGCCCCCGAAGGAGACCTGCCGGGTGTCTTGCTTGACCAGCCCGAGCAACATATCGGAAACGATGTCTTCGTCCGGATCATACGCGACCGATCCCTGAAGGTATTTGACCCCGAACAGCCAGGTCCCGGCGGACCGCCGCTGGACCACATTCCCTTTGTAGGCTGCGGAATAGGCGAAACTGCGCCGGTTGAAGGCGTAGAACGCATCGGCGATGAAGGTGGTCATGCGTCCCGGCTTATCGGTCTGGCCGGAACCTTCCAGGTCTTCCCACCCGTCGCCCATCGAGACTCTCATTTCATAGTCGATCGGCCGGCGTAGGTCGAAATACTGCAACTGCAGGGCGTAGCCCGGGGCCAAATAGTCAAAGGAGAAGGACGTGTTGGAGCCCACCCTGTCACCTCCGACTCTCTTGTTCCAACCCAAGGATAGGTTGCCGTACCCGACCTGCAGGCCGACTACCTTGTCCACGCCACCCAAGAGCTTGGTCGAGGTGTATCCTTGGATGGTGCCGAAGTCGTCTTCGCCGAACGTAAATTTGCAATCGAGCGTGTTTTCCTGGGTGATTCCCGCCTGGTGCAGTTCGCCCAACACAGCGACGCTCCAGCGTGCCGCCGGCTGATAGACTGCATTCGTGTCCAGTTCCATGGACGGAGCAGAAATCAAGTTGACAATCTTCCCCCAGAAAGAATCCGGCCGTTGAGAATGCGCCGGAACGCAAAAGACCTGTAAAAGGACGAGAAGGGCGAGTGTTTTTCGAAAATCAAGCATAGTCTGTTTCGCAGTATCCACAAAGATAAGCTTTTTTCCGTTGATTGGAAAACTAACACCAGGACTCCGGCCAAAGTCATTGACACTTTGGACCTGGAGGACCTTTTCCATGGCACTAAGATAGGAAACTTTGCGCAATATCCGTAAAAGTGGTACAAAAATCCGTAAAGCGGTTAATTCCTCCCCGGAAGAAAATCCCGACCTTTGCAGCATACGATGGAATAGTATGATACATTCGAAACACTCGCTTCTTTTGCTGTTATCCACGCTGGCAGTCCTCACGGGCTGCGGCAAGGAACAGCCAATGGATGAACAGAAAAGCGCCCAGGGTGGTATTCTCCTTCCTGGACACTTATTCCTTCAACGGGAAGACGGTCATCCCCTTCATCACTTCCGGTTCAACCGGCATATCCTCTGCGGCGTCTGAACTGGAGTCGGCTTATCCGGACATCAGCTGGAAAACCGGCGACAGGCTGAACGGGAAAACCTCGGAAGAGTTGAAGCCGTGGCTGGAATCCTTCGGAATAAAGTTCAAATAATCAGCAAGATACAATGGATGAAATCATTGAATAGCCATGAATAAGATTATCACTGTTATCGCCGCTGCAGTCCTGGTGGGCCTTTCCATCTCTGCGTGCGCTCAGAACAACAAGAAAACGGACACCGAAATGAAAACATTGGTAGCCTATTTTTCCGCCACGGGCACGACTGAGGCCGTGGCCAGGGACCTGGCCGAAGTGACCGGGGCGACCCTCTATGAGATCAAGCCTGAAGTCCGGTATACGGCAGCCGACCTGGACTGGAGGGACAAGACCTCCCGCAGCAGCGTGGAGATGCAGGACCGCAGTTCCCGTCCGGCCATCGTAAAAGATCTGGCGGACGCGGACAGCTACGACCGGATTTTCATCGGCTTCCCCGTGTGGTGGTATACGGCTCCTACGATTATCAACACTTTTATCGAGGCCTACGGATTCAAGGGCAAAACGGTCATCTTCTTTGCCACTTCGGGCGGCAGCAGCATCGACAAGGCCAATGCCGAATTCAAAGAACAGTATCCGGAAATCAACTGGAAAGCGGGCAAAACCCTGAACTCCGAGTCCAAGGCGGAGATCCAAGCGTGGGAATCATCCCTCGATAGGCACGACCGATAGACAGGGATTTACCAAACGAAAGGAATCACTTTGTACTTCACCTTCTTTTTGTACTCCCTGTAACCTTCCAGTCCTTCTTCCAGGACCATCTCTTCATTCTTGATACGTTTGGCGATCAGCGGAATGTACAGCAACATGATCAGGAAAGAGAGGGGAGAAGCCAGCACCAGCGGCATGGCCAGGAACAGGACGGTCGTGGCCATGTACATCGGATGCCGGACGACTCCGTAAAGCCCCGTGTCGATGACCTTCTGATTCTCCTGGACCTCGATGGTCCGGGACAGGTAGGTGTTCTCCCGCAAAACCTCCGCGTAGAGCAGATAGCAGACCAGGAAAAGTCCAGCCGATACCCAAACGGCCCAGTCAGGCAGCACGCACCAGCCAAAACGCCAATTGAGGCCAGCCACGACAAACGCGGCAATGAACAGGAGGCCGCTGAGTTTGACGACCGTCTGCTGCTCCTTCTCTTCTTCTTTGGCATTCAGCCGCTTGCGGAGCAGTTCCGGATTCTTCGTCATCATGACCAGGCCGGCGCAGAACATCGGCACAAACAGAATGCCCATCAGCAACCAGGCTTGCCAATACTGAAGCGACCCTGCCGGCAGGAACAGCAGCAGGCCGATGACGATAACCCCGAGCAGAAACTTGCCGATGGCTTGCAGGAAGAGTCTGTTCTTATCCATGGAACGAAGATAGCTACATTCTGCCACATCTCCAAGGCGCCAGCCCCAATAAGGCTGGCTTGTTATGTGGACTACACCGGTAAATTCTCGAACCTTCTGGATGACTTGGAGAAATAGAAATCAAGAATTTGATAACAGAGGTTCGAAAACAGGTATTGTGTCGTAGCCGGCGTGTCTTTCAGATTCAGTCATGTCGTTATCTGTTTTAAAAACCGATTCTCTTGCTCTGTGCCTTGTTGTCCAGCTTTTCGGCTCCGCAGTAGGAGCGGAGTACTTCCATGCGGTCCTTCCCGTCGCCATACAGGATGGCATTGATGGCGAACTTCCTGGAGACGTTCTCCATCTGGCCACCACTGAGGTCGTAGGCCGATGCGAGGTCGGCGCACTCGGCCGGGGTGAGGGAGGGGAGCATCGTATGCCAGATCTTCTCCCGCACAGAGGCGTCAGGCCGCTCGAACCGGATCTTGTAGAGGAAGCGGCGCTCGAAGGCCGGGTCGAGGTTCTGGGTTAGGTTGGTTGTGGCGATCAGGATCCCGTCCAGGGACTCCATCTCCTCCAGGATGATGTTCTGGATGCTGTTCTCCATCTTGTCGACGGCGTTTTTCGCCCCATCCATCCGCTGTCCGAAGATAGCGTCCGCCTCGTTGAAAAGCAGGATCGGGGCGATTTCCGAGCGCTCAACCTGCAGTCGGTACCGGTCGAACACGGCCTTGATGTTCTTCTCGGAGTCGCCGACCCACTTGCTTTTGATCTCCGGGACATGGACGGCCAGGATACTCCTTCCGGTCTGCCGGGCGAGCTGGTAAACGGTTTCGGTCTTCCCGGTTCCCGGATCGCCATAGAACAGGCAGGCGAATCCGCTCCGGTAACCACTCTCCTTCATCCTTTCCCGGATTTCATTGTAGCGATCGGGTGCCAGGAACGACCGGAGCTCTCCCACCTGCATCCTATTGCCATC
>JAFSJK010000004.1 GCA_017439305.1 Bacteroidales bacterium | reverse complement strand
TAAATCCATGTGAATCCATATGTTATGGAGTATTACACACCGTTTCCAGTGCCTATCCCCCAGTGACGGGCAAGTTGCTCACGCGTTACGCACCCTTCCGCCGGTCGCCGCCAGAGTATTGCTACCCCGCGCTGCCCCTCGACTTGCATGTGTTAAGCCTGCCGCTAGCGTTCATCCTGAGCCAGGATCAAACTCTTCATTGTATATTCTATATAATTCTAAGCTTGTCCTCGGCACTTCTTCTAAAAAGAATCGACGCTCGTTTAAAGTTAAGATATATGTTACAATATCTCGGTACTTGCTTGTACTTTCCTTTCAGTCTTTTCAATGAACTCTCTTGAATTTTTACCGCCCGCCTTTCGGCCTCGGCCGTAAAAATTCCCGCTCGTTTCCGAACGGGATTGCAAAGGTACACTTTATTTTTGAACTGGCAAACTTTTTTCGAGATTTTTTTAAAAAATTTTTTAATTATTTCTCGAGCGCCTCGATAACTGACTGATTTACAGCGCGAAGCTTGTTTTCGTCCATTTTGATTACTTTTCGGTCATAGGTCATCAAGCCGTTCACCTCCCCTTCCACATCGGTGGTCTGGGTGTAGACGGCGGCGGAAACGCCTTTCGCGACCGTGGCCTTCAGTGCCTCCGCATAAGCGGCATACTGGGCCAGGACCTCTTCCCCACTCCTATATTCTATATAACCCCAGTTCTTGTCCGCCTGCCACAGATGTCCTTCCACGGGCCAGCCGATACCGCCATACTCGCCGAGCACGTCGATCTGGAGACCGCCCGAGGTGAACTTCATCGTGGGATCGGGATAGTTGTGGCTGTCGAAAATGTCGCCCACCGGGAAGGAATTGCCGCCCGAAGCGGAATTGATCAGGCGCGTGGGATCGCAGGACCGGGTGAATTCGACGACCTTTTCCGTATCGAACTGTGACCAGGACTCGTTGAACGGAACCCAGGCGACGATCGAGGGATGGTTCCGCAGTTGGAGAATGATCTCTCCCCATTCCTTATAATAGGTACCCTTGGCCGTATCGGTCAATTTCCGGTCATCCTCCGGCGAAGCCCATTCCCACTGCTCCCAATGTCCTCCGGAGGTCCCGCCGATGGACGGCATGTCCTGCCAGACCACGATGCCCAGCACGTCGCACCAGTAATACCAGCGCGCCGGTTCCACCTTGATGTGCTTGCGGATCATATTGAACCCGAAATCCTTCGTCTTGACCAGGTCGAACTTCAGGGCCTCGTCGGTAGGTGCCGTATACAGGCCGTCCGGCCACCAGCCCTGGTCCAGCGGACCATATTGGAAATAGGGTTCGTTGTTCAGGCCGATACGCTTGAACCCCTTCGCATCCACTACCTCCGAGGATTTCCGGAAGGCGGTATATCCCCGGACACGGTCCACCACCTTCTTCCCCTGCTTCAGCTGGATTTCCATCTCATACAGGAAAGGGTTCTCCGGCGACCAGGCCTTCACCCCGTCCACTGTCAGACGTACGGGTTTTCCGGGGACGACCGAAGCGAAAGCTACCGTCGATGTCTTGCCGGGACGTTCCGTGGAATAGCCCACGCCGCCTTCGCGGAGCCAGACCTCAACCCGGTCATTCTCAGTAGTTCCCTCCGTATAAACCGTCAGATCCACAGCACCGGCATCCAGGTCCGGAACCGCCAGATAGGAAGTAACGGCAGCATGGCAGACCGGCTCCATCCATACGCTCTGCCAGATGCCCGTGACCGGCGTATACCAGATGCCGCCAGGCTCCGACACCTGCTTGCCGCTGGGCTGCTCGCCATTATCGGTCCCGTCCAGGACCTTGACGGTCAGCCGCTGTTCTCCCTTTCCCTGAAGGTAAGGCGTGATATCGAAGGAGAATGCCGTATACCCGCCGGTATGATGGCCGGCCAGCTGGTCATTGACATAGACTTCCGCCGCCCAGTCCACCGCCTCGAAATGAAGCAGCACCCGCTGCTTCCTCCATGCCGAAGGGACCTTGAAAGCAGTTGAATACCAAAGCGCTTCCTGCGGAGAAACCCGCCGTCCGACGCCGGACAGCGAGGATTCGATGCAGAACGGAACCAGGATCTGCCCGTCCCACTCCGCGGGCCGGGACGCATCGGCCGGAACGACGGCGTAGTCCCACAGTCCGTTGAGCGACGCCCATTTCTCCCGCACCAGCTGGGGGCGCGGATACTCGGGATGCGCATTCGCCGGGGAGACTTCGGCCGCCCAGGGAGTTTGGATGGGGACATCGGCCGGAGACCAGGAACCGACATCCGGTTTGGTGCCGCAGGCAACCGCAAGGAGCAGCGACGAGGCTGCAAGGAGCATCATTTTCTTCATCATGGCACAAAAATAAGAAAGTTGCACGGAAAACCCGCGCAACTTTCTCTCAAATGATGGTTCAACGGACTACATCATCCCGCCGGCAGGCATGGCCGGGGCGGCCGGAGCGGGCTCGGGGATGTCCACGATGCCGCATTCGGTCGTCAGGAACATGCCGGCCACGGAAGCCGCATTCTCCAACGCTACACGGGCGACCTTGGTCGGGTCGATGACACCGGCTTCGTACATGTTCACATACTCGTCGGTACGGGCATTGTAGCCGAAGTCATCCTTTCCTTCCCGGATCTTGTTGATGATCACGGAAGCTTCCACGCCGGCGTTCGCAGCGATCTGGCGGAGCGGTTCCTCGATGGCGCGGGCCACGATGTGGATACCGGTGGTCTCGTCTTCATTCTCGCCCTTGAGTCCCTTCAGGGTCTCGGCTGCACGGATGTAAGCGACGCCGCCGCCCGGCAGGTAGCCTTCCTCGACCGCGGCGCGGGTGGCATTCAGCGCATCGTCCACGCGGTCCTTCTTCTCCTTCATCTCAATCTCGCTCGTGGCACCGACATAGATGACGGCGACACCGCCGGCGAGCTTGCCCAGGCGCTCCTGGAGTTTCTCGCGGTCATAGTCGGACTTGGTGGACTCGATCTGGGTGCGGATCTGGTCAGCACGGTCCTTGATGGCGGCCGCATCGCCCTTTCCGCCCACGATGACGGTGTTCTCCTTGGTGATGGTCACCTTTTCGGCGCGGCCGAGCATCTGAATATTTGCGTTCTGCAGGGTGAAGCCACGCTCCTCGGAGATGACGACGCCGCCCGTGAGGATGGCGATATCCTGGAGCATTTCCTTGCGGCGGTCACCAAAGCCCGGAGCCTTGACGGCAGCGACCTTCAGGGTACCGCGCAGCCGGTTCACCACGAGGGTGGTCAGGGCCTGGCCTTCGACATCCTCGGCGATGATGAGCAGCGAGCGGCCTTCACGGGCCACGGGCTCGAGCACCGGCATCAGGTCTTCCATGTTGGCGATCTTCTTGTCGGTCAGGAGCAGATAGCAGTCGTCCAGAACGGCCTCCATCTTGTCACCGTTGGTCATGAAATACGGGCTGATATAGCCGCGGTCGAACTGCATGCCTTCCACGACCTTCACCTCGGTTTCGGTGCCCTTGGCCTCCTCCACGGAGATGACGCCGTCCTTGCCCACCTTGGCCATCGCCTCGGCGATGAGCTTACCGATCTGGGCGTCGTTGTTGGCGGAAACGGTGCCTACCTGCTCGATCTTGGAGTAGTCCTCCCCGACAGGCTGGCTGTGCCCCTTGAGGTCGGCGACCACGGCGGCGACAGCCTTGTCGATGCCCCGCTTGAGGTCCATCGGATTGGCCCCGGCGGTGACGTTCTTCAGGCCCACGTTGATGATGGCCTGCGCCAGCACGGTAGCCGTCGTAGTGCCGTCACCAGCCTGCTCGTTGGTCTTGGAAGCGACTTCCTTGACCATCTGGGCACCCATATTCTCAAAACGGTCCTCCAGCTCCACCTCTTTCGCGACGGTTACGCCGTCCTTGGTGATCTGGGGAGCACCGAATTTCTTGTCAATCACGACATTGCGACCCTTCGGACCGAGGGTCACCTTCACTGCGTTGGCGAGCGCATCGGCGCCGTCCTTCATCTTGGAGCGGACGTCGACATTGAATTTGATCTCTTTAGCCATGGCTTACAGAATTGCAAGGATATCAGACTGTTTCACGATGAGGTACTTCTTGGTGTCCACGGTGACCTCGGTACCGGCATACTTGCCATAGAGGACGGTTTCGCCCACCTTCACCTCCATCGGCTCATCCTTCGAGCCGGGGCCGACGGCGACGACGACGCCCTGCTGCGGTTTTTCTTTGGCATTGTCCGGGATGTAGAGACCCCCGGCGGTCATCGTCTCGGCCTCCTTGGGTTCGATGACGACTCTTGTTCCTAACGGACGGATCATAGTATGATGGTTTTTAAATACATTTTCCGGCCAGGATATAATCAACGCCCGTGCCAAGTGCCATGGAGTGACATTTTGTCAGTCCCCTCCGACAGGGAAAAAACCAGGACGATTGCAGGGATTGCCCGGACATTTTCGTATCTTTGTAGGATAAACACGAACAACCAAGTATGGAAATCATCAAGGACCAGTATTTTGAAGGCGAGCGCCCGCTCTATGCCCGGCACGGCCTCCGTATTGAAAATGTCGTCATCGGTCCCGGGGAATCCTCGCTCAAGGAAGGCTCGGACATCGAGGCGGAAAACTGCGAATTCAAGGGGAAATACCCCTTCTGGGAGTGCAAGGGATTCACGGTCCGGAACTGCATCTTCCGGGAAGGGGGCCGCGCAGCGCTCTGGTATTCAAAAGGCTGCAAGATGTACGACTCCCTCGTGGAGGCGCCCAAGATGTTCCGCCGCATCAGCGACGTGTATGCGGAGAATGTGAAGCTTCCGAACGCCCTGGAGACCTTCTGGGACTGCAAGGACGTGGAGCTCAGGAATGTGGAGGTCCAGAAGGGGGATTATATCTTCATGCATACCGAGGACATCAAGATCGACGGGTTCAAACTCCAGGGGAACTATTCCTTCCAGTATGCCAAGGACGTTGTCATCCGGAACGCCGTGATGGACACCAAGGACGCCTTCTGGGAAGCGGAAAACGTCACGGTCTATGATTCCTACATCAACGGGGAGTACCTGGGCTGGTATTCGAAGAAACTCCGCCTGGTGAACTGCAAGATCGGCGGTACGCAGCCGCTGTGCTACTGCGAGGACCTGGTCCTGGAAAACTGTGTCTTCGAAGAAGACGCCGACCTTGCCTTCGAGTATTCGGACGTCGAGGCAAGCATCCTCGGCCCCGTCAAGAGCGTCAAGAACCCCCGCACCGGCCGGATCAATGCCGACAGTTACGGCGAGATCATCCTGGACGGCAACATCAAGGCGCCCGCCGACTGCGAAATCCGCACCTGGTCCGAGCCCGATGTCAACCTTGCTCAGCAATCCGATATCGTTGAATATTAGGACGGTATAGAAATAACCGAACAGACCATGACGCCTTTCAATTTCGATGAGATCATCCCCCGCCGGAATACGGCCAGTGTGAAGTGGGACGAGTTTGAGCCTGATACGCTGCCGCTTTGGGTGGCGGATATGGACTTCAAGGCCGCTCCGGCCATTCTGGAAGCATTGCAGAAACGCCTGGATCACGGGGTGTTCGGGTATGAGCTGGTGCCGCAGTCGTACTATGATGCGATCAGCAACTGGTTCGAGCGGAGGCACGGATGGAAAGGGATCTCGCGGGAACAGCTGATCCCGACAACCGGCGTCATCCCGGCTTACTCTGCATGCATCAAGGCGATGGCCCGTACCGGCGATAACGTCATCGTTCAAACGCCGGTGTACAACGCCTTTTTCCCGGCCATCCGGAACAACGGCTGCCGGGAGCTATGCAATACTTTGATTTATAAGGATAACACCTATACCATTGACTGGGAGGACCTGGAGAAGAAGGCGGCGGATCCCAAGACGACCGTGATGCTGGTGTGCAACCCGCATAACCCGGCCGGCCGGGTCTGGACCCGGGAGGAGCTGGAACGCATCGGCCGGATCTGCCTGAAAAACGGCGTCTTCGTCATTTCCGACGAAATCCACTGCGAGCTCACCTATCCCGGGCACGACTACACGCCCTGGGCCACCCTGCCGGAAGAACTGGTCCGGAATTCCGCCTCCTGCATCTCCCCCACCAAGTCTTTCAACATCGCCGGCATCCAGATCGCGAACATCTTCGCCGCAGAACCGGAGGTCCGCCGCCGCATCGACCGGGCCATCAACGACAACGAGTGCTGCGACGTGAACTTGTACGGCTGCGCGGCCCTGGAAGCGGCCTACAACGAGTCGGAGGAATGGCTCGACGCCCTGCGCGCCTATCTCTATGACAATGCGCAGCTGGTGTACAAGTACCTCAAGGAGGAAATCCCGCAGGTAAAGGCGCTCCCGCTGGAAGGCACCTACCTGATGTGGTTGGACTGCCGCGCCGCCCGCCACGCGGACGAGCCGTTCGAGGGCTTCTCCGAGCGCTTTGCGAACCATCTCCGTTTCAACGCCAAACTCATCCTTTCCACCGGCACCATCTACGGGGCCGATGCCGAAGGTTTCGAACGCCTGAACATAGCTTGCCCCAGAACCACCTTGACGGAAGCCCTGGGGCGCTTGAAGAAAGGATTTGAATCCTATTAGAACTGATAGTTCATACCGATGCCGATCCAGGGATCCGCATTCATCGGCGTGTAGAAGCAGTGGGCGTACTCGGCCGAGACGATGAAGTTCTGGTTCATCGCGATCTTGAGGCCGATACCGCCGCTGTACACGAAGTCCTTCACCCGGGCGGCGTCGTAGATCTTGCCGTCATAGCCGGCACCATGGACCTTGTTGAAGCGCTCGAGCGTCGCGGCGTTCTTGGGATCGCTCTCCAGGAACTTGCGATAGGCGGTGAAATCGAAATCCTTCAGGTCCTCGTCGTAGATGACACCCTCCAGATATTTCGTCCGATAGGGCTTGGTGATGACACCGGCATCGAAGAACGGATTTACGGCGATGTAGAAGTACTGGTTGAACAGTTTGAAATTCACCAGTTTCACGCGAAGTTCCGTGTTCGCCCAGGCGAAACCCTCGGTGAGGATCCGATTCTCACGCAGGCCGCGGATGGTGCCGCTGGAGCCGAAGCCCTCGGAGATCATGTTGCGCTGGACCAGAAGCGGGATGTTCTGGATCATATAGAACGGCGTTTCGCCGGCAAGGGTCTGCTGCCAGGCCAGGCGGTAGGCGAACACCGGGTCGCCGGCCGGAAGGTGGATGGGAATGTCAATGTAGTGACGGAAATAGGCGCAGGCCTTCAGGTAGCGGTGCTGGAGGACGTTGCCGTTGAGGTAGGCCTCCGCCCAGATGCCGCGGTTCGGCGCCGCCTCGATGTCACGGGTGTCGAACACCAGGCCGGCATTCAGTTCGAGGGCGTTGCCGCCGTTCTTTTCGGCCTCCGTGATGGCGCCCAGCGCGATATACGTGTCGTAGAGCGTCAGGTCGGTCTTGTAGTACTCCTTGGTGTCTCCGGTTCCCTTTACACCGTTATCCTTCATGTCCCCGAGCTTCCAGCGCCAGAAGTTGACGCCGGCGGCCCAGTTCAGGTTGTCGGTGATGCGGCCCTGGAAATTGGCCAGGATGCGGAGCATGTCACGGCTCATGCCGTAGTAGTTCAGGTGGTGGCCCGCGCCGGTGTTGCGGTTGGACCACAGGTCGTAATCCTGTACGGACGCCGGACCGTTGAAGCCCCAGAAACTGTACAGCGGGTCGTTCATATAGGTCACGGACGCGTTGACACGCATGTTCGGAATCAGGTACTTGGAGTCATAGGCCAGGTACAGGCGCATGCGATGGCTGTGCGTGAAGTAGGAAGCTTCCCAGCTGATCTTGTGGAGCGGATCCGGATAGGTGGAGCCGTCGCCGTAATAGTAGACGTCACCGAACGCGCCGGCCTGGAAACCGTTGTCCGTGGACCAAGTCGCGGTCGGGAGGAGGCCGAAGCTCCAGCCGGTCTTCATCTCTTTCTCCTGAGCGGAAAGGATCATGGTACCCGCAGCAAGCAGGACGAGTACAGAAAGCAAAAATTTCTTCATATTTGTTATCGTTTAAGTCGGATTGACGGGCAAATATAACAATTCTTTCCTGATTTCCCTAACAATCGGAAGGACTACGGCTTCCGCGAGTCGATCCAGACCCAGAGGCGGTACATCAGCCAGCCCCAGCCGAGGAAAAGGACGATGTGGACCCAGACAGGGATATCCGTCTGGTATGCATCCTCCCGGACAACGTTCTCAAAGCCCGGGATATCGGCATAATAATAGGCTCCGGCCCCGAAATCGTAGCCGGAGACAAGGCCCAGCCGATGGGCCATGATGTACACGGCGCAACCGAGGACGGCCACGACCGTGAAGACCGTGACCGCCCGATACCATTTTCTGCGCCGGTCGGGGACCATTACTTAAAGAGGTCCAGCACCGGGATGTCGAAGAGGACGCCGGAGAGGAGGAGCCATACCGCGAAGAAAGTCAGCGCGATGTTGAACACCTGGCCGACAATGTACAGCCAGAGGACCTTGCCGCCCTGCATCTGCTTCGCGATCTCCCGGAAGTTGGTATCCAGTCCGATAGAGGTGAAAGCCAGCACGAAGCACCAGTTCTTGTACTGGTCCAGGACGCTGTTGATGGCCTTCACGCTGTCGGAACCCGCCAGGGGCTGAACCAGGAAGGAGGCCACGAGGGAAGCCACGAAGAAACCGATGATGAACTTCGGGAAGCGGGTCCAGATTTCACCGGCACCCACTTTCTTTCCTTCGGACTTGTCCACGCGGGTGGCAAAGAACAGGGCCACGAAGAAGGCGATGAAACCGATGAGGATGTTCTGGATGCTCTTCACCAGGACCGCGGCCTGCTCGGCCTCCGGTCCCAGCGCGTTGCCGGCCAGGACCACCGCACCGGTGGAATCGACCGTTCCGCCGATGAGCGCGCCGCCCATCAGCTGGCTCATCCCGGTCGCCCGGATGATCATCGGCTCGAACACCATCATCAGGATGGTGAAGATGATGGAAATGGAGATGGCGATGCCGAGGTCATTCTTCTTGGCGCCGGCCGCCGCACCTGTCGCGATGGCTGCGGAGGTACCGCAGACAGAAGTCGCGGCAGCCAGGGTGATGACGAGCGGTTTGTTGCCGATCTTCAGGACCTTCGTTCCGAACCACCACATGAAGATGATGACGATGGGGGTGACGATCCAGGCGATGCCCAGGCCATACAGGCCGAACTTGGCGATGTTGCTGAACAGCACCGAGAAGCCCATGATCACGAGACCGGTCTTGATGTAGAACTCGGTCCGGATAGCCGGCCGGAGCCAGGCCGGGATGCCCACCGTATTGGAGATCAGCAGGCCCACGATCAACGCCCAGAAGGCCCATTCCAGATAGCGGTTCAGGGTGAACTCTGCGCTGATGAGGCGGACGAGGACGGAAAGGACGAACAGGACCAGGAAGGCCGGAAGGTATTCCTTCACCTTGCCGCCCTGCAGCTTGACACCGATGGTGAACAGGATGCCCAGCACCAGGAAAGTGCGGAGAAGTTTCACCCAGAACGCACCATTAAGCTGCTCCAGCAGGGATTTCTTCTCGGCGACACCTTCCCACAGATGCCAGGTGGAGAACTTGGCGGCGGCGAAGTCGAAGGCACCGGTAAGCACCGCGATGCACGCGATGGCGATGACGGCGAAGCCGATCCAGACGGCCAGCCAGTCTTCCTTTTTCCAAAGGTCGGAGAGGTTTGATTTCATATCGATTCGGGTTTTAGTGATCAGAACAAGTCATTGACCTTCCGGACCACTTCCTCGGCGGGAAGGTCCGGAGACAGCACCAGGTCGGGTTCCTTGAGGACGAAGCCCCTGGCCATCGCACCGAGGACACCGCCACCGGTGCAGTTGAGCATGATGTATTCATCCCGCTTGACCGTTCCATCCGCAACGGCCTTCGCGAGGGCGGTGACTGCGACACACGCCGCCGGAAGCAGGTCGTATCCCTCCCGGTTCCGGAACTGGAGCAGCCAGTAGATGATGTCGTTGTTGGTGGCGAGATAGAAATCGCCTCCGCTCGCGGTCAATGTGTCAAAAAGGCCACCGGCGAGGCTGTAGGGCGGTTTCCGGTTGGAAAGGACACTGGCCAGGATGACCTCGGCCTCATGCCGGCCCTTGTCGGGATCCAGGTCCGCCAGGGTGCGGGAACCGGCCTTCCAGGAGTCGTACATCAGCGTAAAAGGTTCATTCTGAGCCACATACACGCGCATCTTATTCTCGCCGAAGCGGCCGTCTTCTCCAAGTCGGCAGGCGTTCTCCCAGGCGGCAATGGCACCGGTACCGGAACCGACAGCCTGGAAATAGGCGTCAGGAATGCGTCCCATCTTCTCCACACAACTGAGAAGGGTTGTGCCCATACCGTCGCGGCGTGCCACGTTCTTGGCCCCGCCTTCCAGCATATAGCGGGGGTCCGTGGCCAGCTTCTCGCCCAGCGCAATGGCATCATAATAGTCGCAGCCGTGCGGGGCGGCGACCAGTTTCACGCACGGATGGAGCCGCCGGCGGAACCACAGGTCATGCAGATTGTCTTCCGGAACGCAGATGACGATGGGGATGCGGTTGTCGGAGCAAACCTGTGCGAAGGCCCGGGCCGTGTTGCCGGCGGACTGGACCACCAGGATCCGCTTCTCCTTCTCGTCCATCCGGGCCAGGACGGAGTACGCTTCCGTCTCCTTGAAAGAGCAGGTGCGCATCTTCGCGCCGATCCGGGGATTCCATCCCGAGAACGTGATATACAGGTTCTCCAGGCCCAGGAATTGGGCGAGACCCTTGGACTTGTACGTCACCGGCGCGCAGGACTTCCGGAGCGTACGCTTGATGGGCATCCATTCCGCATAGCGGTAGATGCCGTCCAGATCGTCCCGCGGAACGAAGCGCTTGTTCTCATAGACGGCACGCACCAGAGCGGGATTTCCTCCTTCGGGGTCGCCCAGCGTCCATCCCTTGTCCTCGAATTCGCGGCCGGTGCCGACATTCTTCAGGACGTACTTGGTAGGTTCGAATCTCATATCGTATCAAGTTTTAGTTTTCCAACGGTCTGCCGGTCCACGATTTCCGCCAGGTCCCGGACCGGACGGTCGGCATAGCGGGCGAAGGTGGCCGTGCAGAGCGGACAGGCCGTGGCGATGGCATCCGCCTTGCTCGAATAGAGGTTCTCCAGGGCAGCCCGCGTAATTTTCTCGCGTTTGGCGAAAGAAAGCGTCAGGGAACCCAGGGAACCGCCGCAGCAGACGCTTTCGGACCGGTTTTTCTCCGCTTCGGCAATGCCTGCCAACTTGCCCAGGAGGCGCCGCGGCTCTTCGTAGATACCGCAGCCCCGGCCCAGTTCGCAGGGATCGTGGTATACATAACAGAGGTCGCTCCGCGAAGGGACGAGACGTTCCTCCTTCAGCAGTTCCTCCATATAATCGACATAATGGACGACCCGGATGCCGGGGAGGGTATATTCCTCCGTGAACATCTTGTAGCAGATGGGGCAACTGACCACCATCGTGTCAGCCCCGGAGCCCAGGATGACTTCCGTATTCTTCCGGACAATCTGGGCAGCCTCCTCCAGGCGCCCGGCCGTCAGCATCGGCCTGCCGCAACAGACACCGCCGTCCCGGTCCATCCAGGTATAATCCACGCCGGCCTTCCGGAAAATCGATTCCATGCTCCGGCCGACGGCGGGTACCAGCTGACTCATGCAGCCGCTGTAATACAGGACTTTGCTGCCCCTGGCCGCCTCGGCCAGCGCCGCCGCAGGCACCCCGGAATAATCGGCTTTCACGGCATATTTCCGCTCGGCGCGGTTCAACAGCCGGAGCTTCGGTCCTTCCACGCCCACCTGGCAGACCGCCTCGCATTTTCCGCACAGGAGGCATTTGTCGCTGATCTCCGCGATCCGGCGTTCATGGCCCCGCCGCATCTGGCGGGTCAGATACACGGTGCAATCCTTGAGATTGGCCTTGTCCACGCTCATCGGGCAGGCATCGATGCACACGCCGCAGTTCGGACAGGAATACACTTGCACGCGCGCGAACCCCTTTCGGGCATTGCGGACCTTCAGTCCGGCATTCCGCATCGGGATGAGCATCATCTCGGCCGGGATGTGCATATAACGCGTGAAAGGGAGCACGGACATGAACACGCCCAGCGCAATGGAATAGGCCCACCAGGTCGGGAGCATATTCAGGTCGTTGCCCAGGAACTGGCGGAAAACCCAGTTGGCGGGAATGGTCAGGAAAGAGCCGCCGCTGATATGGGCCGTAAAGCTCTCAGCCAGCAGCCGGAGCGGGAAGATGGCCCACAGGGAATAAAGCCCGATCCGGTTCAACAGGGACGGACGGGGCGTACGGCGCATACCGAACAGGCGGGAGCGGACACGCTTGACCATCGCCAAGGCGATACCGGTCAGGACCACCAGCAGGAAGAAGTCCATCAGGAAGAACAGAAGCGACCCCTGGATGGTGGAATCCGTTTCCGCCACGAAAAAGTTGAAGAAGATCGGATAGTAAAACAGACGGATGCGCTCCGGAAGGAACAGCATCACCTCCACATGACCCAGGACGATGAGCATGAACCATCCGAAAGCGATGCTCGAATGCATGAAGCCCAGCATCCGGTTCCGCTTCCACAGCTTCACATGGAGAAGGCAGTCACAGAAAATGTCCTTGATGTTCTTGAGCGCCGTCTTGGGTGTAATGAGAGACAGGAAGAAACGGCGGCGATCCTCCCCTGTCAGCTGGAACAGGATCCGGACGATACCGTAGACGCAATACCCCAGCACGAAGACCATGCCCGCCAGGAAAGGGAGCACGAACGGATGGAAGCCGGATGAGAAGCGTTCAATCATAGATCCTGCATAAAGTCAATATCAGATGACGGGTATTGATCCCGCGGGGGCACACCATGGAACACTTTCCGCAAAGCATGCACCCTTGCAGCATGGGCCGGACATCCTGCCCGCGCTGGAGTCCCAGGATCACCTTCCGGAGGCTCATCCCGCTGAACGGGGCGGCCGTGCAGGTAGCGCTGCAGGAACCGCAGTTCATGCAGATACGTGCATCAGGCTCCAGACTGCACAGCCTTTCGTACAGTCCGGTGTCCGCCTTGTCCAGGTCCAGGGTGGCGCTCTTGGAAAGCTTGAATCCGAAATCCGTCATCGTCCTTGCATGTATCGGTGAATGGCCAAAGCGGCCGAGCGGGCCTCAGCCAAGGTTTCCGGAACCGTTTTCGCACCCGTACAGGCACCGGCATAGAAAATGCCGGGACGGTTCGACTCGTTGATTCCGCCCAGGTTGTCCCGGCTCCTCAGGAAGCCGTCGCTGTCCATGTCCAGCCGGGCCATCCGTGCCAACTCGGCCACTTCCGGGTTGCAGGACATCCCCGCCATCAGGACCAGGAGGTCGAGCTGCACTTTCAACGGTTTCCCGGACAGGGTATCCTCCGCTTTGACCTGCAGGCGGCCTTCCAAGGTCTCGCCCACCTCGGAGACACGTCCCCGGATGAACTGGATTCCGAATTCCTGCTGGGCCCGGATATAGAAATCCTCATATTTCTTGCCGAACAGGCGGAGGTCCATATAGAAGCAGAAAACCCTGGCATCCGGAAAACGCTCCTTCATCTCGATCGCCTGCTTGACAGCCGTGATGCAGCATACCTTCGAACACTGGCTGTTCCCGGCCTTGAGATCCCGCGAGCCGACACAATGGACGAATCCGATGCTCTTGGGGGCAGCGGGGAAACGGTCGCTGTCATTTCCGTTGAACCACGACTCCAGGTCGGCATTCGTCACGACATGGTCGTACACGCCGTATCCGTACTCCTCTTTCCGGGAAGCGTCGAACAACTTGAAGCCGGTAGCGACCAGGATGGCACGGCAGGCGATGTTCACGCCGTTGCTGAGCATCACCAGATAACCGTTCTGGAGACGGTTGACGAATGTCACCTTCGTCTCCAGGAAGATGTTCGCATCGGTGATCCCGTCCCCGAGGGTCCGGACCAGGTCCCCGGCGGAAGAAATGTCCGGGAACAGACGGTTCCATTGCGCCACATGACCGCCCAGATGGTCCTGCTGCTCCACCACGATGGGGTTGTACCCCAGAAGCAGCAACTCTCTGGCCGCTTCCATCCCGGCTACGCCGCCGCCGATGACCACAACGTTCTCCTTCATCTTCTAAAAGCATTTGAGGTTGGTGGGAAGTTCGGGACGGAGGATATCCTCCCTGTTCAGACCCAGATACTTCGCTTTCGGGTCGTACTCCACGCCGATCCGGTCCAGGAATGGTTCCACGGCCACCTGGTGCAGCTGAAGCCCCAGGTCCCAGGGATCGTAGCCCAGCACCAGGCCGGCCAGTTCCTCGTACGTAAACACCGGGATGCCGAACCCGTCCTTCCCGTACGTCTTGCCGGTCTGCTCGGCGATGACATATTGCCAGCGGTCCATGAAATAGCAGCAGCCCGGGCAGTTCGTGAGAATGGCCTGGATCCCGTACGGTTCCATGGACTCGAATTTCTTGTGGGTGTTGGAAACGCAATAGCCCCGGTTCGCCTTCATGTGGTACTGCCGGAAGCCATAACCGCAGCAATGCCTGCGCTCGGGATAGTCTACGACCTGGCCGCCCCAGCTTTCGATCATTCCAGCCAGGACATAGGGGTACTCGGCGCCTCCGATTCCCTTGGACGGAAACATCTTGGCATAATGGCAGCCGATATGCTCGGACATCCGGACCGGTTCTCCCGTTTCCTTGTCGATGAGGCGGACGCGGGCCTTCTCAGCGATCTCGTTCCGCCAATGGTAGATAAGGTCGCTCGTATGGGCCAGGTACTTGGGCTTTTTGAACTCGCGGCGGCAGGCCTTCCACAACTGCTCCCGGATGCGGGTCTCCAGTTCCGGGAACTCGTGCCAGGTCTCCAGGATTTCGACGTAATTGCCGAACGAGGTGACGCAGCTCGGCACGTAATTCTCGTACCCGGCTTCCGTCATCAGGGCGAACTGGCGGGCGACGATGGTCATCACCGTCTCCTGCGGGATGGCGTCGCAGTGATAGGCGATGCCCCCGCAGGTGGTGTGGTAAGGGGTTTCATACACGTCCTTGCCCAGCACCTGCTGTGTGATGTCCGTGAACTTGCGTTCGCTGGCCGGGAAGAAATTCTGCCGGATGCAGCTCCGGACATAATACCAATGGTCGTCCGGAATCTCTTTCTGGTAGTCCCGCCAGATCTTCTGCTTTCCCTCGTAGATCATTCGTTGAAATGTTTGTCCGAACTGTACTCGAACGCTGTTTTCGCATATTCTTCCATCGAAAGGCCCATCTGCTCCGCCTTCTGGCGGGAGAATTCCTCCACCTGTTCGATCCGCCGGGTGGCACCGGTCACGTCGAAAATGGCCTGGAGCTCATCCAGGGACTCCTGGGGAATCTTCCGGAGCACGCCAGGGCCTTCGCCCTGGTAATTGGCACCCTGTCGCGCCAGGCTCTTGTCCAGGTGGTCCATATGCCATTTCCAGACCGGGCCGGACTCCTTGTGGTCATTCCAGTCGAAGGTCTCCGGATATACGCAATAACCGTATTCCAGGATGTTCCGGGCGAAGGTGCGGGTAAGCGGAAGCATCTGGCGGCCTTTCTCGGATTCAGTGAAGAAGCCCAGGCGGATGCTGAGGTCCCGCAGGGCCATGATCACCATGCCGGGGCCGTTTTTCCGGGGGCAGCGCGTGACACAACTCATGCATTCCCCGCAGTACCAGATCGTGTCGGACTTGAGGAGTGCCTCGATCTGCGCATCATCCCGCGTCTGGACGATGGTGACGATCTTCCGGGGATCGTACCGGTAGAATTCCGCCGCCGGACAGACCGCGGTGCACGTGCCGCAGTTGATGCACGTGTGATACCCTTCCTTGAAACGGTAGTCCTTCTCCAGTTCTTCGAACAGATGGTCCATCCTTCCTTACATGGGCTTGATAACCCGGGCCAGTCGGGCGCAGAGGCCGGGAAAAAAGCGTTTCACATACACCATCAGCAGTTCCTTGCTGCCGACGAGGACTTCGCGGCGTCCCTTGCGGATCGCATTCACGATCTTCCGGGCGGCCTTTTCGACGGTGATGCCGCCGGCCTGGCCGGGATCCATCTTCCCGTGGGGCTTCCCGCCCTTGCCCAGGGCGCGGAGGGAAATGTTCGTCCGGACGCGGCCCGGGCATATGATCGTCACCCGGATTCCCTTGTCATAGGATTCCGCCTGCAGGGACTCGAAGAATCCGTACAAGGCGGCCTTGGCGGAACAGTAACCGCACCGGAGCGGAAAACCGAACCGGCCGGCGATGGAAGTCGTAACGCCGATATGGCCGCCGCCCTGCGCTACCATCCGGGGCAAAAGTTCCTTCGCGATGGCGGCCGGGGCAAAATAGTCGATTTCCATCAGCGTCCGGAGCATGTCCATCGACGTGTCCTCCACGGACGTGCGCTGGCTGATGCCGGCGTTCAGATAGGTGGTCTCAATGCTCCCGAAGGCCTCCCAGGCCGCTTTGACGAGGTCCGGGATGCCGTCGGGACGACTGAGGTCATAGGGAAGGACGGCCACGTCGGGGGCACCGATCTCCCGGCATTTGGCGGCGACCGGCGCCAGT
This sequence comes from Bacteroidales bacterium, assembly GCA_017439305.1. Classification (GTDB taxonomy): domain Bacteria; phylum Bacteroidota; class Bacteroidia; order Bacteroidales; family UBA932; genus Cryptobacteroides. Next base: position 20,051 of record JAFSJK010000004.1, on the reverse strand, counting down.
TCTTCCGCGGTAGGGGCCGTAATGACGAGACGTGCCCCTCCTTGGGCCCAGCGGTATGCGCAGGCTTCCCCGATACCGGAGGAAGCACCTGTGATCCAGACGGTCTCCATCTATTTGTACAGGGAGATGTCCGGAATCGGCTTGTCGTAATCGCCGCGGTCCAGCCGCTCCTTGATCTCCTTGAAAGCGGCGAGGGTGCGCTCGACATCCTCCATCGAATGGGCGGCCGTCGGGATGATGCGGAAGATGACCATACCCAGCGGGATGACCGGGTAGATGACCACCGAGCAGAAGATGCGGTAGTTCTGCCTGAGGTCGACGACGATGTTCGTCGCCTGCTCCAGGCCGGCTTTCACGTGGACCGGAGTCACGCAGGCCTCGGCCGGGCCGATGTCGAATCCCATCTCGCGGAATCCTTCCTGCAGGCGGCGGGTCACCTTCCACAGATGGGCACGGCGCTCGTCCCCTTCCGGAGAGTCGATGATTTCCAGACGCTTGATGCAGCCTTCCACGATGGGCATCGGGAGGGATTTGGCGTAGATCTGGGAGCGCATGTTATAACGGAGGAAGTCGATGATGTCCTTGTCGGAGGCGACGAAACCGCCGATGGTGGCCATCGATTTCGCATAGGCGCCGATGTACAGGTCCACCCCGTCCATCACGCCGAAATGCTCGGACGTGCCGCGGCCGTGGGGGCCCATCACGCCGAATCCGTGGGCGTCGTCGATCATGAAGCGGAAGCTGTACTTCTTTTTCAGGGCCACGATCTCGTCCAGGATGCCCAGGGCGCCGGTCATGCCGAACACGCCCTCGGTGATCACGAGGATGCCGCCGCCGCTTTCTTCGGCCACCTTGGTGGCGCGGGCCAGGACGCGGTCGCAGTCCTTCGCGTCGTTGTGACGGAACTTGAATTTGTCGCCAATATGGAGACGGATGCCGTCCAGCAGGCAAGCGTGGCACTCGGCGTCATAGACGATGACGTCGTGACGGCTAACCAGCGAATCGATCGTGGACAGGATGCCCTGATAGCCGAAGTTGAACAGGAAAGCGGCTTCTTTCTTCTCGAAATCGGCAAGCATCCGCTCGAACTTCTCATGGAGGGCCGTCTGTCCGGTCATCATGCGGCTTCCCATCGGGTAGGCCATGCCCCAGCGGGCGGCGGCCTCGGCATCGACCTTCCGGATCTCCGGATGGTTCGCCAGGCCCAGGTAGTTGTTCAGGCTCCAGCAAAGGACCTCCTTGCCGGCGAAACGCATATGGGGGCCGAGTTCACCCTCCAGCTTCGGAAAAGCGAAATAGCCGTCCGCCTTGTCGCGGTACTGGCCGATGGGACCGCCGGTGGAACGGCGTATCTTCTCAAAAATGTCTGTCTGCATATCAATGATGTGGTTTAAAGTTTTATCTTTTCACGGGAAACAAGTCCCATCATCCGGAAGAGGAACTTCGGGAGGGGCTTCCGCGGGTCGCGTTTCTTCATGTCGATGTACCAGCCCAGTTTCTTCACGACCGGCACCTTGTGGGTCTCGACGAATTCGATGAGCGTACCGTCCGGGTCCTCGATGTAAGTGAAGTGGCCGGAAGCGTCGCCCATGTCGAAGGTGATGCCGCCCGGGCAGCTGTCCACGGTGAAGGGATGGCCCTTTTCCGCGCAGAACTTCTCCAGTTCCCGCATCCCGGTGACGTCATAGCAGATTTGGATGAAGCCGGGATCACCCCAGTAGCGCCCTTCGTAGATCTTCCGGGGAGTGCGGTCCAAAGCCTGCACCAGTTCGATGCAGTCCGGTCCCATCAGTCCGGAGAAGGCGCCAGAACGGGGTTTCGACGGGGCCAGGAGCACCCGGCGGTATTTTCCATCGGCACCGGGGAGGACGGACCAGTCGCCGAACACCCCTGTTTCATCGTATTTCACGGTATCATATCCCAGGATCTCCCGGTAGAAGGCGATGGATTTCTCCATATCTGTCACCCCGACGACGGTGCCGGCCATCCCGCCGGTCAGTTTTCCTTCGTCGATGTACAGGAAATCCGTCTGTACCAGCTGGAAACAGTTGCCGTACAGGTCCTTCACGTAGAAACAAGGCGTCCCGTCCGGAAGAGCGGACGGGGCACTTACCGCTTCCCACTTGGCGGAAAGGGCCTTCTGGCAGGCGGCCACGTCGCGGCAGTTGACCTTGGCGGCGAAAACGCCCAGGTCGCCGACAGCTACTTCGAAACCCACCGGCTGCGGTTTCCTTTCCGAATACTGCCAGATCTCGAAACCACCGCCCCCCTGCAGGTTCACGGCGATGCAGGCGTGCCGTTTCTGCGGCTGTCCGCCCGTGTAGGGGAGCATGCGCTCCGCCACCGTGTCATCTTCCAGAATCCGGATGTCCGTACCGAACATCTCGATGAACCAGTTCCAGGATTTCCTGAAGTTTTCCGTTCCGACGCCCACCTGCTGGATGCCGGAGATATTGAATCCGCACTTTTCCGCCATGATGAATCTTCATTTCAAACATGCAAATTTACAATATTTTGTCCAAACTACGGCACCCATACCGGACAGGATACCCATATTTTTCATATCTTTGTAACAATAGAAAAAGCATCATCCCCATGCGCACTCTCCGTATTTGGGGCTTCGTAGCCCTTTTTGCCGCCCTCGCAGCGTGCAGTCCCAAGCGGGTGGATTCCACCCCGGATCCGGCCTTTGCCGCTTATGTTCAAGCCTATACGGGAGGAGTCGTCTCCGAAGGGACAGCCCTCCGCATCGAGCTGGCGACCCCGGTTCCGATGGAACGCCAGACCGACGGTCTCTTCTCTTTCCGGCCCGCCCTGTCCGGAACCGAACGGTGGCTGAGCCCGACCGTGGTCGAGTTCGTGCCCGACTCCTGGAAGCCCGGCACCGTGTACGAGGGTATTTTTGAAGTGGGCAAAGTACTGCCAGTCAAGGAAAAGACCTGCCAGCAGTTCCCCTTCCGCGTCCAGGCCGCTCCCAAGACGGCTTCCCTGTCCCTGGAGGGCATCACCATCCGGGATGACGCCATCCTGGAAGGAACCGTCCGCCTGAGCGTTCCGGCCGCGATGGAGGAAATCTCCCTGACCGTGGATCCCCAGACAGCCGTCAACCTTTCCGGCGAGGGGAACCTGTACCGGTTCGAGACCGCACCGATCGCCCGTTCCCAATCCGACAGGAACGTCAAGCTCCACCTGAAGGTCAACGGCTTCGGCAACGAGCCGGAACTCAAGACCGTCATCCCGGCCGCCGGCGCCTTCAAGGTCGTCGACACCCGGATTATCCGGAGCGGCAATCCCTGCGTGGAGGTCCGGTTCAGCGAACCGCTCTCGCCCGCCGCTTCCCGGGAAGGCCTCATCGAACTCGACGGCGCCGTCCGGCAGACCGTTGACATCCGGGACAACTGCGCACGGGTTTATTTCGAAGGGAATCCCGGCGACCTGACCCTGACTGTCCACCGTGGGGTAAAGAGTGCTGATGGACAGGATCTTGCGCAGGATTTCCGCACGCAGTTCCCCGCCGTCGACCCGGCGCCTGCGGTAAACATCCCCATCGACGGGAACATCCTGCCCGACGACAGCCGTCTCGTGCTCCCCTTCAACGCCGTGAACCTGTCGGCCGTGGACCTGCGGATCATCAAGGTCTATGAAAACAATATGCTCCTGTTCCTGCAGGAGAACGATCTCGGCGGGGCCTCCGACCTCCGCCGAGCGGGACGTCTGGTGTACAGCCGGCAAATCCCCCTGACGGAAGACGGTACCAAGAACCTGCACGAATGGAACACCTTCAGCATCGACCTGTCCGGCCTGTTCAAGCAGGAGCCGGGGGCCATCTACCGCATCCTCCTGTCCTTCCGGCAGGAATACTCCCTGTACGGAGGAAAGGAAGCGCCGAAGATGATTCCCGTCCAAAGCGGGAAACCCTCCGAAGAGGAGAACGCCGTATGGGACGTGCAGGAGAGCTACTGGTGGGACAACTTCACGGACTGGGATTACTACGAATGGGAAGACCGGGACAATCCCGAAACCCCGACTTACTATATGATTTCCAGCCGGTTCCCTTCGGTGAACCTGCTGTCCTCCGACCTGGGCCTCCTCGCCCAGTATGCCGACGGCAACACCCTTTGGGCGGCGGTGACCGAAATCGGGAGCGCCAAGCCCTATGCGGGGGTGGACCTGGAAGCCTATGACTACCAACTCCAGCGCGTCGGATCGGCCCGGACCGACGGAAAGGGCCTCGCCGAAATCAAGGTTTCCCGCAAACCCTTCGTCCTCCTTGCCCGCAAGGGCCGGACGACGGGCTACCTCCGTCTCGCCGACGGCCAGGAAAAGTCCATGAGCCGGTTCGATGTGGGCGGACAGGCGGTTGCCCGGGGATTGAAGGGCTTCATCTACGGTGAACGCGGCGTCTGGCGTCCGGGCGACACCCTCCACGTGACCATGATCCTCGCCGACAAGATGCAGCGCCTGCCGGAGGGCCACCCGGCCGCCCTGGAGCTCTATACACCTGAAGGACAGTTCTACACGCGCATGGTATCGACCGGGCAGGACGGATTCTACACCTTCCCGATCGTCACTTCTTCCGAGGATCCCACCGGCTGGTGGAACGCCTATGTCAAGGTGGGCGGATCCGCCTTCCACAAGAGCCTCCACATCGAGACCGTCAAGCCCAACCGCCTGAAGGTGGCACTGGATCTGCCGGGAGACTTCCTCCAGGGCGGTACCAAGACCACGGCCCAAGTGACGTCGTCCTGGCTTACGGGCGTCCCGGCTTCCGGGCTCAAGGCGCACGCGACGATGACCCTGAGCAAGGGACCCGCTTCCTTCAAGGGATTTGACGGTTATATCTTCCGCAACCCGGCGACTACTTTCGAAGCCAGCGAACACCCTCTGTTCGAGACCACTCTCTCGGGCCAGGGAACGGCCACGACGACCTTTGACCTGCCGGCCGCAAAAGATGCTCCCGGCTTGCTCCAGGCCTTTATCGTGACGTCCGTCCTGGAAAGCGGCGGCGACGAAAGCTTCTCGACCCAGACGGTCCCCTATTCCCCGTTCCCGGCCTATGTGGGCGTCAAGTTCCCTTCCGACGGCGAACTGGAAACCGACAAGGAGCACACGGTCCGCGTCGCCGTAGTGGATGCGGCCGGCAAACGCCTCGCCGGCCGGCAGCTGGAATTCCGCGTGTTCAAGTTGAACTGGAGCTGGTGGTGGGAAAGCAATCCCGATGAACTGGCCGGTTACGTAAACGGGAACGAAGCCAAGCCGGTCGCCTCCGGCGTCCTCACTTCCGGCGAACAGGACGCCACCTTCACCCTGCGCGCTTCCGAGGACGAATGGGGCCGCTATCTCGTGGTCGTCCGCGACGTTGCCGGCGGCCATGTTTCCGGCAAGTCCGTCATTATCGACTGGCCCGCCTACCGCGGCCGTTCCGGACGGGAGAATCCGAACGCCGAGACTATCCTTGCCTTCTCCGCCGACAAGGAGAGCTACCGGGCCGGAGACAAGGCCACGGTGTACATTCCCGCCGCAAAGGGCGGGCAGGCGCTCGTGAGCCTGGAGAACGGTTCCGGCGTGATAGCCCGCGAATGGGTTTCCACGCATGCATACAAAGATACGCCCTGGACCTTCACCGTCACCCCGGAGATGGCGCCGAACTTCTACGTGCACATCACCCTGGTCCAGCCCTATATGAACACGGCGAACGACCTTCCTCTCCGCCTGTACGGCGTGAAGCGGCTGGCCGTGGAGAATCCGGCTTCGCACCTGGAACCGGTCATCAAAGTGGCCGACTCCGTAGCGCCGGAGGAGCGGTTCACCATCCAGGTATCCGAGAAATCGGGCAAGCCGATGACCTATACCCTCGCCGTCGTGGATGAGGGTCTCCTGGACCTGACGGCCTTCAAGACGCCGGCCCCCTGGGAGGAGATGTACCGGACGGAGGCGCTGGGAGTCAAGACCTGGGATCTGTTCGACCAGGTGTTCGGAGCCTATTCCGGCCGCCTCACCCCGACCGTCTCCGTGGGAGGTGACCAGGAGAACATCCGCGCCGCCAGGAAGGACAACCGGTTCAACCCGGTAGTTCAGTTCTTTGGCCCGTTCACGCTGAACAAGGGAAGCGGCAAGCATGAAATCAAGCTTCCGATGTATGTCGGCAGCCTCCGCGTCATGGTGGTCGCCGGCCACGACGGCGCCTATGGGAATGCGGCGAAAACCGTTGCGGTGAAATCGCCGCTGATGGTGCTTGCCAGCCTGCCCCGGCAGGTCTGCGCCGGCGACAACGTCGTCCTTCCGGTCAATGTCTTCGCCCTCGAGGACCAGGTCAAGGATGCGCAGGTGACCGTGAAGGTCGAAGGCGCCCTCCAGGTGGACGGCCCTTCCACGGCGACGGCACACTTTGACAAGCCCGGCGACACGGTGGTCCGTTTTGCCCTCAAGACCAAGGGCGAAGGATCCGCCAAGGTGACCGTCTCGGCAGCCGGTGCTTCCCGCAAGGCCTCCGAAACCATCGATATCGAAGTCGTCAACCCGAATCCCGAAACCGTCACGGTGCGCTCGAGGAAGATCGATTCCGGAAAGACCGTGAGCTTTGACGCCGGCACCGGTTCCACCCTCGCGCTGGCCGGATTCCCCGCCGTCGATGCGGCCGGTATGTTCCGCACCATGAAGAACTACCCGTACGCCTGCACCGAACAGCTCTCCGCCCGCGGACTCGTCTTCCTGCACTTGCTTCCGCAGCTTTCCGAAGCGGATGCGAAGGAGGCCAAGGAACTCATACCGGGCCTGATCCATCAGCTTTATACCCGGCAGCGGAGCGACGGCGGCTTCTCCTACTGGACCGGCGGGAATGTCTCCGACAGCTGGGCCAGCTCCATGGCCGGCCAGTTCCTCGCGGAGGCCTCCGCGGCCGGTTTCGAGGTCCAGGCCGACGTCCTGGGCCGCTGGAAACGTTTCCAGACAAACCTGAGCCAGGCCTATCGCTTCGCGGGCAACGCCGCCTTCAGCCAGCTGGACGAGTGCTACCGGCTTTATTCCCTGGCCGTTGCGGGTGCTCCTTCCCAGGCGGCGATGAACCGCCTCAAGGAATCCGGCGGTCTGGACACCCGGGCCGACTGGATGCTCGCCGCAGCCTATGCCGTCAGCGGCAAGACCAAGCAGGCGCAGGAAATCGTACAGAAGGGCGGGACTGCCACCGGGGAATACGGCTATGCCGACTTCACCTTCGGCTCCAGCCTCCGCGACAAGGCCGTCGTCCTCCAGGTACTGGCCCTGTCCGGCAATCTGGGACAAGCCCTCCCGGCCGCCCTTGAAGTGGCTGACAACATCAACAAGGGCTACTATTCCACCCAGGAGGCCGCTTTTGCGGCCATGGCGATGGACCGGCTGTTCGGCAAGGTGGGCACCCAGGCCATCAAGGCCACCGTGGGCGGAAAGGAAGTCGTTTCGGCCAAGTCGGTCTACAGTGAGCCGGTTTCCGGAACGGTCGAAGTGAAGAATACGGCCGGAGACATCCTGTACGCCACGTTGACAACTGTCGGTCAGGCTCCTGCCGGGACGCCGGTCGCCGCTGCCGCGTCAGGACTCAAGCTGGCCGTCAGCTATCAGCAGGCCGACGGAACTCCCGTCAAGACGAACGCCATCCCGCAGGGCAAGGAATTCACCGCCGTCGTGAAGGTGACGAACCCCACCACGAACGACTATCGTTCCCTCGCCCTCAGCGAGCGGATTCCGTCCGGTTGGGAAATCCTCAATGACCGGCTGCGGGGCGGCGGAGACCGTTCCGAAGACTACCGGGACATCCGGGACGACCGCTGCGACTGGTTCTTCGACCTGCCCCATGGCGCAACAAAGACCTTCACGCTGAAGCTCCGCGCCGCCTATGAGGGAACCTATACCCTTCCGGCCATCACCTGCTCGGCGATGTACAGCCCGAACGTTGCCGCCAACACGGCATCCGGAACGACGGCCGTCACCCGATGAGCCGGCGGAAGGCAGTACTTCTCCTGATTTTCGAGGTCCTTCTGGCAGGCTGGCTATGCTGCCTGCCGAGGGACCTTTTCAAAGGTGTATCCTACGCCACCGTCGTCACGGACCGGAACGGCGAACTGCTGGGCGCCCGCATCGCCGATGACGGGCAGTGGCGCTTCCCTCCGTGCGACACCGTTCCCTATCGTTGCGCCACGGCCTTGATCCAGTTCGAGGACCGGCATTTCCGCTGGCATCCGGGTGTCGATCCGGCTGCGCTCGGCCGGGCGGTCGTCAGCAACCTCAGGGCCGGACATGTGGTCAGCGGCGGCAGTACCCTCACGATGCAGGTGATCCGCCTGTCCCGGGGAAAGGAACGGACGCTTGGGCAGAAAATGGTCGAGGCCGTCCTGGCAACCCGGCTGGAATTTCGGCATTCCAAGAAAGAAATCCTGGCCTTGTATGCGTCCCATGCCCCGTTCGGAGGAAATGTCGTGGGCCTGGAGGCCGCTGCCTGGCGCTATTTCGGCCGACCGGCCGGAGAACTGTCCTGGGCGGAATCCGCCACCCTTGCCGTCCTGCCCAACGCGCCGGCTTCCATCCACCCCGGGAAAGGAAGGGAACAACTCCTGGAAAAACGGAACCGGCTGCTGGAGCGGCTGCACAAGCGCGGCTTCATCGATGCATCCACGCTGGAAAACGCTTTGGCTGAGCCCCTTCCGGAAGCTCCCTATCCCTTGCCGAACTATGCGAGACAACTGGTCGAACGACAGCCGCATGGCGTAGAGACCCGGACGGAGATCCGCCTTCCGCTCCAGCGGCAGGTTGAGGATGCGACGACGCGCTGGTCGGACGAACTCGCCCTGAGCGGGATCGCCGACCTTTCCGCCATCATCCTGGATATCCGGAGCGGTGAAACGATCGCCTATGTGGGCAATGCCTCTCCGCTTCGGGCCAGACATGGTTCTGAAGTGGATATCGCCACGTCTCCCCGCAGCACAGGAAGCATCCTGAAACCCTTCCTTTATTGCGCTGCGCTCCAAGACGGAACCATCCTGCCCCGGACCCTGCTGCAAGATACCCCCGTGAATCTCAATGGCTTCACGCCACAGAACTACGACCTTCAGTTCCATGGGGCCGTTCCTGCAGCCGAGGCCCTGGCCCGGTCACTCAACGTTCCCGCCGTCCATCTTCTCCGCGCTTTCGGGGCGCCACGGTTCCTGGAAGTGCTGCAGGAGGCCGGATTGTCCACTTTGAACAGGGATGCCTCCTACTATGGCCTGTCCCTGATTCTCGGCGGCGGCGAAGGAACGCTGCAGGACATCACCCGGGCCTATGCAGGGATGGCCCGCAGTTACGAAGGACTGCCGGCCACGACCCCGTTCCGGGACCGGATTGCCCTCTGGTACACCTTCGAAGCCCTGAAAGAGGTCAACCGGCCGGACGAAATGGACTGGAGACTCATCCGTTCCGTCCGGAAAGCCGCCTGGAAGACGGGGACCAGCTACGGATCCCGTGACGCCTGGGCTGTGGGCGTGACGCCCGACTACGCGGTAGGCGTCTGGTGCGGAAACGCCGACGGGCACGGGGTTGCCGGCATGACCGGCGCCGCAACGGCCGGACCTGTCCTGTTCGACCTGCTGAACCTGCTGCCTCCCTCTGCCGACTGGTTCGATGAGCCGCTCGAAGGAGGCGTCTTCCTGGAGGTCTGTCCGGCATCGGGCATGCTCCGGAGTCCCGGCTGTCCCGACTCCGAGAGCATCCGGCTTCCGGAACGGGCCGCGGAAAGCGCGGTCTGCCCCTATCACCAGGACGGGGTCTTCCGCCTCCCCCCTGCCATGGAATGGTATTATAAGGCCTATCATCCTGAATATCAAGTAAGTAAACCTGAGCGAAACGAATCCCGGATGGAATTCCTGTACCCCGAGTCCGGCAGTGTCCTCTCCCTTCCGCGCCAGCTGGACGGCAGTATCGGAGGCGCCGTTTTCCAAGTGGTCCACCGGGATCCGGATGCCACGCTCTACTGGCATCTGGACAATGAGTATCTGGGCGAGACCCGCCTCATCCATCAGATGAAACTGAGTCCCGCCCCCGGAAAACACGCCGTCACCGTGGTGGACGGTGACGGTCATTCGGTATCAGTCGGGTTTACGGTAATCTGAATCACTCCACCGAAAGCACGCCGTGGAAAGCGTCGTTGGCGCGATAGTGCGGAGCGTAGAGGGATTCGACGGTGAGGACGGGCGCCGTGAAGGTTCCAGCCTGGGTGACGAAGAATTCCTCGGTCAAGGTCGTGTTCTCCTCCGGGAAGGAATCGAAGTAGTACTCGGTGCGGTCGGCCTTCACGTTGCGGTAGCCCTGCGGGGTGAAGGAGAGGCGGCGCCAGTTCCACCAGCCCCAACCGGTCCGGCCGGACAGCTGCTCAACAGGACGGAGAGCGGCCTCACGGAAGGCGTCGACCTTCACGAAACTGCGGTTCTCCTGATTCCAGATCCGGTATTCGGCGATAATCTTGTCCCCCACGGCCACCGGGGTTCCGGGCTTGATTTCCTCGCGCTCGGTCACCTGGTTGTTCTTGTCGGAGGTGCGGTCGTCATAGACCTTTTCCACCGTCTTTTCCCGGAAGAACTTCCGCTCGATGGTGAATCCGTTGCCCGCCGCCTTGATGTCGGAGAAAGGCTTCGCAAAGGTGGCGGAGTAGGACAGGATGGAGGTGGACAGGATGCCGTCGGAGCCGTCCAGGATAGCCGTGATGGCATCCACAAAGGCCGGGCTCTCATCCCATTTCTGCGTCTCTTTCTGGAGCATGAGCCACAGGCGGATGCCGTCGGAAATCTCCGGAGCATAGGGATTCATCAGGCCGCACAGGAGGGCGTGCGCATCAGCCTCGGTCTCCAGAAGGCCGCGCCAAGGCATGACGGCGTTCGGGTAGTACCAGCCGCCATCGCGATGCTCCACGGCATATTCCTTCAAGGAGGCGATGTCAGCCTTCAGGGAGGCTTCCATCCGGGACTTGGCGGCGAGTTTCACGCCCCAGGCCTTTGCCAGGAAAACACCGTCATTGGAGGAAGACAGATTGAGCAACGTCTGGACCCGGCGGGCCTTGGCCATGATCTGGCCCTGCAGGCCGCGGCCATCCTTCGCGGACGGAACGAGATAGCCCTTCACGTATTTCTGGAAATCGGCGAAACGCTTCTTTCCTTCCTTTGTCACCGGCTTGACCTCGAACGGGACAGACGGGTAGAGCGACCGGACAAAGAGATACTGGGCATCGGTCAGATAACCGCGCCAATAAGGCAGTTCCGTCGCGAAATGGCTGTTGTCCAGGAACTTGACGGCCGAAGTCAGGTCCGGCACCTCGAATCCCCGGTCGCGGAGTTTCGCAAAGCGGGAAAGCAGCACCGCCGTGATGACCGGCGAGGAATCCATCCCTTCGAACCAGCCGAATCCGCCGTCGGCGTTACGGCAGGCAAGGACCTTCTCCAGAAGGGCGGTCGTCCCTTCCGGAAGAGTCTTGGTGGAGCCGGGGATGATGGCGGTAATCAGTCTCACGTAGTACGCTTCGGAAAGCGAAAGTACGTCATTGCCTTCAGGCTCCGCCTTGGCAGGGATGGCGGCACGGACGAGGTCGAGGAGGGTGGTTTCGGTCAATGCCGCCTCGGAGGCGGGTACATTGACGAAACGGTTCCGAAGTTCCGCAAGCAGCGTCTCGCGGCTCATGCCGGCACGGAGGACGGCGGAATGGGCTTCGGTAAGCGTCTGGACAGGCTTCTTTACCGGGATCGGCAGGAATACGGCGTCGGAGAAGTCGGAGGCGGTAAAGACTGCCTTGATACCCAGGGTTTCGACGGACGGTACCCGGACCGGGAAGCGGTGGCTTTCCACCCCGCCGGCCGGGACGGTAACGGCCACACGCTGGACACTCACCGGCTCAACTCCTTCGTATTCCGCAGACGGATAGGTGTACAGGTACAGCCACCCCTCCACCGGTTTGTCAGAGTTGGAGGATACGGTGGCGGCGACCTCGTAAGTGTCGTCCACATAGAGGAACTGCGGTTCCACAACGGCCACCTTCACCGGGATGCTGACAACCATCTCGTCCCGGAGATACGCGTTGCGCATCCCCTTGTCGTGTGCATAGAGCGCCACATAATAAGTGGACAGTTTGTCGGAGGTCTTGAAGGTGAAAGACAGATTGCCGGCAGCGTCGGAGAGCAGGTGCGGCTGGAACGTCAGGGCATTCTCGAACTTGGAACGGACCGTGACATCGGCCCCGGCCTCGAACTCCGCCTTCTGTTCAGCCATCTGGAAGGGGATGGCCTCTTCCTCTGCGGCCATGTCCATCGTGGCCATGTTGATGGAAGCGGATCGGGTGGCTTTCATCATGGGTGCCGCGCCATAGGCGACGACCGCGTCTTCCAGGATAAGGTCGTCATCGTACGGGTCATCCCCCTGTACCCGGCCGCACACGGAATTGATATTCACATAGGTAACGCTGAATTCCCGCAACGTGACCACAGGCCAGTAGTTTCCGGAGATGGCGTCGATGCTCTTGTCGTACACCGCCGCCAGGGCTTCGACGCCCGGGTCGGTCTTGAGGGTGAAGGTATAGGACGTTCCCGGGAAAGCCTTGTCCACGAAGCGGTCGAACTTCAAGGGCAGCGCCAAGCGAGTACGGGTACGGGAATACTCCTTGTCGAAGGTGATGGATTCTCCCCGCTTGAAGTAGAAGACCTGAAGCCGTACGGCATCGGGATATTCCGCCTTATAGTCCAGGTCGACACTTATAAGGGATCCTTCTTTGGCGCGCTCGCCCTTCAGGACGACCTTCTGAGTCTCCAGCACCTGCCGGCTCTTGCCAAAGAGGGTGACGATGGCATATTCGGCCCCGTCAGCGGTCCCCATCGTCAGATGGATCTTCTCTCCCACCGGCACGTCGGAAGGGCCGGTCAGGAAGACGCGGCGGACCGGGGCGTCCAGGACCTTCCCGTCCGGGGACATCTTCAGGATGAAGCATTTCACCTCATCCTCCGCGCCCCTTTCGGAAGCATTTCCCTGCAGGGTATAGAGGCCGTCAGGAAGTCCGGCCAGATCCAGGGAGACCACTTCTCCGGAAGCCGCCTTCCCTTCCCGGACGACGGAATTGTCTTCCGAGAACAGTTTATACGTTACCGGGACATCGATCCGGTTCCCGTCGCTGTTGTCCACCTGCATCTTGACGCGGGCGACTTTTTCCGTCGCGATGTATTTCGACGGGGACGGACGCCAGCGGCGGCCGATATACCGGGCCGGGCCGTTCAGGTCTTTCTCTTCCAAGGTCACGAATTCCCCTTCGGCGGCATTTTCCATCAACAGGGACACGGAGATGTGCTCACTCACATACACGCCGGCGCCAAACTCCTGCATTTCACCGGTCGCGTCGGTAGCGGTTACACCGATGTTGTACCAGCCGGTTTCCTCCGCCTTGAAAGCGAAGGAGAAGGTGCCGTCCGCGGCGGGTGTAACATGCTGCTCCAGAATGACATTACCCCAATGTTCCACCTTCACCGACAGGTCGGCGCCGGTAAGGGAATGGCCGGAATAACTTTTCACTTTTCCGCTCACGACCACCTCGTCCCCACGCAAGTATAGCCTGTCGTTGGAATCGAAGGAGAGCGTAAAGGTAGGAAGGACGAACTCGTCCACGCGGAAATCGTCGGTTGCGAGATGCTTCTTCCCGGAAGTGACCTGGATATTGAAATACCCGTTGCGCTCGCCCGTAGGAAGGGTGAAAGAACCGGAGACCGAGCCGAAGGAATTGGTCTTCAGCTTCAAACGCTCGATGGCCTTTCCCTCGGTATTGAAGAGGGATACCTGGACCTCCTTGTCCGGAACGACGGAGACCTTGTCCACGAGGTTGCCCTGATAGACAACCGCCTTGAACTGAAGGACATCGCCGGGATTGTAGGCGCCGCGGTCCTTGTAGATATTGCAGTAGATGTCGTCAGAGCGGTCGTCGGAATCCGGGTAATAGCCATAGTCGCGGATGCCCAGCTTCCGGCTGGCGCGCAGGTCCTTCCCGGAACCGGTTTCCGCCGAAAGGGTGTAATAGACATTCCGGCTGTTCCCGACCGTCTGCTGGAACTTCTTCGGAAGCTGGGTGAAACCGTCGAACCGGACCGTTTCGCTGGCGACCTCGGTATCTCCTTTCCACAGGATCAGTTTCGCCTTGTCCAAGGGTTTGCCGGACACATAGTCGGCCACATAGGCGGCGTATCCTTCCGACTCCCGCCGGACCGCCAGGGAAAGCGTATGCTGGTTGTAATAACCCGTTCCGGTCAACTTTCCGTTCACGGCCTCCAGGGAGTATGCCCCGTCCCCGAGTTCCGGCAACGCCACCTTGACGGTGTCCATCACAAAGAAACTCCGGGTGGGGTTGGAGAGATTCCAGGACCTCAGGGACTTCTTGTCCTGCCGGAGAGTCAGGGTCGCCTTGTCCAGATTACGGAAGGTAACCACGGCTTCCTTGTCCACGACCTGGACCTGAACGGCCTGCGAAGTGAGCGTTTTCGTCAGGTTCCTGACGGCGTCGCATCCTTCTGCGATCTTCGCCTCGTCTCCCCTGAGGGCCGTGCGCTCCTTTTCATAATCCAGGCACTTGCGGTACAGGGCCTGATAGGCGGCCTGTCCGGCCTTTTCCTCATTCAGCGCGTCGAATTCCATCCGGAGCAGGTCCTGGCGGGGCCAAAGGGCGACGGCTTTGCCGGCATACTTCGAGGCCACTGCCTCCAAAGCGGATTTCCGGGCGTCCTTATCGGAATTCCGCGCAGCCAGATAATAGGCCAGATAGCCTTCTCCGGGATATTTGCCGGCGACTTCGTCCTTCAAGGTCCGGTAGATTTCATCCTTCTCCGGATCCTCATACCGGCGTGCCCCCAGCAGATGCCACAGGACATATTCATAGTCAGAGGCCACGAAATCCTTCAAAGCCCCGCCCATCAAACCGCCGATTCCGCGATACAGGGAGGGGTTGTGACCGGTGCGGAACGCATCGGACCGGTCCCTCACGAAAGCCCAGCGTTCATCGGAGGAAGCATTGCCATAGTCGCCCATCCAGAGATAGGTAACCATCGGATCGGCGAACGCCTCCACTTCCTTCTGCAGGTTCGTCCGGAGTTCGTCCCGCTTTTTCCATTCGCGGCGCTGCACCGATTCCACGTATTTCACCGCCGCATCATAAAAGTCGGCGGCGAGGTGCTGTTTCTGCGCTTCCGCCTTGATCTTTGCCAGGATTTCCGCCTCTTTCTGGGGGCGGTCCGCCTTGGAGGCGTCTTCATACTGTTTCCACAGGGCGGTAAGTACGTGGCCGTCCTGGTCGGTCGCGGGATGGGCGTTCATCATAGGGGCTGTCAATAAGAAAGCGACGGCCGCAAGGGCTGTCCGGAAATATCGTAACATAGCGTTCAATTATTCTGAAGATGCACTCTTCAACAACCGTACCGTTACCGGAACAGGGTCAGGGCTTCGGCAACGACGAAGGCGGAACCGCCGATGAAAACCAGTGGCGGGGCGGGTTTCACGGCGGATGCGGAGCGGGCCGGCTGCCCGGCGACATTCTGCGCGAGCTGGACGGCCATCTGGACGGCCTGGCGCACCGTGCCCACTTCAAAGGCCCGGACCGGCGGAGAACCGGCGGGCCGGTTTTTCGCGGCGGCGGTATAGCGTTTCAGGATTTCGCCGGCGGGAAGCGCCCGGGGCGTATCCGGAGCCGTAAAGATGTAGGTGGCGTCGACGGGCATCAGGGGAAGGATGGAATCCAGGTCCTTGTCGGCCATCACCCCGTACACGATGATGAGGGAACTGCAGCGGCCTTCCTCCACATAATGGCGGAGCTGGTCGAAACTGTACCGGAGGGCCTGGGGATTGTGGCCGATGTCCGCCAGGACGAAGGGAAGGTCGGAAAGGCGCTCCCAGCGGCCGCGGAAGCCGGTCCGGCGGGCGGTGCGGACGATTCCGTCCAGGACCGCCTGCACGTCGGAAAGCGCTTTGAATCCGGGAATTTCCTTCAGGATGTCCACGGCGGCGAGGACCGTCCGGAGATTTTTCTCCTGGACGGCGGCCTGCAGGTCCATCTTGCGGAGGATCTCCTGCCGGCGGTGCCACAGGGACGGGCGGACCCGGTCGGCATAAGTGAGGGGGCAGTTCATCCAGGCCTTGTCGTCAAACACCGGATCGGTCTCCGGATTGCTCTCCCCCACGAGCGCGGGAATGCCGGGCTTGAAGATGCCCGCTTTCTCTCCGGCGATCGCCTCGAGGGTATCGCCCAGCTGGGCGCAATGGTCCAGGCCGATGGTGGTGACCACAGCCAGTTCCGGCGTGAGGACGTTCGTGGAGTCCAGCCGGCCGCCGAGGCCGGTCTCGATAACGGCCACGTCCACGCCCTCGTCGGCGAACCATTTGAAGGCGAGACCGGTGGTAATCTCGAAGAAAGACAGGTTATGCTCCTCGAAATAAGGCTTCCAAGTCGACAGGAAGCCGAAAACGTAGTCCTTTGGGATGAGGCTGAAGTTTTCCCGGCCCGGGATGATACGGGCCCTTTCCCGGAAATCCAGGAGATGCGGAGAAGTATAGAGACCGGTCTTCAGGCCGGTAGAGGACAGGGCCGATGCAAGCAGGCTGGCAACGGAACCTTTTCCGTTGGTGCCGGCGACATGGATGGACCGGAAGGCGCGCTCGGGATGCCCCAGGGCGGCGCAGAAAGCTTCCATCCCCTCCAGCCCCGGTTTGTAGGCCGCCGCGAAATCCGTCTTCTGCACCGACGGGAACCGCTGGAAAATCTCCTCCAAAAGCCGTCCGTAGGCGGACTCCGAATACTCCATAAGCCTCGTTTTTTTGTTTTCAACACAAAATTACCTATTTTTGACGACAAATAAAAACGGAAGAATGGCCGACAAAGCACCCAACCTATACGACGCCTACATCATCGACGGCCTCTCCCAGGCCCTGACGCCCGCCGGGCTCCTGCAGGAATGCACGGTTCCGGGCGCCCTTCCGCCCCGGACCGATTCAGGAACCGTGGCCGACGAGACGGTGGACATCGCCCCGACGCCTTTCGACTTCCGGGACGAAGCCATCGACTCCTATGCCGATGCCGTCGCCGCTTCTCCCCGCCCCCCTTTCCCGCTGCCGTTTGCCGCCCCGATCACCCGGGCCCGGGTTGCCAAGTCCCTTCTGGACGCCATCTGGATGGGCGGCCATTTCCGTCTCGGCGACCTCACGCTGAAAGCCGACTGGCGCTGGAACGACGGTGCCATCGGGAATCAGGCGGCCTTCTATGCTTCGGTCGAAGGTGCCGCCGACTATATCGACGCCCTGGGCCTCAAGATCAATGAGGTGAAAGTGGCGTGCGGCCCTTGTTCCGTGTCGTTCAAAGCAACCACTACGGCGGAGGAAGAAGCACAGGATGAGGAGGATTCCATCATCCGGGAGCTCCCTTTCCGTACGGCGAACCCGCGGATTTCCAGGCGCCGCCGCTGTCCGGCTACCCTCCAGCCGGAGGCCTCCGACTGGATTATCTACATTCCGATGGACACCTGCGACTACCGCCTCGGCGGGTCCCTGCTCGCCGCCGCCATCGGAGAAAGGCGGGGCACGCCGCCCGACGTGGGCGACGCCGACTATTTCATCGACGGTTATGAGATCGTCCGGGAACTGGTGGAGGACGGAATCGTCAAGGCCGGCGCGACGGTCCTGGAAGGCGGTTTGATGCAGGCTCTGCGTTCGATGGCCGCCGTGAACGGAGCCGAGATCACGGTCAACGACATCTGCCGCGCCTATGGCGGCGAACTCCAGGTCCGCGTCCTGTTCGGCGAGGTTCCGGGGGTGCTGATCCAGATCGCCGACATCGACTACGACTACGTGGATGCGGAGCTCCTGCTCCAGGATATCGCCTATTTCCCCCTGGGCCATCCGGTCCCGGGAACGCCCGGCGTCTCCGTCCTCTCGGGCGGAAACAGCATCACCGGCATCCTGGAATCCCTGATGAACTCCCTGGAGGGGGAAGACTAAACACTGAAAGACCCATGGCCAAGATTTTCGTCCTCGACACCAACATCATCCTGCACGACCACAATGCCATCCGGAATTTCCAGGACAACGACCTGGTAATCCCGATCGCCGTCATCGAGGAACTGGACAAGTTCAAGAAGGGCAACGACGCGCTCTCCTTCAATGCACGCGCCTTCATGCGCGACATCAACAAACTCACCGACAAGCGGGAGTTCGGGCCGGAAGGGATCTCCCTCGGCAAGCGGCTCGGCAACCTCAAGATCGAACCCAACCACCCTTTCGCCCCTGAATTCGCCGACCTTTTCCGCGACGACACCCAGGACCACCGGATCCTGTCCACGGCGATGTGGGTACGGGAGCAGAATCCCGGCCGGTTCGTCGCCCTCGTGACCAAGGACATCAACCTCAGGCTCAAGGCGAAGGCCGCCGGCATGCCTGCCCAGGATTACCTGAAGGACCGGGTGGAGGATGAAACCCTCTACGACCTCGAACGGGAAGTGCTGTTCGAGGAGGCCGATCCGCAGGTTGTCCAGCAACTGGCCTACGGGCAGGACAACAGCATCGACTGGCGGGAAATCTCCCGGAAGGAACCCCGGGCGAACCAGATGTATAAGTTCGACCTGGGCGGGACGACCATCCTCGGACGGTATGACACGAAAAAGAACCGGATCGTACTCGTCCGCTCGAAGGAAGCATACGGCATCCGTCCGCGCAACGACGAACAGCGGTTCGCGCTGGACGCCTGCCTGAACCCGGAGATTCCGCTCGTCTCCCTGACCGGCGGGGCCGGAACGGGAAAAACCCTCATCGCCCTTGCAGCGGCCCTGGAGCAGGAAAAGAACTTCGACCAGATCATCCTCAGCCGGCCCACGGTGGTGCTCGGAGGCCAGGATATCGGTTTCCTTCCGGGTGACCAGAAGAGCAAGATGAGTCCTTATGTCCAGCCGCTGATGGACAACCTGGATGTCATCCGCCACTGCTTCAAGCCCGGTTCCAAGCAGGCCCTCAAGATCGAAGCGATGCTCAAGGAGGAAAAGCTCCTCATCTCGCCCCTCGCCTACATCCGCGGACGTTCCCTGGGCAAGGTGTACTTCATCGTGGACGAGGCGCAGAACCTTACCCCGCATGAAGTCAAGACCATCATCACCCGGGCCGGAGAAGGCACGAAGATGGTCTTCACAGGCGACATTTTCCAGATCGACCAACCTTATCTGGACCAGTGGTCCAACGGCCTTACGCACTTGGGTGAGAAGATGACCGGACAGGCCCTGTTCCAGCACATCTTCCTCCGGAAGGGCGAGCGATCCGAACTTTCCGACATCGCCGCAAAGCTTTTGTAGGGCCTTCCTGTCACATTTTTTCGTTTTTCCGCAGATTTTATTGTAAATTTGCGGAATAAGTGTGTGATTGAGTTAATAACCTAATAGAAGTACCATGAAACAAATCAAGAAAAGAGTCTACCGTTTCGGTGGAAAGACCGCTGAGGGCGACGGCAAGATGCGCGAACTGCTCGGTGGCAAGGGTGCGAACCTCGCCGAGATGAACCTCCTGGGGATGCCCGTCCCCGCCGGATTCACGATCACGACCGAATGCTGCACCGAGTACTACCGTCTCGGCGGTGGATATACCCCGGAGCTCAGGGCGGAGGTTGCTGCCGCCCTCGAAGCCACGGAAAAGATCATGGGCAAGAAGTTTGGTGACCCGAAGGATCCGCTCCTCGTGAGCTGCCGTTCCGGCGCCCGCTCCTCCATGCCGGGCATGATGGACACCATCCTGAACATCGGCCTGTGCTCCAAGACCATCCCGGGCCTCATCGAGAAGACCAAGAACCCGCGTTTCGTGTATGATGCCTACCGCCGCCTCATCATGATGTACTCCGACGTCGTGATGGAGAAGGCCGAGGGCATCGAGCCGGCCGACGGCCAGGGCATCCGCCAGCACCTGGACCGCATGATGCAGGACGTCAAGGACGCGAAGGGCTACAAGAGCGACACCGACCTGACCGCCGAAGAGCTGAAGGACCTCGCCGAGGCCTTCAAGGTGCGGAT
>JAFSJK010000054.1 GCA_017439305.1 Bacteroidales bacterium | reverse complement strand
GGGTGTCATAGTAGATGTTGTTCGCAAGGAGGGCATAGCCCGCGGAAGCATAGAGCTTCCAGTGCGGGATGTCCAGGGAGGCCTGGATCTTCGTCGTGGACACCTTGGAAAAGTCGTTCTCCCACATATAGTGGTTGCTGTACAGGTGCTGCTCGTAGAAGTCCGGCTCCTTGAGGTTGGTCTCGAAACGGGCCGAGAGGCTGATGGGGCTGTCCGGATGGCGGTGGAACGGGTATACGTTCAGGCGGGCGTTTCCGCGGATGAAGAAGTCTCCTGCCTCCGCTCCTGCGAAATTGACCAGTCCGAGGGCGTCCCATTCCAGGTACCGGCCGATCCGGCCTTCCG
Source organism: Bacteroidales bacterium (assembly GCA_017439305.1). Lineage (GTDB taxonomy): Bacteria > Bacteroidota > Bacteroidia > Bacteroidales > UBA932 > Cryptobacteroides. The sequence goes on along the minus strand of JAFSJK010000054.1, from coordinate 24,991 downwards.
CTCCGGCATAGGTGTAGAGGGAATTCCACCGGACCGGCGAAGGCTTCCGGAGATAGTCTCCGGGAGCGAAGGAGTGGAAGGACTGGAGACGGTCTCCGACGCCGCCTTCCAGCTTGGAGACGACGGCATCCTCATGCCAGGGCTGGAAGCGGAGGAATATCCGGTTGTCCAGCCGGGAGGTATGCATCGAGTCGGCGCTTTGGCTCGGGTTGATGAAGAACTGGTTGTGATAGAAGGCGCTGCCGGCCGCATCGGAGGAATTGACGGCGTCGACATACATCTTGTTATACACCGACCATTCGTGGGACGATCCGATGAACACGGAGGTCAGGTCTTTGTTCAAGGTATCCTTGCGGACATAGGCGGTATCCCCCCGGTGCTTGAGGTCCTCGATGAAGGAGAACGGAATCCGGAAGGTCTGGTCCAGGAAGAGTGTCCGCTTGGTGTATTTGTTGGTGGCCGTGGACAGGGAGATGTCGATTTCCCGCACGTCCACGGTTGTATCCCGGACCATCTTGTTGTCGATGATGCCGCCGTTCTCGGCCCGGTTGACGGAATTCCAGATGAGGCCGGCGTGGGCGAGATAGCGCTTTCCCAGATAGTTGCCCGCGACATAGCCGGTCTTGTTGCGGGCCTTCGAGTTCCGCAGGATGCCGGCGCCGCCGTAGGTCTTGAACTCCAGGGCGAAGTTCAGCGACGGCAGGACGTTCTGGGTCGTGAAGATCCGGATGTCGTCGTTGGCATTGGTCTCCGAGTTGAAGAGGTTTCCCGCATAGGAAAGCTCCGTGTACGGGGTCTTCGTATTGAACATCGGGATCGTGGAAACCGAATGGGTCCAGCTCTCGTACGGGGCGTAATAGCTGACGGTGGAGGACGGGTCCGTGCGCTTGAAGAAATTGTACGTCTGGACGGCCGATCCCGTCATTCCCAGGGAGGTACCGCCGATATCTTCCTTCAGGTACGGATAGTCGTGGAAGTGATAATTGAAGGTGGTGTCCCAGTTGACCACGTCCACCCGGTTGAAATACCGGTCGTGCTTCCAGGCGACCAGCCGCTTGTAATAGAGGCTGTCGGGCAGATAGGCGGTTTCCAGGATACGCGGGGTGTTCTCCAGGATGCTGTCCTTGATGTGCTTGATGCTGTCCTTGACCTGCTGGATGGAATCCTGCCGGTGCAGGATGGCGGGGAGTTTCTGCTCGTAGTCATACCGCTTCCGCTCGGCCTTGGACAGGCCGGCGTACCACCGGCGGAATCTCTCCCGGGCGATGGCGGAAGAATCGGCGAGGTACAGGGAGTCGATGACGGGCCAGTCCAGGCTGTCTCCCGCCGCCTTGAGCGAGTCGATGACGATACGGTGCGTGAGGGAATCCTTCGTGGCCACATACCAGCGGTACAGGAACGGGTCCGTAGTGCGGAGACTGTCCGGCACTTTCATCGTATCCCGGGCGAAGATCCTGGGCAGCGTGTCTTCCTCCGCATCCCCGAAGAAGTCGAAATCCTCTTCCTTGATGTCCGTCGCTACGGTATCTTTCCGGGGTGCGGCGGCTTTCACGACCGTATCCTGCACGATGGTGTCGCGGACAAGGGTGTCCAGCCGGACTTCCCGCAGAAGGCGGAACCGTGTGTCAGGCCGGACCGTCCGGGAAGTTTCCATCCCGACCGTTCCCACCAGGGTCAATGAGGCCACGACGGCCGGCACCACTATTTCGGACCACAGGTTTTTCATCCAACCTGCAAATATACGAAATAAAATTTAATAGGAGACTCTGCTCAGGAACAGGGCGTGCCCGGGCACCGATTCGCCCGCATCTCCGCGCGTCCCGCTTTCAATCAGCTCCTTGACCCAGACCGGGTCGTGCTTTCCGCGTCCCACCTCGATGAGCGTCCCCACGATTGCCCGGACCATATTCCGCAGGAACCGGTCCGCACTTACCCTGAAATACCAATAGTCACAGGGACTTTGGTCGGAGGAGGAGGGTATTGTTCCCGAAACCTGTGGCCACCCTCGGCCGCATAAGAGGGAGGGGCCCGAAGACGGCGTAAGCCGGCTTTGGGAGGGGTCGTCGGAGACGACGGTTTCGGGAACAATACCCTCCTCCGGAGGAACCCCAAAGTCCATCAGGGAGAGATGGGTCGGTGTATAGGGTTTCCAGAAGGCTTCGGTGATGGTGCAGAGGGAGGTTTTGTTGTCACCGCCGGTTTTTTCGAAGCAGGAGAAATCGTGCTTTCCCAGGAGGTACTGACAGGCTTCGTTCATGGCGTCGAAATCGAGGCCGGGATAGCCGCATTGCCAGGAGTATGCTGCCAGGAAAGGGTCCTTTTTCCGGTGGATGAAGTAGGTATAGGAACGTTGCGTGGCGCTGAAGCGGGCGTGGAAATCGGCAGGTGCCGGCAGGACCGTATGAACCACGATTCCACGGGGCAGGATGGCATTTAATTTGTAGCAAAAATCGGATGCCTCGAAAGGAAGGTTTCCTGTCAGGTCGAAGTGGGCGAAGTAGGCTGATGCGTGGACGCCGGTATCCGTCCGGCCCGCGCCCGTGACCGCCACGGGACCGCCGCAAAGCTTTGCGAGCGCCTCCTCCATACACTGCTGGACCGAGGGTGACGAAGGCTGGATCTGCCAGCCGCAGAACGCGGAACCGTCATAGGAGAGGCTGAGAATGTAACGCATAGTGCAAATGTAACAAAATATATGGAAAGCGTAAACATCAAAGAGCTCAACGAACGCATCCAGAAAGAGAGTTCCTTCGTGGACCTGCTGACCCTCGAGATGGGCAAGGTCATCGTGGGCCAGAAGGCCCTGGTGGACAACCTCCTCATCGGACTTCTCTCTGGCGGACACATCCTCCTCGAGGGTGTTCCGGGACTGGCGAAAACCCTGGCCATCAACACCTTGGCCCAGGCGGTGGACGCCAAGTTCAACCGCATCCAGTTCACCCCGGACCTCCTTCCGGCCGATGTCGTCGGCACCCTCGTCTACTCCCAGAAGAAGGAGGACTTCGAGGTCCACAAGGGTCCCATCTTCGCGAACTTCGTCCTGGCCGATGAAATCAACCGTTCCCCGGCGAAGGTCCAGTCGGCCCTCCTGGAGGCGATGCAGGAGCATCAGGTCACCATCGGTGACAATACCTACCGTCTGCCGGAACCTTTCCTGGTGATGGCCACCCAGAACCCGATCGAACAGGAAGGAACCTATCCGCTGCCGGAAGCCCAGGTGGACCGTTTCATGCTCAAGGTCGTCGTTTCCTATCCCAAGAAGGATGAGGAGCGCCAGATCATCCGGATGAACAACAGCGGCACCTTCCCGAAGGCCGACGCCGTCGTGAAGCCGGAGGACATCCTCCGTGCCCGGGAGGTCGTCCGCGACGTGTATATGGACGAGAAGATCGAACGGTACATCGTGGACATCGTATACGCTACCCGTACGCCCGAGGAATATGGCCTGAAGGGCCTCAAGGACCTGATTTCCTATGGTGCCTCCCCGCGTGCGTCCATTTCCCTCGCAGCGGCCGCCAAGGCGTATGCCTTCATCAAGCGCCGCGGTTATGTCATCCCCGAGGATGTCCGCGCCGTGTGCAACGAGGTGCTCCGTCACCGCATCGGTCTCACCTATGAAGCCGAGGCGGAGAACGTCACCACCGAGGAGATCATCGAAAAGATCATCAACGCCGTCATCGTTCCGTAATGACCCCCCAGGAACTCCTCAAGCGCGTCCGTAAGATCGAGATCAAGACCAAGGCGGTCTCGCACCAGATCTTTGCCGGTGAATACCATTCGGCCTTCAAAGGCCGTGGCATGGCGTTCAGCGAGGTCCGGGAGTACCAGTACGGGGACGACGTGCGGAATATGGACTGGAACGTCACGGCGCGGATGAGCGCCCCTTACGTCAAGGTGTTCGAAGAAGAGCGCGAGCTCACGGTAGTCCTGCTCATCGACATCAGCCGTTCCGGGCTGTTCGGTACGGTGGGGGAGACCAAGCGGGAACTGGTGGCCGAGATTGCCGCTACCCTGGCCTTCTCCGCGATGCTCAACAATGACAAGGTGGGCGCCCTGTTCTTCAGCGACCGGGTCGAGAAGTTCATCCCGCCCAAGAAAGGGCGCTGCCATCTGCTCCATATCATCCGTGAAATCCTTGAATACACGCCCGAGCATGACGGTACCGATATCAGCGAAGCCCTCCGTTATCTGACCAACGCCATCAAGCGCCGCTGTACGGCCTTCATCCTCAGCGATATGCTGGATGTCGACGAAACCGGTGCCCCCCGTTATGAGGAAGCCCTGAAAGTCGCCGTGAACCGGCATGACCTGTCCGTCATCCGGGTTTACGACCCGCGGGAGCGGACGATTCCGGATGTGGGCCTGGTCCACGTCAAGGACTCCGAGACCGGCCGGGCGGCCTGGGTGAACACCTCCTCCAGGAGCACCCGTGCCGCGTATGAAAAATGGTTCCGGACCGCATCGGAAAGTGCCGTGAAACTGTTCAACCGCTACCAGGTGGACAGTGTGGACACCTCCACGGGCGAGGATTATGTCAAGAACCTGATTTCCCTTTTCCACAAGCGATGAAAGGAAAATGCCTCATAGCCGCCCTTTTCCTGGGAGCCGTTACGGTTTCGGCCCAGGAGGCGTGGCGTGACACCACCGCGAAGGATACCGGCGGCAGGGTCATCCTCAAGGAAGGCTCGTTCATCCGTCCGGTCACCCCCCGCGACTCCATCCTCGTGGCCGACCGGCTGCTGTATGGTTTCGAACTGGAGAACGTGCCCGATTCCACGGTCCTGGCCTTCCCGCCGGTGGCGAATCCCTTGATGCAGGACGTCCTCGCGATTCCCGGATGGAACATCGACACCCTGAAGGTCCAGAAGATCCGGGCGGCGAACACGCGCCTGCTGAACATCCGGGCCCAGATTGCCATCCAGCCTTTCGAGGAAGGAACCTATGAGCTGCCGCCCCTTTTCGTCCAGCGGATCCACGTGGACGGGACGGTGGACACGCTCCAGTTCGAATCCCAGACCATCCAGGTCTTCACGATGCCGGTGGACACCGCCACCTTCATCCCGCACGACCTGCGGGAGCAGGCCGGTTATCCGTTGACCCTGCCGGAAGTCCTTCCATGGGTGATGGGTTTCTGGCTGGCGGTGCTGCTCATTGCCGGCCTGGTTTCCTGGCTCCTGAGCCGGAAACACGCTGCGGAAGGCCCTGCTTTCCGGGAACCGGCCCATATCACGGCCCTCCGCAAACTGGACAAGTTCCGCGGGGACAAATACTGGGCTCCGGAAAAGCAGAAACAGTTCTATTCCGGCGTGACGGACGCACTCCGCGAGTATATCGTGGCCCGGTATGGCGTCAGCGCGATGGAGATGACGACGGCCGAAATCTTCTCGGACCTCCGCAAGACCGACGTCCCGGCCGACCTGTATGAGGAGATGAAGGATCTCTTCGAGCGGGCCGATTTCGTGAAGTTCGCAAAGTTCGTCGCCACGCCTGAAGACAATGCGACGGTACTTCCGCAGGCCGTCCGTTTCGTGACGGCTACCTACCAGTCCCAGGTGGAGGAAGAAGCCGCCTCGGAGGCCCCGGAGGGGGAGGAATCCCCGAAACCGGCGGTCCACGAGGAAAAAGATGAAGATTATATGCCCCGGTAAGCGATGTATTTCGAGTATCCCTATCTGCTTTGGCTGCTGCTGGTTCCGGCCCTTCTCCTGGCACTGTACGTGTATCGGGAGCTGAAGGAGCGCCAGCCGCACATGCGGGTTTCCACCGTCGCCCCCTGGACGTCGGGTGGAAAGTCTGTCCTGGGCATTGTCCGGCATTTGCCGGAAGCGCTCCGGATCGCTGCCCTGTGCCTGCTCGTCGTCTGCATCGCCCGTCCCCGCTCCCGGAGCGAGATGGAGCGGGTGGACTCGGAGGGTATCGACATCGTCATTGCGGTGGACGTTTCCACCAGTATGCTGGCGCGGGATTTCAAGCCGGACCGCCTGTCCGCCGCGAAGGACATTTCCATCGAGTTCATCGCCCAGCGCCCCACTGACCGGATGGGCATCGTGGTGTTTGCGGGTGAAAGCTATACCCAGTGCCCCCTGACGACGGACCGGGCTACCCTGATCAACCTGATGAAGGAAGTCCAGACCGACCTCATCGAGGATGGCACCGCCATCGGAAACGGGTTGGCGACGGCCGTGGCGCGGATGAAGGATTCCGATGCCAAGAGCCGCGTGGTCATCCTCCTGACCGACGGTGTGAACAACCGCGGCGAGGTGGATCCGGCGATGGCGGCCGAGATCGCCAAGACCTACGGCGTGCGCGTCTATACCATCGGCATCGGCCGGCAGGGCGAGGCCCCGTATCCGGTCCAGACCCCCTGGGGCCCGGATGTCCAGATGATGCCGGTCCAGATTGACGAGGACCTGCTGAAACAGATCGCCGCCGAGACCGGAGGCCGGTATTTCCGGGCCGATGACAATACCAAGCTGGCCGAGATCTACAGCGAGATCGGCAAGATGGAGAAAACCCGCACCACCGTGGACAGCTTCCCCATCTACAAGGACCTGTTCCCCCGGTATGCCGTCTGGGCGCTGGTGTGCCTGCTGCTTGAAATCCTGATCCGCGCCCTTTTGAGAAGATTGCCTTAGCGTATGTTGATGTTCGCCCAATACAGGTATCTGTACCTTCTGCTGCTGGTTCCGCTGCTGCTGGTCGGCTACGGCGTCTGGCGGTCCCTGCGTACCCGTCGCCTCCGCAAGTTCGGCGACGAGTCCATGGTGAAGGCCCTGATGCCTTCCTGGTCCGGCCCCAAGGGATGGGTCCGGATGGTGCTGTTCTCCCTGGCTTTCGCCTCTTTCGTGATCGGCCTCGCCCGGCCGCAGATCGGTGCCAAGCTCTCCGAGCACAAGACCCGGGGTGCGGAGATCGTCATCTGCCTGGACGTTTCCAATTCGATGCTCTCCGAGGATTATTCCCCGAACCGCCTGGAGCGTGCCAAACTGGCGATTTCCCGGCTGACCGACCGGCTGAAGGACGACCGGATCGGCCTCATCGTCTTCGCCGGGACCTCCTTCGTCCAGCTTCCGGTCACGACGGACTATGTGTCAGCCAAGATGTTCCTGGGAAGCATCGACACCGGATCGGTTCCCGTACAGGGGACGGCAATGGGGGACGCCATTTTCACGGCGATCAAGAGTTTCAGCGCCCAGAGCGAAAAGAGCCGGGTGATCATCGTCATCTCCGACGGTGAGAATCACGAGGATGATCCGGTCGCTGCGGCGAAGGAAGCTGCCGAGAACGGCATCCGGGTGTATACGATCGGTGTGGGATCCTCCGAGGGCCAGCCGATTCCGTTCGAGGGCGGCCTGCTGAAGGACAAGGATGGCGAGATTGTCGTCACCAAACTGGACGAGGACATTCTCCGGAAAGTGGCCAAGGCCGGAAACGGAGCGTATGTCCACGCCGGGAACGACGAGTTCGGCCTGACCCCGATCGTCGAGGACATCCGCCGCCTGGAAGACGAGGAGTTCGGTTCACTCGTGTTCGAGGAGTATAACGAGCAATACATGTATTTCTTCGGGATTGCGCTGGCACTGCTGGTCATCGAGATGCTCATCGGCGAGCGCCGTCCCAAACGGAAATGGTTCGATCAATGAGGAAGTGTTTGATACTCATAGGACTGCTGTTGAGCGTGACGGCTTTCGCGCAGGTGGACAGGAAGGATGTCCGCCGGGGAAACCGTCAGTTCGGACATGCGAAGTACAGCGATGCCGACATCAGTTACCGGAAGGGGCTGAATGCTGACAGCACGTCCGTCCCGGCCGCCTACGACCTGGGAAACAACCTGTACCGCCAGGGCGATTTCGCCGGGGCGGGGAAGTATTACCAGCAGGCCCTCCGTCACGTTCCCGAGGCTTCGCCCCGGAAGCAGGCCGGCTATGCCTTCGACACCTTCTTCAATGCCGGGGACGCCGCCTTGCAGCAGAAACAGTACCGGGCGGCGATGGAAGCTTTCGTCCAGGCGCTCATGATCGATCCGGACAACCTGGAGGCGAAGGAGAACTATGTGTACGCCCGCAAGATGTTGGAAAACAACCCGGATGGCGGTGGCGGCAATGACCAGAACCAGGATCAGGACCAAAACCAGAACCAGGATCAGAATCAGGATCAGGACCAAAACCAGGATCAGCAGGACCAGGACCAGAACCAGGATAACCAGGACCAGAATCAGGACCAGGGGCAGCAACCCAAGCCTTACGGCGGTTCCGAAATATCGCCCCAGCAGGCCCAGCAGATGCTCCAGGCCATCCAGGCCAAGGAGAAGGAGACCCAGGACAAGGTGAACAAGGAGAAGGCGGCGGTGCTCAAGTCCCGCCAGAAAGAGAAGAATTGGTAGTTATGAAAAGGTGGACAGCAGTCTTTGTGGCATTGTTTGCAACCCTCATCGGATGGGCCCAGTCGACCATCCGCGTGGAGGTGCACAACATCGTGGAATTGTCGGAGCGCTTCAACGTCGTCTTCATCGTGGAAGGCGAGCACGCTCCGTCGGATTTCCGGTGGGAGGCCGGTGACGACTTCACGCTGGTCTGGGGCCCGCAAAAGGGTACTTCCACCAGTGTGTCCATCGTCAACGGCAAGACTTCCCGTTCTTCCCAGACATCCTATACCTACATCCTCCAGCCCAAGAAAACGGGTACGTTCCAGCTCTCCGCCGCTACGGCGACCGTAAAGGGTACGGAAATCCGTTCAAAAGCTCCCCAGATCACCGTCGTTGACAATGGACAAGGGGGCGCGGGTGCCCAAGGCGGTTCCGGCAGCAGCGGGAATGCACAGGGGAATTCCCAGGGGAATGCACAGGAATCGAGGCCTTCCTCCTCTTCCTCCAACACCGGGGAAATCTTCATGCGGCTGAATCTCAGCCGGCGCGAAGCCGTGGTCGGCGAGCCCATCACCGCGACGCTCAAGATCTACCAGATGGCCAACCTGACCGGTTTCGAGGATGCCAGGTTCCCTTCATTCAACGGGTTCTGGAGCCAGGAGGTGGATACGCCGCAGAACATTACGTTCCAGCGGGAGCAGGTGGGTGACAAGATGTACAATTCGGCCGTCCTGCGCCGCTGGGTGCTGATTCCCCAGAAAGCCGGAACCCTGACCATCGACCCTTCCGAAGTCGTCTGCCTGGTCAATGTGCGGGCACAGCGCCCCCGGACGGGTTCCGTCTTCGACGATTTCTTCGAGAACGACTATGTAACCCAGCGTCAGCGGGTGATGACCCCTTCCGTCGCCGTCAAGGTTTCCGCCTTGCCGGCCGGCGCCCCGGCCGGATTCTCCGGTGCGGTGGGCGAATACAGCGTGAGCGCGAAACTCAGCAAGGACGCCTTGAAGACCCATGACGCCGCTTCGCTCATCGTCACGGTGACCGGCAAGGGGAATGTCTCCCTGGTGGAGGCCCCCAAGCTGGAGTTCCCGCCGGACTTCGAAGTCTATGACGTCAAGGCTACCTCATCGACGGACAGGAGCGGTACCAGCGGGTCCAAAACCTTTGAGTATCCGTTCATTCCGCGCAGCCCCGGGGACTTCACCCTTCCTCCGGTCCGCTTTGCCTACTATGACGTGAACGGGCACCGGTATGCCACTGCCTCCACGGATTCGCTGCATCTCACGGTGGAGCGGAGTGCGACAGCGGGCAACCAGCCTGTCCAGGATGGTTCAGGAACCCTGACCGTCGACCGCAAGGGCGTCAGGAACCTTGGCGAGGACATCCGTTTCATCAAGACGAAGACCTCGCTGAGCGAAGACAAGGGCTTCTTTGTGGGTAAACCGGCCTATTGGATCCTTGTCGCTCTGCTTCTCCTTGCCGCTGCAGCCGTTTGGCTGTCGCTGAGAAAACTGGCGGCCCGCCGGGCCGACGTTGCCGGCAACCGCAACCGCAAGGCAACACGCCAGGCGCTCAAGCGGCTGAAGTTGGCCGGAGACTTCCTGGGCAAGAACCTCTATACGGCATTCTATGAGGAATTGCACCGGGCGCTCATCGGCTTCGTGGCCGACAAGCTTACGATGGACATGGCCGACCAGAGCAAGGAAAACATCGCCGCGGCCCTGTCCTCCCGTGGTGTCCCGGCAGAAACGGTAACTGCCTTTACCGACCTGCTGGATGCCTGCGAATACGCCCGCTATGCACCGGACGCCGGACATGAGGCCATGAATGCCCATTACCAGCAGGCTGTTTCCGTTATCACCGCCATCGATTCTTCCATGAAAAAAGGTGTTTCCGCGGCATCCGCCGCTCCTTTCCTGGCCTTGTTGCTGGCCCTTCCTTTCGGCGCACAGGCGGCGGAAAGTTATCCGGATTCCCTCTGGAAAGCCGGCGTGGAGGCCTATTCGGCCGGTAATTGGGGCCAGGCCCTGGAGGACTGGAACGGCGTCGCCGCCACCGGTCTCCGTTCCAAGGAGTTATATTTCAATCTGGGCAATGCCTATTACAAGGCGGGGGAAATCGCCCCGGCTATCCTGAACTATGAACGCGCCCTGCGGCTGGATCCTTCCGATCCGGACGTGCGGTACAACCTGGACTTCGTCCGCAATCTCACGCAGGACCGCATCGACGAAGTGCCGGAATTCATCCTCAGGACCTGGATCCGGAAGGTGAACTACCTGATGTCTTCCAATGCCTGGGCCGTTCTGTCCCTGGTGCTGCTGGCCCTTGCACTTGCCTTGGCCTTGCTTTTCCTGCTCGGACCTTCGGCCGGCGCCCGCCGGACCGGTTTCTTTACGGGAATCGCCGCTCTGCTGCTCGCTCTTATGGCTTGGGGCTTCGCCCGTTCCCAAAAGGCCGATGCCGCCCGTCATGATACGGCCATCGTGATGCGCCCTGTCTCTTCCGTTACCAGTTCTCCCTCCTCCGATGCTGCCAAGTCCCTGTTCATCCTGCACGAAGGTACCAAAGTGAAGGTCCTGGACGAGGTGTCGGGCTATACGGATGTCGAACTGGCCGACGGCCGCCGCGGCTGGATCGCCACCCAGGACATTGAAAGGATCTGACATTCAAGGGCGACCGGATTAGGTTATATCGGATTATTTCTTATCTTTGCCATATGAAACGACTGATTTACATATTCTTACCGGTTCTTTTGCTGGCTGGTTGCGGAGTTTCGCGTTCTGTTCCTTTCGAAGAGGAAGAAGTGGATATCGGCTATGGAAGCATGAAGAGAAAGGATATTACGTCCTCTGTCTCTTCCCTCCAGGTGGACCAGAAGGAAGTGACTACTTACTCCAATATGTATGACTATCTCAGGGGCAGGGTTCCCGGAGTGCAGGTCACCTCAGACAACAAAATCCTTATCCGCGGGGTTAATTCCATCAATCTGTCCACCGATCCGCTGATCATCCTGGACGGATCGGAGATCAACGACCTCTCCGTCATCAATCCCAACGACGTGGATTCGGTAACCGTTCTCAAGGATGGTTCCGCTTCCATCTATGGGGTCCGTGGCGCCAACGGCGTGATCATCATCACAACCCGGCGTTGAGCCACGCCATGAAACCATTTTTCTGTATCCTTTCCGGGCTGGTGGTCATCCTGTCCATGAGCGGCTGCCATTCCCGGGAGGACAAGGATGCCAAGATGGAGGCAAGGGTCCAGGCCAATCAGGAAAAGATCATCGAGATCCTGCGCTCCACGGGTCGTCCCGGCATGGAGTCGGTCATCAGTCACCTCCTGGAGACGGATTACTTTACCCGGGGCGGCGGTGGTCATCACACCGAGCCCGGGGGATTGGCGCAGCATTCTCTCGAGACCTACCGGATCATGCGGCTCATCTCCTGGTTCCAGTCTTCCGACAGCGTCATCATCGTCAGCATCTTCCATGACATGGGCAAAATCGACGAGGATGGCTGGCACCCGTGGCGCTCCGTCAAGCATCTGGGGGAATGGGGATTGAAACTGACCGAAGCGGAATACTTCTCCATCTTCAAACACCACCGGCCCGAGTTGAAGTTCTGGAAATACGGACTCCGCCGCTCCCTGGCGGTAGCGGATTTGATGAGTACGGGATGGTGGAAACTGTGGCATAAGAGCCCGGAGGCCCCTATGCCACCCAATTCCTAGTACCGGTTCAGCGGACGGCCGGCGGTCATCATGTTGACCTTGCGGACCACGTCCTTGAGCACTTTCTCGTGAGCGGCGCGTTCGGCGAGTTGTTCCTCTGTGGGCTCTTTTGCCGTAAGTGCGGCGAAATGGGCATTGGAAGAAGCCAGGACGGTGTCGATCAGTTCAACGATGTCCAGCATGTCCTTCTCCACGAATCCGCGGGAGGTGATGGCCGGCGTGCCGATGCGGAGGCCGCTGGTCTGGAAAGGACTGCGGCTGTCAAACGGAACCATGTTCTTGTTCACGGTGATATCCGCCTTCACGAGCTGGGTTTCGGCGACACGGCCGGTCAGGTCCGGGAACTTGGTGCGGAGGTCGATGAGCATCAGGTGATTGTCCGTTCCTCCGGAAATGATCTTGTAGCCCCTGCGGAGGAATTCGGCGCACATCGTGGCCGCATTGGCGATCACCTGCTTCTGGTAGGCGACATACTCCGGCTGGGCGGCCTCGTAGAAGGCCACGGCCTTGGCGGCGATCACATGCTCGAGCGGTCCGCCCTGGATGCCCGGGAACACGCTGGAGTTCAGGATGGCGCTCATCTTCTTGATCTCGCCCTTCGGGGTGGTAAGGCCCCACGGGTTGTCGAAGTCCTTGCCCATCAGGATGATACCGCCGCGGGGACCGCGGAGGGTCTTGTGGGTGGTGGAGGTGACGATATGCGCGTACTTGACGGGGTTCTTCAGGAGACCGGCGGCGATGAGGCCGGCGGTATGGGCCATGTCGATCCAGAGGATGGCGCCCACCTCGTCGGCGATCTTGCGCATCCGCTCGTAGTCCCATTCGCGGGAATAGGCCGAAGCACCGCCGATAATGAGCTTCGGCTTGCATTCGAGGGCCTTGCGCTCCATTTCGTCATAGTCCACGCGACCGGTTTCCGGGTTCAGGCCGTAGGCGACCGGCTTGTACAGGATGCCGGAGGCATTGACTGGGGAGCCGTGGGTGAGGTGACCGCCCATCGACAGGTCCAGACCCATGAAGACGTCGCCGGGACGCAGGCAGGCCATCGTGACGGCCATGTTGGCCTGGGCGCCGGAGTGCGGCTGGACATTGGCATATTCCGCGTCGTAGAGCTTGCACAGGCGGTCGATGGCGATCTGCTCGATCTGGTCCACCACTTCGCAGCCGCCATAGTAGCGCTTGCCGGGATAGCCCTCGGCGTACTTGTTGGTGCAGATGGAACCCATGGCGGCCATTACCTGGTCGGAGACGTAGTTTTCAGAGGCGATGAGTTCAAGGCCGGATGCCTGGCGCTCGTGTTCTTTCTTGATGAGGTCAAAAACCTGAAGATCCTGTTTCATAAAAATAATGATTCCGTGTTATCCGGCCTGGATGGCCGTTGTATCCACAAATATACGCCTTTTTTCTTAACTTTGCGGACATGAAGGACAGAAAATTGTTGAACATCGAACTGGGCCGGATATCCCCTGCTGAGTATAAGGAACTTCCCCCTTCCGGGCTGGCCGTAGTCCTGGACAATATCCGCAGTGCGCACAATGTGGGCAGCGCTTTCCGCACGGCCGATTCCTTCGGAATTGACCGGGTTTTCCTGTGCGGAATCTCCGCCGTTCCTCCTTCCGCCGAGATCCACAAATCGGCTTTGGGAGCGGAGGATTCGGTGCCCTGGGAGCATGTCGATGACACGCTGGAGGCCGTCCGTCGCCTGCAGTCCGACGGCTGGACCGTCGTTGCCGTGGAGCAGACCGTCCATTCCCTGAAGCTCGGCTCCGGATTCCATCGGGAGCCCGGCCGCAAATACGCCCTCGTCTTCGGAAATGAAGTCTCCGGTGTCCGTCAAGATGTCGTGGACGCCTGTGATTTGTCGCTGGAAATCCCCCAATACGGCACCAAGCATTCCCTGAACGTCTCCGTCAGCGTCGGAGTCGTCCTGTGGGAGATGGTGCGCTAAAGATACCTCCCCATGACCCTCGCCCAGCTATTCAAGAGAATCGTCCCCTATGTGAAGCCGCACCGCTTCCTGCTTCTCGCCACCTTGTCGCTCACCCTCGTAGGATCACTGCTTGCCCAGGTGAACGCCGTCGTGCTGGACCGTACCGTGGATGCCATCAACGCCCTCGTGGGCTCGCCTGACTTCACGTGGGCGAAGGCGGCGAAGATATTGACGATCGTCAGTATCGTCCTGCTTGGGAAAGAAATCCTCCGGGCAGGCATTTCCTTCGGGCAGAGCATCTTCGGGGAGAAGCTCCGGATCAACATCTCCCAGCGGCTGTCCCTGGGCGTCGTGGAGCGGATCCTCCAATACCGCATGGCGTTCTTCGCCCGGAGTGACAACGCGCCCGGCATGCTTCAGGCACGCATCGACCAGGGGGCCAGCAGCATCTCCCGAACCATCCAGAACTTCTTCATCAACCTGCTGCCGATGATTGTCAGCTCCGTCCTGGCGCTCATCCTCATCTTCGCGGCCAACGTATATGTGGGCCTGACGGCCCTGGCCATTGTACCTATTTACTTCTGGATCACCTCCTTGCAGGGAAAGAAGCTCAAGAGCTCCCGCAAGAACATGCGCGGCTTCAACGAGCGCCGGAGCGGCAGCATCATGAACATCCTGGAGAGCATGAATGTCGTCAAGTCCTTCAACCGCGAGGAAATCGAACTGGGGAAGCAGACGGAACTCCAGGAAGGCTATTACGGCAACCAGCTCAGCATCCGGAGAGCATCCTTCGGGTTTGACGCGCTGAAAAGCTTCGTGAGCCAGACCGGTACGGTGCTCATTATCATCCTGACCTCCTATCTCGTCCTCAGCGGCTATCCCGGGATGACGATCGGTAAGATCATGTATCACATCATGCTGTTCTCCAACGTGACGGCTCCAATCACCTCGCTCCAGCGGATCTTCGACGACCTGAACGACGCCCTTGTCTATGCCGAGGGTTACTTCGACATCGTCGATGCGGAGGAAGAACTGGAGCCCTCGGGCGGTTACCGTCCGGAGAAAGTGGAAGGGAACTTCGAGATGAAGAGTGTCGATTTCACCTATCCCAACGGCACCAAGGCCTTGTACGACGTGTCCCTGAAGGTGGACAGCGGGAAAATCACGGCCCTTGTCGGGCTCAGCGGAGCGGGAAAATCGACCATCGTAAACCTGCTGGACAAGTTCTACGAGCCGGACTGCGGCACCATCACCCTGGACGGGGTGGACCTGAGGGACTGGGACACGCATTACCTGCGCGAGAACATCGGCCTGGTCCTGCAGAAGAACCATATCTTCGACGGATCGGTCGTGGAGAACATCCGGTACGGAAAGCCGGACGCCACGCTGGAAGAAGTGTACGAGGCGGCCCGCAAGGCCAGCATCTACGACCAGATTGCCGCCCTGCCGAAGGGCTTCGACACCGCGGCCACCCATCTCTCCGGCGGCCAGCAGCAGCGCATCGCCATCGCGCGGATGTTCCTCAAGAATCCGCCCATCATCTTCCTGGACGAGCCCACGGCCTCGCTGGACGCCATCGCCACGGAGCAGATCAAGTCGGCGATCGACGCGATCAAGAAGGACCGTACGGTCATCATCATCTCCCATTCCATCTCCCAGATCATTGACAGCGAGATGGTTTACGCACTCCAGGAAGGTCGCGTGCAGCAGAGCGGCGACCCGGACGAACTCTACCGCAAAGGCGGTGTGTACAAGGATATCGTCGACGCCTCCGCCCGCAGCCTCAACATCGAGAAACTCGCCCAGACCATCACGCAGGCGGGATGCAGCGAGCCGGCGGGGGAGTAGATGTCCCGAAAAATGGTTATATTTGTCCATAAAGCGATTGTGATATGCTCAAGATCGGAGACAAGATGCCGTCCTTCGAAGTGCTGGACCAGGACGGAAACACGGTGAAGTCCGATGACTTTATCGGCAAGGGCCGCAAGACCATCATCTATTTCTACCCGAAGGACAACACTTCGGGTTGTACGGCGGAAGCCTGCTCGTTCCGCGATAACTATGCGGAACTCACCGCCGCCGGTTACAATGTCGTGGGCGTAAGCAAGGACAGCGCCAAGTCCCATACGGGCTTCCGGGCCAAGTATGAGCTCCCGTTCCGCCTGCTGGCCGATACCTCCACGCAGATGCTGCAGGACTTCGGCGCCTGGGGCGAAAAGAAAATGTACGGCAAGACCACGATGGGCACCCTCCGCCGCACCTTCATCTTCGACGAAGACGGTATCCTCCTCCGCATCATCGAGAAGGTCGACACCAAAAACGCCGCCGGGCAGATCCTGGGGTGATGAACAAGTACTTGGACCTGTCCCCGGAAGTGGCGGAAGCCCTTCGGGCGGGGAAACCGGTCGTCGCGCTGGAATCGACCATCATCTCTCACGGGATGCCGTATCCGCAGAATGTGGAGACGGCTCTGAAGGTGGAGGGAACGGTCCGGGAGAACGGTGCCGTTCCGGCCACCATCGCCGTCATCGGCGGGCACCTGAAAGCCGGACTCACGCCGGAGGAAATCGAGTATCTCGGAAAGAAAGGCCGGGGCGTCGCCAAGGCTTCCCGGCGAGACCTGCCTGTTCTGGTTGCCCAAGGCAGGGACGGTGCAACCACTGTCACCACCACGATGATTATCGCAGCGATGGCCGGGATCAAGGTCTTCGCCACCGGCGGCGTGGGCGGTGTGCACCGCGGCGCGGAAACCACCATGGACATATCTGCCGACCTAGAGGAGCTGGCACAAACCCCTGTGATGGTCATCTGCGCAGGTGCCAAGAGCATCCTGGACCTGGGGCTCACACTGGAGTATCTGGAAACCAAGGGTGTTCCGGTTATCGGTTACGGGACGGAAGAACTGCCTGCCTTCTACACGCGCAGGAGCGGCTTCAAGGTTGATTACCGCCTGGACACGCCGGAAGAGCTGGCGGCGGCTTTCCGCGCCAAGATGGAGATGGGCCTGCAGGGCGGGATGTTGGTTACAAATCCTATCCCCGAGGAGTATTCGATGGACCCGGACCGCATCAACGCGGCCATCGACGAGGCTGTTGCCGAGGCGAAGGCGCAGGGCATCCAGGGGAAGGAAACGACACCTTTCCTGCTCGCGCGCATCAAAGACCTGACCGGGGGCGATTCCCTGGCATCGAACATCCAGCTGGTACTCAACAACGCCCGCCTGGCCGCGCGAACGGCCGCTTTACTGGTATAACAATACTCCCCGCGATTATTTGAAACGAGGCTTAGTTGCTGATTACGAGAATCAATGGTCTTTGATACTTACCAAATGCTAAACACATATGAAGAAACTTATTTCACAGTTGTTCCTGCTGTTATTCGCCGGGCTCCTTTCTGCAAATGCGCAGAGCGTTAAGACGCATTCCTCCGTGGAGAGTAAATTTGGTGTCCCCAACGCAAAGGTTACTTATACGTATTATTTGGACGAAAACGGTCATGAAGTCAGGCATGGCGCCTATAGTATCTCAGGAACCAAATCGGAGACATCTTACGGATGGGAGGCGGGGGCGCGAATGATCCTCAAGAGTACCCGGACAGTTAATCTTACGGCCAACTTCAAACATGGTAATCTGAACGGAAACCTAACATATCGGGACGTGGAAACTGGAAGTGAGAATGGAAAGGTTTATGATAAGAAGGAGTTAAAGTGTTTATTTCAATTTGTCAATGGTGAGCCTTCAGGGACCATCGAACAGTCTTATTATGAGAATGGGTCACTGAAGCAAATCCTAAAAACTGGATTCCGAGACGGTCATAGAATAGGAACTTATAAATCTTATTTGCCTGATTATTTTGATGTCGACGTTACCGGAGCCTTTGACAGCAATGGGAATATGACGGGTCATTGGAAATTCAAAGAAAAACCGGGAGAGCGGCATTTTGATATGCAAAATGGTTATGTGACTTCTTATGCCCTTTACAAAAGCGGTTCGTCCAAACCGCTAGCTACTATCGACAGCAAGATAAAGCCTCTCGCACAATCTTATGCGAAAGGATCTTTATCCCTCACCGATTTAATAGAACGTGGGTATATTACTTTTTCTCACGGTGGTCTTTTCAGCGATGAACCAATTTGCCAATTGAAAACTATTATTTCCAACATTGGGATTGATGCCAAAGTCGACTTTCAGGAGACCAGATATGTTCTCGGTCAGAAAGTTCCCAATTTGGTTTATAAACAGCATTATGTCGTAGAGAATCTGTCACCGGCATTGTTTTTCAATGACGCAAAGGCGCTATTTCGTCAAGCGCTAGAACAGTCGAATTCATTGACAAATGATATTTCATCCATTGTCAATGTTTCTGCAAGCGATGGCCGTTTTAAGTTGACAGTAAACCCGGATAAATCAGCCACATTATTTATAGGTGACAAGGAATATGTCCGTAAGATAGTGGGAGATAAGTTCACAGAAGACATCCTGGACCATCATTCTCCGGTTTTTTCGTATTATGATTTTGATATTCCTGCCGAGTTCGTGCAGACATGGTTTGAAGAAAAGCAGCGTGAGCTGGAAGAGATCCGGATCAAGGAAGAGAAGGAGGCGTTACGTCGTGCTGAAGAGAAGCGTAAACAAGAGGCCCGTGCCGCATGGATTGTTTCTGCGGGAGAAAAGATGGACGTATTCACTGCCAAATTATTATCCGTCAGCGACAGGTATAGGAACGAAATCCTGTCGGCCAAAACGGGTGAATCGGGAACTGCCCCTTGTCTTGACCCTGCAGAGTGGGAGAACCTGGTTGATGGGTATTCTTTGGAAAAAATGCTGGGACTGCTGCCAGTCCTGAAGATTAGTCCTGTCGGAAAAGGGAAGGACAACCAGTATGCCGATTATATTGTGACCTTTGACAAATCTGATCCTGTTTTTTCTGCTGAAACGAAGCAGGTCCGGATTTATATAAGCGAAGCGGAAACACCCAGGATTGATTTTTCGAAGTCCTTCATCGACATGAAAACTGTCCGCGGGCCATGGGAAGAAATCCTGGAGAAGGTTGATTCCATCTCTTCGATTAATAATGCCATCCTTGCGGAAACCGCTGGCCAGAATGCGCTGGCCCCTTTTCTCAACGCATATCAAAACTATCATAATGCCTGCGATTTGAATGGCTCCCCCAATCTGGAGGAAACGAACGCCCGGATCGAAAAGACGCTCGAAACCCATCAGCGGTATTACCGGAGACTTGGAGAGGTCAAGACTATCGTGGACAATGACACCTATCTCCAATCCGCACTCGCTTCTTTCAAGGCTCTGAAAACGGCTTATTCCAATTACATGGGCCAGCATCCGCTTATTTGGAATGACACCCTGCCCGAGGATTATCTGCGTCCGATATTGTTTGCCCAGGAAGGATTGAAATCGGCTATTCAAAATGAGAAGGCGGCGGTATGTAACGCGGCTGTCAAGTCCGAAAAACAGACCTTGCCTGAGCAATGGTTCTCCGAATCGGGAAGTTCCGGTCAGTTATATCTTCTTGAGCGGGCTGAAACGGTAAAGTCTACGAAGAAATCCATCGCTGGCAGCGGCTGGATTAACGCGATCGAGGCAGGCCTTTTCCCGGTCTATGTCCGTTATGATGAGGGGAATCGCCACTTTATGGATCTCTTTCCAGGCATTGGCTATTCCATTGGATACAAAACCGGCAGTGGTTTTTATTTTGGCGTGGCTCTTGATGTCATGAAAGATCCGGACGCAAAGGGTAATCCAAGCTTGCCCATCGAAGTCCTCGCATCCGGAGACGGCAGATTCTACTTTAACAAAGAAAAGCGCCTGCAGCCTTATATCGGAGCACGGGCGGGTGTAGCCCTTACGTCCGATATAGAAGGTTACTTCGTGATTCCTAATCTTGGAATCAGTTATAATCTGGGCGGAAAGAAGATGGTCTTCGGAACGTTCGGCTACATGCTATACCATGATTATTTTGCCGAATCCATAATTGGGGACGGAAGGATATCTGCGACGATCGGCTTTGCTTTCTGAGTCTTTAATCCCAATCAGATTACCGGGAATCATTATTTAATTGGAGAGTCCCGAAAACTGTAAACAGTTTGTAAACACGCAGGCGTTTTCCCGTCCTGAAAGCAAAACAGAAGGAGTTTGTCAATCTGACAAACTCCTTCTAATCAATGCGTTGAGCTTAAAGCTCAAGCGCGCTTCGTTTAAGACCTTACCCCAAGACGCCCTTTATGAAAAGAATAACGCCCCTCCACCCAATCCTTTCACGGGCGGATTCTTTGACGACGCCTCTCATATTACCCCACCTTAGCACATCGGCGGCCTATATTTATCGCCGATATGATCACTTACTATTGCCATAGCCTTGAAGAAGCCTTGAAGAGAGCCAAGAAAGCTGGGAAGAAGCCAGGTTGTTTCTATGGTGGAATTGTCTTGAAGTCAGGTAAGACCGGGTTCGCAATCTACCGTGACGGTAAGGTGATCGAACGGTATAGCGTGATTGGACGATAAACAAGAATACAGAGCACGTTTTCCACGTTTTTTTCTGTATTTTTGTAAATCAACGCTATCCGCATATGATGAACAACATACCTGACGAGACAAGGAAAGGCTATCAGACTCCTTCCTTTAGATTCATCGACACTTGTCTGGAGATATCCTTTCTACAGAGCAACCTCGAACCCATTGGCGGCGGGGATGATCCTGACATTGACTGGTAATCAAGTAAATACGATATGAAACGCATAGCATTATACCTTGGACTTGCCACGGCTTTGGTGGCGTCTTGTTCCATCCAGGAGGAAAACCATGAAACTCCGCAACAGGATGACGTAATCTTCTATGCTTCCTTCGAACAACCGGGAGAAGAAGGTACAAAGGTTTACGCCAACGAGGAGTTACTTCTCCGTTGGAACGCTGACGACAGGGTCAGCATCTTCAACAAGATTACTTATAATCAGGAATACAGGTTTACCGGGCAGACTGGAGCCAATGCAGGTGGATTTAAGAAGGTTGACAATGATGAATTCGTGACCGGAAATGCCATTTCTCACGTTGTTTCCGTTTATCCTTACCAAGAATCGACTGCCATTTCCGAGAGTGAAGAAATTAGCTTTACCCTTCCCGCCGAACAGCACTATGCCGAGAACACCTTCGGGCTCGGCGACAACACGATGGTCTCCGTTTCCGAGGACAATGTCCTTCAGTACAAGAGCGTCGGCGGATTCCTGCGGATCAGCCTGTACGGAGAGGGAGTTACTGTGTCGTCCATCGCCTTGAAAGGAAATATTGGAGAAAAGTTGGCAGGTAAAGCGACAGTCACAATGCCTTTGGACGGCACGCCCACTGCGGTGATGTCGGACGATGCAACGGATGTTGTCACCCTAGTTTGCGACACCCCCGTGGAATTGGGTGAGACTGCCGAGGAAAGCAAGGACTTTTGGTTCGTCGTTCCGCCTGTGACGTTTAACAAGGGATTCACAATCACAGTTTCTGGCAATGGTGGGGTGTTCGAAAAGGCTACAGAGAAGACCGTGACCATCGAACGGAACAAGTTATCCAAAATGGCTCCGATCGAGGTGGAACTTTCGCAGCCGAAGAATGTTATTTACTATACGAGTTTGGATGGAAATGTCGTCACGCCCTATAACCCAGATGCATTCGGTGCAAGTATCCTTTCAAATGAATATGTCGATGGACGAGGCGTAATTACCTTCGATGGCGATGTGACGAGTATAGGTACTGCTGCTTTCTATAATTGCACAAATCTTACCGACATCACAATTCCGGATAGTTTGACAAGCGTCGGTAACTATGCTTTCAGTGGCTGTTCAAGTTTAACCAGCATCATGATCCCGGACAGCGTGACATATATTGGGGGTTCTGCTTTCAGTGAATGTTCAAATCTTACCGGCATCACGATTCCGGATGGTTTGACGAACATCGAAGGTAGCACTTTTAATGGCTGCACAAGTCTAACCAGCATCATGATTCCGGACAGCGTGACGAGTATAGGTACTGCTGCTTTCTATAATTGCACAAATCTTACCGACATCACAATTCCGGATAGTGTGACAAGCATCGGTAATTTTGCTTGCAGTGGATGTTCAAGTCTTACCGGCATCACGATTCCGGGCAGCGTGACGAGCATTGGGAATTATGCTTTCCAAAACTGCACAAGTCTTACTGACATCACGATTCCGGACAGTGTGTCGAGCATTGGAGACGGTGTATTTTCCGGGTGTACTTCCCTGGTGTCGTTCGGTGGTAAATATGCCAGTTCGGACGGTTTGTTTTTGATTGATTCCGGGAGTATTATCGCTATTGCTTTAGGTTCATTTGGTGGAGATGTTACCATTCCAGATGGGGTGGTAAGTATTGGTGCTTCGGTTTTCTCTCGCTGCACAAGTCTAACCGGCATCGTGATTCCGGACAGCGTGACACACATTGGGGATGCTGCTTTCAGTGGATGTTCAGGTCTTGCTAGCATCACGATTCCGGGCAGCGTGACGAGCATAGGTACTGCTGCTTTCTATGGCTGCACAAGCCTTGCTAGTATCGCGGTTAGACCGGAAATACCACCAATGGGAGGTCAGAATATGTTTGACAATACCAATAATACTCCGATTTACGTTCCTGTCGGTAGTGTTGAGGCATATAAATCAGCACAGTATTGGAGTGACTATGCCGACCGGATACAAGCTATCCCCTCATCTTCCGTTCCTATTCCCGAAGCCGTCGATCTTGGCCTTCCTTCTGGTCTCAAGTGGGCTTCGTTCAATTTAGGAGCCTCGAAGCCGGAGGAGTATGGCGATTACTATGCTTGGGGAGAGACAGAGCCTTATTACAGCAGTTTGGAGCCACTAGTGTGGAAAGAGGGGAAAGAGGCCGGGTATGCTTCGCCCTCTTATAAGTGGTGCAACGGCTCTATTAGAACTCTGACAAAGTATTGCAGCGACTCCTCTTACGGTTATAACGGATTCACTGACGCCAAGACAGTCTTGGACACGGAGGACGATGCTGCCCATGTTTGTCTTGGTGGACATTGGCGGATGCCCACGTCTGCAGAGTGGAAGGAATTAATGGACAAATGCACATGGATTTGGACCACGCAGAACGGAGTGAACGGAAGACAGGTTACTGCCTCCAATGGCAATAGTATATTCCTTCCAGCCGCAGGATGCCGGTACGGTACTCTCCTTGGCGATGTAGGTTCATATAGCATCTACTGGTCCTCTTCTCTCGATACGGATGACCCGGATTGCGCCCTGACCGTGTACTTCAATTCCGGCACTGTCGTTAGGAGCAGCCGCACCCGCGACTATGGGCAATCAGTCCGTCCCGTCTACGCCGAATAGTTATTTTAGTAATACTGAATAGTTGCTATGAAAAGAACACTGATTACCATCATGGTCCTCTGCTGCTTCACGGTTGTAGCGGAGGCTCAAAAGACGAAGGTCGTCCTTGAAACGTTGCAGAGAGAGACAGAGGCTCTGCAGAGGAAGGTTGATTCTCTCGAGAGACTCTGCTGGATGAATGAAGCACAGATCACGACGTTGGAATCAAGGGTGGAAAAGCTCACGGACAAGCTTTACGGACAAGTCGATGCCTACAACAAGATGATTGTGGAACTGAATAAGAAGATCGAAGATGTTGCTGCAAATCCTCAGGCTGTTGCGGAAGCACCTTTCGAATTCCTTCCGGATGAACAGTTCATCGCCGATAGATTAAAGGTTCGGCATAGAGGATTATATGGCTTCATCGACCGCTCTGAAAACCTTGTTATTCCTTGTATTTTCGATGACGCTGAGACTTTCTGGCAAAATGGAGTTGCTGTTGTCAAGAAGTCTGGTAAGTTTGGCGTCATTGATATAACAGGGAAAACCATTCTGCCTTTTGAATACGATGACTGGGGTTCTGGAGATAGAGAAGACAGATCGATTAGACTCAACAAGAATAATAAATGGGGAGTAGCTCAACTTCCAAGTGGCAATTTAATCATCCCTTGTCAGTATGACAATTGTAGAAATGGTGCGTGGAGACAGGGTGCGCCTCATTTCTTAGTACAGAAAAATAGCAAATGGGGGGTCATTGATATAGATGGGAGAATTATTATTAACTTCATTGATGCAAGAAACGCTATTTGGCATGAGTCTAAATATAGATTTGATACTAACCAAGGTCAGGTTTATTATGACATCTATGGTAAAAAAACGACTCGATAGGAATCTTTTAGAAGACAATCTGAGGTTGTTCCTATTCGTATTTCCGCCAAAAGAAAAAGGTCCCTGGATTTCTCCAGAGGCCTATTTCGTGATGGATTTGCTAAAACAACGTATAAAGAGGGTAGGAGCAGAACCCGGATGTCGGTCTGACCCCATGTCGACACCGAGTTTTTTCTTCCTGATCCATTTGCCTATTCCAGCACGTGTGAAGTGACAAAAACGCCCGGAAACGTTACCTCCGCCGTGCTGGAGCACGCCGTGGGAAACAAAAACGGGCCAAAATGATACTTCAGCCGTGCTGGAGTGTCGCGAGCCGTGCTGACGGCTCCCGACGAGGGCAAAAAAGCCAGCCCCGGTCGGAGGCTGGCTTTTTGGTTGCGAGTTGCGCTTCGCTTACGCGTTCTGCTTGATCTCGGCCTGGGCTGCGGCGAGACGGGCGATGGGAACGCGGAACGGGGAGCAGGAGACGTAGTCGATGCCGATCGTGTTGAAGAACTCGATGGACTTCGGATCGCCGCCGTGCTCGCCGCAGATGCCGCACATCAGGCCCTGACGGAAGGAACGGCCCTTGTCCACGCCGATCTTCACCAGCTGGCCGACGGCCTTGGTGTCGATGGTCTGGAACGGGTCGGCATCCAGGATCTTGTTGCCGAGGTAGTCACCCATGAAGGTGCCGATGTCGTCGCGGCTGAAGCCGAACGTCATCTGGGTGAGGTCGTTCGTGCCGAAGCTG
>JAFSJK010000053.1 GCA_017439305.1 Bacteroidales bacterium | reverse complement strand
CTGGACCGGAAGGAACTGGACTGCCGCTATGACATCGTACAGTTCTTCGTGGACAATCCCGACACCCTTGCGCAGGTGCAGGAGGAGTTGGGCAAGCTCGGTGACCTGGACCGCATCCTGGGACGCGTCGCGAACGGCAAGGCCCTCCCGCGCGAGGTCCTGCAGCTCAGCCGCGGTCTCGCCCAGCTGGGTCCGCTGCGCGAAAACTGCGCCGGCAAGGGCTACGACGCCCTGGACAAGCTGATGCGGGGACTCGTGGGCTGCGAAAAAATCTACAAGGAGATCGTCAACACCCTGGACCCGGAACCCGCCGCCCAGATCGGCAAGGGCCCGGTCATCGCCGAAGGCGTGAACGAGGACCTGGACGAGTTGCGGGGCCTGTCCGGCAGTGGCAAGGACTACCTCCTGGAAATGCAGCAGCGGGAGGCCGAACGCACCGGCATCCCCTCGCTCCGCATCGCCTACAACAACGTTTTCGGCTATTATATCGAAGTCCGAAACACCTTCAGGGACAAGGTCCCTCCGGAATGGATCCGCAAGCAGACACTCGTCAATGCGGAACGTTACATCACCGAGGAGCTGAAGGAATACGAAGAGAAAATCGTCACCGCGGAAAGCCGCATCTACGAGATCGAAACCCGCCTGTACGCCAATCTGATCGCCCACGTCCAGGATTGCATCACAGCCATCCAGAAGAACAGCCGCATCCTGGCGAAGCTGGACGTGCTCGCAGGCTTCGCGGAACAGGCCGGGGACCGGCACTACTGCCGGCCCGTGATGGACGACTCCCTGTCGCTGGACATCAAGGCGGGCCGCCATCCGGTCATCGAAACCCTGATGCCCGCGGGGGAGGAATACGTCCCGAATGACGTCTTCCTGGACTCCAAGTCGCAGCAAATCATTATATTGACCGGTCCGAACATGGCCGGTAAGTCCGCCCTCCTGCGGCAGACAGCGCTCATCGTCCTGCTCGCGCAGACGGGATCCTTCGTGCCGGCGGCCTCAGCCCGGATCGGCTATTTCGACAAGATTTTCACCCGCGTGGGTGCGACGGACAACATCTCCCGCGGCGAATCCACGTTCATGGTGGAAATGCTGGAGACGGCGATGATCCTCCACAACCTCAGCGCCCGCTCGCTGGTCCTGCTGGACGAAATCGGCCGTGGCACCTCCACCTACGATGGCATGTCCATCGCCCGCGGCATCGTGGAGTACATCCACGAGTACGGCAAGGGTGCGAAGACGCTGTTCGCCACGCATTATCACGAGCTGAACGACCTGGAAGGCGTCTTCGAGCGAGTCAAGAACTTCCACGTGACCGTGAAGGAGGTGGGAAAGGAAGTCATTTTCCTGCGGAAGATCAAGGAAGGCGGAACCGCCCACAGCTTCGGTATCCATGTCGCCCGCATGGCCGGCATGCCCGCCCCGGTGCTCGAAAGTGCCGAACGTACGCTGAAGGCCCTGGAGAACTCCCAAGCGCTCGAACGCATCGGCGCCCTCACCCCCGTCAAACCGCACAACACCAAAGAAGGACGCGTGGAAAAGGACGGCTCCATCCAACTGTCCATGTTCCAGCTCGACGACCCCCTGCTGGAATCGCTCCGCGACCGCCTCAAGTCCCTCGACCTCAACAACATGACCCCTCTCCAGGCCTTCGACGCCCTCCGCGCGATGAAGGACGAACTGGGAGTGTAGCCGGCAGGCAGGGGGCTTTTCCGGAACGTGGCCGCCCGTGGCCTATGAACGGGAGGGGCCCATCGCTCGCGATGGGAGGGACGAGCCGTCGGAGACGGCGAAGGTGGAGGAAAAGCCCCCTGCCTGCCGGCTATCGTCTCAAAGAACCAGATTGGTCAGGAATACGATAACGATTCCCACGGGCGCGACGTAACGGAGGAGGAACCAAACCACGTTGAATATACGTACGTTTGCCTTCAGCGTGCCGCCGTTGGTGAATTCGTCGTAGACTTCGGGCCGGGACATTCTCCAACCTACGAAGATAGTGAATAGAAGGCCGCCGGCGGGGAGAAGCCAGTTGGAACAGAGTTTATCCAGGAAGTCAAAAATGCTGTTTCCCAAGAGTTTAACCTCCGCCAACGGGCCGAAGGACAGGCTGCACAGCACGCCTACGGCCCAGGCGAAAGCCGTGATGGCCAGGACGGCCGTGCCCCGGCGCATCCCCTTTTCTTCCGTCAGGTAAGCGACCCCCACTTCCATCATCGAAATGGCCGAGGTCAAAGCCGCGACCAGAATGGTCACGAAGAAGACGATGGATACCACGGCGCTGAGCCAAGGAGCGGATGCACCCATCTTGTTGAAAATGAAGGGCAGCGTGTCGAAGACCAAACCGGGGCCGGCGCCGGGGGCGATGCCTGCGGCGAAGACAGCCGGCATCACAGCAAAGCCGGCGATGATGGCGAACAGCAGGTCAGACACCGCCGTCCCCACGCCTGATGCCAGGATATTCTCATCCTTCCGCATATACGAGGCATAGGTCAGGATCGTGCCGACACCCAGGGACAACGAGAAAAAGGCCTGGCCCATTGCTGCGGCGACCGCATGCGCATCGACCTTGGAGAAATCCGGCTTGACCAGGTAGACGACACCCTCCCCGGCACCCGGGAGCGTCACGGAATAAACGGCCAGGGCGATGATCAGGACGAACAGGACCGGCATCGTGACCTTGGTGAACCCTTCGATCCCCTTTTTCACGCCGGCCAGCACGATGCCAGCCACCAGCAGCATGAAGATGGTATGGACGGCGACCGGGCCGCCGGAAGAAGAGATGAAAGCGCCGAAAAAGCCCTGGATATCCGCCGGCGGAGTATTCGTAAAGTCCAGGCAAACAGCCTTATACAGGTATTCCACCGACCAGCCGCCCACGACGCTATAGTAGCTCAGGATGATGATGGGGGAAAAGACGGTGAAGAGTCCCAGCCACTTCCAGCGTGTTCCGGGTGCCAGCTTTTCCATCGCCCCGAAGGTGCCCTGACGGCTGCGGCGGCCGATGATGGTCTCCGCAAAGAAGATGGGCAGCACCAGGATGAAACTGGCCAGCATGTACAGGATGATGAACGCGGCGCCGCCGTGTTCCCCGACCATGTAAGGGAAACGCCAGATGTTGCCGAGGCCCACCGCGGACCCGGCCATCGCCATGATGACGGCGAAACGGCTTCCGAAATTCTCGCGGGGGCTCATAGAAGGTTGGAGATGAAGAGGATGGCTACGCCGACGGGGGCGACGTACCGGATCATGAAGTAGAAGAACTTGAACCAGAATACATTGGCCCGCTTCGTTCCGCCGTTGGTAAATTCATCAAACACGTCGGGACGGGCCATTTTCCAACCCACGAACAGGACGACCAGGAGGCCGCCGAGGGTCAGCAGGACGTTGGACGCGAAAGTGTCGGCAAAATCGAACAGGCCCAGGCCGAAGACCTTCGTTCCGGCAAGCGGGCCGAAGGACAGGGAACACAGGACGCCGACGGCCCCGCAAAGGAAGAACAGCAGCACGCAGGCCCATCCCCGCTTCAACCCCTTTTCCTCCGTCAGATAAGCCACGCCCACCTCGATCAGGGAGACGGAAGAGGTGAGAGCGGCAAAGAGGATGGTCACGAAAAACAGGATGGCGGCGATGGAGCTGAGCCAAGGCATCTGCAGGCCCATCTGCGCGAAAATGTAGGGCAGGGTATCGAAAATCAGGCCGGGTCCGCTGCCGGGCTCGATGCCCGCGGCAAACACGGCCGGCATGATGGCAAGGCCTGCCAACAAGGCAAACAGGAGGTCCGAAACGGCCGTTCCCACCCCCGAAACCAGCAGGTTCTCCTTCTTGCTCACATAGGAGGAGTAGGTGATGATAATGCCCATGCCCAGCGACAGGGAATAGAAGCTCTGCCCCAGCGCATCCAGGCAGGTTTTTAGCGTAACTTTCGAGAAATCAGGCTTCAGCAGATATGCGACACCTTTCTGTGCTCCCGGAAGCGTGGTTGAGAAAACAGCGATGACCACCACCAGTACGAACAGGACCGGCAGGCAGATCTTGCTGAACTTCTCGATGCCGGACTTCACACCCAAGGCAACGATGGTGACGGTCGTGGCCAGGAAAGCCAAATGATAGGCCACCGGGGCATACGGACGCGAAATGAACCGCTCGAACAA
The DNA here is from genome assembly GCA_017439305.1 of Bacteroidales bacterium. Classification (GTDB taxonomy): domain Bacteria; phylum Bacteroidota; class Bacteroidia; order Bacteroidales; family UBA932; genus Cryptobacteroides. The sequence goes on along the minus strand of JAFSJK010000053.1, from coordinate 112,342 downwards.
TCCGCTCAGATTCTCCGGGGTCGTGTGGATGAAATCCAACCGCAGCGCCTGGACAAGGTATTCCAGCGACCAGCCGCCGACCACGCTGTAATAGGAGACGATCCACAAAGGGGTGAAAACCATGAGAAATCCCATCCATTTCCACTTGGTCCCAGGAGCAAGGCGTTCCATCGCCCCCCGGCAGTTCGCGCCACTGCGGCGTCCGATGACGGATTCCGCGAAAAAGATGGGAAGGGAGATGAACAGCGTGGCGATGATATAGACGATGACGAAGGCAGCTCCGCCGTTCTGGCCCACCAGGTAGGGGAAGCGCCAGATGTTCCCCAGTCCGATCGCCGATCCGGCAAGGGCCATGATAACAGCCATCCGGCTGCCAAAATTCTCGCGTTCTTTCATAATGTCAAGTTCGCTTTTCAGGGCCGGCCTACCGGCGTCGGTACACGACGAATTCGTAGGTGATACCGGTCGCGGGATCCGTCTGCAGTTCGCTGCGGCTTTCTTCGCACCAGACGGCAGGGTCGATTTCGGGGAAGAAAGCATCGGCATCCTCCGGCGCGTCATGCACATGCGTAATATACATCGTATCAACGATTTCCACGGCCTCGGCATACGTGTAGGCGCCGCCGATCACAAAGGCCTTCTGTCCGCCGGCGGCATCAAAGGCCTCTTCCAGGCTTTTCACAACCGTCACTTCAGCCGGAGCTTCCGGCCAGGGGAAGAGGGAGATGACGATGTTGTGGCGCTTGGGAAGCGGACGGCCGATGGACTGGTAGGTCATCCAGCCCATGATCACGGCGTTTCCGGTCGTCTGCTCGCGGAAATACTTCATGTCGCCCGGCAGGTTCCACAGCAGGGCGTTCTTGCGGCCGATGGCATAGTTGTCGGCGACGGCGACGATCAGGCTCTTTTCCATATTACACCGCGACAGGGGCTTTGATGGCCGGCCACGGATCGTAGCCTTCCAGGGTGAAATCCTCGTACTTGAAGTCAAAGAGGGACTTGACGTCCGGGTTCAGCCGCATCCGGGGGAGCGGACGGGGCTCGCGGGCAAGCTGGATGGCCACCTGGTCGAAGTGATTCCGGTAGATGTGCGTGTCGCCCGTCGTATGGACAAACTCACCGGGCTCGAGGCCGCACACCTGCGCGATCATCATTGTCAGCAGGGCATAGGAGGCGATATTGAACGGAACGCCGAGGAAGACGTCCGCACTCCGCTGATAGAGCTGGCAGGAAAGCTTCCCGCCCGCCACGTAGAACTGGAACAGGCAGTGGCAGGGCGGCAGGGCCATCTTGTCCACCTCGGCCGGATTCCAGGCCGTCACCAGCATCCTCCGGGAGTCCGGATTCCGGCGAATCGTGTCGATGACCATCGAAAGCTGGTCGATGACCCGTCCTTCCGGAGCGGGCCACGAGCGCCACTGGTGGCCATAGACCGGGCCCAGGTCGCCGTTTTCGTCGGCCCATTCATCCCAGATGGTCACCCCGTGGTCCTGGAGATACTTCACGTTCGTATCCCCGGCGATGAACCACAGGAGCTCATAGATGATGGACTTCAGGTGAACCTTTTTCGTAGTCAGGAGGGGGAAACCCTCCGAAAGGTCGAACCGCATCTGATAGCCGAACACGCTTTGCGTCCCCGTCCCGGTACGGTCTTCCTTCATCACGCCGTTCGCGCGGATATGCCTCAACAAATCCAGGTATTGCTTCATAGGATGCAAATGTACGAAGAAATTATTATATTTGTAAAAGAGTGAAATAACACGGTTATGGAAATCAAGAAAGAACTTTGGGGCCAGGCCCCGGACGGGAAGGATATCTTCCTGTACACCCTCAAGAATGCCTCCGGAGCCTACGTGAAACTGGGCAGCCTGGGCGCAGCCATCGTATCCATCGTCGTTCCGGACAAGGACGGCAAGCTGGACGACGTCGTATTGGGCTATCCCAACGCCCTGGACTATCTGGCCGACGGCCCTTGCGCGGGCAAGGTCCCCGGGCGCTATGCGAACCGCATCGCCAAAGGCAAGTTCACCCTGGACGGAAAGGAATACACCCTGCCCATCAACAACGGCCCCAACCACCTGCACGGTGGCCCGAACGGATTCCAGAACCAGGTGTGGGACAGCCGCATCGAAGGGGACGCCGTGGAATTCATGTACTTCTCCGAGGATGGCGAGGCGGGATTCCCCGGCAACATGAAGGTCGTCGCCCACTATGAGTGGAGCGAAGAGAACGAGCTCAAGCTCATCCTCACCGCTGAAACCGACGCCCCAACGGTCGTCAACCTCACGAACCACGTCTATTTCAACCTGGACGGCGAAGGCGGCTCGGTCCTGGACCACAAGCTGGAGCTGAACGCCTCGCAGTACCTCCCGACCGACCCGACGCAAATCCCGCTGGGCGAACCGGCCGACGTCGCCGGAACCCCGATGGACTTCGTGGAGGCCAAACCCATCGGCCAGGACATCCACGCGGATTTCGAAGCGCTCAAGATCGGCAAGGGCTATGACCACTGCTGGCTCATCGACGGCGCCATGCCCGGCCAGCTCGCGACGGCCGCGGAACTCTGGGGCGCCAAGTCCGGCCGCAAGGTAGAAGTCATTACCACCCAGCCTGCCGTACAGGTGTACACCGGAAACTGGCTCAAGGGCTGCCCGAAGGGCAAGGCCGGCCACGAATTCGAGGACTACGATGCCGTGGCCATCGAATGCCAGCACACGCCGGACGCCCCCAACCAGCCCGGCTTCCCCACGACGGTCCTCCGCCCCGGCGAAGTCTTCGAAGAGGCGATCATCTGGGCCTTCACGGCCTAGCGGCAAAGTCGGCGGCTAAAGTCTTTCCAGCGCCCCCAGGACCTTCTCCTGCGGGGCGTCTTTCATCAGGACGGTCTTGTCCTTGTCCAGCAGATAGATGGACGGGATGGCGCGGATGTTATAGACAAGGTCCGTCCGGATGGAGTAATCCTGGTCGTAGCCATTGATCCAGTCGGCGGGATAATCGGCGATGTGGGCCTTCCAATCGTCGATTTCCTGGTCGATATACACGTCCACGACCTTCAGGCGGCGGGAGTCCACCAGGGCGGAGATCGCAGGGGAGGCTTTCATTGCGGCCGTGATTTCCTGACAGGCATTGCAGCCCGGGTTCGCAAAGATCAACAGGGTGTATTCGGCCTTCACCCCGTGCAGCGTACGCAGCTTTCCGCGGGTATCGGTGAAAGGGAAGTCCGCGGCCTGCATGCCAACCCCGTTCAACCGGCACATCCGGGCATCCCACTCATAGCCTCTCCGGTAACCGTCGTCAATGAGGTCGGACGCTGCCAGTTTTTCCACGAAGGGACGGTAGAAGTCTTCGTTCCGGACAGGGGAGTTCGGGTCGTAGAGATACCGTGACGTCTGCCGGCAAAGTTCTTCAAACACATTGGATTCCGGATACTTGCGCTCGAAGGCTTCAATCCGGTCGAAGAGCCGGGAAACGGAGCGCACGCCTTCCTCCAGGGGAACCTGGTCCAGCAGGGTGGCATACAGTCCCACCTGGGATTCGAGCGCATCGGTCCGGACCCCGTTCACCACGGTGGAATCACAGGCATAGACCTTGGCGGTATCCGTGAAACGGTCCCAGAAATGAAGGACCACATACCCCAGCCGTTCCGCTTCCTCCGTATACATGGACGGAACGTCCGCCTGCGGGAAATCCCGCACCGGGACAGGGGCCGGTTTCCCTCCCCGGGGCCCGCAGGAGCACAGGAGTGCTATCCCTATAAGCAGCAAATAATTACGCATTTTCTACCTCCGATTCTATGGACGGATGGGACAAAATTAAACAAAAAATATTAGTTTTGTAAAAACAGAAACCCTCCGTCGCGTTATTTTGTTCCTGCCATGCGGATCCGCCGGACCCTTCTTCTGCTTGCCGCCCTTGCCCCGTGCACGGTCGCTTCGGCCCAGTTCTACCAGAGCGGGACCGACCCTTTTGGCGCCTGGTCCACCATGGACGCCACGCATTACCGGACCCTCTATCCGAGAGGCCTGGACTCTCTGGCCCGTTCCTACCTCCTGGATCTGGAAAAATGGCAACCCCTTGTCGGCCAAAGCGCAGGGATGTCTCCCGCCAGCCTCCAATGGGGCCGGTTGCCCGTCGTCCTCCACCCCCATCATCCCTATTCCAACGGCTCGGTGGCCTGGGCGCCGAAAACGATGGACCTGTACACCCATCCCGAACCCTACGGTTCCCTGCCCCAGTCCTGGCTCACCCAGCTCACGGTCCACGAATCCCGGCACGTGGCCCAGATGCAACTGGCCTACCGGCGCCCGTTCCGCTGGGTGAACTACCTTGTCGGTGAAATGTGGCCGGGCGCCGTGTCTGCCCTGTTCACCCCGCCGGTGCTGCTGGAAGGCGATGCCGTGGTGGCGGAAACCGCCCTGACTGCCTCCGGACGCGGCCGGAGCGCCGATTTCCTCAACTATTATCACCTTGCTTTCGATGACGGCGACTGGCGTGACTGGTACCAATGGATCTATGGCTCCTTCAAGAAGGCCGGACCGGACTACTATACCGTCGGGTACATGACCGTCGCGGGAATGCGGTACTTCTACGACCAGCCCGCCTTCACGGCCGATTATTTCGACCACGTCTGCAAGCATCCCTTCCCCGTCGCCGCCCTGCAGCGGTATATCCGCCGCGTCTCCGGGAAGAGGTTCAAGGATTCCTTCCGGGAAATCCAGGAGGGCTTTCATGCTATCTGGGCCGAGGAAGCCGAAGCCCGCGGCCCCTTCATGAAAATGGCGCAGGTGACCGCGAGGCCCTCTTTCGCCACCGACTACACCTGCGGATCCTGGATTGACGGGAAATACTTCGCTTTCAAGGAAGGAAAGACCACGGACAAGCGGCTCGTCCGCATCGATCCGGACGGAACGGAGCACGACCTGGGAGCCTTTGCCGACCAGGCCAGTTCCTTTTATCCCGGCGAAGACCGGATCTATTGGACGGAGACCCTTCCCGGACGGCGCTGGACCTTGGATGGAAAGTCCATCATCCGGTGGACGGACATGGAGGGGAAGCAACGACACGACCTTACGTTGGAAGGACGACTCTACAACCCCCAACCCGGTCCCGGCGGCCTGGCCGTGGTGGAGTACCCCGTCCAAGGCGGAAGCAACCTGCTGCTGGTCAGTGAAGAAGACGGACGGATCCTGCGCCGGACCCCGGCTCCCGAAGGCGTCCAGCTCACGGAATCGGCCTGGATTGGGGAAAATGTTTATTGCCTGGGCGTGGACGACCGGGGCTTCGGAATCTGGCAGCTCCGGGAGGACGGCTGGACCTGCGTCCTGGAACCCAGCATCCAGACTATGGAGAACCTGGATGGGGGCGATGTCCTGGAATTCGTCAGCGACCGAAGCGGCGTCAAGGAACTGTACCGGTATGACCCTTTCACCGGACACGGCTGGCAACTCACGAACACCCGCTATGGCGGAAACGACTATTCCCGCAGTGACGACGGAGAACTCTGGTTCTCTTCCCCGACCCCGGAAGGAATGGCCATCTTCCGGGCCCGGGAACCGCAGCCGGTGGAAGTGGACATCCGGGAGGTCCATCGCGACCGGGTGGCGGAAAGGCTGACGGAACAGGAACATACCCTGCTGGCGGAGGCCGGCGTCCATCCGGAACCCGGCACGACGGCCAGCGACCCCAAGCCTTACCGTAAACCCCTGCATCTCATAAAGTTCCACTCCTGGGCTCCCCTGTATTTCAATTACGACGCGGTGGAATCCCTGAGCGGCGACTTCAGTTACGACACGGCCTCCCCGGGTCTGACCGGCCTGTTCCAGAACGACCTGGGAACGGCCTGGGGCACGGTCGGCTATTCCGCCCATCCCGACCCGGACAAGCCGTCCGAATGGCGGCATTCCGGCCATCTGCAGTTCACCTATACCGGGCTCTTCCCCGTCCTGGAAGCCTCCTTTGACCTGTATGACGCCGGGGCGGCCCAATACCGCTTCCAGCGCAGGGAATACACCGACGACACGGGCTTTGCGGCAGTCCGGCAGGACATTTCCGGCCCCGTCTGGACTGGTGCCCTCAAGGCCTACATTCCCTTCCGCAACAACAAGAGCGGCATCCAGCAAGGCTGGGTTCCCCAGGTCCAATGGGCCATCTCGAACAGCCTGTTCGACAACGGCACGTTGGACCTCTCGGCCAGCAGCGACTTCATCCGGGGCGGAGCGCACCTCTCCTTCATGGGCTATCAGCCCGGACAAAACCGACCGATGCAGACCCTTCGCGCCTCGGTGCGCGGCTACCGGATGCTTCCGGTCGCCGACAGCCAGGTATATCCCCGGTGGGGAATCGGGGCCGAGACCGGCGCCAGTTTCCGGCCCGCCCTGGAGAGGATTTTCTCGCCGTCCTATTACGGCTATCTGTACGGGTACGTGCCGGGGTTCACCCGCACCCAGGGCCTCCGGCTGACCGCCATCGGCCAATGCCAGATCCCCACGGGCGCGCCCTTTGGAGAGAATTGCGTGCAGATCGTCCCGCGCGGTTTCACAGCGGCCGACGGAACCGACATCGCCCGGAAATCGGCCCGCCAACTTCGCCTGACGGCCGATTATGCCATCCCCATTTACGTGGGAGACATTTCCTGGTTCTCTCCGGTCGCCTACCTCTCTCATTTCCTGTTGATTCCGCACGTGGACTGGACCACCTTCGGCGGCGCCCGGAACAGCGAGGGCAAGGCGGTATCCTCCTCCCTCTTCAGTGCCGGTGCGGATCTCACGGTGGAACTAGGCAACTTCCTCTGGGCCCCCTTCCCCTGCTCCATCGGCGTTTCCGCCTCCTGGCTCGGCGGCCCTTACTTCGACACGCTGGCGAAGGCCTCCGAAGACGGACGGAAACCCTTCTCCATCGAACTCATCTTCAGCCTGGATATCTGACGGGAAGACATCGCCTGCGGGAGAAAGACCTTAACCGCAGGTACACGCAGACAGGGCATGTTTCTTCTGCCGGTGAACCGTCCTGTTCTTACAAAGGAAAAAACTGTTCTGTGGTCTTTTGTCTTCGGGTTGAATATGAAAATATAGGGCTGTATTTGAACGTCCTTCGACCCCCAAGCTTCGTTTGGATACGATTTGTGCATATGGCCGATTTTCCGGGAACGGGAAGGAGTCCAGAGTTCCAAAGAATCCCAATATACTTGCAAAAGCGTTTCCCGGCTCAGAATCTGATTCAGCAGACGACGGGCCCTCTCCTCAAGCGTCGGATTCGTCGGATCCGGAATGCCATGACATAAACGGAGGACTTCTTCCAGGTGTTCGCGCGCTTCATCAATCTTCCCCGTTATAAGAAGGATGGCGGCATAGGAATAAAAGAGCCGGGCCTTGTCAAGTGGAGAAATCTGAACGGACGGATTCTTAACAATTATGATGGTATTATTCAGATTATCAAGGGTATCTTCTATCCAGGAAGCCGGTCTCCTGACATAGATTTCCTTGTTCCCGCTTATCTGTTTTCGGACGAATTCACGGGAGAGCCGCTGGGCAGTCTCCTTAATCATGGCCTGGGCTTTTGTGAAGGACTTTGGATCCTTGGTCGCGCTGGGAGACATACGCATGGACAAAGGGCGGCTTTTCATGTCAACATATAACGCGTAGTCACCGGATTCTATGACAGAGTAGGAGGGGTCTCTGTAGCGGATCATCTTGCCTCCGATTTCCTTTCTTCGGGGAAATTCAACAAACAGTCTTTCCCGGAGTTCCTTGCGGGCTTGGGCGCCATTTTTGCGACCCGGAGGCAAGCCCCGGGCCGCAGCAAAGGCGTCGCAAATCTCCTCCACGGCTTTCCGCATAAGAGAGCGTTCCGATTCGAACAAGGCGGTTTCTTCCATAATCCTTCTCGGAATGCCGAACTCCAACCGGACCGAATCGTCCAGGCGGTCTTCTTCTTCGACCATCTCCCGATACGTCGCCCCTTCCTTCTCCCCGTATGGCGTTCCGTCCGCCCTCGCACGAAGCAACCGGTCCGCGATTTCGATGCGGGGGGAAGGACGAGGTTGTATTTGTTTACTGCTATTCATAAGCCGTATTATTCTTTCTGACCGATGCCCGCTCGTTCACCAGCACGCGGTTGTTCCCCAGGTGGTCCTTCAGGTACCACAGGTGTACGTACGACGGCCATGACGCTCCTGGAGGAAGCCCCGTCGGGGTGTAGTAGCCTGCGTCCGTTTTAACCATAGGCATTCAATAATGCAAAACAATTATTCCTTTGTTCGTTGCATAAGATACAATTCTCTTTTGAATACTCAAAGACCATTTGTTCCTTTGCAAAAAGGTTATTCTTCTATATGCTCCTTTTGTCTTTTTCACTAATAACTCAAGTCGTGTTCTTTCGGGTGTACCTTCGTCATAAATAATAAAGGAAACATTCTTGGTATTCATTGTCTTACTCCTCTTTAAGAAAAGGACACTGTAAAACAATTTGACCGTTGTCTCTGTAAACTCTATCCCCCATGGAATATGAAGGGAATACAATGTATTGGGATTGAATGGACCAAGAAACAAAAAGGAGATTATACACCACCCTGCAGGGACATTATTACTCCATAGAGCTCCCATGCATACAAGCGCAATGATAAGGTTCACCCATACGCCTCTTAAATAGTCCTTAAATACTGGGGATGGTACAACTTCAGAATATGTAATGCTATTGATATCCATCTGCAACGTATTATTTGTTTACCAATCGACTCTGGAATCCATTAATGCTTCAGAATTAAGACGTTTCTTTTCATCTTCATCAACAATGGTATCTTTTTGCTCCGGTATCGGTATTGATGACATAAAATCATACAATTGAACTCCAGTTCCAACTCGCGAGAGTGTACCTGCGAGACCTGTTACTTTCTGAGTTGCACCTGCACCCAACACTATTTTTAGTCCATTTCCAATCTTTTCAATTTCTCCATTATCATTTCCAGAAATAATATCGGATGATTTTAATAGTGTATTCGTCATATCACTTGGAAGAGATTCCACTGCACTCGTTGTTTCTTCTGAAGAATCTGCCACAAAGCCAATTATTATTTCTCCCAAGCCTAAACCTATACCACTTACGCCATCCATAATAAAGACTGCTCCTAATGAGGTCGCTACACCACCTGTCCCAGCGCTCAACGCAACTCCTCCCGCAAAAGACCCGATACCTGCGGTTAGTGTCAAAACGCCTTTTTTTATTGCACGCCAATTCGTCATCCCCTCCGGATCCACCAGATTCACCGGATCCCCCGCACAATACGCATACGGACTGATACTGTAATACTTCTCTGCCAGCGGGTCCATCGTCGTGAAGCGGTGGAAACCCGGCGAGAGGTAGCGCGCCTCGAAATCGTAGGTCGACGTGGTGGCGTTCCACTCCTTGCCGCCGTACTTGTACGGGCTGTCGGCCATGCCGGGAAGGAACGGGTTGGAGGGATTGGAGATAGAGATACTGATCTCCGTGCCGTACGGGTCGTAATGGTGCGTAGACAGGGCGATGCCCCGCTCGTTCGCCAGCACACGGTTGTTCCCCAGGTGGTCCTTCAGGTACCACAGGTGTACATACGACGGCCCTGACGCTCCCGGAGGAAGCCCCGTCGGGGTGTAGTAGCCGGCATCTGTGTGGATCATCGTAACCGTCCCGTTTTCAATACGATAATTCGCTGCATATTCCGTGCCTTGGGCGCCGCTGGCGGAGGAAGATCGTTCCTCCACATACAGTTTCTCACCATCTGCACTGTATACGTACTTCAACGTATCCCCACTCGCAGATATGTACGCCTCCGGAAGGTTCAGCCGGTTGTACCGCACCACATTCAACGTGTCGCCCTGCCCGTCCAGTTCCGCGGTGCGGTTACCCGTCCCGTCGTAGGCGTAGCCCGCATCCGCCACCTGGGCATAGCCCGAAGGATACTGGGGATTGTATTGTTCAACGAACGAACGCTGCTGGTGCCACGTGTTCGGGCGGTTGCCGTCGCCCATGTTCCAGGTCCATTCCAGCCATTTGCCGTCATACAGGTTCGCATATTCTTTCGAGTTCCGTCCCGTCATGTTCCCGTTCAGGTCATACGCATAGGTCCGGCTGTGATCCAACCCCGAGCTTATGCCTCCTCCGCCATAGTTCGCGGTTGTCAGCCTTCCCAGCAGGTCGTACCCGAAGTCGTACCGCATCGTCTGGGAACTGCTGCCCGCACTGGACTGCACGCCGGAGATGTTTCCACCCCACTGCCCCGGGAGCGAGCTCCCGCTCCGGGGCGTCTCATAGGTGAGCGTCTCTGAGAAATGGGGGCCATTAATCCCTGTCAGCCAGCTCCTGACGTTATAGGTGTAGGTGCTTGCAAGAGCCGAGGAGCCTCCACGCGTGGTGCCGCTCAGGCGGCCGACGGCGTCGTAGCTGTTCGACGACAGCGTCACGGGCGTCCCGCCGTCCAGGCTGTGGGTGGTCGCCTGCGGGCGGCCCCAGTTGTCATACGTGTAGGTATATGCTTCCGTATGTGACGTGGTCCCTTCATCATAGAGGGTCTTTCCAAAGGACGTGAGGTTCCCCACGAAGTCGTACCCCGAGCGTTCCACCACGCGTTTCCCGGAAGGATAGCCCTTCACATGGAACACCGCGCGCCCATGGTCGTCATAGGCCCATGTCTCGCACACGGCGGCGCCGACACCTTCGCGGACCTCGCCCAGGGACTTGCTCCAGTGGCCCGTAAGCAGGCCTTGTGTGCCTCCTGCATATTGTTCGCCGTAGCCGCTCCCGGAAGGCGGGGCCGAGTACCCGTACGATGAGCCCGGCATGTCTCCTTCATGCCCGAGGAACGAATAGTCATCCCACCAGCTGACCGTCTGCACCTCCGCCCCATAGGGGATGGTAAGGCCGCCGACCAGGTAGCCGTGGAGCTCGCCGTAAGTCTCCGCATTCCGGTCCCGTGCGGCCACGACCTGCACGTTCCCCAGCGGATTGCCGAAGGCGTTGTAGGTGCCCGTCAGCACGCCCGTCAGGCATTCGCGTCCGAGGGCGTCCTCCGCCCGGAAGCTCCACTCGTTCCGCTCGCGCTGGTTCCCGTCCTGCGTCAGCACCAGGCGGTCGCCCTTGTCGTACACGTAGAATGTCCAGCCCGCTCCGGGGAGCTTCTTCGCGATCATCCTCCCGCGGGCGTCGTAGCGGTACTGGTAGGCGAAGCCTTCCACCTTCGGGTCGGCATCCGTGCTCCCGGACCAGGTCCCCGAGGAGAAGTACTCCGACAGTTCCGGGGGAAGGACCGCTACGAGGCGGCCGGCGTTGTCATACAGGTAGTAGGTGTCCGCGTACGTTGCCGGGGTGCTGCCGGCCGCCGCCGTCGCCAGGCGGCGCTCCAGCACCGTCAGGTCCCGCATGTCCTTGAACACCCAGAGCGTACGACCATCCTCGTCCTCGGTACGTTCCACCGTCAGGCTCCCGGCGGGCCATAAACCGTCATAAGAGAAGGTGATCCCGGTGTCGCCGGATAGGAGGAATCCGTATTTCCGGCAAAGCAGGGCGGCGGTTCCGCTTTGTCCGGCGTTCGTCAGGTAGCCGCTCGTCACACCCTTCCCTGCCGTGTGCCAGGCCTGACCCGGTCCCGTCACCTTGCGGATGCGGTCGAGGGGAGTGCCGTCATATTGTGTCTCTGAAAAGGGACACTCATCGGCATAATAGGACTGGGCAACCTGGGTGAACGCCGGCGCGGAGACCGGGCCTCCGTCGGTCCAGATGGCTACGGGATTCCAGGTGCGGGACACTCGTCCCAGGGAATCATACTCCGTCAGCTCGACCAAGTCGTCCGCATTGGTTGCCGCATGCCGGCGGAGCATCTGCACCGGACGGCCGAGGCCGTCGTAATACTGGATTTCCTGCCGGGCATAAGACGTGCTGTCCGGGTTTATGTGTGTTGTCTTCATCACATAATTGGACGTGCTCTGCTGGGCACGGAGAAAAGGCGCGGTAACCATTGCGAATAGAAGCACGGCAGCAGAGACAATCATTGTTAATACATTCTTTTTCATGGCTTTATCGATTTTGATAGTTGTACTCGTATCCCTCCACCTTATTCCCGTCATTGTCGTAGACGCCTGTCAGGCGGCCCAGGCCGTCGTAATGGTAGCTCTCCGTCACGCCCTGCGCATCCGTCCGGCTCCTGAGATTGCCGTCTGGCCACCAGGTGTAACTCTCCGGCAATGATCCCATCGGATAAATCCGAACATGGTCGATGGGTGCCGTCCCTTCGCTGATGGTCACGGACGAGCCGCTCGCACTCTGGCGAACATAGTTCCATCGTCCGTTCTGGAATACGCGGTAATCCACCCAATAAGGGCCGAACGATTCATTCAAGGCGTGCGTCCACACGCCCTTGCGGCTTTTCCCGCTCCGGAAGGCTTCCGCCGTATGATTGCCATCCTCCTCGAAATCCTCGAAGACCACCGTCGGGCCGGGAACCGTCGTTTCTGTAATCCTCTTTTCCCGATAGTTGATGATAAAGGTACAGCCCACGTCCGTCGCATAATCGGGGTGATAGTTCTGTCCTGCCCGCACCCTCACGCTATGCGCTCCGCCAGACAAGGGAATCTGCAGGGAAAACGGGTACTGACCCAGCCCGGACCCGGACCAGTCTCCGCCCGTATAGGAACTGTTTATCCGTGTCATGGGATAACGCTCCCCGTCGACATAAGCCTCCACGAACCAGTTCTGTCCGGACGGGCACATCAGCATCAGCATCAGCGTAAACGGGGCGACGCACTCGAAATCCTTGACCCGTGTCTGGCCTTGTGTCAGGGCATTGTAAACCTGGCTTTTCGGCACGTCACTGCTGTCACGCCGCACATAGGGCACGGACGCGCCCGGGATAATAGCGGCAGGACGGCAGCCGTCCGGAGTCCAGAGATATGCTGTGGGACGACTCGCCCGGTCCTCGGAAAGGACGAGGTTTCCATTTGCGTCGTAGTGGGTATAGGACAGGTCGGGAGTGTTGCCGTATCGGGAGTCCTTCCCGATCCCGTTGAAAACGGTAAAGGAGGACGCCTCGATCCCGGTTCCACCAAGGCCGGCGGACCACTTCCCGGAAGGGACATAGTACGATCCGGATGATTTCCAGGTGACCAGTTCCGCCCCGACGAGTTTCTCCGGCTGCTGGTAATCCTTCCGGTAGTGCAGGTGCTCCACCGGCAGGGAGACCATATTCCGCTGGATCATTCCCGAATAAGGCGCGTTGGTATAATCCCCCGTATAGGTGTACCGGTCCCGCTCGACCACGCCGCTGGAGGTCCGCTTCACCTCCGTCAGGCGGCGGTGGGAGTCGTATTGGAACTCGGTCGACTCGACTAGTTGTGTATTCCCTTCATCAGGAATTGTCGTGACGGTCTTTTGCTTCAATGCCCAGAATGAAGCGTCGATTTTGTTGTAGTTTCGGCGATACCAACTTGTATCAACACCAAAAAAATAGAACGAAATCGTATTGACATGGTCGTCATAACATTTCTCATATTCGTATTCCTCTTCTTTGGTTTTGCGGTTTTGATTATCATAGGCCTGCTTGGACAACAACAACCCGCGACGGAGTTCATGTGAAGTATACTTATCCGCCAAGACAGGGTTCACGATTCCTCCAAATGCATTCGTGGATAATGTATCCAAGCAGCCCGGCGTATCATGATTGGAATATTTGTATACAGTATATGATCCGTCACTTGCGTTTTCACGTACAGAAGAATACGTCACATGAGCTCCATCCGTGATGGACATGGGTGTAAAAGATGTTTCCTGGTACATCTCGTAGACATCTTGCGCCGTAGATGGAACCATGTGACAGAAAATGCTTCCTGAAATGGAGACCGTCTGGCGGCTGAGACGGCCAGTAAGTCTGCATCTTGGCTTTCCTGCAAGGATACCGCTGCTGCTACCGTCATCTTCTACATACTGAAAGGTTCGGATAAGGCTATGTCCTTCCGTATCGGTATCAATAAGTTTCTTGATTCTTAATCCGCCAACTACCCCGGATTCGTTTCGAAGAAGAAATGGGAATTGAGTTGCAACTTTTCCGTACGAATGTGGCTCATACTCGAAATCCGTATATCCACCTGTAGGGTAAGTCAACCGGGTAAGGATTGAGGATTTCAAGGAATCAGGATTGACCCGTAAGACTTTTTGATCGATACCTGATGTGTCTGCTTTCGTCTCGGGAAGCGGGAAACCGTTGTAATATCCCCATAAATCCGTCTTCCTGGCTCCATAACGCGGCAAAGACCCAGGGTCGTAGGACATATCATAATGCTGTTTTGCGGATTCGCCGCTATCCCGAATGTCTATACCGGAAAGACGCAATCGGGCACATGAAGGATTGTCATAAAGGAATGTCACTTCTCCCCTGGGACCCTCTAAAGACATCAAGTGTCGATAGCGGTTTTCGTTCATCATGTGTCGATAGGTAAAGTCATAGGGAGAAATGTCCATGTTGGAAAAATTCCCGACATGATAATAAAACTCTTGTTCATCAAATGTTTCGAGCAACTCATTCGAATTCTCAGTGTCGAATCGGACACTTTCTCCCGTTTGGACACTTCTTATTTCTGTTAAATAACAAGGCATAAGGAAGGTATAAGAAACGCCAACATACTGCCGACTTTGATTCTTGACTACCTTATCAAAGGTATTGTATATCTTGTCTACGTTTCCCGTTGGATTGTTTTCATCCCGGCCAATATAATACGTTATGGTTCGGTGCATGAAGTGTCGGACAATAGGCACTCCGTTATGTTCATAGCTGAAAGTAATTACCTCGCCATCCGGGCGCTCGATCCTTGTCAACATCCATGTGTTGGCTTGTGCAACCGCGTCCCACTTATTCTTTTGGGGGTCAATTTGTGCTGCTTCATGACTATATCTCTGATAGATACTGAATTCAATCGCGTCTTGAGAGCCGCCAAAATAATACTTGGTTCCATCTTTGTTCGTAATAAGAAACCCTTCAATGTACCTGTACAGATGTGCTTTTAGCTTCCTGTCTGATAATTCGCTGCCGCGATACACAATCAGAGAGCCGTCATAAGAAGTCTCAGAATACAATTTCTCCGTATCATTCAAGAAGCATTGTACTGTAAAATCCATATCTGTGCGAGATACGATTTTAATCTCATTCTCTCCAACCATATAGAAAGATGCCTGAATGTCATCGATGTTGATTTGGAACTCATCAGGCTGCTGATCCGGCAATGGCTGCAAGACGTTACACGCGAGCACCCCTTCTGCCTTCCAATCTGTTCTGTCGACTTCTTGCATATGATCAAAGTATCCAGGCCTGTACGTTGAAATCGGATTGTTCGTCTCAGAGGCATATTCCTCATACGAACGTTCGTCTTTCCTCCCGTTCACAATCCGGTTGATGCACCCACCCGCATGCAAGGTCCAGCCGAGGCCCACCCAGCCGGGATGCTGGTCGGGCTTGTTGCCGCTGGCGTGATAGGTGAGATAGATGGGAAGCGTGTAGTTCTTGGCACGGAGTTCCGTCAGCGGGATGCTGATGTTCGGAAGGCCGTTGAAATAGCTGACGGGAACTTTCCCGTACTTACCCAGCTCCGCAGCGTTCGGGGAGAACACCTGCGGAAGGTCCGTCTGCGCGGCCGCTCCCATTACAACGAAAAGGAGCAGCGACAATGTGGTTAATAACTGTTTCATGATAAGATAGTTTTTGTTCCGGGACAAAGATACCACCCTCTTCGGAGCGTCAATGCGAACGTTTTCCGTTTCGCATGAAAGGCAAAAAAGCCCGTTTCTCCGGAAATAATGTTATATTTGTAGGTTATGAGAAAATGCGCTCTTCTCGTTGCCGTCCTGGCCCTGTCCGCGTGCCAGATCGTCCACCGGGTTTCCGACTCGGCGGCGGAGCTGTTCGGGGACGAGGTCGTCGCACGCGTGGGCGACCATAAGCTGTTCCGGTCCCAGCTGGCGGAGTACATTCCGGCCGGGGTTTCGCAGGAGGACAGCATCGGCCTGGCGCAACAGTACATCAATGCCTGGGCGGAGGAACTCCTGTACCTGGACATGGCCGAGGCGCAGCTTTCCAAGGAGGAAAAGGATGTTTCGCGTGAGTTGGAGGATTACCGCCGGACGCTGCTCCGGTACCGGTACGAGGAGCGCTATATCAACGAAAAGTTGGATACGCTCATCACCGACGAGGAGGTCCGCAGCTATTACGAAGGGCATTCGGACAAATTCCTGCTGGACCGTCCCCTCCTGAAAGCGCGCTATCTGGTCATCCCGGCGAAATCCCGGAACCTCAAGACCATCAAGGAATTGATGTCGTCGGACAACGCCCTGGAGCTTGCGGCCGCCGACAGCCTGGCCTCCACGGCCGCCGTCCGGTATGCGGACTGTGCGGAAAACTGGATGGACGCCCTCCTGCTCGCCCGGGAACTGGGAACGGACGAGGAGGCGATGATGAAGGCGCTGAAAAACCGGTTCATCGAATTCACCGGGGACGACGGCAACCTCCGGGTGGCCTACGTGGCCGACCTCGTGCAGAAAGGCCGTCCCGCCCCGCTGGAATATTGCGAGGACCGGATCCGGGACATCATCCTGAGCACCAGAAAGCACGATTTGGTGACCGGTTTGGAACGGGACTTGCTGAACGATGCCCGGAACAAGGAAAAATTTGTGATATATTGATATGAAGCAAAGGTTTATCGTCTTTGCGGCGGCCCTGCTGGTCTCGGCCACCCTCTCCGCCCAGAAATACAAGGGCGGACTGGTGGACAAGACCGTCGCCGTCGTGGGAAACGAAGTGATCATGATCTCGGACATCGAGAGCGAAGTGCAGCAGATGCAGGCCCAGGGCCGGTCCTCCGACCGGGACATGCGCTGCACCATCCTGGAGAACATGATGGAATCCAAGATCTTCCTGATGCAGGCCCGGATCGACTCGCTCACCGTCAACAACGAGATGGTGGAAAGCGAGCTGACGAACCGCATCGACCAGTTCCGGACCTATCTGGGCGGGGACGAGGAAGTGGAGAAATATTTCGGGAAACCCCTGTACCGGCTCCGCCAGGAATGGCGCCAGCTCTTTGAGGACCAGAGCCTTACCCAGCAGGAGCAGGGCACCATCGCTGCCGCGATTCCGGAGATTACCCCCTATGACGTCAAACAGTTCCTGGATACCGTCGCCGTGGAAGACCTGCCGATGGTTCCGGTCAAGTACCAGCTCAGCCAGATCTGCATCTATCCTGACCGGGAAGCCGCATCCATGGCGGTAAAAGAAAGACTCCTCTCCCTGCGGGAGCGCGTCATCAACGGCGAGAAGTTCTCCACCCTCGCCCGCATCTATTCCGAGGATCCCGGCAGCGCCCGCAAGGGCGGCGAACTGGGCATGGCCTCCAAGTCCATCTTCTGGCCGGCGTTCTCCGATGCCGCGATGGCCCTGCGTCCCGGCGTGATCTCCCAGATCGTGGAAACCCCGGACGGCTTCCATATCATCGAAGTCATCGAGAAGAAGGGCGACATGTTCAACGCCCGCCACATCCTTCTCAAGCCGCAGTATACCTCGGACGACCGGGAAAAGGCGTTCTCGCGCCTGGACAGCCTCCGGACCAAGATCCTGGACGACGAAATCAAGTTCAACCTCGCCGCCCGCTTCTTCTCCGAGGATCCCGCCACCCGCACCAACGGCGGCCAGATGGCCGATCCGGCCACCGGCTCCTCCTATTTCGAGATCGACCAGCTCAAGCCGGCCGACTACGCCGCCATCAAGGACCTCCAGGTCGGCGAAATCTCCGAGCCTGTCGAGTCCACCGATAATGAAGGCTACCAGCAGGGGCGCGCCGGAAACCTCGTGTACAAGATCATCCGCGTGGACAAGATCGTCCCCGCCCATGCCGCCACCTTCGAGAACGACTACACCGAGCTGCAGGACCGCGTCCGGTACCAGCGGCAGATCAGGGCGATCGACGAATTCCTGGAGAAGAAGATCAAGGACACCTACATCGTCATCGACCCGATGTACCGGGAGTGCGACTTCAACCGGAAAATCTGGAACGACAAGTTCTGACGGCGTGCGGAGAATCCTTCCATATCTGCTTGTGACACTGTCCCTTTGGGCAGTGGCGGCTCCGGTTCATGCCCAGTCGAAGAATGAGAAGCGGGATTCCCTCGTCACCCTGGTCAGCGCGAAATCGGCCCAGCTCATCGAAAAGAACGGGCAGAACTACCGCAAGGTCGTAGGTCCCGCCCGATTCCTGCACAACAACACCTATCTGCTGTGCGACACGGCCCTCTGGAACGTGACGACCAACATCATCGACGCCATCGGCCACGTCCAGATCATCCAGGACCGCACCCGCCTGAGTTCCAATACCCTCCAGTACATCGTGGAGGAAAACCTGGCGATGTTCCGCGGCTCCGTCGTCCAGCTGGAAGACAAGGACAAGAACACCCTGCGCACCCGGAACCTGGACTACAATACCCAGGATTCCGTGGCTATCTTCCAGAACGGAGGTTCGATGCGGGACAAGGACGGCCAGATCATTGAGAGTAAGTACGGCTCCTACGACGCCAAGGCGAGCCTGTTCGTGTTCAACGACCAGGTGAACATGTACATGGACACCACTTTCGTGAAGACCTCGCGCCTGGAATACCGCAGCGACCTGAATACCGCATACTTCGGTTACGGGACCGACATGTGGCAGGACGACAACATGCTTTCCGCCAATGACGGCTGGTACGACCGCAACAAGGAGCTGTTCTTCTTCCGGCGCGACGTGCACCTGCTCACCAAAGACCAGGAAACCTGGTCCGATACCCTGTACTACCACCGGGCGGTGAACGACGTGGAACTCCTGGGCAAGGTGGAACTGATGGACACCACGCGGAATGTCTTTGCGCTGGCGGGACGGGTCGACTACACCGACTCGCTCTCCCGGGTCAAGATGAGGCGCACGCCGGCGGTGATGAGCATTGAAGAGGAAAAAGGGAAGCGGGATACGACCTACATCGGGGCCGATACGCTTCTGTACCGGGGAATCAAGCGGCATGTTGTGGATTCCCTGTGGAAGGTTGATGCCAACAAGCGGCTCAAGGACCTCACCGGAGACCCCGTGACGGAATACCGCAGGAAGGCTGCGGAAGCCGCGGCAAAAGCGGCGGAAGAGGCCGCCAAGAACAATCCGGACGCCCAGGCGGGAATTGACCGCGGGCCGGGAGGTGCCCGGCCGGGTGCCCGTGGAGGCGGAGGTCCTGCGACGGACGGAAAGGCACCACCCGCCGGAGATGCCGGAGACAAGCCGGATGATCCTCCAGCTTCGAAAGAGACGCCTGAAACAGAAGAAGCTCCCAAGGATACGGTAGCCGTCGTTCCGGTGGTTGACACGACCCAACTGTCGTTCATCTGGGCCATCAACCACGTGAAACTGTATCGGGAAGACATGCAGATGTCCTGCGACTCGTTGGCTTACAATGACTTGGACTCCCTGGTACGGCTGTACCGCGACCCGCTGGTCTTCAACGAAGGCAACAGGCAATACGCCGCCGACAGCATCTACGTCGTCATCAAGAACAAGAAGGCGGAACGGGCCCGGCTGATGTCCGACGCCTTCATCACCACCCAGGAAGACACGGTGTGCTTCGACCAGATCAAGGGTACGGAGATGATGGCCTACTTCGACAGCACCCGCACCCTCCAGCGTTTCGATGCCCTGGGCGGTGCTACGGCCTTGTTCTTCCTCACGGAGAATGAAACGCTGGCGACCGTGAACAAGGTCGAATCCAAGATGCTCTACGCCCTGTTCGACCAGGGCAACCTGGACAAGATCTACTACTTCGACAACGCCAAAAACGATGCTTATCCGATCGTGCAACTGCCGAAGGACGAGCGCTATATGAAAGGTTTCCGCTGGGATCCGGACCGCAAGCCAAGAGGGCGCCAGGACATCACGCCGCTGGTCCCCCGCCGGAGTCAGCGGACCTCCTATCTGGCACGTCCGCATGCCCAGTTCAAGGAGACGAACATCTATTTCCCGGGCCATATCAACAAGATCTACAAGGAAATCGCCGAAAGGGATTCCCTGTCGGTCCTGCGGGCCCGGCAGCCCAAGGAACAGCCGAAGGTGACGCCCACGGTTCCGCCTCCGGTAGCGGATGATTCCTTACGCGTTGCTCAGGATTCGCAGCAGACGCCGGAGGTCGCTACCGTGGAGCAGGAACGGCCCGCTTCCGATTCGGTGGCCGTCCGCCCCGCGGTCAAGGATACGCTGGACGCCTCCGCCCAAAAACCCGTGAAGGAAGTCTCCCGGGATTCGACCGAAACCCTCGTGATTCCTTTGGACAGCCTTGCGTCACGCAAACCGGCTGAAACCGAGAAACCAACCCTGGATCCTCTCTCGGAGAAGAAAGAACAGGAAAGGGCGAAGAAGGAGGAGGAGAAAGCCCGCAAGGCCGAAGAAAAGGCAGCCAAGGAAGCCGAAAAAGCGGCCAAGGCGGCCGAGAAGAAAGCCGCCCAGGAAGCCAAATGGGCCGAAAAGGACAAGGCCTACCAGGAAAAGCAGGACGCCAAGGCACAGAAGAAACTGGAGAAGGAGCGCAAACGGAAACTCCGCGCCCTGCAGAAGCTGGAACGCAAGGCCCAGAAAGAGCGTCGCATCTTTGAACGCTATTTGGAACAGGAACGTGCGCGCGCGGAAAAGAGGGCGGCCCGCGAGGCAAAGAAGAAAAACAATCAAAACCCTTGATATGAAACGGATTCTAACGATTTGCGCCGTGCTGCTGGTGGCAGTGACGGCCATGGCCCAAGGCACCAGGACATACGGCATCAAGTCCGGAGAGTACAAGACCGAGATGGACATGATGGGCCAGAAGGTCGTTGCCACCGTCTGGTTCGACGATTATGGCGCCAAGCAGCTCACCAAGACGAAAACGTCCATGATGGGCATGGTCCTCGACATGGGTTCGCTGAACCTTGACGGCAAGACCTACATGATTAACTACGCCGACAAACAGGTCCAGGAAATGCCCACGCAGGAGAGCATCAACTATATGGACCTCAACGAGGAAGTGATTGCGAAGTACAAGATCGTCATGGACGGCGTGGAAGAAATCGCCGGCAAGGAATGCCTGGTGATGACAGCGGAGATCAACCAGATGGGCCAGACCGCCAAGGTCAAGGCGAGCGTTTGGGAAGGCATCCCGATGAAGACCGTCACCTCGTCCATGGGGATGACGATCACCACCACCGTTACCGAACTCAAGGAAGGTCCCGTGGACGCTTCCCTGTTCGTTCTCCCTGAGTATTAACGGAAAAATTGACCCAGCCAGGATGCGTCCACCTCGGCGAAGCCGGGAGACGGACGCACCGAAGGATTGCGCCCGAGGATTCCCCGGGCGTCTTCGTATACATGGAATCCTACATTGACCACCTTCATCTCCCCGTCCAGCGGAAAGGAGAAAACCAAGTCATCGTCCGGACCGTCCATCTTGAAGAATTTCAACGGAACCTCCTGCAGTTCCGCGCGTTTCTGCTGGTCGGCCAGTTCCATGCGGGTGACATACTTGCACATTTCCACCAGCACGTCGTCGAGGCCGAAAGCGTGGATGTTGACCTTTTCCACCAGGTCGCCGACCTCCCGGACCAGGCGGAGGGTATAGCCGTCCAGCTCCTTCACGGCGTCGGCCACGGCCTGGGGCGGCTGAGCATCTCCCGGCAGCAGCCAGACCATCAACTTCTCGGCCGAATCGTGGTATAAGGTCTGGTATTTCAAGAGGTTCCGGGCGCCGCAATACGGGCATTCCCAGACGAATAAAGAGCCGTCCCGGACCCGGGCCTTCAGGTCCGGATCCAGGGCGACATTGATACTCGGAAAGGTTTCGACGGAGTGGGTACCGCCACAATGGCTACAGCTTGCGGGCACCATCGGAGATGACCACGTTGTAGATCTTCGGGGCGTGGCCGAACTTCTCGGTGAACTGGCCCACGGCCGCGTTGATGAACGCGTCGTACAGCTCGTCCTTCACGAGGTTGATGGTGCAGCCGCCGAAGCCGCCGCCCATCACGCGGGAACCGGTAACGTCCATCTTGCGGGCCAACTTGTTCAGGAAGTCGAGCTCCTCGCAGGAGACTTCGTACAGGCGGCTCATGCCGAAGTGCGTCTGGTACATCATTTCGCCCACGGTCTCGTAGTCACCGCGCTCCAGGGCATCGCAGACGTCGAGGACGCGCTGGACTTCACCGATCACATATTCGGCGCGGAGGAAGTCCTCCTCAGGAATCTCGGTGCGGACCTCGTCCAGCCACTGGCGCTTGGCGTCGGAGAGGAATTCCACGTCCGGGTGGTTCTTACGGATGGCTGCTGCGGCATTCTCGCAGGAGGCGCGGCGCTTGTTATAGGCGCTGGAAGCCAGTTCGTGCTTCACGCAGGAATCGATGAGGACGAGGCGATAGCCTTCCGGATTGAAGGGGAAATACTTGTACTCCAGGGTCTTGCAGTTCAGGCGGATCAGGGAGCCGGCCTTGCCGAAAATGGAGGCGAACTGGTCCATAATGCCGCACTTGACGCCGCAGTAGTTGTGCTCGGTGCTCTGGCCGATCTTCGCAAGTTCGAACTTGTCGATCCCGTTATTGAAGATATCGTTCAGGGCGAATGCGAAGGTGCTCTCGAGGGCCGCGCTGGAGCTGAGGCCGGCGCCCAGGGGAACGTCTCCCGCGAAGACGGTGTTGAATCCTTCCACCTTGCCGCCGCGCTTGATGGTCTCCCGGCATACGCCGAAGATGTAGCGCGCCCACTGCTGCTCGGGCTTGTCCTCTTCCTGAAGGCCGAATTCCACAAACTCGTCATAGTCAAGGGAGAAAGCCTTCACCTTCTGGGTTCCGTTGACCTTGATCTCGGCCATGATGCCGCAGTCGATGGCACCCGGGAACACATAGCCGCCGTTGTAGTCCGTGTGCTCGCCGATCAGGTTGATACGTCCGGCGGAGGCGTACACGTCGCCATGCTCGCCGAAGAGGGTTTGGAATTTTTCCTGGATTTTTTCTTTCATATCGGTATCTTGTTTAGTGTCAATATACAAAGATAGCATTTTTTATCGGCTGCGGATACCCCAGACCGAAAAATCGTACCGGGATTCGACATCTTCCTCCACGTCGTCCGGAAGGGCCGGATAAAAGTCGATGCCGGTCCGTCCCTCCAGGTCGTCGACCGTCAAAGCGCAGTCCTGCAGCCAGTACCGTTCGGCATCATTGCCCATCACGAAAGCGATGGACTGGTACCGCTTGCCATCGTGAACCATGACGACTTTGAAGAAGGCGTCCGGCACGACCACGTGGTCCCGACCGATGGTGCCGTAGATGTTGTCGCCGATAATCGGACCGGAGACCACCCAGACCTTGCCATACTTGTTGGCCCAGGCGCGGACCTGTTTCTCCAGATATTGCCAATCCTTGTTGTTCAGCTCCTCCCGCTGCGGGCAGATGTTCTGGAAGTAGAAGGTTTCCGCCATCGCGGAGTCATCCCAGAAGAAATCCGCCGCCGGTGCCATATGGCCCCGGGTCCAACCGCTTCCGTTGTAGTCCTCCCGCATGGCCTGCCGGCCCCGGAAATTCATGTCCATCGAGAAGTTCTTGTCCGCGCGTGTGGCGTCCCCGCGGGTTTCCTCCGCCGTAAGCTCATAGGCAACCCAGTCTGGTATAAGCGTTTCCGTGTTATATGAACTCACAAAACCCTGATAACGGACGATCCGGTCCGTGGTATTTTGCGCCGGAAGCTCCAGCTGGTCGTCCGACAGTTCCACCAGAGGCGTGGCGGATCCGCCGCTGAGGAGGCCCGTGCGCTGCACGATCAGCCACGTGGCGAAGATTACGACCAGCAACAGGGCGGAAAGGATGGATTTATCGCTTTTTTTCATTTTCGCAACATTTGTGCGAAGTTACGAATTATTTGCGGCTCTTGGAACGCCCGCCTAGAAGACCATGTTCATGGCGGCGGATTTCGCTGCAAGAATTGAGCCTCAAGGCTCTTCCATGAATTTTTCCGCCCGGATGTACTTCAGGTTGTCGGCGGCGAACTCGTAACCCCGGGAGCCGGGGCGGGCGACCTTCAGGTACTTCTCGTACCATTCGATGGCCGTCTTGTACTCCTTCTTCATCTGGTAGCAGTAGGCGATGGTGGAGAGGGCCGATATGAGCTTGGGGTTGTAGCGGTAGGCCTCCTTGTAATGGGCGATGGCCTGGTCCCAGGAATCGTCCCGCCCATAGTAGCCGAGGGCATATTGCTGGTGGATGCGGGACATCGTGGCCGGGTCCGGCTCCAGCATCTCCAGGGCCTTGTCCAGCCAGGGTTTCACTTCCTGGTTGAACGGACGCATCGCCTCCTTTTTCACGGCGGCGATGGAATACGCCAGGTTCACGTCGCTGGAGTCGATCTGCCAGGCGCGCACGAGTTCCTGCTCCGCCCGGTAAATCACGTTGGTATGCCAATAGCTCTGCCCCAGATAGTAGTGGATGGGATACGAGTCATTGCCGATGTCCTCCTGCCGCTGGAAGATCTTGCTGGCGGTCTCGTAGTCGCCCTTCCGGTAGTAGGCGAGCCCCTGAAGCGGCGCAATCGTCACATTGTCAGGATCTTCCGCCAGGAAGGTTTCGCTCTGGGCGATCGCCTCGTCGTACTTTTCCTTGTCGATGAGAATGCCCACGGCCTTGGACAGGACCGTTTCGTTCCCAGGCTTCAGGGCCAGGGACCGACGGTAGTACCAGAGGGCCGAATCGGCCTGGTCCAGCTGCCGGAAGGAGTCCCCCACGAAGCTCAGGACCGCCGGGATGGAATCTTGCTGCAGGACCGCCCGTCCCGCCTGGATGCTCTGGGGATAGGCCTTTAGCCGGGAATAGGCCTGCATCAAGCGGATGTGGTAGAGAATGTTGTCCGGAGACTTGGACGAGAGCAGGAAATAAGTCCCGGCGGCATCCTCGTAGGCGCCGCTCTGGAAATGGCAGTCGGCGAGTTCCGCGAGCACGCCCTCGTCCATCGCGCCCGGCTGCACCAGGGCCGACAGTTTCTCGATCGCATCATCCGTCCGATAGATGCTCTTGAGATACCGGGCCTCCGCCAGCACGGAGTCGCGGTGCGTGGTCTGCGCCTGCAGGGTGGCGGCGCAGACCAGCAGGGCGGCGGTCAGCAGGCGTTTCATTGTTTCTTGGAAGTGAACTCTATGACGCCATAGCGTCCTTTCTCGCCGTATTTCTCCATGGCTTTTTCGTCTTTCAGGACTTGGATGGATTCGATGGTCTCCAGGTTGATGTCCTTTCTGGAAGGAACGGGCTTCCCGTCCAGAATGAAGAGCACGGAATCCGCCAGGGCGCCCCGGATGAAGACGTCATTAGCCTCGCCCGTCACGTGGATGGACGCGGTCTTCGGCTCGGTCTTTTTGCCGCTCAACTGAAAGATGACCGGGAAGGTGTACGTGACCTTGACGGGTTCGCCCTTGACATAGCCGGGCGTCCAGTCCGGGGAGGCGGAAACGACGCGGAGCGCCTCGGCGTCCAGGTCGGGATTCACGCCGCGGAGGACCCGGGTGTCACGGACAGAGCCGTCGGGATAGACGGTGAATTGCAGTAGTATACGCCCCTGGGCGCCAGCATCTTTGGCGGCTTGCGGGTACTTGAGGTTTTCATTGACCCACTTGGAGAAGTTGGTACCGGCGTCGCCGCCGTTGAAGGTCGGCTTGACTTCGACGTTCGCAAAAGGAATGGTCGTCGTCGTATCGGGGAGAACGGCCGGGACCGTTTCGGTGAGGACCGTCTCGGACAGGTCGGCGGAGACGACCTTGGCGCGGACGGGATTGCACAGGAACATGGTCCCGGCGAGGAAGGGGAGGATGGCGAGCCAGGAGAGGCGTTTCCATCCGGAGGAGGGGGCTTGGAGCATCATGTCGATTCGGTTTTTGAGTTTGGCGTGCTGGAAGCCGTTCGCCAGGGTGAAGCGCTTGTCCCCGACCGCTTTCCGCACGAGCAACAGTTGATATTGGGTAGCATCGATGCCATGATTGAGAACGGCGTCATCGGCCTCGTACTCGTGCAGGAGCTTGAGTTCGCTGAGGGTGATCCAGACGAGGGGATTGAACCAATGGACCAGCGTGACGGCCGTAAACAGGAGGATATCCAGGGTATGGGCCTTGCGGATGTGGGCCTCCTCGTGCAGCCGGATGACCGGATTCGTTTCCGCATCCTTCCGGCTCATGACGATGGTCCGGCCCCAGCTGAAGGAGGGGACATCGGCCTCGGTCAAGACGAGTTTGGTGCCATCCTCCAGGCGCGTGCTGGCGCCTTTCCGGATGGTCCGATACATCCGGACCATCGCGGCGGCGGTCCAGCCCAGCACGGCGAGGAAGCCGAGGATATAGAGGAGGTCCAGGTAGGGGAAGGGGGAGGCGGCGGACGGGTCGTCGGTCAGGGCGGAATCCGCGCCGACCTCCGTCAGCGACCCGACCATCAGAAACGGCACCTCCACCGTCCGGAGCCGCAGCAGCGGCAGCAGGAAGCACGCCACGGTACCCGCCAGCAGCAGGAGGCGGTTCAGGCGGAAGAAAGTCGTCCTGCGCATCACCAGCAGGAAGAATGCGTAGAACAAGGCCAGGTACAGGCTGCTTCGGCCGATATAGAGAAGGAACGGGGTCATTTCCGGGCGCTTTCGATCCGCGCGATCAGGTCCTTCAGCTCCTGGAGGTCCATGCGGTCCTCCTCCACGAACTGCGAGACCAGGCTCGCGTAGGAATTGTTATAATACTGGGCCACCATCTCGCCCACGGTCTCCCCGCGGTACTGCTTCTCGGTGACCTTCACGTGGTAACGGAAGGTGTTCGCCATCGGCTCACGCTCCAGGAAGCCCTTCTCTTCCAGGAACTTCACAAGGGTGGCCACGGTGTTGTAATGCGGCCGCGGCTCCGGCAGCAGCGCCACCAGGTCGCGGATGAAGAGGTCGCCATGCTCCCAGAAAAGGGTCATCAACTGCTCCTCCTTGGCTGTCAATTTCTGTCTCATGGTGCAAATATAGACAAAAATATCCTAACTCCTAATTTTTTTAGGAGTATTCCGTATTTTTTTCGGAGTTTCTTTTGGAAACCGCCTTCCCTTTGTTCCTTTTTCCCTTTTTCCTCCCACCAATTTATCCTGCTCCCCCATGCCCCGCGCTGGTGTACAAGTCTCGTATGTACACCGTTCTGCACCTCTAGTTGCGTTTCTATGTACAAGTCTCAACGATAAGGGGCTATTTCGTCCCTTTTCCGAAAGACTTGTACAAAATATCACGACGGCAGGGACGTTCCGTTGCACAAGCCAGACTTGTACATAGGGTCCGACCGTCAGAAACCACTCCACTCGGACCCATCCTCCCGCCGATACCCCCTCCCCACGAATAACCACCCGGCAAGCCAACACCCCCGCGGACGACCCCAACCCACCGATAAACACCAACGGAGTCCTACCCCCTCGAGAGACCCCCGAGACTCACAGGACGAGGCATCGACGAATCTGCGCCTCGCCCGCCAGGCGGCGGCGATAGAGTTCGCTGGCGATGTTGTTCTTCTCGCGGACAGACAGCTGATAGACAGACCGAACCCAATACTGCGGAACATATTGATTGTCAATCAGCTCACATAGTTGCAGGTCATTGAATCCTAGCGGGATACCGCGATTCTTCTCGTTGCGCAGCATTTCGGCGATTGTCTTTTCGCGGGAGGCCGCGCGCTGGAGAACCAGATCCTCGAAGCTCTCCAGGGTGATGGGTGGACGGCCGTTGTTATCGGCCTCTTGCTCCTGGCTCCAATCTTCACCGCTCAAACGGGTGATCAGATAGTTGAACGCTTTCGGCGTGGCATACAGATTCTCGACCAAATCCGTCTCAATGACCGACTCACGCAGAAATACCCCCTCTACCCCCATCATCCACTCAGGGTTGAATCTCGCCCGACGAGGCAAGGCGGCCTTGATCTGGGCAGGCGTCAACAGCAAATCCGGCACATACAGCTTTCCTAGCTCCTTCCGGAAATAGGCATTGGCCGAACAGAAAGGCCACTCGAACGGAGTCGAGGTGATTCCGTGATGGACAGAATTCCTGACGGTATAGGAGATGGCAGTCAACTTATGCTGCAAGCCATCCAATTTCATTTCGAAATAACCCGGTTCACCCAACGGCCCCTTTCGGCCATACTTTTCGTTGAAATAGCAAGTATACGCCTGGCGCTTGATACGAATCAGGAGGTCTGGACATTCCGTTTCATAGCATCCGTGATGATGATTTGGAATGTCACTCTCTGCTAGACACCGACTGTCCGTCTTCTCCAACGCCGAGCATAAACAATTGAAGGAACGATTCATATCTTCTACGTTCCGATACATGACTTCCTGGTGGGAAGTATAACAAAGGTGATATGTCTTAAGCATGGTGATTCTTATATTGGCATTCTTCGTGGCATTGTACAAGTCACGCTTGTACACGGTTTTTATTGCGGATAGCTGTTTTTATGTCCAAGTCTCGCCGGAAAGACCAGAAAACCCGGTATTTCGCAAAGACTTGTACATGAGACCCGGCCCTCTTAGCCGTTTCGGGGTACAAGCGAGACTTGTACATGGGAGATGGAAGACGGCTCCCTATCAAGGGGGAAATGGAACCTCCAACAGGACGGGCAGATGGTCGGAGACGCCGCCGGTGTGGCGGGGGCCGGTGTAGGTGCGGAGGGGTTTCTCGCCGGAATGGACCGTGTCGCGTGTGAGCAGGAAAGGGATCCGGAGGATCCGCATTCGAGAGAGCGGGGTTAAGGCCGGGGACACATAGATATGGTCGATGAGATCCCATTTTCCGTCGTACTTGATGGTGCCGAGGCCGCGGTGGAAAAGGTCCCTGTGCATCGGCGCCAACACAGGTTCCAACAGCCGGAAGACGGGATTGTCGGGGGTGTCGTTGAAGTCTCCCCCGGCAATGATCCGGTCGATGCCGACGGCCGCGAGCGAATCCACCAGGAACCGCAACCGTTCCACCGCTATGCGCCGGCGGGGCTCCGACTCGGACGCCCCTCCGTATTTGGAAGGATGGTGGTTTACCAGGACGGCGAACGGGAGGGATTCGGAGAGTTTTCCGGTCCGTCTGCCCTGTTTGAAACGGAACGTGCAGAGCAAAATATCCCGGGTGGCCATAACAGTGTCTCCGGAATGGGTAACGGGGTCCTTGCCGGAATACAGGTGACAGGGTTTGGAATCAATCAGTTCCAAGACCGAGGACCGATACAGGAGCGCCACGTCAATGCCACGGCGGTCCGGAGAATCGTAGTGGACATACTTGTAGTCCAGTTTCCGGAGAATCGTTTTTTGGAGAATCTGTCGCAGGACGAAAGCGTTCTCCACTTCCTCCAGCCCAACAATGTCGGGAAGTCTCCCGTTCTCCCCCTCCACCCACAACACCGCCTTCGCAAAGGCATTCGCTTTTGCCTGGAACCGTTTCCAGGTCCAATGCCGTTCTCCGCTCGAAGAAAACTCCGCATCCGATACCGTCGTGGAATCATTCCGCCAATCATAGAAGTTCTCCACGTTCCAGAACATCACGGATAGTTTCTCTGAAACTTCATCCTCTTTCGCTCTCCCTTGTACATATCTCGTTTGTACAAATGGAGACAGGAATAGAACACCACAAAGGCCAGCCAACAAGAGATTTGAAGACGTTTTCATGCACCCAAGTTAGGGCGCTCCCGCCGGGCAGAGGACAAGAAACGTTAAAATGTGGCGAAAATCTTTTTTATGATGGATCGATAACGTAATGAAAATCGCCCTTCCAGTCATCTGGAATGGCGATTCGGTAGATTTAGATTCTCACGTCGAGAACTTTCCCTTATTCTCTTACACGTTGAACAGGAAGTGCATGATGTCTCCGTCCTGGACGACATAGTCCTTGCCCTCGATACCCATCTTTCCGGCAGCGCGGACTGCGGCCTCGGTCTTGTAGTGCACGAAGTCATCGTACTTGATGACTTCGGCGCGGATGAAACCGCGTTCAAAATCCGTGTGGATGACACCGGCGGCGCGAGGAGCCTTGTCGCCGACCCGGATGGTCCAGGCACGGCACTCGTCAGCACCGGCCGTGAAGAAGGTCTGAAGGCCCAGGAGGTGATAGGCACCCTGGATGAGGCGGACGACACCCGACTCGGAAAGGCCCATTTCCTCAAGGAACATCTGGCGGTCCTCATACTCCTCGATTTCAGCGATTTCGGCTTCGGTCTTGGCGGCGATCACCAGGATTTCCGCCTGTTCATCGGCCACGGCGGCACGGACGGCGTCGACATAGGCATTGCCCGTAGCGGCGGAAGCCTCGTCGACATTGCACACGTACATGACGGGCTTGTTGGTCAGGAGGTAAAGGTCACGGGCCATCTGCTCTTCCTCGGCGTTCTCGGGAACGACTGTGCGGCAAGACTTGCCCTGCAGCAAGGCGGCCCGATAGCGCTGCAACAGCGCCAGAAGCTTCTTTGCATCCTTGTCACCGCCCGTCGTAGCCTGCTTCTCCACTTTCTTGATACGGTTTTCAACCGTCTCCAAGTCCTTGATCTGCAATTCCATATCCACAACTTCCTTGTCGCGGACCGGATCCACGGAACCATCCACATGGACGATGTTCCCGTCGTCAAAGCAGCGGAGGACATGCAGGATGGCATCGGTTTCACGGATGTTGGCCAGGAACTGGTTTCCCAGGCCTTCTCCCTTGGAAGCGCCCTTCACCAAGCCGGCGATGTCCACGATCTCGACCGTGGCCGGAATGGTGCGCTTGGGCTGGCAGATTTCCGTCAGCACCTCCAACCGCTTGTCGGGCACATTCGTGGACCCTACGTTCGGTTCGATGGTGCAGAAGGGGAAATTCGCGCTCTGCGCCTTGCCGGAGCTGACGCAGTTAAACAAAGTGGACTTCCCAACATTGGGAAGTCCCACTATTCCACATTTCAGTGCCATAGACTAATAGAATCTGGCGCGGTTGTCCTTGACGTCGGCGTCCTGCATCATCACGGGGACGATCATCTGGAGCGCGTAGTTCATGAGCTGGGAATTGGCGTTCTTCGCGTCGCTGTCGGTGTAGAAGGAACCGGTCTCGCGACCCAGCACATTGAACACATATACACCATAGGAACCGGCGACCGGACCGCTGATCTTTCCTTCCGGAGCGGCGGCAATGGCACCGATGAACTTCGGATCCAGGCTGCGGGCGGACATCGACGCAAAGGCGACATCGTTCTGCGTGGAGACCGTCGTTCCGAGTTTCTCGGCAATCGCCTCGAGGTCGGTGAGACCGGCAATCTGCTCGGCCACCTCGGCCTGACGCTTGGCGGCGTACTTCTCGCTGTAGAGCTGGTTCTTGATGGCGTCGGAGACCTCGGAAACCGGGGCGAGACCTTCCTTGTGCGCACCCTTCACGGCCACCACGAAGAAGTAGTTGTTGTCCACGGTGATGATGTTGGAAACCTTGCCCGGCTTGTTGTCAAAGGCCCAGCGGGTAACCTCCTTGGCGTGACCGATGGAGCCGTAGGTGTCGGTTCCCTCGTTGATGGTCAGGCTGTGGGAATAGGTGCCGATGGAATCGCAGGCAGCGCGGTAGTTGGCCAGCTTGCCGGCGGACAGGGTGGCGAGGCGGTTCGCATCGTTGTAGAACTTGTTGAAGGTCTCCTTGCTGGAGAGGGTCTCCTTCTCGAAGACGGCCACCTGCTTGAACAGGGCAGGGGCGCCGGCCTCGGTCACTTCCACGATATGGGTGGCGATGTTGGACTGGAGGATGAACGGCTGGCCCACCTTGGCATTGAAGATGGCGTTGAATCCGGTCGGGAGATACTGGATGGTGCTCTGGGAGATTTCACCGATGTTGCCGAATTCTCCGTCCGTGTTGGAGTTGCGGTCGGCGGAATAGGCGGTGGCGAGCTCCGCGAAGTTACCACCCTTCTTGAGCTCGGCGAGGAGGCTGTCAGCCAGGTGCTGACCATCCTCGTTGGACTGGAACATCATGTGGCGGACCTTGACGGTCTCGGGCATCGTGGCGGAACCCAGGATACGGGCGGCATAGAAGGTGTTGCCGGAAGTGTACACCGGGGAAACACCCTCGTTGTGCTCGGAAACGAACGTATCCACGTCAGCGTTCACGGAGCGGAGGTCACCGGCCTTGTACCAGCGGTCGTCCCACTGACGGTCGGAGTTGCGCTGCAGGAAGGAACGGACGTTCTCGGTCGTGGCGAAATCGTCATAGAGCTTCACGAAGTCATTGTTCGCGGCGGCGATGTCCTCGGCGGACGGAACCACCTGGAACACGGCGTACTCGATGTCGCGGGTCGCGTTCTGCTTGAAGAAGTCCTTGTGGTTGTTGTAGAAATCGGTGATTTCCTTGTCGGAGACCACGACGGTGCTGTCGGTGGCGAAAGTGAACGGGCTCATCACGAACTCGACGTCGGCGGTCGTGTTGTTGTCGGCGATCGAGCGGTTCACCTGGATGGCGTTCTGGATGTTGGAGTTCGCGAAGAGGGCGTTGTACTTGTTGTAGTACTGGGAAGTAATCATCGCCTCCTGGAGATAGTTCCAGATGGCCTTGCTGTTTTCGTCCTCATCCACGTTCTGGAGGAAGTCCACCAGACGCTCGGAGGAGAAAGCACCGTTCTCGTCCACGAACAGGGACGCGATGACCGGGGAGACGTTCTCACCATTGGTAAGGTCCATGATTTCGGCCTTGCCGACGTTGATACCGGCGGCCTGGGCGTTCTTGATGAACAGGTTCTGGTCCACCAGGTTCTGCCACACGGCGTCACGGATCTGCTTCTGCTGCTGCTCGCTGGTGGAAGAGGTACCGGAAAGCATCTCGCTGATGCGGGAATACTTCTCCACTTCCTGCTGGTAATCGGTATAGGAGATGGACTTGCCACCGATCTTGCCCACATCATACTTGGAAGAGACGGACTGGACCGTCTGGATGATCTGGCTCGGGTCGATGATGAACAGGAGGAGCGGGAGGGCGACCAGGATGGAAAGGAAGATGCCCCAACCGCGGAGTTTCTCTAAAACTGCCATTTTTATGTTACTTTTTTAAAATTTTCGTCAAAATTCAGTCAAGGGTGCGAATTTAGTGATTTTCTTTCAATTTATCACTATTTTTTCGCACAACAGCCTTTTTTGCCTGTTTTGAAAGCGGAAAAGGCCCGACAAAGTTGACTGAATCGAGGACGACCTTCGTGGAATCCTGCTCCACGACGCCATAGCTGTTGAAGGGACGCTGGATGATGGCGTTCCGGGCCATGTCGTCGGACCGCATCCCGAATCCCTGCATGTAGCCGGCCGGGGAATACATCTTAATGTAGCAGTCCGTCCAGATCTCCTTGGCCTTCTGGTCCCAGTAGATGGTGTCGGTCTCCATCGTTTCCTGCTTGACGATGTTCCGGATCACGACGGATCCGAAGGCCGACCACTTCTCTTCATCGGTCGTCTTCCTGACGTCGTGACGGGCTTTCTGGGAGCGGATGGTCGTCTCCAGGGAACCAAGTTCGGAATAGCCGTAGACGGAAAGGCCCTTCGGAAACAGCTCATAAGAAACGGTGTCGAAGTCGTATACCTCCATCACGGGAGCCTCCACCCGCATTTTCAGGCGGCCGTTCTCGGTCTGGACGAAGAACATGCTGTCCACTACCTGGAGAGGCGTCTGCGAGAGGTCCAGTTTCTCGGCTTCGGACAGGTTTCCTTTGCACGAAAATACGACGAAAGCAACCGCCAATGCGGTTGCCATCGTCGTAAGTATGCGGTTTTGTTTCACGGAATCTTAACGGGTACGGACAGTTGTCGTGGTGGTCATGCCACCGCAGGATACCGTGTAGATCTGTCCCTTGCCCAGGTCGTACATGAAGATTTCGCTGGCCTCCGGGTAGTAGATGCTCACCTTGCCGATGGCGGCGTTGGCATCGGACGTCAGGGAAGCGTCGGCAGACTTGGCCTTCTGGTAGTAATCCGTGGCGGCCCAGTAGCGGGCGTACTTGTCCACGTCACCGCCGCAGCTGGCGGAAGCCCAGAGGTTACCCATGATCATATAGGCCTTTCCGGCATAACCGTTGTCCAGGCGGACCGCCTTGCCGGCAGCGTCGAAAGCGCGGCCGCGCATGTTGTTCGCATAGCAGAAGCGGGCGAGCTCATACAGGTACTGGGCGTCGGTAGCCTCGTCGGAATCCTCGGAATCGATAGCCTCGTCCAGGTAGCGGCAGGCGTCGGCCACATTGCCGCGGGCGGCGTTCAGCTTGTACAGGCCATAGGCGCTGCGGTAGGACGGATCCAGCTTGTGCATCTGGGTGACGGCCTTGAAATAGAGGTCATTGTTGGAGCAATCCTCAGCGTTGTTCATCAGCTTCACGATGTTCGTCACAACGGCAGCATTCTCCGGATCGGCATCGAAACGCGGGCTGAAGATGGCGATGAGGTTCTCACAGGAAGCAACCCGGCTGTCGGCGAACACGCTCTCGATGGTGGCCCTGGTCTTGAGGTTGTCCTCGGCCTCGGCGTCGCTCTTGGCGGTGGCACCGTTGATGGCCTCGGTGACCGTGTCATACATGTTGATCACGTCGTCAGCCTGGAGCTTGCCTTCGCGGTACAGGTTGATGGCGGCCTGGAGGTTGTTCACCAGGATGACTCCGTCGGTCTCGCTGCCCAGCTCTTTGATGATGGACGTGAGGTTGTCATACAGATACTGGGAATCCTCGTTGCGGAAATTGACGATGTACTTGCCCTTGTTGTTCAGGATGGTCGGCTTCTGGTCTACGCCCTTGGCGGTACGCGGATAGAATTCCAGGCGCTTGTCCTGAAGGGTGAGCAGGGTATCCACCAGTCCTTCGAAAACAGCCTTGTTATTCTTGTTCTTGTTGATCTCGCGGTTGATAAGGGTGGAACCGTGGACGAACAGGTTCTGCGAAGCGGTCGCCGGGCAGATGGCATAGGCCTTCCTCCAGTTCGGGAGGGCGGAATCATAGTTTTTCTGCTTGTAATACTCCTGATAGTAGGAGAGATACTTGATGCACTCTGCGCTGTCGGCACCGTACTTACCCTGAGCCGAGGCGTTCTGGCCCAGGAAAGCCGCCATAACGGCGAAAAGGATGAAGGTCAACTTTTTCATATCGTTAGAATTTTATGTTTTGTTTCACTTTACTGGTACTGCGGTTTCCGGAACCAGATGTCGAAAATGTTGAATCCGACGTGGAAGCCGATGTATTTCTCCTTCACGAATGCGGTTCCGAAACCCCTTTGGCCAAGGTCCAATGCAAAGGTGATGCCATTGTAGCCCTGGAACACGGGAAGCGTCATTCCGAGGGTGATGCCGGCGGAGGTGATGTTCTGTCCGTTCACCTGATAATAGGACTGGTCCATATAGCCGCCGAACCGGTAGGTGCAGCGCTTGAAGAAGTACCTGATATCGTTGCGGTTGGGAGTGATTTCGAAACCGGCCCTTACCGACTGGGCTACGGACGAGGAAAAAGAATAGGTCCCGTTGTTCCGGAATCCGCGGACGGCGTCGAAATGGCTGCCCGTCCAGTCGCTCCGGATATAATCCACTTCGAGGGACCATTTGTCGCCCTGGCTGTAGGCAAGGCCGAAGCCCATCTCGTCGCCGAGGCTGATCTTGTCGTCCTTCAACGCGTGGCTGCCCGTATCCATCTCGGAGACGTTGCTGAATTCGATGGCGTGTCCGGTGATGGCCGCCTTCAGGCGATAGGTGGCACCGAGATTCAACCGTCCCGAAGTTCCTATGGGTTGTTCATACTGAAGGCCGAACTTGGCGGTATGGGCCCTTATCTGAAGCGTGTCCCCGAGCATCTGGGAACGGTAGCTGGCATCGCCGAACGAGCTGGAGGAGTGCTTGCTGATGGTTCCGAAGAACATGTTGTACTGGGCACCGAGGGAGAGGCGGTTCCACAGAAGGACGGAAGCCCCTGCGAAGAACTGGTTGATTCCTCCGTCTCCGGCAGCACTGTATGCCCGGTTTCCGGTGTAGCCGATGCTCTGGTCACCCGAGGTGATCCGGTCGATGTAGGACATGGAGAATCCCGTGTCGCTGAAAGGCTGGATGCCCACCATGAAGGCGGTCTTGCGCCACATCGGGAAGGAAATGACGAAATCGTTGATATTGAGCAGGGTCTTGGTTCCCCGCAGGTCGTCCTGGGAAAACAGGGAAGCCTTGCCGGAGAGTCCGAAATCGGCCATGAAGGACAGGGAATCGCGGGCTGTTGCGGAAGCCGGATTCATCGTGTTGACGAACCGCTTGTTGCGGGTGGCAATCCCGACACCGCCCATCGAGGCGTTATAGGCGGTTCCGGCGGGATGAAGGTCTCCCACACCGTACACGGAATAGGGAGAATAGCCGTTGTAGGCACCGTTCTGGGCACAAAGCGGCATCCCGGCCAGGAGAAGGGCCGCGACGATCCATAACCTATCGATCAATCTTCTTGACATACTCGTCAGCCATTAATGCCAACCCCATCATCACGAGGTTACAAATTACAAAGATGGAACTTTTCATCCTTTTTGCAAAATAATTCGCGTCGCCGCCCGTAAACACGGCAACGTTTTCAGGATGAAGTCCGAGGTACCCTTCAATTTCAAATTGTATGCCTGAAACGACTCCGCTTTCGATGGAAGACATCTCGGAACTGCCCACGACGGCGCATTCTTCCGGCGTGTTCACGAGGGGAAGGGCGCGGGAATACCGGTTGAGCGCCTTGAAGCGGGTCCGGCATCCGACGGAAATGTTGCCGCCTACGTACGCACCGTCCCGGTCCGTGAAATCCACGGTCAAGGTAGTTCCGAAATCCACGATGGTACAGCCCATTCCGCGGAACAGATAGCGGGCAGCCAGGACCGAAGCGGCCCTGTCATAGGAAAGATAAGCAGGAAGTCCTTTACTTAGAAGGAGTTCCCGATGATTGCCGTCCAGGATCAGAAGGTGCTCGCATTCTCCGGAAAGCAAGCTTTCATCCTCTTCCGTCAAGGGATAGACGGAGCAGACCAGCATCACGACGGGCTTCTGCCGGCGGACGATGGAAAGGATGAAATCCAATCCTTTTTCACCCTGGTAGCGGAACGTCTTTCCGAGGGTCATTCCGTCGGACCAGGCCGCTTTCAGGGCGGTATTTCCTATTTCTACCAGCAGATTGGACATAGTTTGCAAATGTAACAATTTTCAGGGTTTATTGCAACCGCTGAAGCACCTGGAGCGCCTTTTCCATGGAATCCACGCCCCTGGTGACGGTCCGGAGTTTTCCGTTGTCCTGATTCACTTTGTAAAACGCGGGCTGGTCGTTCAGTTTTCCGATGATCCTTTCGAACTGCTTGGACTGGTAGTAGCCGGACATCGGGTTGGAAACGAAGAACATGATCTGCATCCCGTT
Organism: Bacteroidales bacterium; assembly: GCA_017439305.1. GTDB lineage: Bacteria > Bacteroidota > Bacteroidia > Bacteroidales > UBA932 > Cryptobacteroides. The sequence continues at coordinate 74,917 of JAFSJK010000053.1, read as the reverse complement.
CTTGATGATGATCTTCTCGAATCCGCTCCGGGCACCCAGATTCCGGATTTTCACGACAGTCAGCAGATTCTTCACTTCCCCGGGCACCGGACCGAAACGGTCTTCCAGCTGCCGGCCCAGCCGGTCGATTTCCCGGTCGTCGGTCAGGCTGTCCAACTGTTTGTAAATCCGGATCTTTTCAGCCGTTATATCGATATAGCCATCCGGAATAAGGGCAGGCTGGTCGGTTTCCACCGTACAATCCTCCACATAGGCTTCGCGGGCCTGCCGCGTGGAAAGACCCGTTTCCATTCCCAGCTCTTCCATCGCTTCTGCCAGAATCTTCTGATAAGTCTCGAATCCCATGTCAGCAATGAAGCCGCTCTGTTCGGCACCCAGGAGATTACCGGCACCGCGGATGTCCAAATCCTGCATCGCGATGTTGAATCCGCTTCCCAGGTCGGAAAACTCCTCGATGGCCTTCAAGCGGCGGCGGGCATCTTCCGTAATCGTGATGAGCGGCGGTACCACCAGATAGCAGAACGCTTTCCGGTTGGAACGTCCTACCCTGCCCCGAAGCTGATGCAGGTCGCTCAGGCCGATGTTCTGCGCCTGGTTGACAATGATCGTATTGGCATTGGGGATGTCCAGGCCATTTTCGATGATGGTCGTGCACAGGAGCATGTCATAGTCACCCCGGATGAAATCCAGCATCTTGTTTTCGAGTTGCTTCGGCTCCATCTGGCCATGGGCTACGCAGATGCGCATGTCGGGGACCAGCCTGTGCAGGATGTCGTGGATGGCGGGAAGTTCCTCCACCTTGTTGTGCAGGAAGAAAATCTGCCCGCCCCGGTTGAGTTCATAACTGATGATGCTCTTGATTTCCTGCTCGTCGAACAGGATGATTTCCGTCTGGATGGGAATCCGGTTCGGCGGCGGGGTGCTGATAATGGAAAGGTCCCGCGCACCGAGCAGGGAGAACTGGAGGGTCCGCGGAATCGGGGTGGCCGTAAGGGTCAATGTATCGACAGATGCCCGCAGCTGACGGAGTTTTTCCTTCGCAGCCACGCCGAATTTCTGTTCTTCGTCGATGACGAGGAGTCCCAAGTCCTTGAACTCGAATCCGGCACCCAGGATCTTATGGGTACCGATTAGGATGTCTATCTTTCCTTCTTTCAGCCGCTTCTTGACATCCGTGATTTCCTTGGCCGTCCGCAGGCGGCTCACATATTCCACAGTGCAGGGAAGGTCCTTGAGCCGGGCCTTGAAGGTCTCGAAATGCTGGAGGGCGAGGATGGTCGTCGGAACCAGCACGGCCACCTGTTTGGAATCACAAACCGCCTTGAAAGCCGCCCGGATGGCGATTTCCGTCTTTCCGAACCCGACATCCCCGCAGACCAGACGGTCCATCGGGCAGTTATCCTCCATATCCTGCTTGACCGCCTTAGTCGCCTTTTCCTGGTCGGGCGTATCCTCATACATGAAGGATGACTCCAATTCTTCCTGGAGATAGGTATCGGCCGAGAAGGCGAATCCCTTGGAGGCCCGGCGGCGGGCATACAGCTGGATCAGTTCCTTGGCGATGTCCTTGACCCGGGACTTCGCCGACGACTTCATCGTGGACCAGGTCTTGGATCCCAGCTTGTTGATCCGGGGCATTTCCCCTTCCTTGGAACGGAAGCGGGAAATCTTGTGCAGGGAATGGACCGACACGAACACGACATCGTTGTCCTTGTAGATGAGTTTCACGACCTCGTGGACCCGTCCCTTGTCATCGGTCATCTTGACCAGACCGCCGAAAACGCCCACACCGTGGTCGATATGAACGATGTAATCTCCAAAATTGAAAGAACTCAAGTCATTCAGGGTCAGTTGTTCCGATTTTTCCACCGTCCTTCTCAGGCGCACCCGGTGGAAGCGGTCGAAGATTTCGTGGTCGGTATAGCAGCATATCCGGTCCTCGTTGTCTATGAAGCCGGCATGGATGTTCTTTCCCTTGATAAATCCGGGAAGGAGAGCCTGCTCGTCCTGCAGCATGATGGAACGGAGGCGCTCCAGCTGGGATTCCTTTTCCCCGAAGATATAAACCTGGTAGTTGTTTTCAAGACGGGTACGGATATCGGAGAGGAGGAGTTCGAAGTTCTTGTTGAAAACCGGCTGCGGCGCGATGGAGAAAACGACGGCATCCTTTCCCTGGCAGAGCAGCGGAATATCCAGGAATACGTGACGGAAAGCTGTCAGCTCCGGAAAGAAATCCCGCCCCTTGTACATGTCGGAGGAATCCATCCATACCACCGCATCCTTTTTCAGGAGTGTGAGAATGCTTGTACCATTTCCTTCTCCGCCACCGGCGACGATGTCCGGATATATGTCGGCCCGGTCCATCTTTTCCAGGGACAGCTGGGTATTGCAGTCAAAGGTATTGATCTTCTCCACCTCGTTTCCGAAGAAAGAGAGTCGGTAAGGATGCTCAAGGGAATAGGAAAATATGTCGATGACGGCGCCCCGGATGGCATACTGGCCGGGTGCGGAGACGAAATCTACCCGCTCAAATCCCTGTTTTCCAAGGATTTCCCGGAGATTGTCATAAGAAATGCTTTCTCCGGAACGGATAGTCAGGAGGGCTCCGGCGATTTCATTCTGGTCCGGAATCTTCTCTTCCAGAGCCTCCGGATAGGTGACAATAAAAAGGATGTCATCGCCCGGATCCATCATCTTGCCGATGGCCGCCGTCCGCTGGACACCCAGGGAAGACTTGTAATTGCTCCGTTCCACGGCCCCGCCGCTGTCCGGCAGGAAAAAGACCCGGTCGCCTTCCACCAGATTATACAGGTCGGCGCTGCAATACTCGGCTGCCTCCCGGGTTGGAAGCACGACCAGGTGGGTACCTTTCCGCGCAACCTGGGACAGGACGAACCAACGGGCAGACAGGAAAAGCCCGCTGCAGAAGGTTTCTTCCAAAGATTCCACTCTGCGGCGAAGCAGTTCCGTTGATTTCCTACTTATCAACATTTGCCTTGAAAAGGCTGTTGAAAAGCTGTTGATAACCCTGTTGATGCCGGTGTGGAAAACTCCACGCTTTCTTTTCCACCGGCTTCTCCACCGGTTTCCCACAGGAAATCCCCGGGGTTTTCAACAATTTTCAAAGCACTTAACTTGATGATTTATAATTTATTCCGTCTAGTTTTCAACAAATTGACAGGAATATAAACAACATCAAGGATTCAATAATAAATACTATATTTGTATCTGAAAAGACCGGACCCTGCCTTATGAGCGAATTCGACCCCCGCAGTACAACAGACCGCAAAGATAATGAATTGGACGGAATTATCCGCCCCCAGGAGCTGGATGATTTCACCGGACAGAAGGAAATCGTCTCCAACCTGGAGATTTACATCAAGGCCGCCAAGATGCGTGGGGAGGCATTGGACCATACGTTGTTCCACGGTCCTCCGGGTCTGGGAAAGACCACCCTTGCCCATATCATCGCGAACGAGATGGGCGTGAACATGAAAGTGACGAGCGGCCCGGTCCTCGACAAGCCGGGCGACCTGGCGGGCCTGCTGACTTCCCTGGAAAAGGGCGATGTCCTGTTCATCGACGAAATCCACCGGCTTTCCCCGGAAGTAGAGGAATATCTTTATTCCGCTATGGAGGACTATGTCATCGATATCATGATCGACAAGGGACCCGGTGCCCGGAGCGTCCGGATTTCGCTGAATCCCTTTACGCTGGTGGGTGCGACGACCCGGAGCGGTTTGCTCACGGCTCCGCTCAGGGACCGGTTCGGCATCAACTGCGCCCTGGAATATTATGATACCGAGGACCTTCGGAAGATCGTCATCCGCAGCGCCACCATCCTGGGCATTGAGATAGACAACGATGCTGCCTTGGAAATCGCCTTGCGAAGCCGGGGGACGGCGCGTATCGCGAACGCCCTTCTCAAGCGGGTCCGCGATTTCGCGCAGGTGCTCGGCGACGGACGCATCGACGTGGAAATCGCCCGTTTCGCCCTGAACAAGCTCAAGATCGACAAGCGCGGGCTCGATTCCATCGACCACAAGATCCTCCGGACCCTCATCACCACCTTCAAGGGCGGTCCTGTGGGCGTGGGAACGCTGGCCACTTCCATTTCCGAGGATGCCGGCACCCTGGAGGAGGTGTATGAACCTTTCCTCATCAAGGAAGGATTCCTCATCCGCACCCAACGCGGCCGCGTGGCGACGGAACTCGCCTATGCGCATCTGGGCATGGAAGCATACCTTCCGCAGCGCAAATACAATCCTGACGACAACGGAACACTCTTCTGATATGAAAAAGATACTCTTTATGCTTCTTCTGGTGCTGGGGGCGGTTCCGGCGCTGGCCTGCACGTCCGTCATCATCAGCGGAAAGGTCCGGGCCGACGGGAAGCCGGTGATGATGAAACACCGGGACTCCAGTTGCCAGGGAAACGACATCCAATGGTTCCAGGGAGAGAAATTCAGTTTCATCGGCCTGGTCAATACGGGAGAGCCGTTCAATAAGGAGGTATGGGCCGGGACCAACAGTGCTGGGTTCAGCATCATGAATACGGCGACGTACGATCTGAAAGAGGATGAAATTCCGGCCAAGGACATGGACCGGGAAGGATTCCTGATGTACAGGGCCCTGGAAATCTGCGAAACCGTCGAGGATTTCGAGCATTTCATCGATACCCTGTCCAAGCCGATGGGCGTGGAGGCCAATTTCGGCGTGATCGACGCGAAGGGCGGCGCCGTCTATTATGAGATGGACAACTGGCGGATCCGGGCCCGGTACGATGTGAACGAGGAACCCTCCGGTTATCGGGTCGTGACCAATTTCACCTGGTCCGGGCGGCCCGCTGACCGCAAGGGCGTGGACCGGTACGAGAAGGCCTGTAAACTGTTGAAGGAGACCACCGTTCCTATTGCGGATTGGGGACACGATTTCCTGATCAACACGATTTCCCGCAGCGGTGCCCCGATCCTTCGTCCCATCACGACGGCATCCATCGTTTTCGAGAACCATGTGATGTGGGCGGTTCTCGGCAGTCCCGACAAGCATCCGTATCATCCGTATACGGTTATCGGAATGTCATTAAATAATTGAAAAGTCCTATAATAAGTTGTAAAAGTCCGGAAATTTGCTTAAAATTGCGAGTTAAACGGAATTTTCAACTATAATCCTTAACCCATATGGCCGATTCTAAACTTATCTCCAAGATTCCGGAAGGGCCGCTCGCCGAGAAATGGTCGAAGCGCAAGGCCGAAATCCGGATCGTCTCTCCGAACAACAAGCGGAAACTCGAGGTGATCGTCGTTGGTACCGGTCTTGGCGGTGCGTCCGCAGCTGCGTCCCTGGGCGAGCTCGGATACAATGTCAAGATCTTCTGCATCTCCGATTCTCCGCGCCGGGCGCACTCCATCGCCGCCCAGGGCGGTATCAATGCCGCGAAGAACTACCAGAACGACAATGACTCCATCTACCGTCTGTTCTACGACACCATCAAGGGTGGTGACTACCGTTCCCGTGAGGCCAACGTGTACCGTCTTGCCGAGGTCAGTGCGGCCATCATCGACCAGTGCGTCGCACAGGGTGTTCCTTTTGCCCGTGAGTACGGCGGTTACCTGGCCAACCGTTCCTTCGGTGGCGTGCAGGTGAGCCGTACCTTCTACGCCCGCGGACAAACCGGACAGCAGCTCCTTCTCGGTGCCTATGCGGCCCTGAACAAGGAAATCGCCGCCGGTTCCGTGAAGAGCTATCCGCGCCATGAGATGCTGGACCTTGTCATCATCAACGGCCAGGCGAAGGGTATCATCGCCCGCAACCTCGTGACCGGTGAAATCGAGCGTTTCGGCGCCCACGCCGTGGTCCTCGCCACCGGTGGTTATGGAAATACGTACTTCCTTTCCACCAACGCGATGAATTCCAACGGTTCCGCCGCCATGCAGGCCTATCGCAAGGGTGCTTTCTTCGCGAATCCCTGCTTTGCGCAGATCCATCCTACCTGCATCCCGGTCCACGGTGACCAGCAGTGCAAACTTACCCTGATGTCCGAGTCCCTCCGTAACGACGGCCGTATCTGGGTGCCGAACAACATGGAGGATGTCATCAAGCTCCGCAAGCATGAAATCAAGGCTTCCCAGATTCCCGAGGAGCGCCGCGACTACTATCTGGAGCGCCGCTATCCGGCTTTCGGCAACCTGGTTCCGCGTGACGTCGCATCCCGCGCCGCCAAGGAGCGCTGCGACGCCGGTTACGGCGTGAACGAGACCGGTCTGGCCGTGTTCCTGGATTTTGCCGACGCCATCAAGCGCCTGGGTCACCAGCGAGTGGAAGAACGCTACGGCAACCTCTTCCAGATGTACGAAAAGATCACCTCCTCTTCCCCTTGGGAGGAGCCGATGATGATCTATCCGGCCATCCATTATACCATGGGCGGTCTCTGGGTCGATTATGACCTCCAGACCACCATCCCGGGCCTCTATGCCATCGGCGAGGCGAACTTCTCCGATCACGGTGGAAACCGTCTGGGCGCTTCCGCCCTCATGCAGGGCCTGGCCGACGGTTACTTCATCCTTCCGTACACCATCGGCGACTATCTGTCCCATAAGTTTGCGGAACCGAAGACCGACACCAATGCTCCTGAATTCGCCGAGGCCGAAAAGGCCGTCCTGGACCGGATCCAGAAGATCCTGGCTGTCAAGGGCACTGAGACTGTGGACAGTATCCACAAGAAACTCGGTCACATCATGTGGGAGTATGTGGGCATGGCCCGCAACGAGGCCGGCCTGAAGAAGGCCATCGAGGAAATCGGCGAACTCCGGAAGGAATTCTGGAAGACCGTCCGCGTCCCCGGAACCAATGAGGAATTCAACCAGGAACTCGAGAAGGCCCTCCGTCTCGTGGACTTCTTCGACATCGGCGAACTGATGGCCCGCGACGCCCTGCACAGGAAAGAGTCCTGCGGCGGTCATTTCCGCGAGGAAATGCAGACCGAGGAAGGCGAGACCAAGCGTGACGACGAGAACTTCATGTATGTGGGTGCCTGGGAATACAAGGGCGAAGGTGTCGAGCCTGAACTCCACAAGGAGCCGCTCAAGTATGAGAACATCAAGATTGCGACCCGTAACTATAAAGACTAAAGACGATTATGGAATATAACGTGAAAGTGTGGCGTCAGAAGAACGCCAAAGCGAAGGGTCACTTCGAGACCTACCACGTCACCGATGTGGAGGAAGATGCCTCCTTCCTCGAGATGCTGGACATCCTGAACGACCAGCTCATCCGCAAGGGTGTGGAGCCCATTGCTTTCGACCACGACTGCCGTGAGGGTATCTGCGGCGCCTGTTCCCTGTATGTGGACGGCCGCGCCCACGGTCCGGACGACCAGGTGACCACCTGCCAGCTGTTCATGCGTCATTTCAAGCCCGGCGCCACCATCACCGTGGAACCTTGGCGCAGTGCCGCCTTCCCGGTGATCAAGGACCTCGTCGTGGACCGTCAGGCCTTCGACAAGATCCTCCAGGCCGGCGGATTCGTTTCCGTCCGTACCGGTGCCGCCCAGGATGCAAACACCATCCTCATCTCGCACGATGATGCCGAACTGTCGATGGATGCCGCCGCCTGCGTCGGTTGTGGTGCCTGCGTCGCCACCTGCAAGAACGGTTCCGCCATGCTGTTCGTGGCCGCCCGCGTCAGCTCCCTCGCCCTGCTTCCTCAGGGCAAACCGGAAGCTGCCCGTCGCGCCCGCGCCATGGTCGCCAAGATGGACGAACTCGGCTTCGGCAACTGCACGAACACCCGCGCTTGCGAGATGGAATGCCCGAAGCACGTCACCATCGACCACATCGCCCGCCTGAACCGCGAATACCTCAAAGCCCGTTTCAGCGAGTAAGACAATCAATTACAAATAAAAAATAATAGAGGGATGAAGCTCCGAAAAAAAGTCGCTCCATCCCTCTATTATTTGTATTGAAACAATCAGAATCTGTATCCCAGTCCGAAACCGAGGGTGTTTTTGAGGGTTTCGGAGGCCAGGAGGTAGAAGAAGTCGGCGTGGATGCCGGCGAATTGGAGTCCCAGGCCCAGGGAGGCGTAGGACGGGATAGCTTTTCCATAGTGATAGCCGGCCCGGACGAAAACGATGTCCTTGATGGAGTACTGGAGACCGGCTCCGGCCATGACACCGCCGTCCAGATAATCGGCTTCCACAGCGGCCGTGAGTCCGGAGAAGGTATAAGCGGCACCGCCCCGGATGCAGAGTGGCATCGGATAAGCGCTGTTTCCGTATTTCACCTTACCGCCGATATTGTCGGCCGAAAGACCTGCCTGTAAAGCATCCTTTTCATATTTCAAGGAGATATCGGCTCCGAAGGCGGATCCTTTGGCATCCTTAGCAAGGGAGGATGAAGCCATCTTCACGTGCAGGCCGGCAGCGAGGCCATCCACGATCCGGAAGGAGGCTCCCAGTCCGATGCTGAATTCCTTCGGCGTAAATTCGGTGGTGGAGCGGCCTTCGGGAGAAGTGATAGCATAGGAAGGGGAAGAGAAGTTCTTCCAGTCAGCCCCGAGAGCCAGTCTGTCCGTCAGTTTGAAGTAGCCGGAAGCCGTCAGGATGCCGTTCTTGGATATGCCGGGCATCCACATCGTATATCCCGCACCAAGGTCCATACGGCCTGTTGAAAGGGCCGCTGCGGCCATATTGTTGTCCGGTGCGTAGGCATTTGCCTGCTGTCCGACGGATGTTCCGGCCATGCCGGCCGTCGCCGCATCCGGATGGATGGCCAGGAAGCCCAGGCTCTGTCCGGACAGGGAAAGGGTCAATCCCAGGAAAAGGATGGAAATCAATATCTTTTTCATAGCTTGACAATGGTTTTGGTAAACGTTTCCCCGTTATAGGTCACCTGGACCGTATAGATGCCGCCGGCCATTTTCCGCATATCCACGGTAGCGGGCGTGAACGGAGAAATGCTGAGAGCCTCTTCGAAGACGATCCTTCCCAGGCTGCTGATGACCTTCAGGTCGGCGGAAGCCGTTTCACTGGTTCGGACATACAGGTAATCCTTCACGGGATTGGGATACAGGTCCACCGCCTCACTGCTTTCCCGCACGAGGATGCGGAAGGTCTGGCTCACGGTCGCTCCCCGGATATCGGTCGCCGTCACGACGACTTCACTGTAGCCGAGGTTGAGGGAGGTGATGTAGAAAACACCCTTTGAGTAGTTGACATTGGCTACGTTCTCATCGGTGTTGGTGATGGTATAGGAAAGCTGTTCGCCGTCGTCGTCCTTGAAGTACTCTTTTTCATTGAGTTGCAGGGTCTGGGCCAGGGAACTGAAAATCTGGTCCGGGAGGGCGTTCACCTTTTCAGGAACGTGGTTTTCCAGGATGGTATACTGGAAATCCAGTTCCGAACTGGCTCCGTACAGGTCAGTGATGACGAGTTTGGACCGGTAGGTACCGGTGGGAGCGTTGACGGCGATGATGTCGATCTTCGGCTTGCTCTTGTCCAGGGTATCCAGCACTTCCGCCTCGGAGGCCTTCTGCAGGTCGTAGTTGATGAAGTGTCCGTCGGGATCTTCGGCCGTGAAGACGACCTTGGCGGTCTCGTGCGGCTTGAGTTCGAAAGAGGTGGGACTGGTTACCTTGATGACAGGGGCGTTGTTTCCTCCGGTGGTCACCTTCACATTGACGGTTTTCTTGGACTTGTTGCCAGCCAGGTCGCAGGCGACGGCCGTAATGTAGTACTGGGTATTGAATTCCAGGCCCGTGACGGTTCCGGAGAGTTTCTGTCCCGGTTCCAGGTCACCCACGTAGTAATTGGAGAACATCACCTGCGAGACATCCGTAATATTGGCCGTGTCGTAATAGATGATGATGCTTGTAGGCTTTCCGTCATCCGAATCCGAAGGGACCGTAACCGTGAAGTCGATGTTGTTGGACTTGCTGGTGGCGGCGAGGTCCGTAGGCATATCCGGCGCCTTTCCACCGGATCCGGCAATGGCGCGGTAGGCATTGACCAGACCGTTGCCCATGTAGTAGTTCCGGTTATAGGCCGTGATGTCCGTAGTATTCTCCACCAGCCTTTTCCAAAGGGCTTCGGGCGTGAATCCGATTCCACCGAATTTGGAAACGATGAGGGCCGCAACACCGGATACGTGCGGACAGGCCATGGAGGTTCCCTGCATCAATCCGTATTTGTTTCCGGGCAGGGTGCTCAGGACCTGGTTTCCCTTCTTGACATCACCGCCGGGGGCGGCGATGTTGGCATAAGGGCCCCAGTTGGAATAGTAGGCCCTGCGGTAGTCCGCGCCGACGGAGGTGACGTTCAGGATTTTTTCGTAGGCCGTGCTGCTGTGGTCCTGGTTCTCGTTACCGGCGGCGAAGATGACGATACCGCCGGCCATCGGTCCAACCTGGTTTCCTTTCTCGTCAAAGCCGGCGTACTTGATGAAGTAATCCGCGGCGGCCTTGACGGAGGCAGGCGCTTCGGTCATGGTTGCGTCCGTATATCCCCAACTGTTCTGGGAAATGACGGCGCCGTGGTCGGCACCCCACTTGATGGCTTCCGCTCCGTTCCCGGAGCCGCCTTTGTCATTGAAAATCTGGCAGGACATCAGCTTGACGCCACCCTTCTTTTTTGCGAAATCTCCTCCGGCAATACCGCTCACGCCGATTCCGTTATTGTTCACGGCGGCGATGGTTCCCGCCACGTGGGTACCGTGGTTGTCGGCTGTTACTGCGAAGTTGTTCGTGCAGAAATTATAACCGTACTGGCCGTTTCCCTGTTTGTCGGGATTATGCCACATATTGTCGGCCAGGTCTTCGTGTTCATAGTCGATGCCACCGTCCACGACACTGACAATCACGTCGGGATTGCCGGTGGTGTAGGACTGCCAGACCGGGAATACATTGATATCGCAACCGCTCTGGGCGCTGGCGGCCGTTCCGTCATTGTAATAATGCCATTGTTTGGACAGTTGCGGATCGTTGAAGGGCAGGGCTGCATTCTGCGTGATTCCGGCCGTTCTTGCGGATACGTATCCCACGACTTCCGGATTACCGACAATTTCGATTTTGGGATTGAGTTCCACGATGTCCACGCCATCCAGGCCGACGAATTCGGAAGCGGCGCGGGTCAGCGGCTCCTTCTCGTCGAAGGTCACCTTGTACCAAAGATGAAGCCCTTCCTTACGGGTTCTTTCCTCGAATTTTCCCGCATAGGGGAAAAGACGCCGCATCGAGCGGACGTCGATAGTCTGTGCCGGTGATTTCAGGGCAGGGACCTTGTCCACCCGCACTTCCCCGTCTTCGCCCGTCTGGGCTTCGACCAGGTCGGAAAGATCCTGTGTCAGGCGGACAATCATCTCTCCCTGAATCAGGTTTTCATCGTCGGCCTGGATGCCGTATACCCGGGAGAGAGCGGAATCGGTTTCGATACCGGGACGGTCGGCTTCCCGGGTGCAGGCGGATATGACCGCCATTCCCAGAATCGCCGTCGTCCAAATCAGTGATTTTCTCATAGTTCTATTGGTTGAGGAAGTCCGTCAGGGTCAGGAGACTCTCGGGATTCTTCCATTTGATCTTATTCTCTTTGAGCCATTTCTTGAAAGCATCCTTTCCGGCGTCGTCCAGGGTTTCCCGGATGGCTTTCTGCGTGGCTTCCACGGTTTTGCCGGGGGTGACGATATAGTAGGATTCCTTCAGGTCCACCGTTTCGCCGTTGTGGCGGCTTTCCCACAGTTCCATGTGATTCTGATTCACCTTTCCGGCCACGTCGATGGAAGTGAGCCTCCGGGTGGCGGAACTGGTGGTGGAGGAACCATAGGCTCCGCCGGTATCCCGCAGCCGGTCGAAATCGCCGAGCTGGAGGACCGCGACGAATCCCTTGTCGTTTTTGGCAACCACTTTCATCACGCTGCCACCGACGTTCATGTATTCATCTTCTCCGATCTTCACGAGGAGCAGGTTGTCAGGAACGGCTTCCTTGATCACGCCTTTGTCCAGATAATGGAGCCTTCCGTGCAGGATATGCACGTTCAGGTTGAAAACGAGTTTGGAACCGTCGGTCAGATAGACCGTTCCCTCCTTGAATTCCGGATACAGATAGGGCCAGCTGGTGGAATACTCCTGGGCCCGGAGGGTGAGAGCGGCGGCGAAGCAGAGGACCGCCAATAAAAACTTCTTCATCTTCTTGTTCTTTTAATCCTTTATGCAACGGATGGCGTAGGCGTCAGCGCGCCCTCCGTTGGAGACAGGAGAAACGGAGAAAGACCATTCTCCCGTATATTCCTTGATACCGAAGGCCAGGGCGGCTCCCCGGTACGTATCTTTCAGGTCATTGTCCAGGCTGGGGGCATTGGTCCAATAATTCCCCCACAAACCCACCATGCTGCCCATGAACATGGCATATTGGCCGTTATACCGGGTCGTGGCGGGGAAGTAGGAAGCTGTCCCCGAAGTCCGGTCCAGGATGAGATGCCATCCATTCTGGAAATCCAGCAGGTTGATCCATCCGTCGCCGTTCAAATCCTGTGCCGCGAATTCCGCCTCGCCGCCCAGGTCGTACCAGTGCATTTCGCCTTCCGTTTCACCGCTCGCCCAGGTAAATCCTCCGGAGGAAGTGATGTGGCGGAAGGTCTGGGGGTCGGGAACCCGCCAGCCAATCGGACAGGGATCGTAGTAGGTCTTTGTTCCCTTGTTTACATAAACGCCTTCTTCCCGGACGGTACCCTTCGGATTGCCCCACAGCGCCGTGTTGCTTTCGGCCGGGCGGAGCCAGTCGGGGCTGGTGCTGTACTGGGCATTGTTGCTGATGCAGACCGTCGGATGCGAGATGGAATAGGCCAGGGTATTGTTTTTCGTATCGTACATGCTAGTGGAGCCGATCTTGACCGGATTTCCGTCGATGTCGTATACTTCGAGGTTCTTCGTGTAGGTGGTTCCCTCATTGAGAATCGGAGATCCCGGAAGCGGGTCTTTCCGGCCCCATTGATAGAGGAGGCCGTAAGAGGATACGTCGTTCGGATTCTCCATCAGGGCACCGAGATTGAGGTTCATCGCCGTCACGCCCGATTCAACGGGAAGTTCGAGGACTTCCTCCTCGGGTTTCCAAATATGCCAGCTCCAGATGATGTCCCCGGAGGCGTTGGTAGCAGCGATGAGTGCGTTTCCTGTACCTTTGGTGGTTTCAAAACGGATATTCTCCCCTTCCAGGGAAACGGAGGAAATGAGTCCTTTCCTGGTCTGCCAGACCAGTTTCGCTCCGGACGGGGAAAGGGCGGCGGGTTCTTTGAGACCCTCGCACGCGATGCCGTTGCCACGGACGGTTGCCTTGAACTCAAACACCCCGTTATGGGTAATCAGATAAGAATTGGAAGTCTCCTTCTCACTGAGATTTTCCAATTCATACGTAATGTCGGAACCTTTCTGGATGATGCTCACACTCGCTGTCATTTCATAGACTTTCCGGCTCGGGGCATAGACCGTAATATGGGCTTCCCGGTCCACGTCCTTTGTGTTTTCCGGAACGGAGAGGGTAAGGATGTTGCCTGAGGCGAAAGCTTCCAGCCAGTTTCCATCCAGTTCATATTCCCAAGTGGGCATATTCGTCTGGATGGTGATGGAATAGGCCTGCTTTTCAGCGGAAAGAGTCAGTTCCTTGCCGCAATCCAGCGACAGTTCGGGGACGAAAATGGATCCGGACTGGGAAACCGTGACCATTGCGGAGGCTTGGGGAGAGCCTGTCGCCGGTGCAAAGATGCGGACCTTTGCGCTGCGGGGAATGGTTTCTTCATTCGCCGCAGCCGTCAGGATGAGGTTGGATTTTCCCTTGCTGCCGGAAAGCCAGGAGGCACTTCCCACGTCGAACCCCCAGTCTTCCTGATTGGTGGAGAAGGAGATGGAAACCGTTCCGCCCCCGGCGGAGACGGAATAGGAGTCCGCTCCTTCCAGGGTCAGGGAAGGTTCCGGCGCCGGAGCCGTACAGGCTGCGACGAGCAGGAATAGGACAAGGCTGGACAGTAGCTGTTTCATTCGTTTTATTTGGTCGGCTGAGCGTACAAAGATAAGAAAAAACACAGCACCGTCAAATGGGCGGTGCTGTGCTGTCGGATTCAAAACAGCCTATCGGCCGATTTTGTTCTGGATGTCCGCCTTCACTCCCGTCCGGGGCATTCTGGCCATGCGGGCAGGAACCTCATACTCGTCACTCACTTTCGTAAGGACGGTATTACCGGGACGATAACGATCCCACGTTCCGAGGCCGTTGCAGTAGATGGCCACCGTCTCCTGGAGGGTCAGTTTTCCCTTCTCAGGCATTTGGAAACTGAAGAGATGGTCATCCGTATCCATGCTGAGGGCGAGGACATAGTCAGCCCACTCATACTCGGCGGCACTGCCCTCACCGATTGCGTCGTACCAACCGAACTGCAGCACGCCGGAGTCAGTGTTGAACGTAGCTCCGAAGGACGTATCGAGGTTGGAGAAGGAATCGAGGTCATCGCAGCAGATCGTTCCGGTGAAGAGGTGATGGACAATGACATCCATGCCTTCGTAATCCTCATCATCCTCGGGTGCGGGGGCGATGATGATTCCTTCGTTGGTGAAACCACCGGCGTACTGGGAGTCGACCGTCAGCGTGTAGGTACCGTAGATATCCTCCATCTCATATCCGAAGGAATACAGGAACGGTCCGATGACGAACGCATTGCTGACGTTTCCGTAGATGTCGGTCAGGAAACCTTCCGGAATGGTGATGGTAATGTTCTGTCCCGGAACCGGATCCGGACGGCCGGACATGGCGTTCGGATAAGCCAGGGCGCAGTTGTAAGTACCGTTCCAGCCGTAATCATACGGACCGGGCGTGGTGTAGGTGTGGGATTCACCAGTTCCTTCATACACGATGCTGTAACCTTCGATATTCTTGGTCGTAGCAGGAACGGTGGCCTTGAAGTGGATGTAATCCTCCGGAACGGAGATCCAGATCGGATCAATCAGGCTGGAGACACTCTCCAGTTCCGCCTCTTCTTCATCCGGACTGTAGAGGGTGAGGTCGAAGTTGACAGTATCCTGGCGGCCGGTGATACCCTTGCTGGCCAGTTTGCCATCCTTATCCGTACCAAAGCCACTCTCCATGGCATTTACCGGATTGCCCACGGCATCCTCAAAAGCGCCGGCGGGATAGCTCACGGCGAAGTAGGCACCGTTGGGAATAGGCTCGTCAAACTTGAACGTAGCGACGTTTCCATCAGCGGTCACAGTCGCTTTCACGCTGCCGACCGGCTTGTTCTCCAAGATGTTGTACTCGGCACCGCTGGGGGTGTTGACGGCATAGTAGTTGACCGTAGCCCTCTTGCCGGTGTACTTGATGGGCTCGGAGAAAGTGACCGTTACCGTGTAGTCCTCATAAGTTGCGGATTTGGGAGCAGGAATCTCCGCATCGGAGGTGGTGACCTTCTGGCTGACCACTTCACCGACAGTACCCTGCTGGCTGGCCGCTACGGCATAGACCGTATAGACCGTATTGCGGGCAAGTTCCGTCAGTTCGATGGTCTTGGACGGAGACTTGGCATAATCCACGGTACCGGCGGCCACGGCGTTTTTGTAACCGACCTTCAGAAGGGTGGTGGGATTCAGGTCCTGGGGAGCGCCCGGAAGGACGGCGTAGGAGTAGAATCCGGTTCCGGCCTGGGCCGCGATGGTGGCGGCGAACCCGGTGTCTTCCACCCCGCTCACCGTGATGGCGGGAGAGGTGGGATTGACAACGGCATCAGACTGCTCATCTTCAAAGGTGGTACAACCGACGACGGCTGCCACCGCGAGGAGACTGAGAAGATATTTTTTCATAATCATCAATCTTTTAAAGGTTTATCAGTCCTTGGTTGCGGTGAACGGAGGATGGATGTAGTTGATGGTACCCGCATCCGGGATGTAGGCGATCAGGCCTCCGCCCTCACCGGCGGGAGAGACGCTAAGGTCGAAGTTGAGACCCGTGGCGTGTCCGGCCGCATCATAGATGATCGTCGCAGTAACATTTCCGGAGTCATAGATGTTTTCGACCGCGGCGTCAACCGCGTAGAGGGTCACATGATTTCCGTTGCTATAGGTGTACTCACTCTCCTGACCCATCGGAATGGTAATGGTCTTCAGGTCTTCGGACACGATGCCATAGTAGCTGATGTCCCAACCGTCCCATTGGTTGCGGGAGAGATAGACGAGGTCATAGAACCAGACCAGATGGTCATCCTCCGGATCCTTACGGAGCTCGCAAGGCCAGGAGGCGTCGGCCTTGCGGCAAATGGCGGAGAAGGTCCAGTCGCCGAGGATGGCGCTGAGCGGGTGGTCCAGGTCGTTGATGGTAATGGTGCAGGTATTGTCCGCACCGGAGTTCACGGAACCCGTGCTCTTGAACTTGAGGGAGAACTTGAGGTCGCCGGTATAGCGGCCGCCCTCGCGCTCGCCGTCTTCGGTATAAGTGACTTCGGGATCGTAGATCTTCACCTTGATGTACTGGGTGCGTGCATCAGCCGAGAAGGTCAGGGTACCGGCGCCGTCCACGAGGTCGAAGTTGGTGCCAGCCTTGGCCGTTCCGTCCACCGCTTCGTAGGAAATGGTGGTGGCGATACCCTGCACGGAGGCGAGGGTCACGGGAATGCTGATCTCACCGTCCGTCTCGTTGCAGCTGGCGGCAGGGGAGTCGAAGGCGACGAAAGCGTCGTCGTCATTGAATACAGGGTTGTCATTCAGGTTGCAGGAAGCGGCGAAAGCGGCCAGCGCAACGATGCTGAAATATGCGATTATTCTTTTCATCTGAAAAATCTCCTATTACTCTTCAAAGCCCGGGTTGTGGGTGAGGTTTTTATTCACGTCATATTCCCGCTTCGGGATCGGAAGGGCCCAGAACCTGGAGGTCGCGTCGATGTTGTCGTTCCTCCGGCTGTCGGAATAAGTGATGGAACCGTTCGCGGTACGGCCCAGGTCGAACCAGTAGTGGCCTTCGAAGTTGAGCTCGAGACGGCGCTCGAGGGCGACGGCGGCGGCACCGGCGGAATTGAGGGCGGCAGCGCCGCGGTTGGCACGGATGGTATTCAGGTCGTTCAGGGCGGAAGCACCGGAAACGGAAGCGCCATTCACGAGGGCCTCGGCACGGTTCAGGTACATTTCGGAAAGACGGAGGACGATCACGTTGTTCACATCCGGGGTGGAGGTGGCATCACCGTCGCCCTTGCCGTAGTACTTCATGGTCCAGAGTTCGCCACCGGAGGCTTCATCTTTGTCGGTGCAGAACATCACCTTGCCGTCGTCGGTGCCACGGACACCGGTGGTGCCGCGGACGTCACCGTCTTCGAACAGGGAGGTGAGGGACTTGGAGGCAGCGCAGTCGGCATAACCGACCGGGTTGGTCATGTGGGAAGGACCCTCCCAGTACTCGTCGTAGTCGTTGGCGGACTTGCCATAGACCTCGAAGATAACCTCGGAACCGCCGGTTTCGGCGCCCCAGACAGAGGGATACTCTTCAGCCGTCCAGAGTTTGAAGGCCTTGTTGTTGATGACCTTGGTGGCGTAGTCGGCCGCATTCTGCCAATCCTGGTTGTACAGGTAGACGCGGCTGAGGAGAGCCTGGATGGCGGGCAGGGTGGCGACCGCCTTCTTGTCGGTGACGCCGCTGCGGACATAGTCCGGAGCCATCAGGCCTTCAGCTTCCTTCAGGTCCTTGATGATCTGCTCGTAGACCTCGGCGATGGAGTTGCGGGCCGGCTGGTCCTGGGCCGTCTTGTCGGTCTTCAGGATGATCGGAACGCAGTCCGTGAAGTTGACGGATTTGCTCTTGGCCGGGGAATAGGCGTAGATGCGGGCCAGGTCAAAGAGCGAAAGGGCACGCAGGAAGAGGCACTCAGCCTGCAGGTTCTTGATATCCTGCTCGGAGACGGAACTGCTGGTGAAAGCGTCCATTCCCTGGGTTTCAATCTCCTCGAGCACGTTGTTCGCGGCGGAGATGACATAGTAGGCATAGCCCCAGAGACCGACGGTCGCATCCGCGCTGTAGGTCATGTAGAAGGGGGCCTGGTAACGACCGGACTGGAAGTCGGTGTTGGTAGGGATGGTGGCGTTGTCCGCGCGCATCTCGGAAGTGAGCACGTAGTCCGCACCATACCAGGAACCATCGGCAAGCGGGCCGTAAGCACCGGCGACAGCCTTGTTCAAGCCGTCATAGTCGGCAAGGGCCAGCGCATTGCTCTGGGAGAGGAAAGGCTCTTCCTTGAGGAAATCCTTGCAGCTGACGGAAAGGGCGGCAGCAGCGATCAGGACAATGTATGTTGACTTTTTCATATTCACTGTACGCTTAAGGTTAGAAGGAAACCTCGACACCGCCGACGAAGGACTTGGTCATCGGATAGACACCGGTGCCCATACCGTCGAGACCACGCTCGGGATCCCAGAAGTCGACATCGTGGAAAGTAAAGAGGTTGAGAGCGCTCGCATAGACCTTGATGGCCTTCATGTGGATAGCCTTCATCCAGGTATCAGGGAGATTGTAGGAGAGGGTGATATCCTTCACGCGGAGGTAGCTGCCGTCCTGCAGCCAGCGGGTGCTGGCGAAGGTGTAGGAGTTGGAGGAGTTACCGGCCTTCGGCATCGGGAACACGCCCGTGTCACCGGCCTTCTTCCAATAGTCGAGGGAGCGGACGGTCTGGTTCATGGACATCTGGGAACCGTCGGAGTTGATATAGCGGTTCTCCACGATGAGGACCTTGTTGCCATACTTGTACTCGAAGAAGACGCTCAGGTTCAGACCCTTGTAAGTAAGGGAGGTGTTGAAGCCGCCCGTGTACTTCGGCTCCGGGGAACCGGCATAGATGTAGCTGGCCTTGTTGTAGTCGGAGGTCAGGGTGACTTTGTCCTCGAGGATGACATCGGTGTCATTGCCTTCGGCATCCTTCTCATACGTATAGTCGTGATGACGCCACACGGCGGCACCGGTGGACGGGTTCACGCCGTAGTAATCCTTCAGGTAGAAGGTGTAGAAGCGCTCGCCCACTTTGTGCTTGATACGGCTGTCGCTGTAGGTCATCTCCTTCGTGTCGCCGAGGTCCAGGATCTTGGACTTGTTGTAGGCGAAGTTGAAACCAACGTTCCAGACGAGGTCGCGGTTGCGGATGATGTCGGCGTCCATCTGGAGCTCGATACCGTTGTTCTTCATGGAACCGATGTTCATGAAGTTGGAGCTGAAGCCGGAAGTCTGGGGAACCTGCTTGTCCAGCAGCATGTCCGTGGTCTTGCGGTCATACACGTCGAACTGGAAGTTCAGGCGGTTGTCGAAGAAGCCGCCGTCCAGACCGACATTCCAGGTGTAGTTCTTTTCCCAGGAGAGGGACTGGTTGTCCGGGGTGCTCGGGAGCATGCCGGTACCGCCGTTGTAGGCCGAGGAGGCATACACACCGTAAGCACGGTACGGGGAGATGGCGTTGTTACCGTTAACACCATAGCTGGCGCGGAACTTCAGGAGGCTCAGCCAGTTGCGGGTGGGCTTCATGAAGGCTTCGTTGGTGATGTTCCAGCTGCCGCCCACGGACCAGAAGAGACCCCACTGGTTCGCGGAACCGAACAGGGAGGAACCGTCCTCACGGACGGAAGCCGTCAGGAAGTACTTGTTGTTGAAGTTGTAGTCGAACATGCCGAAGAAGGAGAGCAGGGTCCGGTAGTTGGCGCTGTAACCGGTCTGGTCCGTCGCGGAGGTGGCCGTGTTCATGTACGGGATCTTCGCGTCCACGGTAGGAGCATACATATAGTAGTACATGTAGCTGCGTCTCATCGCCTCCTGTCCCGCCATCAGACGGAAGTTGTGGTCTTCCAGGCTGAAGTTGTAAGTGGCGGTATTGGAAGTGGTAAGGGTGACATACTGGGTGGTGGAAGTCTGCAGGGTACCTTCGGTATCGCCCGGATCCGGAGCCCAGTAGCGGCGGCCTTCACCAAAGGTGGTCTCCACCGAGTTGTTCGTCTTGAACACCAGGTTGCGGATGGGCTCCCACTGCAGATAGACGGTGCCGTGTGCACGGTACTGCTTCTCCCACTGGTCGTCGTTGAAGGCGGTGTACAGCGGGTTGGTGTTGGAGTTCTCCGGGATGTTCACGTTGTAATTGCCGTCCGCATCATAGAAAGGCGTCCAAGGCAGGATGGTCATACCGGCGAAGAACGGGTTGGAGTAGTACAGGGACTGCATCGGCGTATCGTTGGCCATCGTGTAGGCCAGGTTCACGCGCGCTCCGATCTCGAGGGTCTTGGTGAGCTTGTAGTCGGTGTTCACACGGGCCGTGAACTTCTGGAAGTCGGTCCCGTAGGTGATACCGTCATTGCGCTGGTAGGAGAGGGAGGAGTAGAACTTGCTCCGGTCGTTACCGGCGGAAGCGTTGATTTCATACTCGCTCAGGTTTCCGAGGCGGGTGAATTCCTTCATCCAGTTGGTGAGGGGACCCGTAAGCAGGGACATCGGACGATAATAGGAAGAAGTGGGGTCGTCCGGGTTGTATCCGGCGTTGGTGATCGCGGCACGCTGCCATTCGAGGAGCTGGTGTCCGTTCATGATGCCGAAGTGGTTGTCGTTCGCAAGCTGGGAAGCACCGAACTTGACGCGGGCGTTGAAGTTGGCCCGGCCGGCCTTACCGCTCTTCGTGGTCACGAGGATGACACCGTTCGCAGCGCGGGAACCGTAGATGGAGGCCGCAGCCGCGTCCTTCAGGACGGTGATGGACTCGATGTCGTTCGGGTTGATGGCGGCCATCGCGTTGGAGGTGTTCATGAAGTAGGACTGGTCTCCGGTCTGCACCGGGATACCGTCGACCACCCACAGCGGATCGTTACCCGCGTTGAGGGAGGAGATACCACGGATACGGATATCAGTGGAAGCACCCGGCTGACCCGTCTGGGACGTGACCTGGACACCGGCCATCTTACCGGCGAGGAGCTTGTCCACGGAGGAGACGGGGGCTTCGGCAAGACCCTCGCTCTTCATCTGGGTCACGGAACCGGTAGCGGCCTCACGACGGACGGTACCGTACGCGACCACGATGGTTTCCTCCAGACGCTCCGTGTCGGTTTCCAACTCCACATTGATGAAGTTACGTCCGTTCACGGCGACCTCCTGGGTCTTGTAACCGAGACAACTCACGACGAGCATACCATCCCGCGGAACGGAAATGGTAAAGTTGCCCGCGGCATCAGTCATGGCGTAGACAGTGGTACTGCCCTGAAGCTGGACGGCTGCGCCCTGGATCCCTTCTCCGCCGGCTTCCGAAACCGTACCGGAGACCCGGATATTCTGGGCCGAGGCAACCGCTGTCGCAAGAATTAAAGCCACAACTGCAAAAAGAGCTTTAACTTTTTTCATTGGTTAAATTTTGATTAAACATAATATTTTGATACAAAAACTTGATTCTTTGTACCTATATACACCACTAACCGGCCGCTTTGTCAAACGGCTTTCGGTTGCAAAGTTTGAAAACAAAATTCAAATTTGCAAATCGGCCACGAAGACGGATGGTTAGAGAGGTTAAGTTTTCGGGTCCCAAGTGTTTGTATTTATTCAATATTTGGGGACAAGATAGTGAATAATTATAAATTATAATAGGATTTTGCTGTCAAATTAAAATTTAAAAATTTTATGAAGTTTTTATTCATTTTGCTTTTTTTCGCCCTTTTCGGGCCTATAGAAAGCTGCAAGGCCCTTTTGTTTCAGCCTTTTAGAATGCCCCTATCAATTTGAAAGGAACCTGTATTTTCCCCTTTTGAACGAAACGGACCGAAACAGGCCGTCTACCACAAGAAGTTATTGAATGGATACCGGCCGGCATGGATTTCGGCGACCATCTTGTACAAATCGTTCCGTAATTTGTCGATGCCGATTTTCTCCTTGGCCGAGATGAAGATGCAAGGGGTCTTTTCCAGGGCGATCCAACTGTTCTTCAATTCATCCAGCGTCCGGTTCCGGGCCTCTTTCGGCGTGAGGGAGTACTCGTCGTACGGCTCGTAGGTGTAGGCGTCCACCTTGTTAAAAACGACGAAGACGGGTTTGTTCGCCGCGCCGATGTCCCGGAGGGTCTGTTCCACCACTTGCATCTGTTCCTCGAAGTCGGGATGGGAAATGTCCACCACGTGGACGAGGATATCGGCCTCCCGGACTTCGTCCAGGGTGCTTTTGAAGGCTTCGACCAGCTGGGTGGGTAGCTTCCGGATGAATCCGACGGTGTCGGACAGCAGGAACGGGCAGTTTTCAATGACCACTTTCCGTACGGTCGTGTCCAGCGTGGCAAAGAGCTTGTTCTCTGCGAACACATCAGATTTTGCCAGCAGGTTCATCAGGGTACTCTTGCCGACGTTGGTGTATCCGACGAGCGCCAGGCGCACCAGGGATCCGCGGTTGCTGCGCTGGGTGGCCATCTGTCGGTCCACTTTTTTGAGTTCCTCCTTGAGCTTGGCGATCTGCTGCTTGACGATCCGGCGGTCCACCTCGATCTGGGTTTCGCCCATACCGCCTCGTGTTCCCATGCCGCCCCGCTGCCGCTCCAGGTGCGTCCACATGCCGGCCAGCCGCGGTAACATATATTGATAATGCGCCAGTTCCACCTGCGTCTTCGCATAGGACGTCTTAGCCCGCTGGGCAAAGATCTCGAGAATGAGGCTCGTCCGGTCGATGACGTCGCAGCATTCGATAATCTTTTCGATGTTGCGCTGCTGTGTCCCGGTGAGCTCGTCGTCGAAGATGACGTACTGGATTTCGTTCTCCTCGCAATACTCCTTGATCTCCTTCAACTTGCCCGTGCCGATGTAGGTGGCCTTGTCGGGCCGGTCCATCCGCTGCATGAACATCTTGTCACCGATGGCGCCGGCGGTTTCCGCCAGGAACTGGAGTTCGTCCAGATACTCCTGCACCTTGCGCTCCCCTCCCTTTTCCAGGACGACGCCCACGAACACGGCTTTCTCCGTCTTGTATTGACTCATACCTTATATTATATATAATCCGTCTGGTGTTGACTTGCAAAAATAGCCATTTTATTCGTAGATTTGCACAAAATCTCGGTTATGGTTACCTATTTTACGGAAGATACGAAGTTCTCGTTCAAGGAAAAACGCCTTACCAGCCGCTGGCTCAAGCTCGTGGCCGAAAGTGAAATCCGCCGGCTCGGGGACATCGCCATCATTTTCTGTTCGGACAATTACATCCTGGACGTGAACATGAAGTATCTCCAGCACGACTACTTCACGGATATCATCACCTTTGATTACTGCGAAGGCGACCGCCTGAACGGCGACCTTTTCATCAGCGTCGATTCCGTCCGTGAGAATGCCGAGCATTACGGAACCGCGTTCGCCGATGAACTGAACCGCGTGATTGTCCACGGTGTCCTGCACCTGATCGGTTACGATGACCATACGAAGGCGGATATCGCCCAGATGCGGGCCAAGGAGAATTACTACCTTTCGCTGCGGGAGCTGGTATGACCGGGAGTTATGACATCATCGTCATAGGCGGCGGACACGCGGGATGCGAGGCGGCGATGGCTGCGGCAACGCTGGGCTCTTCCGTCCTGCTCATTACCCCCGACCTGAACGGTCTTGCCAAGATGTCCTGCAACCCGGCGGTGGGCGGAATCGCCAAGGGACAGATCGTCCGGGAGATTGATGCGCTCGGCGGCTGGTCCGGCATTGTGACAGATGCCGCTACGCTCCAGTTCCGGATGCTCAACCGGTCCAAGGGGCCAGCTATGTGGAGTCCGCGTGCGCAGTGCGATAAACTCGCCTTTTCTCTGAAGTGGCGAGATGTTCTTCTAAGTTGCTCTAAATTAAGTATTTACGTCGATTTTGTCGAAAATCTTCTCTTTGAGAATGACGTTTTGACGGGCGTCCGTACGATTACCGGGGCAGAATTCAAATCTCGAGCAGTTGTTTTGACCGCCGGGACCTTCCTGAATGGCCGGATGTTCATCGGACCGCACGCATTCGAGGGCGGTCGTCTCGGCGAGCTTGCGGCTTATCACGTTTCCGACCAGCTTGCTTCGATGGGTGTCCCGACCGCCCGGATGAAGACCGGCACTCCCCCGCGGATCGACGTCCGGTCGTTGGATCTATCCAAACTTCCGGTCCAAGTTGGCGATCCTTCTCCGGAGCGTTTCTCTTTCCTGGACCTTCCTTCCGCGATCCAGTCGGGCCGTCCCCAGATGGACTGCTACATCCTGCATACGAATGAGAGAGTCCACGAGATCCTCCGCTCCGGCTTTGACCGCTCTCCCCTCTTTACCGGCTTGATTCATGGCCGCGGGCCGAGATACTGCCCGAGCATCGAGGACAAGTTGCGCACTTTTGCCGACAAGGATTCCCACCAGTTATTCCTCGAGCCGGAAGGCCGCAACAATCCAGAGTACTACCTGCAGGGATTCTCCTCTTCCCTTCCCTTGGAGGTTCAGTTGGAGGCCCTGCATGCCATTCCCGGCTTGGAGCATGCGGTCGTCTTCAAACCGGCTTATGCGGTAGAGTATGATTATTTCGATCCGCAGTACTTGAACTATTCCCTGGAGTCCCGGATTGTGGAAAACCTTTTCCTGGCTGGCCAGGTCAATGGAACCACCGGGTATGAAGAAGCCGCTGCGCAGGGGTTGATGGCGGGCATCAATGCGCATCGCAAGCTTGCCGGGGAGGAGCCGTTTATCCTGCGTCGTGACCAGGCATACATTGGCGTTTTGATTGACGACTTGATCAACAAGGGTGTGGACGAGCCCTACCGGATGTTTACTTCCCGCGCCGAATATCGGATCCTGCTTCGCCAGGATAATGCCGATTTCCGTTTGACGGAACTGTCCCACTCGTTAGGGTTGGCCTCCGAGGATCGCTATGCGGCTGTTTGCCGGAAGAAAGAGGAGGTTTCCCGATTGGATTCTATCTGTGCATCCAAGAAAGTCCGTGCAGAGGTTGTCAATGACTATTTGAGTTCTTTGGGATCTGCTCCCCTTTCGGACTCCAAGCGTCTTGCCGAATTGGTCGCACGGCCAGAACTATCGCTGAAGTCTTTGTTGGAATTTGTTCCATGTGGAACATTTTCTTCCGAGGTTATCGAGTCTGTTGAGATTGGAATCAAGTATGAGGGGTATATCGAACGCGAAAAACAACAGGCCGAGAAGAACAACCGCTTGGAATATATCAAGATTCCCGCCGACTTCGATTTCGACCGCGTCCAGTCTCTTTCCATTGAATGCCGCCAGAAACTGAAGCGCTACAAGCCCGAAACCATCGCCCAAGCCTCCCGAATCTCCGGCATCTCCCCCGCCGACATCTCCGTCCTCCTCGTCTATTTCGGTCGCTAGCATACCTTCTCCTTCGGGCTTTTGTTCCACGTAGAACAATCTTTCTGGCCGAGGGTGGCCACAGGTTTCCGAAATAACACCCTCTGCCTCTTATTGTCTATAATATTATGCAGGGTGGCGGATTATTGTTAGCTCTCGGCAATAGAGACAGACATAGGGTTCAAGCGACTTTTTTTCGGAGCTTGAACCCTATGTCTGTCTCCGCCGGGAGCGGGTTATACTGTAAAACTGGAAACTAGAGTTTCTTGAGGGCTGCTTTGATGAGGTCTTCGACCTTGGCGTTCGGGTTTTCCTTGAGGATGGCCGGCATGACTTTATTGATGTTGGCCTTTGAGAAGCCGAGCATGACGAGGGCGGTGGTGGCCTCGTCGACCAGGGCGTTGGTATCGGTCTTGAAGATAGAACTGGTGTCAGATCCGGCGCCTTTGACGATCTTGTCTTTCAGTTCCAGAACCAGGCGTTGGGCGCTTTTGAGGCCGATGCCTTTCACGCTCTTGATTTTGCTGATATTCTCGGAGAGGATGGCCTGACGGATTTCTTCGGAAGTCAGGGAGGAGAGCATCATGCGGGCGGAGGCGACGCCGATGCCGGAAACGCCGATCAGGAGACGGAAGAGTTCCCGTTCGTCCTTGGTGGCAAAGCCGTAGAAGAGCTCTTCGTCTTCGCGGATGTAATGATGGATATAGGCAACGGCCTGCGTCTTGAGTTGCAGGGCTTCGTAGGTCTGGAGGGAAATGAGGATGCTGTATCCGATGCCACCGCATTCCAGGATGAGTTCCGTGGGCGTCAGTTCGATGATTTGTCCTTTAATATAATCTATCATAACGCAAAAATATGTAAATTTGCAGACTTATCAAAGAAGAATGAAACCGGAGGAAATCAGAAGCCAATTCCCTGCTTTGGCGCAGACGGTGTACGGTAAGCCGCTCGTGTATCTGGATAACGCGGCGACCGCACAGCGGCCGGTCAGCGTGCTCGACAAGGAGCGCGCCCTGGCATCGACGGCCAATGCCAACATCCATCGCGCCGTCCATAAACTGGCCGTCGATGCGACGGAGGAATATGAGCGGACACGGGATATCGTCAAGGATTTCCTGAATGCCGGCAGTCGGGAAGAGATCATTTTCACTTCCGGGACAACGATGTCCATCAACCTGGTCGCTTCCTGTTTCGGGGAGGCCTTCGTCCACGAAGGAGACGAGATCATCGTTTCGGTGGCGGAGCATCATTCCAACATCGTTTCCTGGCAGCTCCTTTGCCAGCGCAAGAAGGCTGCCCTCAAAGTCCTTGACATTGACGAATTCGGCGGCCTGCAGGTCGACTCCCTGGAAAAATTGATTTCTCAGCGTACTAAAATTATAGCTATCTCTCACATTTCCAATGTGTTAGGCCTTGTAAACCCGGTACGGGAAATCGTTCGGATTGCGCACGGACACGACATTCCGGTGCTGGTGGACGGTGCGCAGGGGAGCATCCACGAAGAAGTGGACGTGCAGGAGATGGATTGCGACTTCTATGCCTTCTCCGGGCACAAAGTATACGGAGCAACCGGAACCGGCGTGCTGTACGGAAAGAAAAAATGGCTCGATGCGATGCCGCCGTATATGGGCGGGGGAGAGATGATCGAGACGGTCCGTTTCTCCGGAACGACCTTCGCTCCGCTTCCCGGCAAGTTCGAGGCCGGCACCCAGAATTTCAATGCCGTTCCGACGCTTCAGGAAGCACTCCGGTTGGCCCGGCAATTCCAGCAGGACCCGGAGGTTGCGCAGAATGAATGGGCGATCACCCACTACCTGACGGAAGCGCTGGCGGCGGATTCCCGGATCCGGGTGTATGGTGTTCCTCGTGGAACACAGGTGAAGATACCGCTGTTCTCCTTCTCCGTGGAGGGCGTTCACCATGAGGATCTGGCCCTTATCCTGGACAAGATGGGGATTGCCGTCCGTTCCGGCCAGATGTGTGCCGAGCCCCTGATGGACCGGTGCGGCGTGACCGGCATGCTCCGGGTGAGTTTCGCCCCTTATAATACGATGGAGGAGGCGGAGTATTTCGTAAAGTGTTTGAACAAAGCGATTTCGATGTTGATATGACCTTGGAAGAGAAAAAACAGGCGGTCATCGAGGAGTTTTCGATGTACGACGAATGGCTGGACAAGTATGAATACTTGATCGAGCTGGGGAAGGCCCTGGAGGCCTATCCGGAAGAGGAGAAGACCGAGGACAAGCTCATCAAGGGCTGCCAGTCTCGCGTATGGCTGGACTATGAACTGAAGGACGGGAAACTGTATTTCCGGGCCGACAGCGACGCCATCATCACCAAAGGCATCATCTCGCTGCTCATCAGCGTCTATTCCGGCCGCACACCGGCGGAAATCGCCGCCGACGATTTCGGCTTCGTGAACGAGATCGGTCTTCGCGAGAACCTGTCCCCGACCCGCGCCAACGGTCTGGTTTCCATGATCGAGACCATCAAGCAGGCTGCGAAAGAAATGGCCGACCAGGCTGCCCGGAACGAAAAGGCCGTCCCCGAAAAGCAGGCCGATGTCCTCACGGCCGAGGACGTCGCCGCCCTTCAGCCGTTGTATTCCGACGTGATCCTGGCCCTCAAGCAGGTGTACGATCCGGAGATTCCGGTGAACATCTACGACCTGGGCCTGATTTACGAGTTGAATATCGACAAGGAGCGGAAGGTTTCCATCGTGATGACTTTCACGGCTCCGAACTGCCCGATGGCGGACGAGGTCATGCACGAGGTGGAGGAAAGTGTAAAAAGGGTCCCTGGCGTGACGGGATGCCACATCGAGTTGACCTTCGAGCCGGTGTGGGACCGCAGCATGCTGTCCGAGGAGGCCCGGGTGGACCTGGGGCTGGACTACGAGGAGGACGATTACGGAAAGCTGAGCTAGATGGCTTTCGTGAACGTATATCTGGGACTCGGATCCAACCAGGGAGACCGCCAGCAAAACCTCATGCGGGCGCTGGAACTGCTGGATCAGGGGTTCGGCCATCCTTACGAAGCTCTTTCCCGAATTGTCGAAACCGAAGCCTGGGGGTTTGAAGGAGATTCCTTCCTGAATGCCTGCGTGCGGTACCGGATCGGCCGGAAGGGGAGTCCTGAGAAGCACGGGCATGAAATCCTGGCGCTCTGCAAGGCGGTTGAAAGGGCCCTTGGACGCACGGACGCGCCCGAATTCGACGCCGAAGGCCTGCGGGTATACCACGACCGGGCCATTGATATCGACCTCCTATTTTACGGGAAGGAACGGATTGACTGTGAAGACCTGCAGGTTCCGCATCCCCTGATCGCCGTGCGGGATTTCGTGAAGATTCCCCTGGCGGAGATCGCAAAACCCTCGCTGAAAGCGGCGTTTCCCGATTTATTTGCGTAAATTTGCAAGATTAAACAAGTGAATATGACACAAGACGAACTTTTCAAAGTGCTGGTTGCGCACTGCAAGGAGTACGGGTTCATTTTCCCGTCCAGTGAAATTTATGACGGCCTTGCCGCCGTGTACGACTACGGCCAGATGGGCGTCCAGCTCAAGAATAACATCAAGACCTATTGGTGGGAAGCGATGACCCGCCTGCACGAGAACATCGTGGGCATCGACTCCGCCATCTTCATGCACCCCCGCATCTGGGAGGCCTCGGGCCATGTGGGAGCCTTCAACGACCCGCTCATTGACAACAAGGATTCCAAGAAGCGCTATCGTGCGGATGTCCTGATTGAGGACTTCCTCGGAAAGATCGAGGAAAAGATGAACAAGGAGGTCGCCAAGGGCCGCAAGCGTTTCGGCGATTCCTTCGACGAGGCCCAGTTCCGCGCCACGAACCCCAACGTCCTGCGCGAGCAGGCCAAGTGGGACGAGGTGCATAACCGGTACGTGGCTGCCGAGAAGGCCAACGACCTGGCCGAGTACCGGCAGATCATCATCGACAACAACATCGTCTGCCCCATCAGCGGCACCTGCAACTGGACGGATGTCCGCCAGTTCAACCTGATGTTCCAGACCTCCATGGGCTCCACGGCCGAAGGCGCGAATACCATTTATCTGCGCCCGGAGACCGCCCAGGGCATCTTTGTCAACTACCTGAACGTCCAGAAGACCGGCCGCATGAAGATTCCGTTCGGCATCGCGCAGATCGGCAAGGCCTTCCGCAACGAGATCGTGGCCCGGCAGTTCATCTTCCGTATGCGCGAGTTCGAACAGATGGAGATGCAGTTCTTCATCAAGCCCGGCACGGAGCTCGAGTGGTTCGCCAAATGGAAGGAAGCCCGTATGAAGTGGCATGTGAACCTGGGGATGGGGGCGGAGAACTACCGCTTCCACGACCATGAGAAGCTGGCCCACTATGCCAATGCCGCCACCGACATCGAGTTCAACTTCCCGTTCGGTTTCAAGGAGCTCGAGGGTATCCACAGCCGTACGAACTTCGACCTCGGGAACCATCAGAAGTTCTCCGGCAAGAAGATCGAATACTTTGATCCTGAGGAGAATGTCTCCTATACCCCGTACGTCATCGAAACGTCCATCGGCGTGGACCGCATGTGCCTGGCCGTCATGGCCCACAGCTACACCGTGGAGAAGCTCGAGAACGGTGAGGAGCGCGTCGTGATGAAGATTCCCGCCCCGCTCGCCCCGATCAAGGTGGCCGTGATGCCGCTCGTAAAGAAGGACGGCCTGCCCGAGGTGGCCCAGAAGGTGGTCGACGAACTCAAGTACGACTTCTCCTACCAGTATGACGAGAAGGATTCCATCGGCAAGCGCTATCGTCGTCAGGACGCGATCGGTACGCCTTTCTGCGTGACCGTGGACCACGATACCCTCGTCGACGGTTGCGTTACTGTCCGTGACCGTGACACGATGACCCAGGAGCGCGTGAAGATTGAAGACCTCCGTGCCCTCATCGACAAGAAGGTCTCCCTGACGAACCTGCTGCGGAATCTGTAGTCATGAAACCCCGGTCTTTACTCCTGGCGCTTGCCCTCGTCGTTGCTGCTTGTACGAAAACTGACAAGGTGCAGCTGGACGAGGCTTTTGACATCGAACAGCCGGCTCCCAAGGCGGCGCTTACGCGCGTCGCCTTGGATGCTACGCAACAAGGCTATGTGAACGAAGGGAATAAATTGGCCTTCAGGGTTTTACAACAATTGGCCAACGACGAGGAGGAAAGCTTTGTGTGCTCGCCGCTCAGCCTTCAGCTTGCGCTGGCGATGACGGCGAACGGCGCGGAAGGGGAGACGCTGCAGGAGATGCTGGACGTTCTCGGATATGGCCACGAGGGAATGGCGGCCCTGAACGGTTACGCCCGGATCCTCCTCGAACAACTGCCGGCCCTGGACCTGGACGTCACGCTCAAGATGGCCGATGCCATGCTGGTGACGGACCGGTATCGGCTGCAGGATTCTTTCCAGAAAACACTCCGGGATTTTTACTATGCCCCCGCGGTCAGCCTGTCCTTTGATGACAAGGCCTATGTGCTGGCCCAGGTCAACGAGTGGGCCCGGCGCCATACGGAAGGCCTGATCGACCCGATGCTGGACGAGGTCTCTCCGAATGCGGTCGCCTTCCTGATGAACGCCCTGTATTTCAAGGCGAAATGGCAGAGCGACGCCGGGAATCCGATGTTCGACAGCCAGGCAACCCGGGACGAAGCGTTCTACAAGTCCGACGGCTCGAAGACCTCCGTCCCCTTCATGCGGTCCAGCCGGCATTTTCCCTATGCCGACCTGGGCGGTTTCGAGATGGTTGCGCTGCCCTATGCCTCGGGAAAGTACTTCATGTACGTGCTGCTTCCCAAGTCGAAGGACGGCGTCTCCGATCTGCTGGAGTCCTTGCAGGAAACCTCTTGGAACGAATTGATTTCCAGCCTCAAAAGGGAGGCGGACGTCTCCCTTCTCCTGCCCAAGTTCGAGGTGTCGGGCGACTTCTTGCTGAACCAGGTCCTGAAGGACCTTGGCATGCGCCGGGCCTTTGACGAAAGGGAGGCCGAATTCGACGGCATGTTTGCCGGAGACACGCCCGGCTTCTATATCAGCCGGGTTCTCCAGAAGGCAAAAATGACCGTGGCGGAGTGGGGCACGGAGGCCGCTGCCGTCACGGTCGTTGAAATGAATGAGAAATCGGCGCTGCCCGACAAGGTGGTCTACTTCAAGGCGGACCATCCCTTTGTTTTCGTCATCGGAGAGCAAGCGTCCGGAGCGATTCTCTTCGAGGGCGTCTTTGACGGGAACTAGCCGCGCGCCGGGCTATTTGTCCGCCATCAGGTTGATCATGCAAGGCTGGGTGGTGTCGCAATAAAGGCGGCCGTTTTCATCCAGGAGCAGTTCCGCGACATGGACGGCGGACCCCCGCTGGCGTACCCATTCTCCCGTTTCGGGGTTCTGCTTCCGTAACCCGCTGAAATAGAACATATAAGCATGCCCGTCGACCACTTCCACGTCGGCGTGGTTGCCGCGCCGCTGTCCTTCCTTTCCGTCAATCAGATAGCGCCCTTCCTGCTTGGTCCAGTTGGTCAGGTCGTCCGACTGGAAGACGGACAGGCCTTTCCACTCGTCCACGATCATGAAATACTTGCCGCCGAGCTCGAAGACGTTCGGGCCTTCGCCGTTCACGACCACCGATTCCGCCTTCCCCTTGTCCGTCCAGTTGTACAGGTCTTTGCTGTCGGCGTAATAGATGCTCTTACCGTCCGTCTCGTTGTTGTACCACAGCCGCCAGCCGCCGTCCGGCAACGGGAAGATGCAGGCGTCGATGACGCGGTTGGAGGAAAGGGAAAGGACGGATTGCTTGACCCAGGTCCTTCCGTCTTCGCTCGTCAGGTGGACCAGGTCGCGCGGATGCTCCCAGGTGTCGAAAATGCCCGGAACATAGGACAGATACATATGGAACTCCCCGTCGCTCCAGATTACTTCCGGGGCCCAATAGGTGGGATTCTCGTCCGGATGGTAGTTGATCTCGGCGTCGCCGATATAGGCCCACGTGGCGCCGCCGTCCGTCGATTCGGCCATCCCGATCGGGGAGCCGTGGACGGACTCGATTCCGCCCAGCCCCGGCACGTTGGAACGCCGGCTCGTGTAATACATGTAGTACGTTTTCGTCACCGGATTATAGCACACCATCGGGTCCGTGGAACCGTTGTAGACCGGATCCACATACAGCGGATCCGCGGCCTCCCGGTATTCGACCGTGCGTGATCCGCACGCCGCAAGGACGACCGCCAGGACCGTCGCCGGGAGAAGGTGGAGGAGAAAGGTTTTATTCATATCACGTGGTTATTGCTTGGTGAATACGATGCGGTTCAGGGACAAGGGTTCGATGGCGATTTTCTTCGCGCTTTTCAAAGGGCGTCCGTTCCGGACCAGGTCTGAATGGTCCAGATAGGTCCTGGACAGACGGTCCGGTGCACAAAGATACTCAATCCTTTCGATTCTATACCCCTTGGGCACGGTCAAATCCAGCCGGACTTTCTCGCGGGACTTGTTCGTGAAGTACACGTTGATCCCCTTTTCCGTCTCACAGGCGACCATCTTGACGAAATCGCTCTCCGTACGCCGGTTCACGATCAGCGGGAAGTTCACGTCCGATGCCGCCGCATTGTATACCGTCCGCTGCTGGCCGGCCTGGGCGTTCATCGTCTCCGTCATCTTCGTCGCCAGGGGATAACGGTCTTCCCTGGGAGCGAAGAACTTGAACACTTCTCCCATCGGAGAGAGCCAGGCGCCTTCCTTCGCAGCTTCGATGACGTTCTGGCCCCAGGTATTGACGCAATTGTTGAAATTGGCCAGATAATACTCTCCGCCGTAGGAGAGATAGTCCATCAGGCGGGCAGCACCGTTGAGTGCGTAGAACCAGCGGATCTGCCTGAAAGACAGCACGGCGCGGTAGTCCGGCTCCGTCTTGGGCCGCCAGGCGTGGAACTGCGGGATGGCCGGGTCGTCGAAAGGCTCCGGCGAGGCGGAAGGAGACAGCCATTCGGTATTGGTCAACTTGATGGAAGTACCATGCTTCTCGTTATAGGCGCGGATCGTTTTCAAGACGCGGGAGACGAAATCGGGTCCGCCGTTCCGGGCGATGATATAGTCGACATACGGTCCGGCAATCTCCAGCTGCTGGTCGATGTAGTACTGGCTGTTGGAGAAGGAGTAGGTCATCATCATCAGTTCGATGTCGGGATCGACCGCCTTCATCGCCTTGGCGAAGTCGACGCAGGCATAGGCGTATTGGAGCGGAGACCATTTCCGGCCGGCCTCGTTGTCCATCTCGAAGATCTTGACTTTCCGGTTCCTTTTCACGCCGTTTTCCTGGCGGAAACGGCCCATCGGAGAGTCGTCCGGACCGTTGAGGTATTCCACGAATTCCGCGGCCTTGAAGGGCGTGCTGGTCATCATGTTGATGCAGATTTCCGGCTCGCAGCCCACTTCGTCGCAGAGCTGGAGGAACTCGTCGATGGAGGCGTCGTTGTCATCGAAACCGCCCCAGTAATAACTGTAGGAAGTAGGGCGCAAGTCCCTGGGCCCCACGTAATTACGCCAATTGAAGAAACTGGCGTAGCAACCGCCGGGATAGCGGAGCACCGGAACCCGCATTTCCTTGAGGAGGTCCACGACGTCCTTTCTCCAGCCATGGATGTTGTCCGACGGCATCAGGGATACGCAGGACAGGCACATGTTGCCTTTCCACTCATAGCTGAGCTCCATGCAGACCCGGCCCGTAAATCCCAGGTCGGGAATCGTGCAGGTGTGGTGTTCCTGGGTCGCCATGACCTGGAACGACTGCTGGAACAGGATATGGCCGGGGTTCGCCTCTTCCCGGATGATCACCTCGAACGGCATACGGATTTCCTCGGTCTCCAGGGGGGTGAATCCGGGAATGGATTTCGTCAGCTTGGGATAGGTCTGCCGGATGCCGGCCAGCAGGTCGAACAGGTAGCTCTTTCCCGCTTCGAAATAGATTCCCTTCTGGATGATTCCGGCCCGCTGGTCGTTCGGCTTGGTCATCTGCAGGGAGCCGAGGCCCTTGTAGGACTCGGCGCCGATGATTCTCGACAGGGTCATGAGGGCCGGGTCGGTCACCTCCCAGTCGCACTCTTCATAACCGCTGTGCCAGAACGGGGCGTTGGAATTGTACATCTCTTTCGGGAACATCCACCACTGGACGGTGGCTTCCATCTCACCGAAAGTGACGATGTCCTCAGGCAGTTCGAAACTGCGGTTATAGATCATTTCAGACCACATCCCGCTGACCTGGCGGCCGAAACCGGCTTCGACGAAGTTGCCGAAGATATACGGGCTGACCGGATAGTCGGACAGGCGGGTGGCCTCGACGACCCCCTTGACCACATTCTCTTTTGCGGGGAGCGGCTGTGCCAGCAGGCAGGCGGCACAGAGGATACAAAAGATTCTTTTCATAACGGTTTCTGTTAAAAGAAAGCCGGAAGCAGATTCCCCCGGCTTTCTCCCATCACATTATTAACACCATATCAACCAGTCGCCGGCATCAATAACCGGGGTTCTGTTCAAGCGTATGGGTCCCATTGAACAGGGACGCGTCGATGGCGCGCTGGGGAATGGGCATATGGTTGTGGAACGGCTGGATATTCTTGCCCTTCTCCAACTTGGAACGGTCGCCGGAATACTTGGCATAGTACGCCTTCATCGTGTCGTAGAGGCGGCCCGTCCGGGCCAGGTCGAAATACCGGTCATATTCCAGGGCCAGTTCAACCCGGCGCTCGTGGTAGATGGCTTCACGGAGTTCGGCCTGGTTGGTCGTCGTCACCTTCGGAAGGACGTTGGGATCGCTGGAGTTGCTGCGGGCGCGGCCGCGGACTTTCTCCAGATATTCAAGCGCTTCCGCGGTCTTTCCCAGCTCGTTGCAGGCCTCGGCCATATACAGCAGGATGTTCGCGTAGCGAAGTACGATCTGGTTGCGCGGAAGGTCGTCCTCGTTGGACTCCTCCGTCCGCCATTCGAAGGGGACATACTCCTTCTTTCCCTGATACCGGGAGTAGGAGGACAGGTTGAAATGGGTATGTCCGTCGTAGAATTCGTTCGGGGCGATGACCGTCGCGGCCAGACGGGGGTCTCCCGGCTCGAACGCGTTGACCAGGTCGAGGGTCGGGCTGTGCAGCGACCATCCCGTCCACTTTTTCAGATAAGCCTTGGGAGATCCGTCCTCGTTCACGTTCCAGGGGAATTCCTCCAGCATCTTGTTGTAGACGAAGTCATAGATGTCTTCGCCATAATAATCGTGCAGCGTCGTGGCGTTGGGATCCAGGTCCGTCGTGGTGATGCCGAAATCGTGCCCGTAGAAGGCCGAGTTGTAGCCGTCGTTCGCATTTCCCCAACCCGTGTGGGAGGTGGCGAACTGGATGGAGAAGCAGCACTCCGGGCCGTTCTGGTTGTCCATCGCAAAGATGCGGGAGAAGTCGGATTCCAGCCGGAAATAGTTGCCCTGTTCGATCTCCTTGATCGTATCATAGGCCTTCTGCCACGTCTCCTGGCTCTTGTTGAAGCTGGCGTGATAGATATAGGTGCGGGCCAGCATGGCGAGGGCTGCTCCCTTCGTGGCGCGTCCGGTACTGGCGCTCTCCCAGGCTACGGGAAGGTCGGGAATCGCCTCCAGGAAGCCTTTCTCGACGAATTGCCAGGTCTCCTCTTCCGAAGAACGGGGGGTGAAGTATTCTTCATACGAAAGGATGTGGTCCACGAGCGGAAGTCCGCCGAACTGGCGGGTCAGGTCGAAGTAGGCGAAGCTGCGGAGGAACTTGGCTTCCGCGATATACCGCGCGGCATTGGGAATCTCGTTTTTCGAGATATTCTCGATGGCGTAGTTCGCGCTGGTGATCGTGCTGAAATAGTAGTTCCACAGATAGTTGCCGGAGTATTGGTTGGTCGGCAGGATGTCGTACCGCATCATCGTGAGCTCGTTTCCGGCCCACTTCACGCCGTCGGAGCGGGAGTTGCCGATTTCCGTATCGTCCGAGAGGTTGTCTCCGACGTGGATGTAATGGTAGGTTCCGATTTCACCGATCTTGATGGTGTGGTACAGGCCGATGATGGCCGTATAGGCTTGCTCCTCGGTCGTATAGTAATTCTCAACCGCCAGGTTGACAAGGGGCTTTTTGTCAAGCACGCCATTGCAGGCGGTCAGCAGAAGGCCTGCTGCGGAGATCAATAAGGTAATATGTTTTTTCATGATCGTGGACAATTAAAGCGAAATGTTCAAACCAAGGATGAAGACCCGGGGCTGGGGATACTGGCCGCGGTCGACCCCGTTCCCCGGAACTTCCGGATCCAGGCCGGAATACCCGGTGATGGTCAGGAGGTTCTGTGCGGAGAGATAGGCCCGGAGCACGATTTTCTGACCCACGGAATAGAAGGGCTTGAACGTATAGCCCAGCTGGATGTTCTTCAGACGGAAGTAGGAGCCGTTTTCGATATACATGGTCGAGGAGGCCCAGTTCAGGTTGTTCCGTGCCGCACCGCCGCCGGCGTCGGCCAGGGTGATCGGGACCTTGTTGGTGGACCCTTCTCCGCTCCAGCCCGTCTTGTAGGTCCGGGCAAGGACGTTCTGCCGTCCGTCGAACTTCTCGAAATAGAACTTGGAGGCGTTGAAGATGTCATTCCCCAGGGTTCCCTGGAAGAGCATGGAAAGGTCGAAGCCCTTGTAGGCGGCATTGAAATTCAGGCCGAAGACAGCGGTCGGATTGGGATTGCCGATGAGGACGATATCGTTCGCGTCGATCTTGGCGTCGTCGTTCTGGTTCTTGAACTTGGCGTCGCCCGGCTTCGCGTCCTTCTGGATCAGCTCGCCCTTGGAATTCTTGTAATTGTCGATTTCCGCCTGGTTCTGGAAGATGCCGAGGAATTCATAGCCGTAGAACTGGGCATAGGGAAGGTCGACATAGGACCGGATGATGTTGCTGAACTGACCGGAGAAATCGATCAGTGCGTTGTCATAGGCGAAGCCGCTCTGCAGGATGCCGGACGCACCCAGGTTGGTTACCTTGTTCTTCACGAAGGAGACGTTTCCATCAATGCTGTACGAGAAGCCGCCGACGTCGTCTTTCCAGCCCAGGGTCAATTCAATACCCCGGTTTTCCATGCCGCCGACGTTTCTGGTCAGCGAGGCCGTTCCGGACACGCGGGGAACGCTTTCGGAGAGCAGGATGTTGTCGGTCTTGCGGATATAGGCGTCGATCGACGCCGTCAGGCGGTTGCCCAGGAATCCCAGGTCGAGACCGATGTTGGACTGTTCGGAGGTCTCCCACCGCAGGTCCTTGTTGCCGAGGCCGGACGGGGTCGCACCGTTGATGCGGGTCTTGTCCTCGCCCAGGTTGTAGTACTGTCCCTGCGAAATGTTCGTCTGGTACGGGTAGTAGCTGTTCATCCG
Organism: Bacteroidales bacterium; assembly: GCA_017439305.1. GTDB lineage: Bacteria > Bacteroidota > Bacteroidia > Bacteroidales > UBA932 > Cryptobacteroides. The sequence continues at coordinate 37,183 of JAFSJK010000053.1, read as the reverse complement.
CTCGTTACCGATCTGTCCCCAGCCGAGGCGCAGCTTGACATTGTCGACCGCCGTCAGGTTCCAGTTCTTGAAGAAAGGCTCTTCGGAAATCTTCCAGGCAAATGCGCCGGAAGGGAAGTATCCCCAGCGGTTGGCCCCGATGAAGCGGGACGAACCATCCGCACGGAACGACACGGTGAGCAGATAGCGGTTCAGGAGCGAATAATTGATTCGGCCCAGGTAGGAGAGCATGCCGAGGGCGCTTCCCGAACCGGTCAGGGAAGGAGCCGTATCCGAAGCGGCGTCGAAATAACGGAATTCCGGCTCTTCGCTGGGCAGATACTTCTTGCTGCCGCTATAGTTCTCCGTGTAGAAATCCCGGACGGACATGGCGGCCATGACCGAGAGCTCGTGGTTCTTGTTGAACTTCTTGGTATAGTTCAGGATGTTTTCCCAGGTCCAGTCCGTCGTGAAGCGCGTGGACCGGCTGGTCGCCGTGTTGCCGCTGGCGATGTTGGAGGTTTCGAAGTAAATCGGCGTGAAACCGGATCCCAGGGCGATATTGTAGCGATAGCCGAAGCGGGACGTGAAGGTCAGGTCCTTCAGGAGCTTGACGTCGGCGCTGAAGTTACCGATCAGGTTGTTGCTCTTCGTCTTGCCGAAATTCCTGGAGATGGCACCCACCGGGTTGGCCAGACGGATGGCGGTGATACCCGTGTAGTAGTTGGTCACGTCGTTCCAGACAGGGATGTCCGGAGGGGCGATGAGGGAGGAAAGGAAGATGGAATTATTGTTGGTGCCGTTCGCTCCCAGGGAATTGGTCTTTGCGAAGGAGCCGGAAACGGAAGCCCGGAAGGTCAGCCAGGACAGGGGCTTGTACCGTCCGCTCATGTTCAGGTTGAGACGCTCGAACCCGGTCGACTTGACCGTACCTTCCCGGTTGAGATAGTTGGCGCTGAACACGTGGGAGATCTTGTCCGAGCCGCCGGAGAAGGTCAGGTTGTAATCCTGATACTTGCCGATCTGCATGACCTCGCTGAACCAGTCCGTATCGTACTGCATTTTCGAAGGATTGGGATAGAGCGGGTCCTGGCCCGTGTTGGCGAGGGCGAGGTTCGTCATTTCCGCGTACTGGGAGGAGGACAGCATCTGGGGCTTCCGCGGGGTGAGCTGGAGACCGAACTCTGCCTTGGCGTCGATCTTGAGCGCACCGGCTTTCGCCTGCTTGGTGGTGATCATCACGACGCCGTTGGCACCGCGGGATCCATAGATCGCGGAGGCCGAGGCGTCCTTGAGGATCTCGATGGAGGCGATGTCGTTCGGGGAGAGGTAATCAATGTCGTTCATCGGGAAACCGTCCACGACATAGAGCGGGGCAGAGCCGTTCGGGGAGCCGGTACCGCGGATCTTGATTTCCGCCGTGGCGGAAGGAGAGCCCGTGTTGGTAATGATCTGTACGCCGGCCGCCCGTCCCTGCAAGCCGGAGAGCGGATCGCCGGAAACGTTCTTGGACATCTCTTCACCGCTGACGGAGGAAACCGAGCCCGTCAAGTCACTCTTGCGGACCGTGCCGTAACCGATGACGACCGTCTCTTCCAGGAAGGTGGTCTCCTCTTCCAGGACGATGTTGAGGGTGCGCTGCGAACCCGGGACGATTTCTACCGGGCTGTAACCGATGCAGGAAACCTGGAGCGTCGACTGGGCGGACGGGATGTCCAGGGCCCAGGCGCCGTTGATGTCCGTATAGGCACCGGTCTGGGTTCCCTCCACGTAGACGGTCGCGCCCGGAATCGGATTGCCGGCCGCGTCCTTGACCGTACCCGTGACGTGGACGCCTCCTTGTGTCCTGGCGGGCGTGGTGGGAGAGAAGATGGACACCCGGGTATCGTGGACCTCATAGTTGATGTTCTTTCCTCTCAGGATCTGACGGAGAGCCTCGTCAATGCCGGCACCCCGGACCTGGACGGATACCCGGGAGGAAAGGTCCACATCGTTGTTCCGGATGAGGAAGGTGTAGTCACTCTGCCGCTCGATGGCGTCAAACGCCTCTTTCAGTGTGATGTCGTTCTCTGAAAGGGTGATGGTCCGCCGTCCCTGTGCCAAGAGGGTCACACAGGACAGCATTCCCGCCAAAACCAGACAGAGGGCAACAAACCGTTTGGTGAATTGCTGCTTCATGAGTTGGAGTTTTATTGGTTAATGGATCAGTGGTGGTGTTTCTTTTCCGTAATGATGAGACCGCCGTCCGTCTCTCTCCATTCGTACTGGTTCTCCACGTCGATCTCCCGGAGGATGTCGTAAACGCTCTTTTCCGAGGAGAACGTCGCCGTGTAATACTGGTTCTTCAACCGCTCGCTGTCGATGATGATGCGGATGTTGAACTTCCTTTCCAGGCGGTGGGCGATGGTCGTGAACGGCGTGTTTTCGAAGGTGAAGCCGCCGTCGGTCCAGTCCAGGCTGTTTTTCACCTCCGCCTTTTTCTTGGAAAGGGCGCCGGTGCGGCGGCTGTACCGGGCCTCTTCGTTCGGATACAGCGTCATCGTCTGCCGGTGGCGGTTGGTGAGGTTGACCTTTCCTTCGATCAGGGAGACGAGGATGAATTCCTCGTCATCATACGCATTCACGTTGAAGGTGGTTCCGGTCACGGACAGATACATGTCGTCCACCGTGAGGGAAAAGGGCTTTTCCGGCAGCTTGGCCACGACGAAATAGCCCTCGCCCTTGAGTTCGACTTTCCGGTCGAAGATCCCGAAATCGTGGTTGTAGGTGAGGGAGGAGCCGGAATTCAGCGTCACCTGGGTTCCGTCCGGGAGGGAGATGGTCGTCCGGCTCCCTTCCGGGACCTGGATGGTGTAAGGTGTGGTGACCTGCGTATAGGTTTTCGTCAGTTCCTTCGTCTTTTTCGAAAGGACCAGGTTGTTGACCAGCAGCAGGACGGCGGCAACCGCACTGGCGGCGGCGAGCCAGAACGAGAACGGGCGGATCAGGCCGCGGCGGATTCTCCGGTGGACTTTCCGGAGGGATTCGTTCTCTTGCCGGGAGAAGTGGAGGGCGTCGGAAACAGCCCGCAGGGCGGACATTTCCTTGAACATTTTTTCAGCGTCGGGATCGGCTGAGAGGTATTCCAGCAAGGAAACGGCCTCTTCTCGGGAGCAGGCGCCGTCCAGATATCTTTCAATATCTTGTGTCAGCTGCTCTTTCGACAGGGAGGAAGACATAATCGCGCAGGTGTGGTTCTATCCATCCATACGCAAAAAGGGAGAGAAATGTTTAAATGATTCTATAAAAAGATGTTACCAGAGGAATAACATCAACAGGACGAAGAGCGGGGCGTCCAGTTCCTCCCGCAGCCGGTCGACGGCGTGCTTGAGGTGGACGCGGGCTGTCGAGGGGCTGATGCCCAGTTCACAGGCGGTCTCCATATAACTTTTGCCGTCGAAAAGACAGCGCTTGAACACCTCCCGGCAGCGGGGCGGCAGGGAGTCCGCGATGCGGGATATCCGTTCCCAGAGTTCCGCGCTTTCCAGGTCCCGGAGCGGATCATCCGGGGCAAACAGATGATTCTCCAGATAATCCCAGGTCTTTTCCTCGCGGACAGTCAAGGCTGTCTCTTTGAACAAAGAAGACCGTAAAAAGCTGATACTTGCATTTTTGACGGCCTTTCGGAGCCAGGGCAGCGGGGGGAAGAGAATCTCTTTCCGCCTTTCCCAGAAGGCATAGAACACGTCGTTGACGATGCTGGTGGCGTCGTGCCGGTTATGGACATAATACATGGAGAGGCAGCACAGATAGACAAAGGTGGCGTGATAGATGTCGTTGAAGGCTTCTATCTCGCCTGCATTGAGGCGCCGGACCATTTCTTCGGTTACCGGACCGATTTCTGCATGTACGTCTCTCATCCTGCTTTACAAAAATAATAGAAAAGTTCATTATCACAAAGGGTTACGGGGAGGAGGACGCGCCTCCCCATTCTTGGGGATTGCCGTTTGCGGGGAAAAAAGTTATCTTTGTATTTCGGTATGAGACGGACGATGTGCATTTTACTGCTGCTGGTGGCGGGCGTTGAGGCGCTCGCGGCCGGTTTCCGCGTGCGCGGCCGGGTGGAGGATGTGGATGGAGCGCCCGTGCCGGGAGCCGTCGTGCGGCTGGATGAAAACTATCTCTGGGCCGTTACCGACGCGAAGGGCGTCTTTGTCCTCGAGGCCGTCGAGGCCGGATCGTACCGGATGGAGACGGAATGCCTGGGATATGCCACCGATGTCAGGACGCTCCGGGTGAACCGGGCCGTGGAGGATCTGGTGGTCATGCTTCGGGAACAGACGCTGGCCCTGAACGAGGTTGTGGTAACGGCGGAGCAATCCAAGGAGAATCTCAACACGACCCACCGGATCGAGCGGACGGCCCTGGACCACCTGCAGGTGTCCGGCCTTTCCAACATTGCGGCGCTGATGCCGGGCGGCAAGACGGTCAATCCCGACCTGACGGCCGCATCGGAGCTGACGGTGCGCGGCGGCGGTTCTTCCGCCGGAAACGCCGCTTTCGGCACGGCGGTGGAGGTAAACGGCGTCCGGATGGGAGACAATGCCGCTTTCGGAGGCCTTGCCGGCGTGGATACGCGCAGTCTCCAGGTGGAGAACATCGAATCCGTCGAGGTCATTTCCGGCGTTCCTTCGGCCGAGTACGGCGACTTGGGCAGCGGGATCGTCAAGGTGACCACGCGGAAGGGCCGGACGCCCGTGCAGGTCTCGTTTTCGGTCAATCCGCGCACGTATGACGCATCCGTCTCCAAGGGCATCGCCCTGGGGGAGGGCGTGCTGAACATCAGCGGCCAATGGACCCGCGCCACACAGAAACTTACTTCGCCATATACCTCCTATACCCGCCGGGGCTTCACGGCAGAATACAGCCGGACCTTCGCCCACGCGTTGCGGCTGGAGGCCGGATTCTCCGGCAACATCGGCGGCATGGACAGCAAGGACGACCCGGACGCCTTTTCCGAGGAATACGCGAAAGGCCGGGACAACCTCCTGACGCCCCATCTCAAGTTGACCTGGCTGTTGAACCGGTCCTGGGTCACGAACCTGAGCCTGGAAGGGTCGGTCTATTATCACGACAATCGCACGCACGAGCATCTGTACAACTCTTTTGGCTCGTCCCAGCCGGCCGTACACGCCGAGGAGGCAGGCTATTTCCTGGCTACGGCCCTCCCGCCCACGTTCTATGCGGACCGCATTACCGACTCGCAGGAACTGGATTACGCCGCCTCGCTCAAATATGACTGGCTGCATCATTTCGGCGAGGTCAAGAGCGTCCTCAAGGCCGGCGTCCAATGGAAAGCCGATGGAAATGTCGGACAGGGCGAGTATTATGATAATCCCGCCCTGGCGGCGAACGGTTATCGGCCCCGGCCCTATTCGGACTATCCGTATATGCACAACCTGGCGGTCTATCTGGAGGAAAAACTCTCCTGGAAGGGGCTGGAGGGCAGTTTCGGCCTGCGGGGTGAGTGGACCTTCATCGAGGGGACGCAGTACAGGAACCTGCAGACCCTGTCGCCCCGGCTCAATCTCCGCTGGCATGCGACGGAGAACCTGTCTTTCCGCGGTGGATGGGGCGTCACCCGGAAACTCCCGGGCTTCTTTATCCTGTTCCCCCGGCAGGAGTACCGCGACATCCAGACCTTTGGTTTTTCCCACGGAGCTGGCGCGTCGTACATCTACTACACCATCCCTTACACGATGACCTACAATCCGGACCTGCGCTGGCAGTCCAACCACAACGCCGAACTGGGGGTGGATTACGACCTTCCCCGGCTGGGCTGGCGCTTCAGCCTGGCCGCTTTCCGGAATGTCACTAAGAACCCGTACGAACTGGAGAACCTGTATGTTCCGTTCTCTTACAATGCCCTTCAGGTTCCTTCCGGCTTCGTGATGCCTTCTGCCCCTGAAATGGTCGTTGACCACCAAACCGGCGTCGTTTACCTGCGAAACAACGCGGATGAATACTTCACGCCGATGGAGGTACGCGTGAATGACCGCACCTTTGCGGGTACCCGTAGGCAGCGGGGCGGAGCCCCTGTCGTCCGGACCGGTCTGGAACTGACGGCGGATTTTCCGGAGATCCGCGCCCTCCGCACCCGGCTCCGGTTGGACGCCGCCTATACCCATACCCGCACCCTGGACGAGAACGAAACGGCCTATTACCAGGCCGGCTGGTCACACACTTCCCTGGCCGGAAGGTCCTACCAGTATGCGGGCATCTATGCCGGCGGCGCTTCCGTCTCCAACGGCCGCAAGACCGACTGGCTGGACGCCAACCTGACGGCGATCACCCACATCCCCGAGGTCCGGCTCATCCTGACCTGCAGGGTGGAGGCTACGCTGCTCCGCCACGCGCAGAATCTTTCCACCCACGCCTTTACCGTTTCGGGGGACAGCGTTTCACCTACGGGCGGAAACATCTATGACGGAAACAGTTACACAGCGGTTTGTCCTGTCGCTTATATCGACCTGGACGGCCAGCGCCACCCCTGGACCCAGGCTTCGGCGGAAGATCCGGCCCTGCAGCGGCTCATCCTCCGCTCCGGCAACATCTATACGTTCGCCAGGGATGGTTATGACCCGTACCTGTCTGCCAACCTCAGCCTGACGAAGGAGATCGGAGACCACGTGTCGCTTTCATTCTTCGCCAACAATTTCACCAACGCCCGGCCGTACCGGAAGAGCCATGCGACCGGCGTGAGCGCCATTTTCACCCCCGCCTTCTATTACGGGCTTACCTGCCGGATCAAGCTATGAAAAAGGTCTTTCTCATAGGGTTGGCCCTGCTGTTTGCGGCCTGCGCCGAGGAATACAAGAGTCCCTGGCCGGATGCCCTGCAACTGCTTTCGGTGAATGCCGTCTATCCGGACGGCTATGCCCACGCGGTCCACGAAGGGGCGGTCATCCGCATCGAGGAAGTGTCTTCCGGCGCGGCTTACCTGGCCCGGACCGACCGCCGTGGCCTTGCAGAAATCCAGGTTCCCCCGGGCATCTACCGCATTACCTGCAGCGACCGCACCGGAAAGGACCTCTTCAACGGTGCGGCGGACAAGGTCGTGGTGACGGAACGCCGCATCGTGGACCTGTTCCTGTCCCATTCCCGCGCCGGCGGCCTTGTCGTCAAGGAAATCTACTGCGGCGGCTGCAGCAAGGCCCCGCAGGAGGGTACCTACCAGAGCGACCAGTACCTCATCATCCACAACAACGACTTCGAGACGGTGTACCTGGACAGCCTGTGTTTCGGCACCCTGTCCCCGTACAACAGCACTTCGGTGAACAACTGGGTGGACCGCGACCCGGTCACGGGAGAATCGGTTTTCCCGGACTTCGTGCCGGTCGTGACCGTCGTCTGGCAGCTGCCGGGCAGCGGAAAGACCTTCCCGCTGGCCCCGGGCGAGGATGCCGTCATCGCCCTTCGCGGCGCCATCGACCACACCCTCCAGTATCCCCTGTCGGTCAACCTCAACCGCAGCGATGTCTTTACCTGCTACAATCCGACCTATTTCCCGAACCCGACATACCATCCCGCCCCGGGCGACCAGGTCCGGGCTGACCGGTACGCGCAGGTCGTCATCAAGACGGGTCAGGCCAATGCCAACACCTTCTCCCTTTCCTCGCCCACCGTCGTCTTGTTCCGGACACCGATGCCGGCCGGAGACTATGTCCTGCAGCCTGACGTGGTGCGCGTGACGCCCGGAAACAGTGCCGACCGGGTCGTCGTCGTTCCGTACGAGTGGATCGTGGATGCCGTGGAGGTTTTTGACGGACGGTCTTCCAACAACGGGAAACGGATCGCGCCGGCCGCCGATGCGGGATTCGTCATCCAAAGTGACATTTTCAAGGGGCACACGCTCCGCCGCAAGGTGGACGAAAAGGCCTCGGCCGAGCGCGGATACGAGATCCTTTCGGACACGAACAATTCAAGCAACGACTTCTATGAGAGCGAGATACAAAGCCTGCATCCTTAGCCTGCTCGTGCCGCTGGCCTTGCAGGGCCAGGACATCGGCCTCCTTCGGAAGGACCCGACCGCCTTCGGCAGCCGGGGAACGGCGCAGGTATATGGTGGCTACGAAGCTGGCGGCTACCATCCCGCATTCGCTCCTGCTTCGCTTTGGAAGGCGGGTGCATCGGCCCAGGGGACCCTCCACGGGACCAGAACGTCTTACACGGGTTCCTTCTCCTTCGAGCAGATCGACGGAAAGGAAATGTTCACGTCCATGTTCCTGGAGCCGGGCTTTTTCCCCGTTGACGTCGTGGAGTTTACGCCGGGCGACAAGACCCGGCAGACCTATAGGCTGGGAGGCGGCTTTGCCACGGACCTGACGGACGAATTCGTCTTCGGCGTCAAAGCGGACTACCAGAGTGCCAATTACGCCAAGCGGAAGGATATCCGGCATACGACCTACGGGATGAACCTCCGGGTAGAGCCGACCCTGGCTTTCAAGATGTTCGACAACGCCGCCCTGTCTGCGTCCTATATTTTCCAAAAACGGACGGAATCCATTGACGCCGAGCAGGTTGGTGCAGCTACGGACAAGTCCTACTTCGCTTTCCTGGACAAGGGGATGCGCTACGGCACCTATCAGGTCTGGGACGGCGACGGCATCCATCTGGACGAAGCGGGCGTGGGCGTCTTCCCGGTAAAGGAATACCGGAACGGCTTTGCGTATGCCATCGACACGCCTGATTTCGCCGGGGGAATGGAGGTTCTCTGGAAACACGGAAAAGTGGGGGAGAAAGGATATGACTGGTTCCGGTATCCGGGACATTCGTGGTCCGTCTTCCTGGAGCGCCGGTGGCATAACGGTCACACCCTGCGTTTCGCCTTCGCTCTTGAAGATGACCAGCTGGAAGAGGCCGTGTTGGATAAGGTATCTTCCGGCGGCGTAACGACCCCTACGGTCTACGGGTACAATGCGGTATCCGACCGGAACTGGGGCAGTCTGGACCTGACATGGGGCGTCCGTTTCCAGAAAGCGCATCTGAAGCGCCTGCAAGCCGTTTTGCACGGAGGCCTTTGGGCGGAGCAATCCTATCTGATGTATCCGTATGAGGACCGGACGGACCGTTATAACGGGTCGTTGACCCTGGTGTCCGCATTCGTCTTCGGGCCCGTGGACCTGGGACTCCGGGTCAATGGCGTAATGGGTACCTGGAAGGAGCAGGGGCTGCAGGGAGGTACTGACAGCGTCGTTTCCGCACCCTTCCGGCTGCAGGCCGACTGGGACCGGAAGATGGAGTATTTCTCTACGTCCAAATTGGGGGCAGGGCTCACGCTGACTTATCATCTAAAGGCCGTCCGCGGTCTTTTCATCCAGGCCGAAGGCACCTGGCTCCACGGTTTCGGCACTGTCCTCCTCCCGGGGGCCGACCGCTGGAGTTCGACGGCGAGAATCGGTTATGGTTTTTGAGAAAAATACCGTTTCGGATATGAATAAACTGTTCAGATACACGGGAATTGCTCTCTGCCTGCTTGCTCCGGTCCTGGCGAAAGGTCAGGACCTCGGCCAGATCAGGATGGATAAGGCCCTGCCCTCCGAGAATGAAGTCTCCGTCTGGGGCGGGGTCGAGGATGGACGCTTCAAGCCGGTCCACGCGGCCCTGTTCCAATGGAAGGCCGGTGCCGATGCCTGCCTCGTCCGACACGGGCGCCACACTTCCTGGAAAGGAACTCTTTCCCTGGAGCAGGCGATGGGAAAACACCTGGGTTCCTCCCTTTTTCTGGAGCCCGGATATTATCCGATGGATCTTTGGGACCAGACTACGGGAAAGACTTCACGGCAGACCGGACGGATGGAAATCGGCCTGCTCAGCGACCTCTCGGACCTGTGGGCTGCCGGCTTCAACGCTTCCGTCAAGGCGGCCCATGAATCGAAGCTGGGCTCTTTCCGCCATTCGACCTTCGGTATGGACGCGCAATTAGAGCCTACGCTCACGTTCCTGTATGACGACGATGCAATCTTCGTTTCTTCCTATCTCGTCCGTTTGCGCACCGAACGCGCAAAAGTGGGCCAGCCCGGCGACGGAATCCCGCCCGTGTTCCTGGATGAAGGCATGCGGTACGGCGTGTATGAGCCCGGTCTGGGTCTTTTCCCGGTCCTGGAGTTCTCTCACGGCTTTTTCGAGCGGTTCTATAGCCCAGAATGGTCCGGCGGGTTCGGGATTACCTGGAAACGCGGGCGGGCCGGGGAGCAGGATTACAGCCGCTTCCGGACCCCTGGAAGCACCCTGAAAGGCTTCTTTGAAGTACCCCGCGAGGGTTTTGAGGTCGACCAGGTATACCGCATTACCTATCAGCGCGACCGGGACCAGCTCCGGGAAGCCCGGGACGGCGGATACGCCACCCTCTCAGACCGGGTAACGCGGAATGCGTCGTTCAATTTCTCCCTCCGCCCCCATAAGGGAACTTTAAAGCGAGCGGGCATTAATCTGGACGGCAACCTGTGGCGGGAGCGTGGATTCGTGTCTGTCAAGGACGAAATCCGGATGATTGGGGGAACGGCGACGGTCTTTGCTTCCGCGAAGTTCCTCTGGTTCGACCTGGACGTCCGCCTGTCGGCTGGCGGAGGGCGGTGGCTCGACCGCGGCCGGTCATACGAGGAAGACAACGTCCTCCGGTTGGCGGAGGACTGGAGAAAGAATATGGATTACCGCCTGCTTCCCCGGGTGGGAATGGGCGGGACGGTTACCTATCACCCCTATTTCCTGGAGGGCTTTTCCTTCCAGTTTGATACCGATTGGCTCCGGGCCTTCAAGAACGTCCACCTGGGCGGCAAGAACCGGAATATCGCTACCCTCCGGGTCAGATATCATTTTTAACAGACATAAAAGATCAGCCCCATGAAGAAAGCATTGATTCTTGCGGGTGCGGCCGTCCTGGCCCTCGTCGCCTGCAACAAGAACCCCGAGACCGACCAGACGCCGGTCGATTTCTCCCAGTACAAGATCCGCGTGGAACCGGTGATTACCCGCGTGACCGAAACGAATTTCGAGAATGGCGATGCCATCGGCGTGTCCATAGTCCGCAAGGCCGGCGACTTTGCCAGCAACGCGCAGTTTACGTATGACGGAACCGCCTTCACCGGCGGCCTCAACTGGTATGAGGACGGCGAGGAGGCCTGCACTCTCAAGGCTTATTATCCGTACAAGGAAGGGGAGGCCCTTCCGACGATGTTCACCGTCCAGCAGGACCAGACCAAGGGAACGGCATCCTCCGACTTCGTATCGGCAGTCAAGGAGAACGTCCTTCCGAGCGCCAACGCCGTTTCGATGGTGTTCAAGCACCAGCTGAGCCGCCTGGTCGCCACGGTGAAGAACAATACCGGCGCAGAGATCGAAAGCATTGTGTTCGAGGAGTTCGTCCCGGTCGCCAACATTGCCGCCGACCTGACGGCCAAGGTGGCGGACGGCGCCAAATGGCAGCCCATGAAGCCTTTCTTCAAGGATGGCACGTACTATCTCATTGTCCCGGCCCAGACCGTAAAGCCCGTCGTGAAAGTGACCGTGGGCGGCAAGGAACTCTCCCAGAAGCTCGCCGAAGCCAACCTGGAGCCCGGCAAGCAGTACAGCGTCTCCATCGTCGTGAACAAGGAGGAGATCAAAGTCGTCCTGGCCGGCGAGATTGAAAACTGGAATGACGGTGGCGAACTGGAAGGGGACTTCAAGGAGAACCTGGAAGAGGGTTATTTCACCTATGCCGGCGTCAAGTACAGCGTTGTCAAGATGCAGGACGGCAAGTGGTGGATGGCCCAGAACCTGGCTTATCTGCCGGAAGGCTGCACTCCCGCCACGGACCTGAGCGCCGTCACCGCCGGAGTCTTTGCTCCGCTGAAGGTCAACGCGGACCAGTCGGGTCTGGAATTCACGACCGATGAGGCCGTTGTGGCCGCCAACGGCTACCTGTACCAGGCCGAGGTCGCCCTGGGCCTGAACGTCGGCGACCTCCAGAACGTTGCGGAAGCCGAGGCGCTCGAGGGCGCCCAGGGCATTTGCCCGACGGGCTGGCATGTTCCTACCATCGACGATATCACGGGACTCGTGGGCAAGGCTGTCTCTCCGATTCCTACGAATGCCGAAGCGCCGTACTACAACGGTTCCAACGGCTCCATCGCGCTCCTGAATGCCGACGGTTTCAACATGGCTCCTGTCGGTGCCATTTCCATTCAGGACAACACCAAGACCGCCGGCACCTTCATGGGCTGGAACACCAAATATCCCGACAAGATCACTTCCAGCATGCTTTGCGGTTCCTCCTATGCCGGCGTCACCTACAACACTTCCGGTGACGAGACTTCGGGCGTCAAGAACCTCCAGTTCTTCGGCCTGATGCCCATGACCAACAAGGATGCCGAAGCCGACTTCACCTGCAACGGAACCAAGGTGAGCTACCGTATCGCCGGTCCGGTCCGCTGCGTACGCAACTAAAGGATGAAACGCTTTTCACTCATCGCCGCCCTGCTCCTCGTGAGCGGGACGGCGATGGCCGATGAAGGGATGTGGATGATCCACGCCCTGAACCAGGCCCTGGAAAAAAAGATGCAGGAGCGGGGGCTGCAGCTCTCCGCCGGGGAAATCTACAATGCCGACGCGCCGGGGGCCACGGTTTCCGACGCCATCGTGTCGCTCGGCTTCTACTGCACGGCCAGTGTCATCTCGGACCAAGGGCTCCTCATCACGAACCACCATTGTGCCTACAGTGACCTCTCGGACCTGTCCACTCCGGAAAAGAACTATCTGGAGGATGGATATTGGGCTTTCTTCCGGCAGGACGAGATTCCGCTCCGGGGTAAGGAGGTCTTCTTCCTCAAACGGGTGCTGGACGTGACCGACGAAGTGGCCGCGCTGAAAGACTCGCTGCAGCGGGCGGGCGCCCCTTTCGGGTCGCGGCGCCTGTCGTCCCTGATGGAACGGAAATACGCCGCCCGGACGGGCCTTGAAGCCTCCTTGGATGTGATGTGGGCTGGCGAGAAGTATTATCTCGCGCTGTATCAGAAGTTTACGGACATCCGCCTGGTGGGCGCTCCCCCGGTCTCCCTTGCCGCTTTCGGCGGTGACGAGGACAACTGGGAATGGCCGCAGCACAAGGCCGATTTTGCCCTGTACCGCATCTATGACCACGGGGAGCCGCTTGCTTCTCCCTGGCATCTGAAGATTTCCGAGTCCGGCTATCGGGAAGGGGATTATGCGATGGTCATCGGCTATCCCGGCCGCACCGACCGCTACAGCAGTTCTTTCAAGGTCGATTACCTGGAGCGCGTGGAGCGGCCGGTGACGAACCGCCTTCGCGGCCGGCAGATGGAGATTGTCCGGAAATGGATGGACGTCGATCCGGACATCCGGATGAAGTACTCCGACTGGTTCTTCTCCCTCTCCAATGTACAGGAGATGCAGGAAGGGGAAGTGCAGTGTTTCAAGCGTTTCCACGTCGTGGACGAGAAGCGGGCCCTGGAAAAGGACCTGCCGCCGGACATCCTGAAGGGACTTGCGGACGAATATGCCGCCATTGAAGACATCGAGCGCGAGAAAGCCTATTATCGCGAGACCCTTGTCCGCGGAATGCGTATCACGCCCACGATGCTTCGGATGTCCAATGCCAAGGATGCGGAAACCCGCGAAGAGATGTACCGCCGCGGCCTGGCTGAAGTGGATCCGCGCGTGGAGAAAGACCTGATCGCCTACTCCCTGGAGGAGTATTTCGGCCACCTGCCCGGGGATGTCATCGGTCGTCGGCAGGATTCCCTGCGGAGGGCTTTTTCCGGCGATTACAAGGCCCTGGCGGAGCATTTGTGGGACCACCCCCTGGAACTGATGGATTTCATCACGGAGGTCAAGATTACAGCCTTTAACGCCCGCGAGCATCACACGGGGGACCTGACGGAACTCACGCGCGCCTATACGCGTGCGTTATATAAGGATCGCGCGGAGAAAGGCCTCGTCCAGTATCCCGACGCGAACTCTACGATGCGTCTTACCTACGGAGTCGTGTCCTCGCTGGAACCTTGGGATGCCGTCTATACGTCCTGGTATTCCACACCGCGCGGACTGTACGAGAAGTACGACCCCCTGCAGCATGACTTTGCGCTCCCCCAGGATTTCGTCGCCGCATTGAGCCGTTATGACGGCCCGGTCAATTTCCTCACGGACAATGACATAACGGGAGGGAATTCCGGTTCCCCCGTCTTGAATGCCCGGGGCGAACTCATCGGCCTGGCCTTCGACGGCAACAAGGAATCCCTTGCTTCCGACGCTTCCTATACGCCCGACTATAACAAGTGCGTCTGCGTGGATATCCGCTACGTCCTCTGGATCCTCCGGGATTACGTGAGATTGGAACGGATCCTGAAGGAGTTGGAATAAGAGGTGACAGTATCAAAAGAAAGAGGGATGGCGCGACTTTTTTCGGAGCGCCATCCCTCTTTCTTTTGATCTGAATGATCCCCTTCGGGCTTATTTCTTCTTGGGCTCGGCAGCCTTCTTGTCAGCGCCCTTCATGGTGGCGTCGTACATGACCGGGGTACCGATCATGATGGAAGCGTAGGTACCGATGAGGATACCGAGGCAGAGGGCGACGGCCAGACCGCGGATGGACTCTCCGCCGAAGATCGCGATGGCGAGCATCGGGAGGAGGGTGGACACGGAGGTGTTGACCGTACGGGTGAGGGTGGCGTTCAGAGCGGTGTTCACGGTGGTGCGGAAGTTCTCGCTCGGGTGGAGCGCCTTCTGCTCACGGATACGGTCGAAGATAACCACGTTATCGTTGATGGCGTAACCGATGATGGTCAGGATAGCCGCGATGAACGTCTGGTCCACATCCAGGTTGAACGGCAGGATACCGTTGAACAGGGAGAAGAAGCCGATGACGATGAGGGCCGTGTGGGCGAGGGAGACCACGCCGCCGAGACCCCAGGTCCAGCCCTTGAAGCGGACCGCGATGTAGGCGAAGATCACGAGGAGGGCCAGGAACACGGCGATGAACGCGCTGCGGGTGATGTCGCGGGCGATGGTCGGACCCACCTTGTCGGAGGAGACGATACCGTTCGGGTTCTCCAGCGTGGAGGTGAACTGGTCGAGGGTCGTCTGCTCGGCGTAGAAGCCCTTGAGGGCATCGAAGAGCAGGCGCTCGATCTCGGCGTCGACGGCGGTGTCCTCGCTGTTGTTCTTGTACTGGGTGGTGATCTTCATCTGGGCGTCACCACCGAACTGCTTGACCTCGACGGAGTACTGGTCCTCGCCGGCGGCCTCGGCGGCAGCCTGGAAGGTGTTCTCCACAGCGGCGCGGACATCCTCGGCCTTGACGCTCTGGTCGAAGCGGACGACGTAGGTACGGCCACCGGTGAAGTCGACACCGTAGCTGAAGCCCTTGAAGGCGATGGAGGCGATGCTGATGAGGATCAGGGCGCCGGAGATGATGTAGGAGTACTTCTTCAGGCCGATGAAGTCGATGTGCGTGTTCTTCAGGAAGTTCCGGGTGAGGTTGTTGGACAGGCTCACGGTCTTTCCCTTGGCGATGCGGTCGTCGAAGATCAGGCGGGTGATGAAGATGGAGGTCAGCACGGAAGTGATGATACCGATGATGAGCGTGGTGGCGAAGCCCTGGACCGGACCGGAACCGAACACATAGAGGATGATACCGGTGAGGAGGGTGGTCACCTGGCCGTCGATGATGGCGGAGTAGGCGTTCTTGTAACCGTCGGCGACGGCCTTGGAGAAGCCCTTGCCTGCGGCCAGCTCTTCCTTGATGCGCTCATAGATGATCACGTTCGCATCCACGGCCATACCCAGGGTCAGGATGAGACCGGCGATACCCGGGAGGGTGAGGACGGCTCCGAAGGACACGAGGGTGCCGAAGAGCAGGAGGACGTTGCACAGCAGGGCGACGTCGGCGATGAGGCCGGCACCCTGGTAGAAGAACACCATGTAGATGAGCACCAGGATGAAGGCGATCAGGAAGGAGATGAGACCGGCGCGGATGGAAGCGGAACCGAGGGACGGGCCCACGACCTGCTCCTGGATGATGGAAGCCGGAGCCGGAAGCTTACCGGACTTGAGGACGTTCGCGAGGTCTTCCGCCTCCTGGACGTCGAAGTTGCCGGTGATCTGGGAGTTGCCGCCGGTGATCTCGTTCTGGACGTTCGGGTAGGAGTACACGAGGCCGTCGAGGACGATGGCGATCTGCTTGCCGATGTTGTCCTTCGTGAGGCGGGCCCAGATGGAGGCACCCTCGGCGTTCATCGTCATGGAGACGGACGGGGCGCCGCCGTTGCCCTGGCGGCCGCCGTTGAAGTCCACGCGGGCGTCGGTCACGGAACCGCCGTCGAGCGGAGCCTTGCCGTCACGGGAAGTGGCCTTGATGGCGACGAGCTCATAGATGTTGCCGCCCTTCTCGACGAACTCGGACGGTTTCACGGTCCAGAGGCCGCGGAAGCCCTGCGGAAGGACGTCTTCGGCCATCGCGAGATAGCGGTTCACCGTCACGGTGTCCACGCCGTTGGCGAAGCCGATGCAGGCGTTGTTCCAGCCGCTGGGCTGCAGGACGCTGAGGAGCGGGTTGGCGACGGCGGTGCTGTCACCGAGGTTCGCGAGGATCTCGGAAACACGGGCGTCCACGGCGTACAGGTTCACCTCATTCGCGGTGAAGGTGGGCCAGAACTCGAGGGAAGCGGTTCCCTGAAGGAGCTTGCGGACACGCTCCGGGTCCTTGACGCCCGGGAGCTCGATGAGGATCTTGCCGCTGTTCTCGATGCGCTGGATGTTCGGCTGGGTGACGCCGAAGCGGTCGATACGGTTGCGCAGGACGTTGAAGGAGTTGTCGATGGCGCTCTTGGCTTCGCCCCGGATGACCTCGATGACCTCGCGGTCGGTGGATTCGGGCTTCACCTTGTCGCGGAGCTCGTAGGTGCCGAAGATCTCGGCGAGCCGGCGGCCGTTCGCGTTCTCGGCCCAGGCGCTCTCGAAGAGGGCGATGAAGTCCTGGCTGGAGTTGACGTTGTTCTTCTTGGCAGCCTCGATGGCCTTCACGAAGTCAGGGTCGGAGCTGTTGCCCGACAAAGCCTTCACGAGGTCCTCGAGCTGGACCTGCAGCATCACGTTCATACCGCCCTTGAGGTCGAGGCCGAGATTGATCTCCTTTTCCTTGGCGCTCTGGTAGGTATATCCGAGATAGACCTTTTCGTTGCTGATGGAGTCGATGTAGGCGCGGTTCCGGATGGCGGCCACCGAGTCAAGGACGAATTCCCGGACGTCGGTGGCGACATTGTTCGCGTCCACGAACTGCTGCGCTTTGGCGGCAGCGGCCTTGGCAGCCTTGTTCTCCTGGATGCGGGTCACCGCCGTGAAGGAGAGCTGCCAGATGCTGGCCAGGGCGAGCAGGATGGCGAAGAGTCTGATTAAACCTTTGCTTTGCATTTTTTCCTTTATTTATTATTAGTTTATCCACATCAAGCCGCGACGGCAAGGGCCGAACCTTGCAGACCTCGGCAAAATAAGGGTACAAAAGTACAAATTTTTTCTGATAAATGAAGATTCTCGCAAGGAATTCTTAATTTTGCACACTCGAAACGAACGATTGAGGTGAGAAGAAGGACTTTTTCCATCTTTTTTTTACTCCTGGCGGCGGCGCCATGCCTCCGGGCCCAGACGGATTCCCTCCTCCGGGAAGGAGACCGTCTGCACCGTCAGTACCGTTTCGAGGAAGCGATGGATATATACAGGACCGCGGTGGCGACCGCATCCGCTGATACGGTGCAGCTTCTCCGCTCCCGGATTGACAATTGCCAGAACGCCCTGGTTATGACGGATTTCTGCGAAAGTCCCGTCGTCATTGCCCGCCAGCGGTTTTCCCGGCAGGACTTCTTCCTGTATTATCCCCTCAAGAACCAGGGATGGCGGCAAGGTCCCAATGTCCTGGACCCGTCATCGGACAATTTCCCCATTTACGCTCCCAAAGGCGGCCATTCGGTGTGCTTTTCCGCACCCGACGCCGTGGGCAGCCGGAACCTGTACATCACCCGGGACCAGGATACCCTGTGGTCTGCGCCCGAATTGCTGGGCGAACATCTCCTTTCCTTTGGGAATGAGGTGTTTCCGATGCTCTCGGAAGACGAGAAAACCCTGTATTTCTCCTCGGACGGCCTGTATGGGATGGGCGGATACGACCTTTACCGGTCGACATGGGACGAAGAAGCCGGGACCTGGGGCGTGCCGGAGAACCTGGGTTTTCCCTACTCCTCCCCTGCCGATGACTTCCTGCTGGCCGATACGTCCGACGGCCGGTACACCCTTTTCGCCTCCAACCGGGACTGTTCCCGGGACAGCGTCTACATCTATGTGCTGGAAAAGCGGGCGGATCCGGTCCGGACGCCCGTCCGCGACCCGGTCGCCCTGGCCCGGATGGCCTCGCTGAACCCGCTGGACGACCCATCGCGGCTGGATCACGGTTCTGCCGTTTCAGAAGCCGCTCCGTCCAACGACGACACCCGTCTGTATATGGCGAGAATGACGGAGGCGCGGGCGCTGCGGGATACGATTTATGCCTATGAACGAAAGGTGGACGAACTTAGGGCCCTGCTGTCCACCGATTCCGGGGAGAGCCGGACGGCCCTGACGGCCGCCATCGTGGAAAGGGAAACGGCCCTTACGCCCCTCAGGAAGCAGCTGGAAGAGACCACCCGGGCCATCCGGCAGATCGAGCAGTCCTTCTTGCGGAGCGGCGTGGTGTCCTCTTCGGAGCGGGCCGACCGCGAGGTGGTCGGAGCCCGTTCCAGCTATACTTTCACAAAGAATTCCTATGGGGCGAAGTTGCGGATGAAACTGGCTTCCCCTCCTGCCGGGACGCAGGGCTCTTACAAGGTGGGACCTGTCGGTCGTTTTGCCCAGGATACGCGGCTTCCGGAAGGCGTCGCGTACCAGATCCAGATCTTCACGTCGGCGCGCCATGCAACCCTTGACGAGATTGGTGGCCTGGATCCTGTGTATGAGCGGCTTACCTCTTCGTTGCGGTACACCTATTGCGTCGGTTTGTTCAAGACTTTCCGGGAGGCGCTTTCGCAGCTCAATCCCATCCGCAAACTCGGTTTCCCGGACGCGGAAATCACGGCCTTCATCGACGGAAAGCAGGTTCCCGTCTCCCTGGCGCGCCGCGTCGAATAAGCTATTTCAGATTCTCTTTATGCGCCCGCCCGACAGGGAGGGGCGCATCCACGCCGATCAGTTTGACGGACGTGGCCTTCTTGCTTTCGATCCGGTGGAGCGGGACGATGTAGGACCGGTGGATCCGCAGGAACTTGCCTTCCGGAAGCATTTCCAGCAGTGATTTCATCGTGATCTGGGAGACCACGTCGTCCTGGTAGTCCAGATGGAGGCAGGCATAGTTGTTCCTGGCTTCGATGTACTGGATAGCGCTGAGCGGAATGGTCACATCCTTGTAATCGGCCTTGACCGTCACGGTTTCCCCGGCAACGGCTGCGGCGGCGCGGGTTTCCACCGCGGCGCGGACGGCAAGCGTTTTCTCTTCCGCGTCCTGGGCGGAGGCCAGCTCCCGGAGTTTCCTGGCCAGCAGGCCGGTGGCCAGTCCGGTACCCATCGCGGCGAAATAAAGGACCCAGATGGCCTGCTGATACAGATACAGCCGTGCGGGATGGTCCGTCCCGCTTTCCTGCGGGAAGGGTACCTGCCTCAGGTTCATCAGGAAGGTGACGACCACCGTCAGGAACAGGATGGCAAGCCCGCTCCAGAGCCGTCCTTTTCCCGCCGCGAACATGCCCGGCAAAAAGTGCCGGCCGAGATACCAGCACAGGTAGGTCCATACCAGATAGATGATGACGTCCGATGCCCGCCATCCGATCCATTCCTCCAGGGGAAAGACGGCAGCCAGGCACGGAAGGATGAGGAGGCAGACCATCAGGTCCACCCGGGTTTCCGTCGATATGTTCGGTGTCTCTTTTACCATAGGGACTGCAAAATTACGGATTATTTCGATTATTTGTCGATGAAACGCGAAAAAACGTCGTTCACCCTTGAAATTGGAAGCGGTAACGGGTTGATTATTTCCCGGTTAAACCGTATCTTTGTGCATATGGTTACCGAATGGATTGTCACGGAGATAGACGGACGGATCGCGTCGGTCTCCGCCGATTACGGCCACTTTGCGCAGATCGCCGCAAGGGTTGCCCAGCTGCCTCCTGCCAGCGTGGGCACCGTCTCAACGCACAAGATTACGACGGAGGAACTCGTCGCCCTTTCAGGCCATGTCCAGTGGGAGGACTTCCGTCTGTTCGGCACGAAATTCCAGTTGCGGGTTTGGGAGACGCTCTTCCGCCTGGAGCCCCGGCTGTACAGCTACACCGACCTGGCCGCCCTGTGCGACAATCCGCAGGGTGTCCGTCCGGTAGCGCACGCGGTCGCCATCAATCCGGTAGCCTACCTGATTCCCTGTCATCTGATCGTCCCCAAGGAATCGATGGACAAGGCCAAGGACATCCGCGCCACCGCCCAGTCCACCCTGTTCAAGGGGAGTGACCTGTATCTGCTGGACAGCATCGACGTCGGAGAGTATGCCTATGGCGCCGAGACCAAGCGGGAGCTGATCAAAATCCATCTGAAACACTGACATGGCGCTGCTGGAAGTCTGTTGCGGCAGTCTGGAAAGCGTCGACGCGGCCGTTGCGGGCGGCGCCCGGCGGATCGAGTTGTGTGCGGCCCTGGAAGTGGACGGGCTTACTCCGCCCATAGAGTGGCTTCAGGTGGTCAAAGACCGCTATCCTTCCCTTGTCGTCCATGTTCTGATCCGTCCCCGCGCGGGGGATTTCGCCTATGCACCTGAGGAGGTGGATACAATGGCCGTTCAGACAGAACAGGCCCTGGAAGCCGGTGCGGACGGGATCGTCATCGGAGCTCTGACCGCGACCCATGACTTGGACGAGGCAGCGATGGAGCAGTTGATGAAAGTCGTGGAAGAGGGGAACCTTGCCCGGGAACTGGCCGGGTCGGACCTGTGCCATTCGTCCAACGACCACCATTTCTTCCCCGATCCTGCGAAGACCGCCACGGTTACATTCCACAGGGCTTTCGACGTCTGTCGCCGGCCTTTCGAAGCCTTGGAGAAGATCATCGCCCTGGGTTGCAGCCGCATCCTGACGTCCGGACAGGGACCTACCGTCACAGAAGGTTCGGACATGCTGCGGGAACTCCGGAAACGGGCCGGAGGACGGATCCTCATTTTGCCCGGCGGAGGTGTCACGTCCACGAATGCAGCCCGGATCCTCCGGCTGACCGGTTGCACGGAAATCCATGCTTCGGCATCGGAAGTTATTGACGGAAAAAAGATTACATCGGCCGCCCGGGTGGCGGCCATCCTACAAGCCATCCAATCGATATGAAGCCTATCAGCACACCCGCCGCACCTGCGGCCATCGGACCTTACAGCCAGGCCGTCGACAGCGGCATCGGCCTTGTCTTCGTTTCCGGCCAGTTGCCGATCGACCCGGCGACCGGGGCCTTCCCGGAGGGCGGCGTCGAAGCGCAGACCCGCCAGTCTCTCCTGAATGCAAGCGCCATTCTGGAGGCTGCCGGGCTCTCGCTCTCCAACGTTGTGAAAACCACGGTCTTCCTGGCTGACATGGGCGACTTCGCTGCAATGAACGGTGTCTACGCGCAGTTCTTCACCGAACCCTTCCCCGCCCGTTCGGCCGTCGCAGTAAAAACCCTTCCGAAGGGAGCCCTCGTAGAGATCGAGTGCATCGCTTCGAAAGGGTAAAGGATAGGGAACGCCCTCTTACTTTTTCTTCAGCAGCTGTCCTATGCACCAGCACAGGGCGGCGACAGCCATGCCGTTGATGGAAGCGAAACCCCAATGCACGAGGTTCGCGACCACGGCGCCGGCGATGACACCGATGACGGCGCTCCAGTCCACGACGGGTTCCTTGACCTCCTTCCCCCGGTTGAAGAAATAGTGCAGGATGAGGATGATGCCCACCGGCGGCAGGGTGCAGTTCAAGACGTTCAGCCAGTCGCAGAAGTTCCAGTAAAGCCACACGGCGGCCACCGTACCGATGATGCCGGAAATGATGACCCACGTTTTCTTGGACAGGCCGAAGATGTTGGAAAGTCCGAGACCCGCGGTGTAGAGGGCATTGTCGTTGGTGGTCCAGATGTTCAGGCCCAGGACGAGGACGGCGAGGTAGAACAGGTTGAGGTTCAGCATCACTTCGAAGATGTCGTTTCCGCCCACATAGATGCTGGACACGGCGCCGAAGAGGAACATCAGCGAGTTGCCGATGAAGAAGGCCACGACGGTGATCCAGAGGCCCACTTTGCCGCTCTTGGCAAACCGCGTAAAGTTGGGAGTGGCCGTGCCGCCCGACACAAAGCTGCCTACGACGAGACCCGCACCGGCAATCACACCCAGGTCCTTGGTCCCTTTCGCGAACTGTTCCACGAGGCCGGCATCACCCCGCTGGACGGCCATGATCATTGCCACGGTGCCCAGGATGGCGACCGCGGGAACGGCGATGTAGCTGATGATCGTGAGGCTCTTGATGCCGAAATAGGCGCTGGCGGTCATCAGGATGCCCGCAATGGCGACCAGCAGGTACCCCTGCCAGGGCATCGAATCCGGCGTCACCTCCAGGCCCATCAGTTCCTTGGCCACAGGGATGGCGAACATGGCGAGACCCACGCCGAACCAGCCGGTCTGGGTAAAACTGATCATCGCGCTGGGAAGCCAGCTGCCCTTGGTGCCGAAGCTCCGGCGGGCGAGCATGTCCAGCGACAGGCCGCTTTCCGCACCGATCCACCCCAGGGTGCCCGTATAGGCCGCGAGGATGAGACCACCGAGGAGAAGTGCCCAGACGAAGCCCCACCAGTCCAGTCCGGCGGCCAGCTGCTGGCCCACCCACATGCTGGCGGAGAAGAAGGTGAATCCGAGCATGACCATGAACATGCTCAGGTTGCTCTTGCGGCCGGCCTTGTCGACCGGTGAGGACGTGTAGTCGACGTCCGTCATCTTTTTGTTACTCATATTGTTGAAGGATTGTATTGATCGAGTTGATCCGCTGCATCGCGATGGTCTCCAGCGACAGGGCGGACGCGTTCTCCAGCAGTCCCGTCTCTTCGTTCCACAGGTCCAGGAGCCCGGTTTCCGGGAGTTCCTTGAAATGGGTCACCTCCAGCCATTCCTCATAGGAAAGCGGCCGGTCGTACCCCAGTTTTTCGGCGACCAGTTTCTCCGGGTCGATGCGGTCGGCCCGGCCCCAGAGGCCTTCCCAGTATTCCAGTGCCTCGTGGAAATGGACCGGGATCTCGTACCGGCGGGCACCCCCGTCGTAGATGATGCACTTCTCGAGCAGGGCGTAGGGATGGCCCAGCACGAAGCGGCGGAATTCCGGGGCGATGATTCCGCCCTTCCAGCCGAAATCGATGTCCGGGACGTTGATTCCCGTAACGCCCTTGTCCTCATAGACGGTGAACACGCCCTCGTAGAAGAAGCATTCGAAGCCCTCGAAGTTCGGGAAGACCGCCCGGATCTCATCGGCCATTCTCTCCATCAGGTCGATGGCGCGGGTGCCGCCGATGGTGAAGAAAATGATCTTGCGGATGCTGCCGCCCCGCCGGCGGAAGCGGTCTACCACCTGACTCAGGCACAGCCGGAGGGTATCTCCCGTCGCGATGATGTCACCGATAACGAGCGTCCGGTCGCGGGTGACCCGGATTTTCTCGTACTTGATGTCCAGCCCGGTGATGATGTGGTCCTCGATGATGCGCTCGCAGGAGACGAAGTGGATGTCCCGTACCCGGATGCCGTTCCGGGCGCACGCTTCCTCCACCGGATAGTTCAGTCCGCCGCGGAGGATGGTCAGAATGTCGACGTCGCCGCCCGAGCCAGGGAAAAGGAGGCGGAGGGCGGCGACGGTGGCAGGCAGCATCGACAGGTAGGAGTCGAAGCCGACGACTTCCGGAAAGGCCATCAGCTGGCGGGTACCGGACCCGCTCAGGATGTAATAGCGGTTGGTGAAATGCGGGCCTTGCAGTTCATAAAGGCTCGTTTCGTAGTGCAAGCCGACGAACCGCAGGCTCACATCCTGCAGGCAATCCTTATTCCCGGACATAGGACTTCAGCTCCTTCCAGGGGACCGTAACGGAGATGACGCCCAGGTAGTAGGGGGCGATATCGTAGGGCTGATAGTACCAGGTGACGCCCTCCTTGGTTACCTCGAACAGGCCATTGGGGCCCACGAGGTCGGGTTCGAAGAGTTCGCCCAGGGTTTCGTCGTCATTTTCCAGGGCTTCCGGGAGGTGCGCCTGGATGAGGGCGGTGACCGGTGCGCGGTATCCGTCGGCGAAGAATTCTTCCTCGGAGACGACCTTTCCGGTCTTTTTGTCAAAGACGACCGGAGTCATCGTGTTGATCCCGTGCGCGCCGCCCCGGAAATTGTAGTATTCCACCATATAGGAGACCAGATTCCGGTAACTGCCGGAGAAGTAGCCGTTGACCTGGTCCTCCCAGGAGAAGAAACCGTCGGCCGGTTCGCCGGTCAGGGCTTCGTTTTCGTTGAAATACTCGTCCTGAAGGTTCTCCTCATAGCGGATGGCGGTTTCCTCCACGGTCCCGGGCTCTTCTTCCAGGTCGAAGGCGGCGCTGAGGATGCCTTTCGTGATGGCGGCGAGCGCTTCCTCCCCGGTTCCTCTCACGGGATACTCGAGGGAGATGTACAGGGAGAGCGAATCGGTCCGCCCCTCTTCCAGGGGCATCGCCTGTTCATCGGTGAACGTGGCGGTTTTCAGGGCGCAGCCGGTGACGAGCAGGAGGAGCGCCGGATAAAGGAACAATCTTTTCATAGCGGTATCAGTCATTATTCAATTCTTCAATGTCGACGGGACGTTCTCTCTTGTCGCCGATCAGCCAGCGGGCATAGTGGTCGGCCATCTTCCAGAAGAACCATTCGTTCATGTCCCCGAATCCGTGGCGCTGGCCCGGCAGGAGAACGTATTCGAACCGCTTGTTGGCCCGGATGAGGGCGTTCGCCACGCGGATGGAGTTGGCGGGGTTCACGTTGTTGTCCGTGTCGCCGTGGACCAGCATCAGGTGGCCCTTCAGGCGGGCGGCGATCTGCGGGTTCGTCTCGATCTTGTACACGAAGGTGGTGTCTCCCTTCTCGATCTTCTCGGCGACGCCGTGGTGCTGTTCGCTCCACCAGCGGTTGTAGATGCGGTTGTCGTGGTTGCCGGCGCAGGAGACGGCCGCCTTGAAGAAGTCGTTGTACTGGAGGATGGCGGCCGTGGACATGAATCCGCCGCCGGAGTGGCCGTGGATGCCCACGCGGTTGATGTCGATGTACTTATGCCGGGCGGCCAGCTGCTGGATGGCGTATTTCTGGTCCTCGAGACCGTAGTCGCGGAGATTCCCGTAGCCGTAGTTGTGGTACCACTTGGACCGGTCCGGATGGCCGCCGCGGTTGCCCACGGTGATGACGATCATCCCCAGCTGGGCGAGGCGGTCGGTGCGGGTCATGCCGCTGGACCAATACACGGTATTGGCTTCCACCTGCGGGCCGGGATAGACATAGTCCGCTAGGGCGTACACCTTCGTGGAGTCGAAGTCGAAGGGCTTGTAGATGGCTCCGTGCAGGTCGGTGATCCCGTCGGCCGCTTTCACGACGAAGCGTTCCGGGAACCGGTAGCCGGCGGCGAAGAGCTGGCTGAAATCAGCCTCCTCCAGGTCCGTCCGCTTGCCGGCGGCGGAATACAGGACCGCGAACGGCTTGCAGTCCACGCGGGAGCAGTTCGCCACGAAATACTTGGCGTCGTCCGACGCATCGGCAGCCACGTACATGTCGTCCATGTCCAGCTGCTGCATCGCGCCTCCGGCGAGGGGAACCCGGAAGGTGTGCATCTGGTACGGGTTCTCCGCCTTGTTCACGCCGCAGGCTGCAAGCAGGACGTATCCGTCGCCCACGGCGAGGACATCGTCCACGTGGAAGGCGCCTTCCGTGAGGTTGCGCTTGAGCGTGCCGTCAGGGCCGTAAAGGTACAGGTTCGCCCAGCCGTTGCGCTCGGACCACCAGACGAAACTTCCGTCCGGAAGGAAGCGCGGGCTGCGGTATTCCACATAGGTGTTCATCCGTTCGGAGACGATGGTCTTCGTGGAGTCGGATCCCACGTCCACCCGGCACAGGTCCAGCCGCTTGAGGTCGCGGCTCTGGCGGACCAGCCAGAAATGGCTGTCGTCGCCCATCCATTTGGCGCCCCGGTATTCCAGATAGGCGTCCTTCGCCTTCCTTTCGGCGCTCAGGATGCTGCATTCCTGGTCCTTGAAGGCGATGACCTTCACCGCCTGCTTGTTCCCTTCCGTGTCCATCACATACAGGAACGGGGTGGGGCCGGGCTCACCCGGCATCTGGTACTTGTAGGTTTCCAGCTTGGGGCGCGGCTCTGTGACGGAATTGATCACCCAGAAAGGCTTGACCATGGACATGTCCCACCGGAAAGTCGCGAATTTCTTCCCGTTGGGCGACCATTCGACGGCCGCGAAATGACGGGCGGTGGAATCCGTCTCGGTGTCTCCGGAATAGTTGTTCCCGTCCCAGGAGAAATCGGCCGTTCCATCGGACGTCAGGGCGATTTCCACAAGGGTGCTGTCCTTTTCGTCCTTCGCCGCCTTGCGGAGCGAGGTGGAGTCCATCAGGTACAGGTTGTGGTTCTTGACATAGATACCCTTGGTCCCGTCGGGGGAGACATTGGCCCACGCCGGGTACTTCCGGTTATGCTCGTCGGTGTCCCAGGTAAGCTTTTTCGTGGCGATGTCGTAGTAGAACCGGTAGGTGACGAACTTGCCGGTCCCCTTGCCCGTGGAGTCCTTCTTCTCGGTCTTGGAGGTGATGTCGAACTGGAAGTACTTGTCCTCCTTGAGCTCCAGCCGCAGCGGCAGATGGGCGGCATCATAAGGATCCCGGGTGATTTCGGTGACCTGCATGGCGAGTTTGTCCAGGTCGAAGAGCTCGCTCTTGCGGCCGGCCGCCGGGTCTACGAGCCAGTATTTCGTGCCTTCTGCGGTTTTCCAACTGTACCAGAAGCGGTCGCTGCCGGCGAACCAATGCGGGGTGATGCGGGTGGAATAGACCATCTGGCCGACCTTCTTCTGGGAGAAGCGCTCGGCGAGGTCGTAATTGGCCGTCGTAACCTTGTTGGATTCGTGCCCGGGTCTTTGCGCGGCGGCGTACAGGCCCGGCAGGAGGGCGAGGAGGAGCAGGATCTTTCTCATTTCATGATGATTTTTTCGGATTTCAGGCCCTTGGCGGTAACGGAGACGGTGACGGTACCGGGTCCGGTGCGCCGGACGATGGCGGAAGCGAGACCGTGGAATGCCCGGATTTCAGGGCTGTGGAAGGGCGTATGGGAGGTAGGGTCCCCGGCATCCGTCGCGACGAGGATGGCGGGACCTTCTACCTTGAAAGTCAGTAGGTTGTCTGCGTCGGGGGCGGTCGTTCCGTCCTTGTCGACGAGCCGGGCGGTGATGAAGGTCAGGTCCTTGCCGATGAAATCTTTTGTCAGCTCGGCCTGTTTCACAGCACCAGCGGTGCGGAGGGTTTCCGTCGCCCAGGTCTTGCCGTCCTTCCAGGTGACGACCGTCAGTTCGCCGGGCTCATAGACCACGTCGTCCCAGACGATGCGGTAGCCTTCCTTCGTCTTCCGGCCCTGGGATTTGCCGTTGATGAACAATTCAGCCTCGTCGCCGGAAGTATAGACGTGGACCGGGGTCACCTGACCTTCCCGGCCGGGCCAGGTCCAGTGCGGAAGGAGGTGGACCATCGGCAGGTCCGGACGCCAGCGCGCCTGGTACAGCCAGTAGCGGTCCTTCGGGAAGCCGGCGAGGTCGATGATGCCGAAATAGGAGCTCCGGGACGGAAGCGGGACCTCGGCGATCGCCTGTCCCCAGCCCGCGACCATCTTCTTGAAGGCCTCTTTCTCCTCCTCGGAGTGGAAGTTGGTCAGGACGGACGGGTCCATGTTGAAGGGCGTGGGTTCGCCCAGGTAGTCGTAGCCGGTCCAGACGAACTCGCCCGCACATTCCGGAACCACATCCTCATATTCCCATTCAAAATCGGGCTTGGAGGCCCATCCGGGGGCATACAGGTCGTAGGAGCTCACCTGGAAGGGGGCGTCCATCGACCAGCCCTTGCCCTTTTCCTGTTCCACGGGGAAACGGTAATAGCCCCGCGTGGAGATGCAGGAGGCCGTTTCCGAACCGTAAACCGGCTGGCCGGGGTGGTTTTTCACGAACTCCGCATACAGGTGCGGCTTGTAGTTGAATCCGTATACGTCGATGGTGGCGGCATAGCCCTGGCTGGCGGCCCAGGGGTTGTCGTTGCCGGCCGTGGTTGGCCGCGTCGGATCCTCCCGGTGGCAGAGGTCGGTGAGCATCTGCGGGATCCACCATTTGGTGCTGTCCCCCTGCTCGCCGCATTCGTTGCCGATGGACCAGGCGATGACGGAAGGATGGTTGCGGTCGCGGTGGATCATGGCCGTGAGGTCTTTCTCCACCCATTCGTCGAACAGGCCGGCATAGCCGTTTTTCTTCTTGGGAACGGTCCAGGTATCGGTCAGTTCGTCCAGTACCAGGAAGCCCATCCGGTCACACAGGTCCAGGAACTCCGGCGCCGGGGGGTTGTGGGATGTCCGGATGGCATTGCAGCCCATCTTCTTGAGCATCGTGAAGCGGCGGACCCAGGCGTCTTCGTTCCAGGCGGCGCCGAGCGCGCCAGCGTCATGATGCAGGCAGACGCCCTTCAGGAAGTATTTTTCATCGTTGAGGTAGAAACCGTCGGCCTTCCACTCGGCCGCGCGGATGCTGAACGGCGTCTCGTACTTGTCCAGCACCTCGTCGGGCGTCTCCACGGTCGTGCGGGCGAGGTACATTTCCGGTTTCTCCGGGCTCCAGAGAGGAACGTCCTCCAGGTCGAAGGTCTGGACGACCGTCTTCCCGTCTTCGATATACTCGATGCTGCGGGTTTCGGCGACGATCCGGTGCACGACCATGTCATTGGCCATGGGGCCGAGGTAATGTTCCTCGAGGAGGATCTGCGTACGGACCATGCCGACGGTCTTTTCGCCGGTGTGCTTGAGGGTGACGCGGAGGGTGACGGTGGCGTCACCCACCAGCACCTTGGACCTGGAATCAATCTTTGCAGCGTTCCGGATGTCCCGGGGTTCCGTCGTGACATAAGTCCCCCAATGGGCGACGGAGGTCTTGTTCGTCTTCGTGAGCCAGACATTCCGGTAGATGCCGCCGCCGGGGTACCAGCGGGAAGAGTCTTCAGGATTGTCGATCGAGACGGAAACCGTGTTCTCACCGGCTCTCAGGGCCGGATTCAGGCGGACGGCGAAGGAGGCGTAGCCATACGGCCAGCCACCCAGCTCGACCCCGTTCACGGAAACCGTCGCGTGCGACATCGCCCCGTCGATTTCCAGGTCGATGTCCTTGGAAAGGAGTTCTTCCAGGCCGACGGTCAGCTGTTTCGTGTAGACGGCCTTCCCCCACCAGGCCAGTTTGCCGGATTCTCCGGGATATTCCTGCCGGAACGCCCCTTCCACGCCCCAGTCGTGGGGCAGGTCGACGGTTTTCCGGACACCGTCTTTTTCAAAGGTCCAGCCTTTGTTGAAGGAGGTCCGACCGGCAGGCTGGGCGGAGGCGGCAAGGGAGAGGGACAGGAGTATGGCTGCGGTGAAACCCGCGGCGGAGAGGCATAGGAACGGTTTCTTGGTCATAATATGCGAAGATAAGGATTCTTCGGCACTTCGACAATACTTTTTGACGGATGGAGCCGGAGAAATGATTATCTTTGCCGCGTATAAAGAATCTGATATTATGCGTATTGCAAAGTTGTTTATCCTGGCCTCCCTCCTTGTTGCCGCAGCGGCCTGCGCACCGAAGCAGCAAGAGGCGGCGGACCCTTCCGTCTTTGACGTCATCTTCTCCCGCAAGAGCGTGCGCTCCTATACGGACCAGCCTGTGTCCGACCAGCAGGTCGAGCAGATGCTCCGGGCCGCCATGGCGGCTCCGACCGGCATGAACGTGCAGCCCTGGCGCTTCGTCGTGGTCCGTGACCAGGCGGTGAAGGAAGCCCTGGCAGGTCCGCGGGGCGGCATGATCGCCCAGGCCCCGGTCGTCTTCGTCGTCTGCGGCGAGACCACGCTGATGCGCAAGCCGTGGGGTCAGCCTGACGCCGAAGAGGAAGAGGTGGCGAACGGCAACTGGTCGCTGGACTGCTCGGCCGCGGCGGAGAACCTGCTTCTCGCCGCCGAAGCCCTGGGACTCGGCGCCGTCTGGACCGCCGCCTATCCGTATGAGGACCGGGTCAAGCCCGTCCGCGAAGCGCTCGGCCTTCCCGACAACGTCACGCCGCTCTGCGTCATCCCGTGCGGTTATCCGGCCGGAGACGACCAGCCCAAGGACAAGTGGAAGCCCGAAAACATCCACTACGACAAGTGGTAAGCCTCTCTGACGGCGCTTTCCGTATCCGGCCTGCCACGCCGGCGGACCTTCCTGCCGTGCTGCCGGTTTTTGAGGCCGCCAAGGCCATCATGCGCGCGGACGGCAACCTTGAACAATGGTCCGCCCCGGGTTTTCCCGGGGAGGACCTGCTTCTCCGCGACATCGCCCGCGGTGGGGGCTATGTGATTGAGGATAAGGGAATTGTTGCCTATTTCGCCCTCCTTCCTTCGCCCGAACCCACTTACTGCCTTATCGAGGGCGCCTGGCTCACCGACGGGCCTTACGGTGTCATCCATCGCATTGCCAGCTATCCGGGTGTGCACGGGGTTTTCTCTGCCATTATCGGCTTTGCCGCCGCCCGTTACCCGCATCTGCGGATCGACACGCACCGCGACAACCACATCATGCAGCATGTCATCGATGCCGCCGGATTTACGTATTGCGGCATCATCTGGCTGGATGACGGCACGGAACGTCTCGCCTACGAGCGCTAGAACGCGTTTTTTTTGTATCTTTGCGGGAATTTCAGGAATAAGGCATGAAACATTCCCTTTCAGCTTTTGCTGTCATTACCGGAGCCTTGCTGTGCTTCGCGGCGTTCGCCCGATACTGTCCGGCGGAAGAGCCGGAAAAAGGCCTTCGCCGGATTGACCTCAGCGCCTGGGAGCCCGTGGAAGTGGATACCGCCGCCATGAAATCCTTCCTCCCTCCGGTGGTCGTTCCCGAGGCCGATGCGCGCGATACTTCCTCCCACCGGATTTTGTTCGTCGGCGATTCCATGGCCGGAGGACTGCGCCACCGCATGTCGCAGTATGCGACGGCCAACGGCCATACGATGGAAGTCGTCGCCTGGTACAGCTCCTCCTCCAAATATTGGGCGAAAACGGATACGCTGAGCGCATTCATCCGGAAGTTCAAGCCCACGTACATCTTCCTCTGCATCGGTTCCAACGAATTGTTCGTCCGCAACATCGCCGAGCGGGATGCCGCCGTCGGTGATATGATCCAGGAGATGGGTGACCTGCCTTTCATCTGGATCGGACCGCCCAACTGGAAGAAGGATACGGGCATCAACGACATCCTGCTCAAGCATTGCGGGAAGAAACGTTACTATCCGAGCCTGAGGCTCAAGTACCAGCGGGCCAGTGATGGCGCACATCCGACGATGTCGTCGTACAAGACCTGGGCGGACTCCGTATCCGTCTGGCTGCGTGACTCCTGTGCCCATCCGATCCGTTGGGAGATCCCGCCCAAGGGAACCCCTGAGACCCATGGCTTCACCCGGCTCTCTTCGCCTAAAGACTAGCGGCCATGAATTTCCTCAGTATCGGCTTCTGGCTCGCTTTCTGCGTTTTCTTCCTGGTCTACATCTGCTTCAGGCAGTGGTCCCGGAAGGCGATGCTCCTGTGGGTGATCGTCTTTGACCTGTTCTTTTTCTGGAAGGCGAACGGGTGGCTGATGCTGCTCCTTCCCGCCACGGCCGCCGTCAATTATTTCCTGACGGAAGCGATGCGCCGGGCCCGCCGGGGGCGGGGATGGCTGCTGACCCTGACCATCCTGGCCGACCTGTCCGCCCTCGTGTATTTCAAGTACAGCGGATTTTTTGTCGAAGGGATTCTTAATCCGTTGCTAAACAGCAATTTCGCCGTCGGCGACATCGTCCTGCCCATCGGCATTTCCTTCTATACGTTCCAGGCAATCAGCTATTCCGTGGATGTGTACCGGGGCAAGTATGACGGACATCCGGACTTCCTGGAATTCTGCTTCTACCTGTCCTTCTTTCCCCTGCTGCTCGCCGGCCCCATCACGCGTGCCGGCCGCTTCCTGCCCCAGATCCGCCGGGCCGAGCCCGCCACGCGCCATGAACTGCGCCTGGGCCTCTGGCTCATCATCCTCGGTCTGTTGAAAAAGGGCGTGCTGGCCGACTACCTGGCCGTGTATAACAACCTGGCATTCGACAGCCCGTCCTCCTATTCCGGTTATGAGCTGCTGATGGCCGCCGTGGGCTACACGATGCAGATTTATCTGGACTTCTCGGGCTACAGTGACCTTTCCATCGGCATCGCCTCCCTGATGGGCTTCCGCCTGGACGACAACTTCCTGTTCCCTTACCGTTCGGTGAACCTGACTGAATTCTGGCGGCGGTGGCACATTTCCCTGTCCACCTGGTTCCGGGATTATGTCTATATCCCGCTGGGCGGCAACCGGAAGGGGAAAGCCCGGACCCTGCTGAACAATTTCCTGACGATGGTCGTGGCCGGCCTTTGGCACGGTTCCACCTGGATGTTCGTCATCTGGGGCGCCCTGCATGGCCTGGGCCTGGTGGTGCACAAGCTGTGCCGTCCCTGGCTCAGGAAGATTCCGGACAATGGCTTGTCGAAAGCCTTCGGCTGGCTGTTGACGATGGCTTTCGTGACGGTCTGCTGGGTTTTCTTCCGCGCCGGCAGCCTGCAGGACTGCCAGGAGATTTTCATGCGGATCGGGACGACGTTCGATCTGGCCTACGTAGCTCCCTTCTGGGCTGCCCGCAGGCTCTGGTGCATCGTGCTGGCCGTTTCCATCGCCGGACTTCTCATCCCGCCCCGGCTTTACAACCGGGCGCAGGCCCGTTTCACCCGCCTTCCCTGGTGGGTCATCTTCCTGGTCTTCGTCATCGCCGTGCAGCTCGTGATCCAGCTGCGGGCTGGTGAAATCCAGCCTTTTATCTATTACCAGTTCTGATTACCGGTCCTTTGACAAAACGGCGTGCAGCACGACCTTCTGGTGGGGCTGCAGGGTGAGGGTATAGCCGATCAGTGCCGTTCCCGGGTTGGGAACGTCGGTCGGGTGGAGATATTGCATCCCGTCGAGGTCCAAGGCCGAGGCGTCGTAAGTCGTGGGCCAGAAATGCGGCGTGATGTCTGGCGTCGACTCTTCCGCCGTAACGGACAGGGTACGGCTTTTTCCGTCGGCCTGCAGGAGGAACCGACCATCGGAGAGGATTGCTTCGGCCTCGGAGGCCATGGCCCAGCGGATGGTGCAAGTGGAGTCCCCGGCCTGCAGATGGTCGATGACGTGGAGGTCCTGGCCGTCGAATAGCACTTCCCGCCGGTAATCGGCGAGGTCGTCGTCGTAAGCCGGCTGTAGAGACAACTCCGCCCCGGCGGGATGGTCCCGGTCCGGCCGCTCGGGTTTCCGCGTGCGGAGAATATTGATAACGCGGTTGACCTTGGGGACTTTTCCGTTGACTGTCAAAATGTTATGGGAGAACGGGCCGATGCGGAAAACTTCCCAGCGCTCGCTGTCCTGGGTCATGTCCCAAAGGTCCACGCCGGCCGATTCCAGCGAGTTGTAGTCCTGCATCCCGAGGTCGGTCGCCCAGGCGACGCCATCGGATTCGAAATAGAAAGAACCCTGGTCGCAATGCGAATGGCTCGACATCGAGAGGCCACCCTTGACGCCCAGATAATCGTCGTCCCGGGAGGTCCAGCCGCTGCGGTAGACGAAGACAGGGGTTGTGCCGCCGCACTCATAGTAATGCTTTTCGGGCGGGGATATTTCGAAATCAGGCATCCGGCTTATTGAAATAAGGAACATCGGAAACAGCCTTTCCTCGCACAGGCGCTTGTACCCGGTGTTTTCCATGATCCGCATTTCCGGATAAAGGAGCGTGGGGTCGCCCATGCGGGTCATCATCCAGGCCTGCATGTACTGCCCGCTGGCCTTCCGGTAGGAATCCGAAAAACTGTAGCAGTTTCCTGCCGGAGTAGAGGTAAAGCGGACAAAGTCGGAAGACAGGAGGAAGTCGACGTCGATGTCTTCGAGCAAATGTCCCGGGGGCGGTACGGGGAATGCACTCTCCACTGCCGCTTCCAGCATAATCTGGAAGGAGGTCCCGTAGCCCCAGTAATTGTATCCTTCCGGATAGCCGCCCCCTTTGTAGGCGTTATAGGCCAACTTGTTGGATTCCAGGGACTTCTCCAGCATGGCCTGGCAGAAATCCGGGTCCTCTTCCCACACGGCGAGGGCTCCGTACACCATGCCGGCATTGCACACGGCGTTCCAGTTGATTTCGCTTCGGTAGAACCATGCATCGGCCTCGTTCCCGGCCGGCTTGAGGCCCTTGTCGATGATCGCCTGTGCCACGGTCTTCCGCTCTTCCGGCGTCATTTGGTCGTACAGCCAGTCATAGCCGATGGCGAGGGCCATCGTCATCTCGCCCACGTCCAGGAAATGGGAAGGGTTCCAGTCGGAGAACGCGCTGGCGGCCAGCATCTCGTCGATGGCCCGGCGCGCGTACGCCTCCCCGCCATGGACCCGGTACGTGTATCCGAGCCAGAAGATGCGCTTGAGAGCGGCTCGGGAGGTGTGCAGCAGGCGCCGGCCGATGAACGCGCGCGTCACCGGCGGCTCCGACAGCGTCGCGTCGCTGAACGCGACGATGAGGCTGTCGGCCTTCGCAAACACGCTGCCCGGCCGCACGGGCGCCTCTTCCCCCGCCCGCATCAGCAGCCGCGGGTGCGCCCCGGGCTCCTGCGCCCGGACGAGGGCCATCATCCCGAGCAACACCCAGGACAGTACGAATAGCCGTCTCACTTATCTACTTGGTTATCAGGTGGTTATTGAAAGTTCCCTGGTGCAAATGTACCAGGGAGTTTTGCGTAAACGATTGATGTTTAATCAGTTGGCCGAGACGGGGTACAGCGTCAGCGCCTCGAGGAAGTAGTAGTCGGCATAGGTGAGGGGGACATCGACCTCGGAACGGCCGGGGAGGTTGCCGACGGAGTGCTTCAGCAGGAAGCCGCCGTTGGTGCGAGGTTCAGCCAGATACTCCGGCGAGGCGAGGGTGCGGAGGATCCGCTCGGCCATCGTGAGGGCGGGATCATCCGCCGGACAGTCGCGCAACCGCCACATTTTCAGCAACCCGCACGCGATGATGGCGCCGGCCGAGGCGTCCTTGTAGTCGCTCTGCGAAAAGTCCCAAAAAGGGATGCCGTCCTCCGGCAGATTCGCCAGCAGCCAGGATTCCAGCTTGGCGGCGACGCCGTAGAAGGTCTCCCGCATATCTTGGTTCCGCGCCTTCTCCTCCTGAGCCATCATCGCATAGCCGTACAAGGCCCAGGCCTGGCCGCGCGCCCAGGCGGTATCGTCGGCATAACCCTGGACAGTCTGCTTGCCTAGGATGGAGCCGTCATCGGCATAATCCACCAGATGAAAGCAAGTTCCGTCGTCTCGGAAATGGTTCTTCATCGTGGTGAGGGCGTGTTTTTCGGCGATTTCCCGGTCGCGGTCCCTTCCATAAAACATCAGCAGCTCCAGATTCATCATATTGTCAATGATGACGGGAAAATTCCATCGGGCGCCGTTCCAACTGCGGATGACACCGGTTTCGGGAAGAAAGCGCCCGGCCAATTTCTTCACACCTTTGTCCAGGACGTCTTTGATTTCATCAAGTGGCAGCACGTCGCGATTATACAGGGTGGCCGCGTCGCTGACCCACCATTTTCCGTAGCTGCCCATCAGTTGAAAGCCGATGTCATGGTCCGTCTCCCGATCCAGCAATCCTGCAAGGGGGCGGGTATGCTTGATGGCCAGATTCCGGAAGCGCTCGTCGCCGGTCTCCTCGAAGATCTGCCACAGAACCCCCGGATAGAACCCGCTGCACCACCAGCCGATGTCGCTGGTCACGAGCGTGTCCCCCTGGAACGTCCTGGGGCAACGGCCCTCCGTGAGGAGGCTGTCCATATATACGGTCTGAACCTTCGCCACCGCGAACACCCGCTCGCGAAGCTGCTCCATGGTTTCCGTCTCCGGCGCCCGGCCGCAGGCGATGGCCGCCAAGGCGGCGGCAATTCCTAGAAATCGTCTCATACCTACAAAGTTAGCAAATCGTTTCCGGAAACAAAAGACACCGTCCGGCCTGTTGAAAACTTTGTTAATTAAATTTTTTTACGTATCTTTGCAGCCCCAAATTGCGGAACGGAGACTCCCGCAAGGCGGGAAACAAAACCTAATTTATTTATTAACAAACATTTATGCCTACTATTCAACAGTTGGTCCGCAAAGGACGCGAGCAGCTCGAAGTGAAGAGCAAGTCTCGTGCGTTGGATGCTTGCCCTCAGAAGCGTGGCGTGTGTCTTCGTGTTTACACGACGACCCCTAAGAAGCCGAACTCCGCGATGCGTAAGGTCGCGCGTGTCCGTCTTTCCAACGCGAAAGAGGTCAATGCCTACATCCCGGGCGAAGGCCACAACCTCCAGGAGCACAGCATCGTGCTGGTCCGCGGCGGTCGTGTGAAAGACCTTCCGGGTGTCCGCTACCACATCCTTAGAGGAGCTTTGGATACGGCTGGCGTAGACGGACGGACCCAGTCCCGTTCCCTCTACGGTGCCAAGCGCCCGAAGAAATCTAAGAAGTAGTCACCTAAACACTTATCACCCTTAATTCTTTTTCAAAATGAGAAAAGCGAAGCCTAAAAAGAGGATTCTACTTCCTGATCCTAAGTTTCACGACGTGGAGGTTACCCGTTTCGTGAACAATCTTATGCTGCAGGGGAAGAAGAGTATCGCGTATTCGATCTTTTATGATGCCATCGACATGGTGGGCGAGAAGATGAAAGATTCTGACAAGGCTCCTCTCGATATTTGGAAGAAAGCGCTCGAGAACGTGACCCCTCAGATCGAGGTGAAGTCCCGTCGT
>JAFSJK010000052.1 GCA_017439305.1 Bacteroidales bacterium | reverse complement strand
GTCGAACGTTGCGACTGCTTTCTTTGCCATATTCTAATCTCCTATGCTTTACTTGATCTCACGGTGGAGGGTAACCTTCTTGAGGAACGGGTTGTATTTCATCCGCTCAAGACGCTCCGGCGTGTTCTTCTTGTTCTTGGTGGTGATGTAACGAGACATACCAGGTACACCGCTAGCCTTCTGCTCGGTGCACTCCAGGATGACCTGCACCCTGTTTCCTTTGGTCTTCTTTGCCATAGTGCTTACAAATTAAACAAGGTTCACGTATCCTTTCTTCTGGGCATCCTTCAGCGTGGCATCGAGACCGTTCTTCTCGATGATACGCATACCCTTGGTGGTCACCTTGAGGGTGATGAAACGCTGCTCGGCCTCAGACCAGAACTTCTTGGTCTTGAGGTTGAGGGCGAAGTCGCGCTTGGTGCGCAGTTTGGAATGAGCGACGTTGTTGCCGATCATTCTCTTCCTTCCGGTTATCTGACAAACCTTAGACATAATGCTATACTTTTTTTATTGTTTTCGTTTCTTCGGGGTGGTTAGAAGATCTTGAAGAACCTCTTCCACCGGATGTTCTGCGGGAACGGCTTGTTCCCGTCCGTTGAAAGCCAGATGATGGCCGGCTTGCCCACGATGTGGTCCTCCGGAACGAATCCCCAGTAGCGGGAATCCAGGGAGTTATGCCGGTTGTCACCCATCATGAAGTAATAATCCTGCTTGAAGGTGTATTCCTTCGTTTCCTCTCCATTGACGAAGATGGCTCCGTCCTTGGTCTCCAGGGTGTTGTGCTCGTAGTCGCGGACGATCCGTTCGTAGAACGGGAGGGTTTCCGCATTCAGCGCCACCGTAGCCCCCTTGGCGGGAATCCAGAGCGGTCCGAACTGGTCACGCGTCCATCCGGTCGTTCCGGTGAACGGGAAGATTTCCGTGTCCGGAGCCGTGTCGATGTTCGGCGTCACAGAGACCACGTGCGAAAGGGCCTTGACCTTTTCAAGCTGCTCCGCGGTGAGGGGCATCCAGGGGTAACCCGGTACCCGCGCATCGTAGTAGAGCTCCTTCGCATTGAGGCCGAGCTGGTCGGTCACCCGCTGGCTGAACTTCTCGCCGTCCGTCACGACCCGGTAGGTCAGCTGGAGTCCCGGGTAGGTTTCCTGCTGGGTTCCGTTGACCCAGACGAGTCCGTCCCGGACGGAGAGCGTGTCACCTGCGACGGCGACGCAACGCTTCACATAATGGTCTTTCTTGTCCATCGGGCGGACGATCACCGGACCGAGCCGGTCGATCGTGTACTCCCTTCCGGAGGTCCGCACCCACGCGTAGTAATCGTCGGCGGGAGCCTTGGTCAGGACCGTGTCCCCGTTGGGGAAGTTGAAGACCACGATGTCGCCTCTTTCGACCCCCCGGAATCCCTTGAGCCTGCGGTAGTCGTTCTGGATGAGCGTGGAGTAGGACTCCTTGCCGAACGCTACGTTGTGCGTGAACGGGATCGTGAGCGGGGTCTGGGGCACCCTGGGTCCATAGGTGAGCTTGCTTACAAACAGATGGTCTCCGGTGTAGAGCGTGCTCTCCATGGAGGAGGAAGGAATCTTGAAGGCCTGGAAGAAGAACATGTTGATGAACGTGACGACAACCACCGCGAAGATGATCGCGTCGAGCCAGTCGAGCCACACATTGTGCTTCTCACCCTCCTTGTACTCTTTTTTCCAGAAGGCCCATTTCACCTTCTTGGTGATGAGGAGGTCGAAGATAATGATGAGGCCGAAAAGCCACCAGTAGTTCCCGAGCCAGATCACCCACGCGGTGTAGAGCAGGGCCCAGAAGCCCAGCTTGACCCAGCGGTTACGGGTGACATCCTTCAAGCTCATGGTTTCGAGACTACTTTACGGAGTTGACGATGGCCTCGAAAGCCTGGGGATTGTTCATTGCCAGGTCTGCCAGAACCTTGCGGTTGAGGCCGATGTTCTGCTTCGCGAGACGGCCCATGAACTGGGAGTAGGTGAGGCCGTACTGGCGGGCGGCGGCGTTGATGCGCTGGATCCACAGGGAGCGGAATTCGCGCTTCTTAGCTTTTCTGTCACGGTAAGCGTAGGTGAGACCCTTTTCGTAGGTGTTCTTCGCAACCGTCCAAACGTTCTTCCTGGACAGGAAGTTGCCGCGAGTCTTGGAAAGAATCTTCTTGCGGCGTGCCCTTGAGGCAACAGAGTTAACTGATCTAGGCATAAATTTTTACTTTTTTGGAGGCAGTGGCTTCCCGGGGGAGGCGCTTTCGACTGCGTTCCAGTTGAACATGTGTGAAGATTAGAGCACGAGCATTTCCTTGACCCGGTTCACATCCACCTTTTCGATCAGGGCGAAGTGGTCGAGATTCCGCTTCTGCTTCTTGGTCTTCTTGGTGAGGATGTGGCTGTGGTAAGCGTGCTTGCGCTTAATCTTTCCCGATCCGGTAAGCGTGAAACGCTTTTTGGCACCGGAGTTGGTCTTGAGCTTTGCCATTGTTTAACAATTTTTTAATTATACATTCCGCGGTCTCCGCGGTCTTTATTTCTTTTTAAGCGGCGCGATCATCATCGACATCCGCTTGCCTTCCAGGACCGGCATGTTCTCGGCGCGTCCGAACTCCTCGAGTTCCACGGCGAAGCGGAGAAGCTGCTTCTCGCCCTGCTCGGCGAACATGATGGAACGGCCGCGGAAGAAGATCGAGGCCTTCACCTTGGAGCCTTCCTGCAGGAACTCCTGCGCGTGCTTGAGCTTGAACTGGAAGTCGTGCTCGTCGGTGTTGGGGCCGAACCGGATCTCCTTGATCACGATCTTCGCGGCGTTCGCCTTCATCTCCTTGGCCCGCTTCTTCTGCTGATACTGGAACTTCTGGTAGTCCAGGATCTTGCACACGTGCGGGTCGGCCTTGTCGGAGATTTCGACGAGATCAAGCTCGAGTTCCTGCGCCAGGGCGCGGGCCTTGGCGATCGGGTAGATACCCGGCTCGGGGATGTTGTCCCCGACCAGGCGGACTTGCGGAACCTGGATCTCGTTGTTGATCCTCAGTTCGTTCTCATCTTTTTTCGGACCGCCGGGCTGGTTGCGGTTCGGCTTCGGTCTCGAAGGCTTCGGTCTGTAAGGCGCTGCGATAGGGCGTTCCT
Source organism: Bacteroidales bacterium (assembly GCA_017439305.1). GTDB lineage: Bacteria > Bacteroidota > Bacteroidia > Bacteroidales > UBA932 > Cryptobacteroides. The sequence goes on along the minus strand of JAFSJK010000052.1, from coordinate 1,062 downwards.
CCTGTTGGTTAAAATATTAATACTCTGCTTATTGGGCCAGTTCCTCCCGGATGGCCTCCTGAATGTACTTCACGAGACCCTCGGTCGTCATCGAGCCCACGTCGGCAGTTCCACGTCGGACAGAAACGGTGTTCTCGGCCTGTTCTTTTTCGCCGACAATCACCAGGATCGGAACTCTCTTGAGGGACGTTTCACGGATCCGCTTTCCGAGGGTTTCGTTCCTGTCGTCTATGGAAGCGCGAATTTCGGAATTATTCAGCAGATTTACAACTTTTTTCGCATAATCTGCGTATTTTTCGCTGACAGGCAGCACTTTGACGGGTTCGGGATGGACCCAGAGCGGCAGATGGCCGGCGGTGTGCTCGAGGAGCACGGCCACGAAACGCTCCAGGGAGCCGAACGGGGCGCGGTGGATCATCACCGGGCGCTTGCGGGAGCCGTCGGAATCGACATACTCGAGCTCGAAGCGCTCGGGGAGGTTGTAGTCCACCTGGATGGTGCCCAACTGCCAGCTGCGGCCGATGGCGTCCTTCACCATGAAGTCCAGCTTCGGGCCGTAGAAGGCGGCTTCGCCCGTCTCCACGACGAACGGCAGGCCCTTCTTCTTCGCGGCCTCGATGATGCCGGCCTCGGCCTTCTCCCAGTTCTCGTCGGATCCGATGTACTTGGACGGGTTCTTGGGGTCGCGGAGGGAAACCTGCGCGGTGAACTTGTCGAAGTGCAGGGTCTTGAAGACGTACAGGATCAGGTCGATGACCTTCTCGAACTCTTCCTGGATCTGGTCCTGGCGGCAGAACAGGTGCGCGTCGTCCTGGGTGAATCCGCGGACGCGGGTCAGGCCGTGCAGCTCACCGGACTGCTCGTAGCGGTACACGGTGCCGAACTCGGCGTAGCGCAGGGGCAGGTCCTTGTAGGAGTGCGGGGCGCTGCGGTAGATCTCGCAGTGGTGGGGGCAGTTCATCGGCTTGAGCATGAACTCCTCGCCTTCCTGCGGGGTATGGATGGGCTGGAAGGAATCCTTGCCGTACTTGGCGTAGTGGCCGGAGGTCACATAGAGTTCCT
>JAFSJK010000051.1 GCA_017439305.1 Bacteroidales bacterium | reverse complement strand
TTCGAGAACGAGGAATTCCAGCACCTGGGCAGCGTCGCCACCAACAACGGCTATTCCGACTGGGCCACGACGGCCATTCCGGCCGATGTCAAAACGATGTGGTACCGCTTCTCCAGAAGGGCCGACGACTACTGCATCGAGTGCTCCACCGACGGTGTCAACTTCAGCCAGATGCGCATCTGCCACATGTACGCAGGTGCCGATGTCATCCGCTTCGGCGTCTATGCCTGCTCCCCGGAAGAATCCTCCTTCACGGCCGTATTCACGGACATGAAGATTACCGAGTGTATGTGGAAAGCCCACGACGGCCAGCAGCCGGATCAGGAATAACCGGTCAAGACTTGCCTTTGGCGGGTGATGCCGCGGGCTGCTTCGTGGCCGTATAGCCCAGCTTTTCTATCGTTTCCACAAAAGTCTTCTCCTGCACTTTAGCGGGATCGTACTTGATGGTAAAGGTCTTGTCCTTGAGGGTAACCTTGCAATCCTCTACACCCTTCAGGAAAGAAAGCTTGTCCGTGAGCTTGTTCACGCAATTCTGGCAGTGCATGTTGACCACATAGGTAACCGTTTCCGTCTTGGGTTTGGGTTTGGCCGCCAAGGCGGAAAAAGCGGCCACGCTGATTAGCGTAAAGAAGAGAGCAAATACGAACTTTATCGAATTGAAAACACCCCGACAGTCCAGTTAAGGATTGCCGGGGGGGTGCTTCGGATTGGCGAGACTCGCTTTCCGTGTTCTTTGGACACGTGAACGCCTATTTCGCCAGGAATTCCGAAGGGGTGAGGCCTGTGACTTTCTTGAAGATCCGGTTGAAGTGGTGCGTGTATCCGAAGCCCAGCAAATGGGCCGTTTCGCTGACATTGTGTCCGTGCATCAGGAGGCTTTTCCCCCTTTCAACCACGAAAGAATGGATGTAGCCGATGGCCGTACCGCCTGTAGCCTTATGGATCATGTCGCCCAGATAGCGGGGAGAATACGCCAGTTCTGACGCACAGTATTGGACGGATGGGACCCCTAGGCCCGACTGCTTGTTCTCCGCATAATAGTCGAGGAGCAGTTGATTGAAGCGCTTGAGCATGTCGGATGAATCTTTGTCACCGAACGAGGTCTGTCGCAGATAGATGCGGTTGCAATACTCGAGGATCACATGGAGATAGCCTTGGAGTACACCCCGTAGGGCAGGGCTGTCATCATGGTCCTGCAGTTCGTTACGCATCTGACCGATCAGCAGGGAGATCCGGTCCCATTCCGCAGGTGTCATCTCCAGCGAGTTGCTGGAGAAGTAGGAAAAGAAACCGTATTCTTCCATCTTTTTCCCCCAGGCGGTTCCTTGCATCAATTCCGGAGACCAAAGGAGAACCCATCCCTTTCGGGATATCAGTTCTCCGTTGTCTTCCACGCCTCCAATCTGCCCCGGTGCCACCGCAATGATGGAAGGACCGTTGGTCTCATAGGTCCTCATTCCATAGGAAATGCCCTTGACAAACTCGTCCTGGATGAACAGTCCATACACGCTGTACAGGTTCAGGCTCCGGCGGAAGAGCCCCAGTTCTTCATAACGGAGGATGCATACAAGCGGATGAAGCAGGGGAGCGTTGACATAAGCCGCATAGTCATTCGGATTGGTTATGCGTAAAACCTTTTTCATACATATAAGTCTCTGCAAGTTGGACAAATATAATGATTATCTGCGAAATTGGTTAATAATGGACAAAAATGGGTTACCTCATTCCCGACAGAACACGCTATTTTTGTAAAAAATAGTGAGTAATGGAAATCAATCGCCCCATCAATCGGAGAAAGGCCCTCAAGGTGCTGGGCCTCGGCATGCTTGCGACCTGCATGCCTACCCTTCCCGCCTGCGGAAACACCAAGAATGAAAAGAAGATCAAACGCCTGATCTTCTACTTCTCCGCCACCGGCAACAGCCTTTATGTCTCGCGGCAGATTGCCGGAGAAGAAGGCACCCTGCTGAGCATCTCGCAGGAAATCCACAATGAGAATCCGGTCTATGAGGCAGAGGAAATCGGCTTCGTCTGCCCGGTCTACTGCTTCATCCCGCCGGCCATCGTGCAGGACTTCATCGCCCGTTCCACTTTCAAGGCCGATTATTTCTTCACCGTCGGCACTTTCGGCGCCCATAGCACGATCTTCCCGGAGTTCGTGGACAATCTGGCCAAGGAGAACGGTTTCCAGATGAATTACATCAATACGATCCAAATGGTCGATACCTACCTGCCGTATTTTGACGCGGCCAGGGAAATGGCGGACCCGAAGAATCAGCTGATTCCCGAGAAAATCGCAGCCGTCCTCGCCGCCATTGACAAGCGCGAGAATTATATCCTTCCGGTCACCGAGATGGACAGGATGATCTGCGAGGGGTATTACCGTTCCTCCGGGCGTGACCGTAAGCGGCCTACGGTCACCCGTTCCGAAAAAATCGTTTTCTCCACGGACGCCTGCGTCGGATGCGGCGTCTGCACTTCTGTATGCCCGCACGGTTCCTGGAAGGTGGTCGACGGCCATTCCGTCGCTGAAGGGGAGTGCGAAAACTGCCTGGCCTGCGTCCACAACTGCCCGCAGAAGGCCATCTCCATCATCCCGACCCCTCCGGAGCCGGAGGAGCCGAACCGGAACGCGCGCTACCGCAATCCGAACATCAGCATCGCCGACCTGATCAAGGCGAACAGTCAGATTTGATTTCCAAGATATATGAAGAAGAAATTGTTGACGGCAGCCGCATCAGCCCTCGTCGGTTTTCTTGCGGCTGCCCAGCCGTGGATGATGCGTCCTCAAGGTCCCGCCAATGAGTTTTCGGCCATGGAGGGGACTTCCGTCCTCAATTACAACATGCTGCCGGAGCGAGACATCCATTCCCGCGCCGGATATGGACCGGCCTTTTATATCTTCCCGGACGGCCGGCTGGACAACCAGCAGGCCCTTGAACTGGCGCAGAGGCTGAAACTGACCGAAATCGTCCAGGAATACGGTGGCCGGATCATGGTCGTC
>JAFSJK010000050.1 GCA_017439305.1 Bacteroidales bacterium | reverse complement strand
GGGATGACGTCGCGGATGTTGGCCATGCCGGTGACGAAGAGGAGCAGGCGCTCGAAGCCCAGGCCGAAACCGCTGTGCGGCACGGAGCCGTAGCGCCGGGTGTCGATGTACCATTCGAGGTTCTTGCGGGACATGCCCAGTTCCTCGATGCGGGTCTCCAGCTTCTTGAGGTCGGCTTCGCGCTCGCTTCCGCCGATGATTTCGCCGATCTTCGGGAAGAGGACGTCCATGCCGCGGACGGTGCGTCCGTCCTCGTTCTGCTTCATGTAGAAAGCCTTGATATCCTTCGGGAAGTCGATGAGGATGACCGGCTTGCCGAAATGCTGCTCCACGAGGTAACGCTCGTGCTCGCTCTGGAAGTCGGTGCCCCAGTGGACCGGGTACTCGAACTGCTTGCCGTCCGCAACCGCCTTCTCCAGGATGTCCACGGCCTCCGTGTAGGTCACGCGCTGGAAGGCGATGCCGAGGACGCTCTTCAGGCGCTCAATGAGGCCCTCGTCGTATTTGTCATTCAGGAACTGCAGGTCGTCCATGCAGTTGTCCAGGGCGTACTGGACGAGGAATTTCACGAACTCCTCGGCGAGTTCCATGTTGTCGTTGATGTCGTAGAAGGCCATTTCCGGTTCGATCATCCAGAACTCCGCAAGATGGCGCGGGGTGTTGGAGTTCTCCGCCCGGAAGGTGGGTCCGAAGGTGTAGATTTCGCCCACGGCGGTGGCGCCGAGTTCGCCCTCGAGCTGGCCGCTCACGGTCAGGCTGGTCTTCTTGCCGAAGAAGTCCTTGGAGAAGTCCACGTTTCCTTTCTTGTCCAGCGGGATGTTCTTGAGATCCATCGTCGTGACCTGGAACATGTCGCCGGCGCCCTCCGCGTCGGATTCGGTGATGAGCGGGGTGTGCAGATAAACGAAGCCCTTGTCGTTGAAGAACTTGTGGATGGCGAAAGCCATGGCGTGACGGATGCGGAGGACGGCACCGAAGGTGTTGGTCCTGAGGCGCATGTGGGCCACGCTGCGCAGGTACTCCAGGGAGGTGTCCTTCTTCTGGAGCGGGAAGCGCATCGGATCGCATTCGCCGAGCACTTCGATTTCCTTGGCCTGGATTTCCACGGCCTGGCCGCTGCCGATGGAGGCGACGAGCTCACCCTTCACGGCGAGGGAAGCACCGGTGGTGATGCGCTTGAGCAGCTCTTCGTCAAAGAGTTCGGCATTCGCTACAACCTGGATATTGTTGATGGTGGAACCGTCATTCAAGGCGATGAATTTCACCTGTTTGTTACCCCTCTTGGTCCTGACCCAACCTTTGGCCAGCACGTCACGGCCCGGTTCCATCCCGAGCATTTCCTTGATTTTGGTCCTTTTCATATCGAATATTCGTCTAAATCATGCAAATATACGGAAAAGATACCAAAAAAGCAGTCCCGGAGGACTGCTTTCATGCAAATAAATTACTCGTGCGGATTATTTGTCTCCGCCGGCTTTTCTCGAAGCGTACATGATCTTCAGCGCAGAGCAGCGTCTGAGTTCCTGCTTGACATCCGATACGATACCCATTCTGACGTCTTCGTCCACGCGGAGGTTGACGGTCATCAGGGAACGGTCGGCCTCGGACATGGCGTCACGCTCGGAAGCGATGAAGTCGCGGATGTCGTCGATGGTCTTGAAGGAATCGTTGAGCTGGATACGGGCATCGGTACCGTACATGGCCTGATACTGACGGGTCGGACTTCCGATGTTGATGTTGGCGGAAAGGTCCTTGCGCTCCAGCTTGGCGGCCTCGGAGGCCTCCGGGAGCTTGACGATGACCTTGTTTTCCGTTTCACGCATCTGGGTCGTCACCATGAAGAAGAACAGGAGCATGAACACGATATCGGAAAGGGAACCCGAAGAAATGCCGGGAACGCTCTTATTGTTTCTTGAACCTCCGAATTTAGACATATTCCATTCCTCCTCTATTTTTTACCAGTATCCTTCGGCTCGGCCTCGGAGATGTTCTGAGGCACGGCCTTTTTGACGATCTCTTGCTGATCTTCCGAAAGAAGGCTGAAGCGGCGGCCGAATTCCCGCATGGAGAACTCGTCGCGGAGTTCGTTCACGGCCTTCACGAGCTCATTCTGCACTGCAATGTAGGCCTGGTAGCTGGTACCACGGTCGTTCTGCAGGGAGATGACGCCCTTGGAGACCTGATAGGTCTTGCCCTCGATCTCCTTCTCCTCCTTTTCGGGGAGGTTCGGGTCGTTGGCAGGATTTGCAAGGAACTCCTTCATCTTGTCTTTCAGATAGATGATATCCATGGCTTCATTACCGGCAAAAAGCTTATCTGCAGAGTTGATTCGCACGATAACGATGTTACGGCGGTTCACCTTCTGGTCCTGGGCAGTCTTGGTGTCCGGGATAGGAGGGAGACGGCGCTGCAGACCTGACTGATCACCCATCGTGGTGGTCATCAGGAAGTAGCACAACAGCAGGAACGCAATGTCCGCAGTCGAGCTAGAGTTGATCTCCGGTGTTTTCTTTGCCATAGCTTACGCTTTTTTGTTGAGAATGCCAGAAATAATCTCACCGGCGATGATGGCGACGATGGCGCCCGCACCGAGGATGTAGGTGAGGTTAAGGACGGTATCTGTGAGTTTCAGTTCACCCGCGGTAGGCGGGGTGGCGCCGGTGAAGCCGAGGGCCGGCTTGCCGGAAGCCAGGAAATAGGCGATCAGGCAGAGGACGGCCGCTGCGGCGAGAGCGATACCGATGCGCACGAGGCTCTTCGGATTGGTCGTCGCCGAAATGTAGAGACCGATGCACAGGACTGCGACCAGGGCGATGATGAGCATCGCGTAGGCCCAGTAGAGCAACGTCTCCACGGCTGCGCCTTCGCCGCTGCCGCCGAAACGGGTGAAAGCCCACACGGCGAGACCGACGCTGACGAGCAGGAGTGCCCAGCTGATCCACTTGAAAATCTTAGCGTATAACGGATTTTCCATTTTTTACTTGGAATTAATCGGTTCGTTATTCAATTACTTGTTGTACTTGACCATCGTGTCGACGAAACGGATGGAAGCGTCCTCCATGTCGATGGTGAGGCTGTCGATCTTGGACAGGATGTAGTTGTAGAAGAGCTGGAGGATAACCGCGACGATAAGACCGCCGACGGTGGTGATAAGGGCGACCTTCATACCACCCGCAACAACGTTCGGGGAG
>JAFSJK010000049.1 GCA_017439305.1 Bacteroidales bacterium | reverse complement strand
GGTGAGCCAGTTGTAGCCGAAGTAGGCGATGATGCCCACGATCAGGCCGCCCACGGTGGTGAGCATGGCGGTGTAGATACCGTCGCTGAGGAGGGTGATGTCGATGTTGTTGCCGGCCTTGGACATGTTGAAGAAGGCCTTCACCATGCCGAGGACGGTGCCGAGGAAACCGATCATCGGGGCGCCGCCGGCGATGGTCGCGAGGATGGGCAGGCCCTTCTCCAGGCGGCCGACCTCCACGTTGCCGGTATTCTCGATGGCGGACTGGATGTCTCCCATCGGACGGCCCAGGCGGTGGATGCCGGTCTCGATCATCCGGGCGACCGGATTGTCATACTTGCGGCACAGGGTCACGGCGGACTTGGTCTTGCCCGCGTTCATGTAGTCGCGGATGTCGTTCATGAAGTTGCCGTCGATCTTGGAAGCCTTGTTCAGGGTCCACCACTTCCATCCGATGATGTAGATGGCGACGATCGAAAGGACGAGGAGGACCCACATGAGGGGACCGCCCAGCGTGAACATCGAGAAGAGGCTCTCGCTCATCTCCGCCGGCTGGGCCGGCGCCGCGGCGACCTGCTCCAGGGCCTCTCCGGCGGCCTGGACCAGCGTGTCAGTTTGCAAAAGGAAAAGCATATCGTTTAACTGTTTTGTTTCAATTCTTTCAACCTACAAAGATACAAATAATTTTTCGTATCTTTGCATTGAGAAAACCATGCCGCGATGAAAAAACTGTTGTCCGCATTCCTTTTCTGTATTCTTCTTTCCGTTACCGCCTGGGCCGGTCCGGTGGAGGACGCCGTCGCCGCCTTCGACAAGAACCCGACCGAGGCCCATGCTGCCGCATTCTTCGCCCTGCTCCAGCAGGAGGAGTACACGGACGAGCCCGTAGTCTTCGCGCCGGGAACCCCGATGGGGGAGATTTCCGCCAATGTCTGGTACTGGGCCGGCGACTGGTATTACAACCTGCAGGACTATCCCAACGCCGTGAAATACGGAGAGAAAGCGCTGTCGGTTGTCCCCGAAGGGGACGCCTCCGAGCAAGTCAAGGCGGACTGCCTGAACCTCCTCGCCCTGGGTTATGTTCGGCTGTCGGATTTCGCCAAGGCCGCGGATTACGCCCGGCAGTGCTACGTGCTGGACGAGAAGTCCGGCGATGCGGACCGCATCAGTTCGTCCCTGAACACGATCGCCGGCATCTACATGGCCGGCGACCAGCCGGAGGAAGGGGAGAAGTACATCCTCCGGGCGCTCGAGTATGCCGCCAAGGCCGATAATCCGCCTCGCATGGCCGTCCTGCACGGGATGGCCTCCGAAATCTTCCACGCCGAAGGCAAGGACGAGGAAGCGCTGAAATACGCCGATATGGCCTTCGAGGAAGAGAAGGCGCTCGGGCGGGAGTACCAGGCTGTCGTGCGGCTCACGCAGAAGGCGTCCGCCCTCATCGGCCTGAACCGCTGGAATGAGGCGGAAGCCCTGCTCGAGAAGGTGATCCCTTACTTCAAGGCCGTGGGCGACGTCCACTCCCAGGGCATCGCCGACAACAAGATGGGCATGACCGTCATGGCCCTCAAGCGCTATGACGACGCAATCCCGTACTACCGGGAAGCGGCCGACATCTTCGCCGCCATCCAAGACCCCTACAACGAGATCCAGGCGCGCCGGGGCCTGTACGAGTGCCTCTGGCGGACGGACCAGAAAAAGGAGGCCAACGACGAATTCTACCGTTACAACGACCTCCGCGATTCATTATATAAGGTAGCATCGGCCGAATCCCTCGCCAAGTACGACGCCGAGTTCGGCAACGACTGGCTGCGCCTGGAGAACCACGCCGAGCGGCAGGCCCGGATCCGGATCACCCTCATCGCCCTCGCCGTCACCCTCCTCGCCGTCCTTGTGTGGTGGCTGATGCATCGCCGCAACCGCCGCCAGGCGAAGATCAACGACGAGCTCAACGAGAACATCCGCGACCTCCGCGAGAAGTACAGCCAGCTCCACATCCATTACGACAACGCCATGCTCACGAACAAGGCCCCGCAGGACGAGGCCGTGGACATGCCCCAGGCGCACCGGGAATTCCTGGAGCAGACGGTGGATATCATCAACGAACTTTTCTCCAAGGAATCCGTCAGCGTGGAGACGATTTCCCAGCGGATGAACATGAGCCCCTACCAGTTCCGTCAGCGCTTGCAGAGCATCACCGGCGAGACGCCGCAGTCCTTCATCCAGACCGTCCGCATGCGCCGCGCCCGCTACCTGCTGGACAATCATCCGGAGCTCAACATCAGTGAAGTTTCGCGACTCTGTGCCTACGGAGACGTCCCCAGCTTTACGCGCGCTTTCAAGAATGCCTTCGGAATGACACCGAGCAAATATCTGGGCAGATAGGCTCATTTTTTACGAAATGCTAAAATAATTTGACGGGGTGCTAACAAGCGCCCCGTTTTTGGTCGTTAACTTTGCTTTTAGTTAAATGTACCCTTACCCATGGAGAAAACCGACGAGCAGGAAAAGGCGACCAACTTTGCGTTGAAGTACCTCGAGCACCTCATCGAAAAGGAACTCGAGGCCTCCGAATCCACCCCCGCCCCCTCCACCGGCAAGGACGATCCCAAGAAGAAAAATCAAACGAAAAAATAGGATGACTATGGAAAAGAAAGTCTATGTCGTGCCCGGATGTGAGGTAGTCTCCGTCAGAACGGAGATGAACATCATGTCTCAGAATGAGGACTCCACAATAGGTGACCCTCTTATCCCAGACGGGAACAGAAACAGGTATTATGACCCGTATCATAATGTCGGAGAATAAATGATCGCCCTATGAAAACGAAGAACTATTTTTGGTCGGCACTCGTAGGCATCTGCTGCCTCACGGCTTGTTCTGTCCATGAATTGGACGTCACGCAACCCGTTGCCCAGCCTCCTAAGGAGGGCGAGGTAATGACTTTCAACGCTTTTTTTGAAGAGAATGATCCTGAAACCCGGACTACGGCGATGGAAAAGGAGGATGGGATCACGGTCGAGCACTGGTGGAGTCCGAATGACTCCATTAATGTTTTCTATGGAGACATGCAGAATCTGCCTGGCTCGAAGTTTACGGCGGATGCCCAGGCAAACAGCCAGACGACCACCTTCACGGGATCGATCAACGCTTTTATCGGCGTAACGGATGAGGGGTCTCCGCAAACGATTCATTATTGGGCCACCTATCCGTATTCGGGGGATAACAGAAGCGATGGCAATTCCGCTTTGATGACCATGCCCGCCCGGCAGGAGATACCGGTCGGAACCTGGGATCCCGCTTCCGATCTGTATGTCGCCAAGTCGAAAGGGCTCAATCTGTATTTCTATCTGGTTGGCGGCGGTATCCGTTTCGAAGTCGCCAAGTCGGAAATATCGAAGATCGAGTTCCGGTCCATCGGCAATGAGCCGCTGGCAGGAACGGTACGGGTCGTTTTCGGGGATGATGGGAAACCTCAGGTGTCGGAGGTGGTGTCCGGCGCATCCAGTGTGATCGAGGTGACGCCCAAAGGTTCTCCCTGCTTCCTCCCCGGAGAGCACTATTATGTCAATTTCCTGCATGGAACCCTGTCTCAGGGCTTCACGGCAACCTTTTATAACGATGAAGGAATCGCTGCAGCGCCGATTACTTTCTCAGGAGAAGTTGTGTTCCAGAGAAAGGTTTTCCGCCCCATACCTGCCGTTGACGGGAATCTTTCCTTCACTATTCCGGCTACCGAAATCTGGTACAAGACGAAGGACGGACGCGACCTGGCGTGGAACAGCAGTTCTCCGTGTTACAATCAGTTCATCACTTCCGAGGAACGGGGTGGATGGAAAATCCTTACCAAGCCTTCCTCCGATGCCGGAACGATTGAGACAATCCCTGATCAATTGTTCATGGGTCAAACGACGCTGACCCAGGTCATTCTGCCCAGTGCCGCGACATCGCTGGGAGCGAGCGCATTCGAAGGCTGTACCAGCCTGGAGACTGTAAGCATTCCGGATGCCGTGCAGACTATCGGCAGCAGAGCCTTCTATGGCTGCTCTTCCCTGAAGAAGATCCGATTCCCTGAGCAATGGAGTCTCGCATCCGAAGCAACGGATGTTTTCACCGGCTGCACCTGGTTGCAACTGGTTACCGGCGGCAATACGACGTCGGATCATCATGGAATCGTCGTAAATGGTGTATTCCTCCATTTCGCCGGAAGAGGTTTGAGGGAATATGTGATGCCAGCGGGAGAAGGGATTACGGAAGTAGGGGAAAGTGCGTTCAAGAGTTTCGGCTCGCTTTGGTCACTTGTCGTTTCGGAAGGGGTCAGTGTGATTGGGGATTATGCTTTTTCCGAGATGTATAACTTGCAATATCTTGAACTACCTACCACGGTAACGGATCTGGGTACACGACTGACATCCGGTTGTCGGCAATTGGAGGAAATATTTCTCAAGGCCAGGCCTAGAACTCCTACGCCGACAGATAACGAGACTTTTGATGGTGACTCGGGTTGTCCGATCTATGTACCGTACCGCACGCTTTCTGACTATGAGACGGCTCAGGAGTGGAATTCTTCACATGCCCTTTCTCGATTCAAAGCGAAGGTGTATACGATTCATTTCAAGACGATTGATCGTTCGCTGGCGTTCAGCGATGATCAAAAGGCCTGTTTCAAGAACAGCAACGGTGCTCCGGCGGAGTTTGTAAAGCAATCGGAATATCGGCTCTGTGGTTTATATAACAACAATGGCGTTATATTTGATCTAGTAGAAGCAGATTTGATTTTCGGTGAGCCTGTAACTTTGATTGCCGAGGGCGCAATTGTTGGGCAGGAAAAATTGGTGAGTCTGACTATCCCTGAATGCGTACAAGATGTAAGCCAGGGTGCCATTGCCCGTAATCCGGATCTGTGGTCTTTTGAAGGAAAATTTGCATCATCGGATGAGCATGCGCTCATTACTGAAAACGGGACAATGGTCGCCTTCACTTCCGCCTATGCACGCTCTTCCTATACCGTTCCGGAAGGAGTGATTGCTTTGGGAGAGGGTGTATTCTGGGGCTCTTTGATGTCTTCGATAACCTTACCCTCTTCGCTGACGACCATCGGAGAATCTGCGTTCGGTAACTCTAAAAATCTCAGAATGATAGATGTGCCGGAAAGCGTATCTCAAATAGGGACGAGGCCCTTTGCCAGATGCGACAATCTATTGGAGGTCAGGTTCCATTCCCTGACTCCTCCGCTTGGTGATCCCATGTATGGTGCAGGATCTACAGTCGCAATCGTCCCGGTCAGTGCCCTTGGGACCTATAAAGAAAAATGGCCGTCGCGCATAATTGCCCCTGACACCGGTGTCATCTACTACCAGACCTCAGACCAGTCCGACCTCGGCCTCTCGACCGATCCGAATGTCAAGACGAACTTGGAGCTGGCTGGATGCCAATTGGTCAAGACTGGGTATAATACAGCCGGCGGCTATGGCTTCATCGCATTTGACAAAGAACTGAAATATGTGGTCGAAGACATGTTCCGGCCGAGGGATGATTACCATTCTGAATTGATGACTTCGATCGTGTTGCCGTCGAATTTGCAAGGGATTGACGCCGATGCGTTCAATTATTGCTCGGGGCTGACGAGCATCGAAATCCCGGAAACCGTTTATTCCGTTGCGGACGGCGCGTTCGACCACTGTACCAATTTGACCACATTCGAGGGCGCTACCGCGTCCGAGGATGGGAAGTGCCTGATCCTAACGCGCAAGGATGGGTCGAAGACTGTCCGGGAACTGGCTTATTTCCTGTATTCCGGACTGACCGGCAGTTATACTTTCCCGGAGGGAATCGATTATGTCAGCTGCAACGTGGCGGCTACGAGCTGGCGCCCCGGCTATGAACTGGAATATATGATATTCCCCGAGGGCTTGACCCGGTTCTATCAATTTAGCGATTTCAGTGATAACACGAACCTGAAGGGGATCGTCTTCCCCAACTCTCTGACGCGTATCGATCAGTTCACGTCTTTTGACGGCTGCACGTCCCTGGAGAGCCTTACAATTCCGGCGAACGTCACCTACATCTGGAAGGAGGCTTTCAAGGATTGTTCGGGATTGCAGCGAATCATCGTCGAGGGAACCGTTCCGGCAGTGATTGGAAGTTCTGTCTTCGACGGTTCTACGTGCCCTATCTTTGTCCCGGCTGGAACGAGTGGAATCTATAAGCAGAGTTGGCCACAATACGAGAACAGAATCCAGGAAGGCGGTACTCTCTTCGAGGCTACGACCGTGAGGAGTTACGCCGATGCCGAGGAATTCCTCGCCAGTGCGCTCGGTCAGAAAATCATCGAGTCCGGTATCGTAAAAGACATACGCTATGACGCCGGAGAGAAGAAAGTGACCATCGAGTGTAAAAGTGTCCTTGATAGGATGCCGCTCTTCTTCCAGCATTCTTCCGATGTTTCCAGGGTAAAAGTGCCGATTGAAATCAGGGTTTTCGATAATGCTCCTTTTGCGGACATGCCCAGACTGCAAGCATTCGAGTCGATTTATGCCACGGATGACCAGAGGTGCCTGGTCACTTCGGACAAAAAACTGGTCGGTTTTGCCCCGTATGGACTGTCTTCTTACGAGATTCCAGATGACGTCTTGCATATTGAGGATGAGGCTTTCAGCAGGGTGGCTCTTACGAGTATCACGTTCCCTTCAAATACGCAGTTGGTCTCTATCGGGAATAAGGCCTTTGCAGGATCCTCCGTTTACAGGGTGTCCCTTCCGGATAAGCTGAGAGACATGGGATGGGGAGCATTCATGGAGTGCCCTAACCTGGAGGAGGTTCGTTTCGGAACCGGAATGGAAGTCATTCCCAACAAAGCTTTTTCATCGTGCCAGCAATTGCAGGTGGTGTGGTTCACTTCCGGACAGAAGAGCGTATCCACCCGAGCTTTTTATGATTGCCCGGAATTGACGACTGTCTCTGGTATAACCAGTTCGGTGAAGACTATCTATCAGGGTGCATTCCAGGGCTCAAGGATAACTGCCTTCGATTTGTCCTCAGTAGAGGGTATCTACGATTATGCATTCAAGGACTGCACAAGACTGTCCGACATCGGAAGTGGCTTCTCGTCTAGTTTGGACGAGATTGGAATGGGCGCATTCGAGAACTGTTCCATGTTGGTGATTCCCGCCATTCCGGAAAGCGTCAAGATCATCGGGGAACGCGCATTCTATGGGACGAAGCTTCCTGAGCCCCGGCTGTTCATCCCCAGAACGGTCCAGAAAATCGGCAGTTATGCCTTCAGCCATTGTACGGGAACCGCGGAACTTCGTTTCGGAACAAGGTTCGGTGACCATGTGAAGATGGGTGACGGCGTGTTCTCGGAATCGGGATTCGACACGGTGCTGATGTCCGGAGCCGGCGTTGACGACGACACTGAAGTGGGTGCTTTTTCTGGCCTGCATAGCTTGCCGAAATACACATTCTATGGCTGTACCAAATTGACGGAAGTCCAGCTTCCGGTAGGTGAAGTCACAAGGATAAAATCGTATGCGTTCGAAAACTGTTCGAGCCTGACAAGCATTGATCTTCCCGAGGATTACGGAGAGCTCGGCCAGAATGTGTTCAAAGGCTGCACGAGCCTTTCCACCATCATTTTCAGATACACGAATTATGTTGTTCAAGGAAATGATCTGGATTATGGAGTGCAATATGATCAGCATCCTGCAGCCGGTTTGCAGTACCTCACCCAGGATTTTACCGTCTATGTCCCGTCAAAGTGGTTGGATGAATATAAGCGTCACACGCATTGGATGACGATTGCGGATCATTTTGTCGGCATGTAAGCCGGATCTTCCTTGAAATCGATTGTTTCCCTTCCCGGCCGGGCGCAAGGGAAACAATCGTTTTTATTCCGGGAGGTCGGTGAGTTTGATGAAGGCGGCGCGGAGGGAACGGATTTTGCCGTCGGAGAATTCGACCTCGAAGGTGGTCCATTCCTTGTTGGCGGCGCGGATGACGCCCTCGCCGAAAACGGGGTGGGTTATGGTGTCCCCGATGTGGAAGGGACTCTGGAGTTCGGCGCGTTCGGCGGTGAAGTCCATGTCGTCGAGGTTGATGGGCCGGTGCGGGTCGAATTCCTCATCCAGGACATGGATGAGGTTGCGGGTCCCGCGCCAGAGTTCTTCCGGAACAACTCCTTCTGTAACAACCATTTCCCGCTTGATTTCTGCCAGGAAGCGGGAGGGGTACTTGTTGGTTTTCGTGGAGAGGTTGAAGCCTTCGGATTCGGTGAGGAAAAGGGCTTTCTCGGCGCGGGTGATGGCGACATACATCAGGCGCCGCTCTTCTTCCTCGCCGTTCTTTTTGTATTCCCGGATGGTCCGCAGGTTCGGGAAGATGCCTTCGGACAAGCCGATGATGAAGACGAACGGAAACTCCAGTCCCTTGGCCTGGTGGATGGTCATCAGCTTGAGGGTGGGAACGTCCTTCCGGTGGTCGTCGTTCGTATAGAGGGCGATGTCCTGCAGGTAGTCGGCAAGGGTGGATTCCTCCGGCGTCCGGACCGATTCGTAGAAACGGATGGAGGAGAGAAGCTCGTCCAGGTTCTCCAGCCGGTCCTCGTCCTGGTCCTCGCGGATGGACTGCTTGAGGCCGGATTGGTCCAGCAGCCGGTTCAGGAGGTCGCTCACGCGGTGCTCCAGGGCATAAGCCTTGGCGTCCTCGATCAGGTCCACGAAGGCCTGGGCGGCCGGTTTCCCGTAGCCGTCCCGGATCTGGAGGGCGCTGAAAAGGGAGATGCCGTCGTGGTCGGCATCGGCCCGGAGAGTGTCCAGGAATTTCTTGCCCAGCTTGCGGGAGGGAACATTGATGATGCGTTCGAAGGCGAGGTCGTCGTCCTGGTTGTTCACGAGACGGAGATAGCTCAGCGCATCCTTGATTTCCCGGCGTTCGAAGAAGCGGGTGCCGCCCCAGACGGTGTACTCGAGGCGGGCGTTCAGGAGGGCCTGCTCCAGGGCGCGGGACTGGTAAGTGCTGCGGTAAAGGATGGCGATGTCATTGACCTTGGAGCCGTTCGCGAGAATCGTCTTGATTTGCGAGACGATCCAGTCCATCTCCTCCTTCTCGGATTTCCCGTGGTAGTGGATGACCGCGCGGCCTTCCGCCTTCCGGGTGAAGAGGTCTTTCGGAATGCGGTTCTTGTTATTGGAAATCACCGAGTTGGCTACGTCCAGGATTTTCGGGGTGGACCGGTAGTTTTCGTCCAGGATGACGGTCTTGTCGGCTGCGAACTGCACGAAGAGGTCCGGCCGGGCGCCGCGCCATTCGTAGATGGCCTGGTCCGGGTCGCCCACGATGAACAGGTTGCGGTGTTTCGCAGCCAGGCGCTCCACCAGGTCCCAGTCGTCCAGGTTGCAGTCCTGCGCTTCGTCCACCATGATGTAGTTCAGCGTGTTCTGCCACCATTCGCAGGCCTCCGGGAAGCGGTCCAGGATGTATTTGGTGACGTTGATGAGGTCATCGAAGTCCAGGGCGTAGTGCTTCATCTGCCGGCTCACGTACCCCGCAAGGCGGGAAGTGCGGCGCATTTCGTCGGTGATTTTCGCCCCCGGCAGCATGTAGGCGGGGATGTATCCGTTCAGGGCCTTGTCGATGGAAACGGCTTCCAGGAACTGCTTGACCGTCTTCTCGGTCCGCTTGATGCCCATCTCGTCCATCGTCTGCTTTGCGATGGCCTTGCAGTCCTCCTCGTCCAGCACCGTGAACCCTTTCGGGAAGCCCAGACGGTAGATTTCCTTCCGCAGGAACTTGACGCAGAAGCCGTGGATGGTGCACACGAAGTCGTTGTAATCGCCGCTGTGGACCATCCCGGCGATGCGGGCGCGCATCTCGGCGGCCGCCTTGTTCGTGAAGGTGAGGCACAGGATGTTCGCGGGGTCGATGCCCACGACGTTCACCAGGTACGCATACCGGTGGGTGAGGGCCTTCGTCTTTCCCGTACCGGCTCCCGCCACGACGCGGATTCTTCCTTCCGTCGTGGTCACGGCCTCCTTCTGGCGGCTGTTCAGTCCTTCGAAGATGTCCATGGGAACCCTATGCGACGATGACTTTCACGCCGGCCTTCTCGATGGCCTTGCGGTCTTCGTCGGAAATGCCGGAATCGGTGATCAGGATATCCACGTCCTCGCATCCGCAGATGCGGCTGAAGCCCTTGTAGCGGACCTTGGAAGAATCGGCCAGGACGATGGTGGTGTCCACGATGCCGGTCATCCGGGCCAGCAGTTCGGCCTCCTCGACGGTGGCGCAGGTGACGCCCGCTTCCGGGTCGATGCCGTCCACGCCGAAGAAAAGCTTGCTGCAGTGCAGGTTCTCCAGCTGGGATTTCGTTTCTGATCCGATGACGCACAAGGAGTTGCCGTACAGGATGCCTCCCAGTTGCATGACCGACACGCCGGACATGTCACCGAGCGCCATGGACACGTTCACGGCGGGCGTCACGACGTTCAGCCGTCCTTTCGGCTTCAGCAGTTCGGCCATCACTTCCAGGGTGGAACCCGCCCCCATGATGATGGAATCGTTCACCTGGAGGAGGCTGACTGCGCGGGCGGCAATCTTCTGTTTTTTCTTGAAATTGATCAGTTTCTTCGTGTTCAGGCTGATGTCCATCACCTGGGCGGTGGTGGGAAGGGCGCTGCCGTAGGCGCGATACAGAAGTCCCTGTCCCTCAAGGTATGTGAGGTCCTTCCGGATGGTCGCCTGGGTGACGGAAAGCTTCTGCGCGAGGTCCGCAACCCGGACGAAACCGTCCTGGAAGATGTTGTCGAGGATGAATTTGCGCCGTTCGGCGATGCTGGTCATGGTTTCCGGTTTTAGCTGTCGGTACGAAGATACGTCTTTGTTTCCTTTCCTGCAAATAATGGAAATAAAAACGAAACAAAACGAAAAAACGAAACAAAAAAGTGTTTGAGGAACGAAAAACTTTTTTTAAATTTGGAGCAACTAACAATTTGAACTAACTATCATGAGAAGGAAATCCATTCTGATGCTTCTTGCGGCGGGCGTCCTGCTCTGCCTCACGGGCCTGGCCCTTTGGGGCCAGAACGGCACCCTGAGGGTGCAGGGCACCGTTTCCGACACCAAGGGAGAACCCATTGTCGGAGCGATGGTCTATGTCCAGGGAACATCCAACGGTTCGATGACCGGTTCCGGCGGACGGTACACCCTGAGCGGCGTTCCGGCCAGGGGCACCCTGGTCGTCAACATGATGGGCTATGAAGAACAGTCCGTCGCCGTGGACGGCCGTACAGCCATCGATTTCGTCCTCCGGGACGACAATGAGGTCCTTGACGAGGCCGTGGCCATCGGTTACGGCAACCAGCGGAAAGTGACCCTGACCGGCTCGGTGGCGACCACCACCGGTGAAGAACTGGTCAAGAACTCATCCGTGAACCTGTCCCAGGGCCTTGCAGGCCGTATGTCGGGCGTCATCGTGAACAACCGTTCCGGCGAGCCGGGACGTGACGACGCGGTGATGTTCATCCGCGGCCGCAGTACCCTCGGAGACAACAGCCCGCTCATCATCATCGACGGCGTGCAGGGCCGTGGAGACGAGTTCGGCCGTCTGACCGGTGACGAAATCGAAAGCATCAACGTCCTGAAGGATGCTTCGGCCGCCATCTACGGCGCCCGGTCGGCGAACGGTGTCATCCTGGTGACCACCAAGCGCGGTAAGTACAACGAGAGACCGAAGGTGAGCTTCACCTACGACCTGGGTCTCCAGCAGCCTACCCGCATGGTCAAGCTGGCCGATGCCGTCCTGTATACCACCGCCTACAACAAGAGCCTGGCGATCAGCGGCAGTGCGCCCGTGTACAACGACGCCCAGATCCAGCACTACATCGACCAGGACGACCCCATCAACTATCCCAACACCGACTGGCTCGGCGAGATCGTGAAACCCGTCTCCGCCCAGCACAAGTACGGCGTGAGCATCAACGGTGGATCGGAAAAGGCGGCTTATTTCGTGCAGTTCAACGGTCAGTACCAGGACGGTATCTACTACAAGAGCGCCACGAATTACAACCAGTTCAACCTGCGCTCGAACCTGGATATCCAGGTCACCAAGAGCCTCAAGCTGGGGGTGGACATCAACGCCCGCCAGCAGCACAAGAACTATTCGGCCTTCCCGTCGGACTCCTACGGTATCTTCTACATCGCGATGCGCATGCGTCCTACCGGTGCCGCTTACTTCCCCGACGGGGCGGGTGCCGCACAGGGCTATGAAGGCAGGCTGCTCCGCGGCGGTACGAACCCGGCTGTCCTGGTGCAGGACCTGACCGGTTACGACCGTACGACCATCAACACCATCAATACGACCTTCACCGCCACCTGGGACCTCAGCGCCCTGACCAAGGGCCTGTCGGTGAACGGCCATCTGGCCTATGACGTGGTGAGCACCTTCAACAAGAACTGGCAGCAGAACTGGAACTATTTCCGCTACGACGAGATCACCGAGCTCTTCGAGGAGCGTTCGAACTCCTACTGGCCCACGCCGGTCCTGCATGAGTATCAGCGCCATACGAAGAATACGGCCATCAATGCGAACATCAACTACGACCGTGATTTCAGCGGTCACCACGTGACGGCCCTGGCCGGTTTTGAGCAGAACTCCTACCGGCTGGATTATTTCAAGGCGGGCATCAATTCCTATGATTCCGACCTGCTGGACGAGTTCTTTGCCGGATCGGCCGACAAGAGCTGGTACGCCATCAACGGCTATGCCCGCGAAACCGCCCGCCGTTCCTTCTTCGGACGTATCGGGTACGATTACAAGAGCAAGTACCTGTTCCAGGCCCTGGTCCGTTTCGACGGTTCCGAGAACTTCCCGGAAGGGAAGCGTTGGGGCATCTTCCCCGGCGTCTCCGCCGGCTGGCGCATCTCCGAGGAATCCTTCATCAAGGACAACTGGCCGTGGCTGACGAACCTCAAGATCCGCGGCTCCTACGGTGAGCAGGGTAACGACCAGATCGACCCGTTCCAGTACATGACCACCTACGGCTATACGTCGGCCTATTCCTACAAGACCCTGTTCGACGGCAAGGAGGTGAACTTCATCATCCCGGGCACCATTCCCAATCCCAACGTCACCTGGGAAGTCGCCCGCACCTGGAACCTGGGCCTGGACGGCAACATCCGCAACGGCCTCTTCAGCTGGGAACTGGAAGGGTTCTACACCCACCGGTCCAACATCCTCTGCTCCCGCAACGCTTCCATCCCGTACTATACGGGTCTGACCAACAACCTGCCGGACGAGAACATCGGCGAGGTCGTCAACCGGGGCGTCGAGCTCCAGCTCAGCCATGAGAACCGGATCGGCGACTTCCGCTACCGCGTGAACGGCAATGTGATGTATGCGAAGAACACCATCATCTACATGGACGAGGCTCCTTGGCCGGAAGGACACGACTACATGAAGCAGGAAGGTCATCCGATGGGTGCTTCCCTGTACTATCAGGTGGGCGGCATCAACAAGACCGAGGAGGACCTGGCGAACCATCACCAGATGAGCGGTGCCACCCTCGGCGACTTCTGGTTCGAGGACCTGGACGGTGACAACGAAATCACCAACCTGGACCGCAAGCGGATGGACTACACCGTCGTCCCGCAGATGGTCTTCGGTACCAGCGTGGACATCACCTGGCGGAACTTCGACTTCTCGATGCTGCTCCAGGGACAGGCCCTGGCCCGTTACTACTATTCTCCGATGATGGACCCGGTGTCCGGCAACCTGGACCGCTTTGCGGCCGAGAATGCATGGACCAAGGACAACCCCAACTCCGACCAGCCCCGGATCGGCTCCACCGTCAGCAACGGCGGCGTGAACCGTTCCAGCTTCTATTCCCGGAACGCGGCCTTCCTGCGCCTGAAGAACCTCGAAATCGGCTATACGATCCCGATGAACCGGCTCGTCCCGAAGCTGGGTGTCTCCGGCCTCCGCTTCTATGTGGCCGGTTACAACCTCCTCACCCTGTCCGAACTCAAGTTCGTGGACCCCGAGACCTCGGATGAAGGCTATCAGACCTACCCGCAGATGCGGATCATCAACACCGGTGTCAAACTTACTTTCTAAGCGCGTATGAAAAAGATATATATCCTGATTGCTGCGGCGTTCGCCCTGGTGGCCTGCAAGGACGGCTTCCTGGACAAGACCCCTCTCGACAAGCTCTCCGAAGACGCCGTGTTCAACAGCGACGCCCTGGCGGAATCCTATGTGAACGCCTTGTACACCGTCCTGCCCGACCCTTACCAGGAAGGTAACGTGGGCTGCATCACGGACGAGGGATACTTCCGTTATGGCGGCACTTCCACCCGCTACATCGCCTCCGGCTACATGGATCCGGACAATGTGATGTACATCAAGGAAGGCGGCCAGGCGCACAATACCCGTACCACCGTCCTGAACATCTGGAACCGCACCTACGAGTGGATCTACCGGATGAATTACTTCCTGACCTACATCGATGAGAACGGCAGCAAGATGTCCGAGGCCGCGAAGACCCGCCTGTGCGGAGAGGTCTATTTCCTCCGGGCCTGGTCCTATTTCCTGCTGATTCAGCGCTATGCCGGTGTTCCGCTCATTTCCAAGCCCCACTCCCTGGATGATGACTTTACGGTGGAGCGTGCCGATTTCGACACCTGCGTGGACTTCATCCTGGATGACCTGCAGCGGGCTTACGAGATGCTGCCTGCCAAGGGGGATACCCCGCTGGGGCGCGTCAACAAGGACGTCGTCCTCGCACTCAAGAGCCGGCTGACCCTGGTTGCCGCCTCGAAGCTCTTCAACGATCCGGAACAGCCGCAGGGCGGGGTTTTCCGGGGAACCTACAGCCGGGACAAGTGGCAGCGCGCGTTCGATG
Source organism: Bacteroidales bacterium (assembly GCA_017439305.1). GTDB lineage: Bacteria > Bacteroidota > Bacteroidia > Bacteroidales > UBA932 > Cryptobacteroides. The sequence continues at coordinate 40,493 of JAFSJK010000049.1, read as the reverse complement.
CGGCCAAGGCCATCGTGGACCGGGCCGACGTGGACGGCGCCTATTCCCTGGACGATACCTATGACGGCATCTGGAAGGACGTGAATTCCCCCGAGTTGATCTGGGCCAAGTATTTCGTGGCCACTTCCGATGCCGACGACAACTACACCAAGAAAGCGCAACTGCTCTACACGGTGGAGTACTACAACGGTTGGGAAGCCTTCCATCCTTCCCAGGCCGCCCAGATCGATTTCGAGATGAAGAACGGCAAGAAATGGTTCGAGGAAGGCTCCGGCTATGACGAAAAGCATCCTTACAAGAACCGTGACCCGCGTTTCTACTATTGTATCGCCGCCCCGTTCTACCCTTACGGAAGCACCGACAAGAACGGAAACTACAAGGAGGATCCGCTCCTTCTCTACTATCTGTATGACAACATGACCCGCGAGGATTTCGCCCTCGGAAAGGAAGAGCCTGCCTACACTTCCAAGGCCAAGCACACCACTTCCGGCAACCACGGCGGCCTGGAACTCTACAAGTGGTACCTGCCCACGGAATACATTTCCGAATCCCAGACCGGCAGCAAACTGTATCCCTGGTTCCGCCTGGCCGAAATGTACCTGAACTATGCCGAGTGCGCCTACATGCTGGGCCGGGAGGACATCTGCCGCGAATACATCAACAAGATCCGGCAGCGTCCGGACGTGATGATGCCCGAGGTGACGGAATCCGGTTCTGACCTGTGGGACCGCCTGGTGAACGAACGCCGCGTGGAACTGTATGCCGAAACCTTCCGCTACTTCGACCTCCGTCGGTGGAAGATGGCCGACTTCTATGAGAATGTCCCCCTGGCCAGCGCCCGGACGATGGTCCTCCAGAAAGGAACCCAGATGGACACCGTCTACCGCGTCGCCCGCCTGTACGATCCGGCCAAGAACAACACCAATTACTACTGGGCCAATACGGAGCCCAGCAAGTCCTATGTCTATTCGGGCTTCAAGAGCGACCCGCGTTACGGCAAGCCCATCGAGTACATCATCACGTACAAGTGGCTCGGCAAGGAATACACGATCGACTACGGCGACTGCATCCTGAACCAGAACCCCACGCCGCGGTATTTCCCCGAGAGCGGCCGCAACTACCTGATGCCGATCCCGCGCAACGAGATCACCAAGAGTGAGGGAAAACTTGAACAAAATCCGGGTTACAATTGATGAAACGCGTTTGGATCCTGCTGCTCCTGTTGTCAGTCCTCTCCTGTAACAAGGGGGGACTGACGATGAGCTACCACTCCGCCGACATTTCCACGACGGAGGACGAGCATGTCGTGCTGGCCGGCTTCGCCGCCCGCGACACCCTGTCCGACGGCATCCACCAGCACCTGTACACCCATTGCCTTGTGCTCGGGGACGGCACGCAGAAGGTCTGCATCATCTCGAACGACCTGATGGAGATCTCGCCGGCCATTTCCGACACCATCCGGACGATGATCGCCGAACAGTCGGGCCTCGCGCTGGACAACATCCTGATGCACAACATCCACACGCATTCCGCCCCGCGTTCCGGGGGAGCGTCCAACTATACGGGCGGCACCAACCGGGCCTGGAAGGAGCGGATGGTTGCCACGGTGGTCGGCAATGCCGTGAAAACCATCGGCGAGAAAGGAAAACCCTTCGCGCTGGAGGTCGGTAAAGGGGAGACCCTGATCAACGGCAACCGCTGCGAGAAGGAAGGCCCCGTGGACCACAATGTCTATGTGGCCCGTTTCCTCCAGCATGGCAAGCCGGTGGTTTCCATCGTGAACCTGGCCTGCCATCCGGTGTGCATGGGCCCGGGCAGCTACCTGCTTTCTTCGGACTATGCCGGGGTGAATGCCCGGTACCTGTCCGAAGCCTGGGGCGGGGAAGTGTTCCAGCTCACGGGCGCCGCGGGCAACATGGACCCGGCGCTCGGTCCCAAGCGGGTGGATTATGCCGAGCAGTGCGGCAAGGAGCTTTCTGACGCCCTGAAAGACATTCCGTTTGAGAAGGTTTCTTCCAAGGGGATTCTTCGCCTTGTGAACGACACCGTGGACCTTCCTTACCAGATCGCGGAAGTGACGCCGGAGGCGGTGACCCGTCATGCCGATTCGCTCGCTGCCACGGCCCGGACCACGTTCCCTCGCTTCGCGGATGACGTGATGAACTGGAAAGACGAAATCCTGGAACGCTTTGACAACGGTCCTGTCCCTTCCAAGCTGCGCTACCATCTGCACGGCCTGGACGTGGACGGAATCGTCTTCTTCTTCTCGGACGGCGAGCCTTTCTGCGAATACCAGATGGAGGCCCGCGCCGCCTTCCCGGACCGGACCGTCTTCTTTGCCGGTTACACCAACGGCCAGAATTCCTACCTGCCCTCGGAGCACGCCTACGAGGTGCGCAAGGGCTATGAATATGAAATCGAGCAGATGCACGTGTACATCAAGGCTCCCTATCCGCTTTCGGAACGGATGCCTTCCACTTACCGGGAGGGCGTCATCCGCACCATCCGTGAAACCCTTGAAAGTGAATGAAAACCGGAAGATTCATATGTTTGCTTGCGGGTTTGGCCCTGGGGGCTTCGCTCCTCACGGCCGCTCCGCGGTATGACCTGGTCCCCCTGCCCAAGAGCCTGGTCGAGGCTCCGGGGGAGTTTGTCCTGAACAGTCAGACCGGCCTTCTGGTGGAGGATGACTCCTTCGCGGAGATTGCCGACGATTTCAGGGCCCAGGTGGCCCGGGCGACCGGCTTTGGACTCCAGGGAAAGAACGGGCCCATCATCCTGCGGAAGGTGGAGGGGCTCGGAAAGGAGGCCTATCGGCTGGAGGTGACCCCCACGTGGATCCTCATCGAGGCAACCGAAGTCAACGGTGCTTTCTACGGCCTTCAGACGGTCCTTCAGCTCCTTCCCGCGGAGATTTACGGGAAGGCCAAGGCAAAGGGCGTCAAGAAATGGACGGTCCCTTGCTGCACCATCGAGGATGAACCCGCGTTCTGGTACCGCGGAACCCTGTTCGACAGCGGCCGCTTCTTCTTCCCGAAGGAGGAGATCATGAAGTTCATCGACCTGATGGCGATGCACAAGCAGAACATGTTCCACTGGCATCTGACCGAGGACCAGGGCTGGCGTATCCAGATCGACAAATATCCCCGCCTTACCGAAGTGGGGGCCTGGCGCAAGGAGACGTCCTGGCACAGCGGCATCGGCAACGGGATTCCGCATGGCGGTTTCTATACCAAGGACGACATCCGCGAGGTCGTGGAATACGCCCGCCGGCGCTGCGTCACCGTGGTTCCCGAGGTGGAGATTCCCGGCCACTGCACGGCCGCCCTCGCGGCTTATCCCGAATTGAGCTGCTTCCCGGACAGCACCTATGAGGTACTGACCCGCTGGGGCATCTGGAAGAACCTGTATGCCCCTACGGCGACCACCTTCCGTTTCCTGGAGGATGTTTTCAACGAACTCTTCGAACTGTTCCCTTCACCCCTGTATCATATCGGCGGCGACGAGGCCCCGAAGGATGCCTACCTGCAAAGCCAGTACTGCCAGGACCTGATGACGGTCCTCGGGCTGGATTCGGTGGAGGAACTCCAGACCTTCTTCGTCAAGCGGATGGGCGATTTCCTCCGGAAGCACGGCAAGACGGTCATCGGCTGGGATGAAATCCTGGACGGCGGCGCCCTGGAAGACCCGATCGCCATGTCCTACCGCGGCCATGCCCCGTGTGCCAAGGGCATCAAGCGCGGCATCCGGGTGATCCTCACCCCCAACCGCTGGTGCTACCTTGACAACAAGCAGGAGGACCAGGCCGATGACGTGGCGCAGGAAATCTTCATGCCGCTCAAGAAAGTGTACAACTACTATCCGGTCGTGGATTCCCTGGCGGACCTGAGTGCCAAGTATATCGTCGGTTACGAGACCTGTCTCTGGACAGAGTACATTCCGGACAATGCGACGGCCGAATACCAGGCTTTCCCGCGGAACGTCGCGGCAGCCGAAGTGGGCTGGACCGCCCGTTCCAACAAGGATTGGGAGTCGTTCCGCGAACGGATGCCCAAGATCCTCAAACGCCTGGACCAGAAAGACATTGCTTATTGTCCGGTATTCCACGAGGTAATCTTCGACTACGACCGCAACCTGGATTTCCCGAAGCCCATGAACCTGGAGCTGGACGACCCGGCCGGCGTGGTGCATTATACCCTGGACGGCAGCGAGCCCACAAAGAAGAGCCCGGTGTATGACGGCGTGCCCTTCATGGTGGACAAGGATGCCGTGATCAAGGCCCGCGGTTTCTCCCGTTCCGGCAAGCCGCTGGGCAAGACGACGACCAAAACTTTCAAGCCATGAGAAAGACACTCTGCCTGCTCACGGCCGTTGCGGCCCTCCTCGCCTCCTGTGCCCGGGAGGTGAAGGAACCTGCTGCTCCGCAGATCATTCCGCTTCCCGAACACCTCCAGATGCTGGAAGGGTCGTTCCGGATCACGGCCGACACGCCCATCTGGGTGGACGGTCCTGCGGAATTCACCCGCACGGCGGAATTCCTTTCCGAGCGGTTTGAGACCGTGACCGGAAAGGCGTTGAGATTTGCGGAGGAATTCCCGCAAAGCGGTGCCATTTACTTCATGCAGGCCGACGGCTACCCGGCCGAAGGCTATCAGCTCCGGGTCGAAAGCGGCCGGATCCTCATCGAGAGTACCGACGGGGCAGGGGCTTTTTATGCCTTGCAGACCTTGCTCCAGCTGCTTCCCGCCGGATGCCTTTCCGACAGCCGGGAAAGCGTCGACTGGACCGTCCCGGCCGTGGACATCGAGGATGCTCCCCGTTTCCCTTACCGGGGCATGCATCTGGACTGCTGCCTGCATTTCTTCGACGTCGACTTCCTCAAGAAGTACATCGACGTGATGGCTTTCCACAAGGTGAACCGGTTCCACTGGCACCTGACCGAAGATCAGGGCTGGCGGCTGGAAATCAAGAAATACCCGCTGCTCACCGAAAAGGGCCAGTGGCGCAAGGAAACCGTCGTAGGTTCCCTTTCATCGGGTGTCTATGACGGTCAGCGCTATGGCGGATACTATACGCAGGAACAGGTTCGCGAGTTGGTCCAGTATGCCGCTGAGCGGTATGTCACCATCATTCCCGAGATCGAACTGCCCGGCCATGCCCTGGCGGCCATCGCCTGCTATCCCGAGTTGAGCTGCGGTCTGGAGGACCACTACGAGACGGCGACCAAGTGGGGCATCTTCAAGCAGGTGTACTGTCCGAAGGAGGAAACGTTCGCCTTCCTGGAGGACGTCTTCGACGAGGTGATCGACCTGTTCCCGTCGGAACTGATCCATATCGGCGGTGACGAATGTCCCAAGGCCAGCTGGAAGGCCTGCCCGCACTGCCAGGCGCTCATCCGGCGCGAGGGGCTGAAGGACGAATTCGAGCTCCAGAGCTGGTTCATCCAGCGGATGGAGCGCTACATCAATTCGAAGGGCCGCCAGATCATCGGCTGGGACGAAATCCTCCAGGGCGGTCTGGCACCGAATGCCCGGGTCATGTCCTGGCTGGGCGAGGAAGGCGGCATCAAGGCCGCCCAGCAGCACCACGAGGTGGTGATGGCGCCTTATCCCAAGTATTACCTGGACTACTGGCAGGGAGATCCGGACAGCGAGCCGCTCGCCATGGGCGGTCCCACGCTGCTCAGGACGATGTACGAGTACAATCCGGTTCCGGAAGTCCTGGATGCCGAACAGCGGAAATACATCATCGGTGTCGAGGGCTGCGTGTGGACCGAATACATGCCTACACCCGCCCGTGTGGAATACATGGCCTGGCCGCGGATGTGCGCCATCGCCGAATCGGGCTGGAGCAGCGCCCCCAAGGACTGGGACGGCTTCACGCGCCGGCTGGAAACCCACCTGGGCCGCCTGGACCGGCTGGATGTGGGCTATTGCAGGAATTTCTACGATCCCTTCATCGAACTTCGCAAGGATACGGAATTCAGCAAGGTGGCCCTCCTGTCCGTGGACGCGCCGGATGCCGAAATCCGTTACACGCTGGATGGCAGCGCGCCTACGGCGTCATCCCCCCTGTATACCGGGCCCTTCGCCATCAACCGGCAGCAGCGGGTCACGGCGGCGGCCTTCCGTGATGGTAAGCAAATTGGAAACATTAAATATAAGGAGTTTTAAACTATGGCAGTAAGAATGACGGAGCAACCTTCGCTCTATGATCATTTGGAGAAAAAGTCCGTGGCGGAACTGCTTCGGGACATCAACACGGAGGACAAGAAAGTACCGCTCGCCATCGAGGCGGTCCTGCCCGACATCGAGCGTCTCGTGAACGCCATCGAGGCACAGATCCGTGCCGGCGGCCGTTTCTTCTGGCTCGGCGCCGGTACCGGAGGCAAACTGGGTGTGCTCGACGTGCTCGAAGTACCCAACACCTACGGTGTCGATCCTGAGATCTGGCAGGCCGTGCTGGCCGGTGGCAACGAAAACCTCGTGCTCGACCTGGAAGAGGCCGAGGACGATACGGAGGAAGGCTGGCGCACCCTCAGCGAGACGCACCACGTCACTCCCAAGGACATCGTGGTGGGCATCTCCGCCAGCGGCTGCACGCCCTACGTGCTGGCCGCGATGAAGGCCTGCAAGGAGCACGGCATTCCCTGCGGCTCCATCTGCAACAACCCGGATTCTCCGATCTCGCATTATGTCGACTATCCCATCGAGATCGTGATGGGCCCTGAGTTCATCACGGGCAGCACCCGGATGAAGTCCGGCACTTCCCAGAAACTGATGTGCGACATGATCAGCACCACCCTGATGGTGCGTCTGGGCCGCGTCGAGGGCAACCGGATGGTGTGCGCGAACCTCATCAACAACAAGGTCATCGACCGGCTCACCCGCACAATGGTGGAAAGGAATCCACAGCTTGGGTACGATTTCTGCGAGGAAGTCATCAAGAAGTGCGGCGGCCTCAAGAAGGCCGAGCAGTACCTGCATGCGCAGGGCGTCATTTAAAGGAACTGTCAGATGAGATTGAAACGATTCCTCGTGATGGCGGCCCCGGTCCTTTGGGCCGTGTGTGCCTGCCAGGAGAAGCCCAAACCCGTGGAACCCACCGACGTAAGTGTGTGGAAGGGTCTCGTAATCAACGAGATTGCTGCCCACGACCAGACGGCGGACGCGGTAACGAAGGTGGAACTGCTCAATACGGGCTCTTCCCCGATGGACCTCTCGGGCCTGGGCCTGTATATCACGGATGAGTATTTTACCGGCCAGTCCATCTGGGCGGCCCCTGCCGGCACGAAGCTCTCCGCCGGCGAACGCCTGGTCCTGTCCACGGACGACGGGACCCTCCGGACCGGTATCTCTTCCGCCGCCCAGTTCATCTTGAAACTGGCCGTGGAGGACGGGACTGCCGTGGACGAATTCGACCGTTCCAAGGCCTTTGCGGACCCCGCGCCCGCTTATCCCCGGGGAAGCTACCAGCGGATTCCGGACGGCACCGGAGATTGGAGGAATATGACCTACAACAGCACAGGTTGGGAGAACAAGGTCTTCTCGCTGGATGATTATCATCATAATGCCGTCTGGGCGTGGAGTTCCCATGTTCCTTCCATGAGCGAGAACGATTTCGCGTCGCTCAAGAACCTCAAGAAACTGGGCTACGACCATATCCTCCTGAACTACGTCGCCTTCGAAACCGCCGACCGGCGACAGACCCTCGCTTTCCTGGACAAGTGCGAAGAACTCGGCGTCAACGTCCATTGCTGGATGCAATGCTTCTACAAGGGCGGCTGGGTCAGCCCCGTGGACGATGAAAACAAATGCTACCGGGAAGACCTGTACGCCGATATCCGGGCCCATGCGAAAAAGTATCTGGAGGACTTCGGCGTCAAGGGCCTGCATCTGGACTATATCCGTTTCGGCGGCACCGCTTCCAAGCACAACATCAACGCGGAAGTCAATTCCGTGGGTGCGGTGAACCGCTGCTGCCGGGAACTCCGCGAAATCACCGACAGCTATGACGAAGGACTCGTCATGAGCGCCGCCCTGATGCCGGAACCCAACACGGAGTATGCCTACGGGCAGAACCCGGCCCAGATGGGCCAGTACATCCATATCCTGATGCCGATGGAATACCGCTATTCCTACGGCTGGAGCGACGCCCGCTGCAAGACGCTGACGGACTGGTTCTGCGAGCACTCCGGCGGTGCCCAGGTCTGGGCGGGCATCACCACCTACACCGGCAATGATTCCGGCGGCGTGAAGGGAATGGATGCCGGGAGCCTCCGCAAGGATATCGACATCTTCATGGATTCCCAGGCGGACGGTCTCGTCCTTTTCCGCTATGGGCTGGGCACTTTCCCGGATGTGAACGACCTTCCTTAACACTAGATAACCATTTACTTTCCAAACCATTAACACAAAACAGTTATGAAAAAGTTTCTTTGGTACACACTGGCAGCGCTGCTGACGGTCTCGGCCCTCTCCTCCTGTCACAAGGACCCGGAGGTGGAGCCCGTGGACCCCAGCAACGTTGTGACTACCGTGACTGCGTCGAACCTGCTCGACGCCGCGGCAGCTGCGTATGAAACATGGGAAGAGGACACCACCATTCCCACGACGCTCCAGGTTGGCTCCGGCGCATCTGCGCTGACCCTGCCTCAGTATCAGTATGCGATCGCCAAACTGCTTGTGAACCTTGCCGGAGGCGACAAGTCCGACGTGCAGGTCCTTGGCTACAAGGCTGCCGACCATCCCGAGCGCGACAGCTACGACCAGAAGGAGATTGCCGTAAAGAACGGTCCCAAGATTACCGAAGGCACCGAGGACCTCGTGGACATCGCCAAGCGGATGCTTGCCGCCATGGAGGACAAGCTGACGGTTCCGAACCAGACGGTTATCACCCGTACCGGTGCGAGCGCCCTCGCTTTCTCCACCAACCGCGCTACCGTGACGATTCTCCGGGCCCTGGCCGCTTACAAGAACAGCGGTTCCTTCCCGGCCTCGGTCTCCACGGAGTATCTTTCCGCCGCCGCCTCACTGAAGGGCTTCGCCCAGCAGTTCGTCGGTATCCTGGATATCTGGGAGAAGACGGTCGGTACCGTTTCCGCGGACGGTTCGCACTGCACGGATAACAATTCTGCCTGGAAGGACGTCCACTTCGTCCCGATCCCGCACTCCGGCGGTGCCTATGCCGACGGTGTAGACCAGTATGACGCCAAATACCAGCCGTACTTCACCGTCACCATCGACGGCAAGGAGTACACCTCCGCACAGACTTGGGGCATCGCTCTCCGCGGTATCGTGGACATGATCACCGTCGAAGGATCCGCCAAGAAGCAGGAGAACCGTAACCCGTTCGAGCACACGATGGGCAACGGCGCCTCCCTCAAGGAACCCATCCCGGCTGTTACCGAGAACGATATCTGGGGCCAGTATCCTTGGTACGAAAGCACCAACGACGGTCCGGCCATCAACCAGAGCCAGTTCACCCCGTATCTGATCGCCCGTTGCGCCACCTGGTTCCTGACCCGTCAGGAAGCCCTCGGAAAGATCGGTAACTACCAGTTCTTCTGCAGCGATCCGGATGAAGGATTCGTGGAGGAGGGTGTCGACGGCTTCGTGAGCTCCATGCGTATGTGGCTCATCGCCGCCCGTTTCTACAAGTACCTGCTGGACAACAACATCACCGAGAACGTCTATGATGCGGTGAAGGACGTCACCTTCGCAACCGACCTCTACGGCGTAGAGATGCCGGACATCGAACTCAAGACCAAGTCCGTAGCTCTCGACGCAGAAGGAAAGGCTGTCAGCGCCACCTTCATGGCGAAGAAGGAATGGACCGCAACCGCGACAGAGAGCTGGATCCATGTCGATCCCGTATCCGGTGATGCATCCAGTGCAGCAACCGTTTCCATCTCCGCCGATCCCAACACGGGCGACGAGCGCACCGGCACCGTCGTCATCAGTGGCGGAAATGTGACCGAGGGATTGGAGATTGCAGTGACCCAGGCGAAATACGTCGATCCTTCCAGCGTATCCCTCAAGGATTTCGCACAGGAGTTCGTGAAGGGTCTCGATGTGTGGGCTGCCACCGTCGGTACCGTGGAGTCCGAGAATAAGCACCTCATCGAAAAGGGAACCGCTTGGGTGAACGTCCACTTCATCCCGGTCGGCAAGACCGGCGGCGAATATGACAACCACCCGGGCAACCAGCACGATGACATGTACACTCCCTGGACGCTCAATGTCAACGGAACCGAGTACACCTCCGCACAGGCTTGGGAAATCGCTACCCGCGGCCTGCTTGACATGGTCCTTACCGACGGCCAGGATTACATCGGCAAGATGACCAGCCGTAACAAGCCGGGATACACCCTTGGCGACTACAAGGCCTTCTCCGAAATCATGACGGCCACTCCTTCCCAGTATGCCATCTGGGGCCAGTATCCCTGGTATGAGGAAGACGGCGTCACGTACAACGGCGCTCCGGTCGAAGAGGTCGGGATCAACCTCATCACCAAGGCTACCCTGGGACACCTCGTCCGCGGCCTCGTCGGCATCCCCGGCGTCTTCGATCCTCTCGGAAAGATCGGCAACTTCCAGGAATTCGGCGACTCCGACAGTTCGCTCATGCTCGAAGGCTACAGCGGACTCATCTCCCCGATGCGTGAGCTCATCCTCCTGATGCGTTTCTACAAGTATCTGCTCGACAACAACATCGACCAGAATGTCTACAGTGCCATCAAGGATGTCCAGTTCGACTATGACATGTACGCCCAGGATGTCGCCCCGACTCCGGATCCCACCATCGCCGACTTCGCCCAGGAGTTCGCCAAGGTGGCTGACAAGTGGGACACCAATGTGGGCACCGTCAGTTACACCCGTGAGGGGACGACGTACCAGTATGACAACGTCCATTTCGTTCCTGAGAACTTTGTCATTACGCTCAACGGCACCAACTATGACAAGTTCCAGATGCACGAAATCGGTATGCGTGCCCTCAAGGCCCTGGAAAATGGTGCGGCGATGACCGATCCGATCGAGAAACCGGGTTCCTACGAGCCTGCCACCAGCCCTTATCACGAGTATGACGATCCCCTACAGGAGAAGGTGGCCAAACTGGATCTGCTCTCCAACTTCGCCACGCGTTGCCTCAATTATCTCAAGAACAACGGCGAGTGGCCGAATGTCTGCGGTTATCCCCGTACGTCCGATCCGGTTCTCACGAACTACAACGGCTATGTCTGCGTCGAACGCGACCTGCTGATGCTCTCCCGCCTGTACCGGTATATGGTGAAGAATAACATTACTTCCCTGGATGCCGTCAAGGACGTTGAGATTGATACTGAACTTTGGGGAGACGCTGCCCCGGCAAGCGCCACCATCAAGGAATTCGCCCAGGAGTACGTGAAGATCCTCGACATCTGGCAGAAGACGACCGGTGAGATCGTGATGCATCCGGATGTCCCTGAGGAGACGGTCGCGAATGCCCACTATGTTCCCGAGAACACCACGATCACCGTGGGTGGCAAGACCTACAATACGGCCGACATGTGGGAAACCGCTCTCCGCAGCTACCTCCTGATCCGTGGTTATGACGGTCTTGAGACGGAGAAATACGGCAAGAACAGCATTCCTGCCCTTGAAGGCGGCGCTGTCGCGATGAGCACGACCCCGGTTCCTGCCACGCACGGTTATTACTGGGGTTCCGCTCCCTTCAACGAGACGAAGGGCAACGGTGGCCATCTGGTGATGGGTAGTGATGAGAATGGCGAGCACTGCAAGGTGAAGGTGGACATTCTGGACAACTGGGCCATGCGCTCCCTGAATTTCCAGCACGGTCAGTCCATTACCAACCTTTGCGGCTACGCCGGTGGTCAGCTGGCCGGCTACTACGGCTGCTTCAGCTCCCAGCGTGCACTCCTCACCTATGCGTTCTTCTTCAAGTACATGCTTGACAACAACCTGGACAAGGGTACGCAGGTGTCCGACGACACGATCATCCGTTCCGAACTCCTCGGCGACGAGGGCGGTCAGCCCACGCTCAAGGATTTCGCGAAGGAATTCGTGAAGGGCTTGGATGTGTGGCAGAACACGGTCGGTACCGTCGAATCCGAAGGCAAGCACCTCATCGAGAAGGGTACTGCCTGGGAGAATGCCCATTTCATTCCGATTACTCCGAATCCGAACTGTGAGTATCTCGATCATGAAGGCAACCAGTATGATCCCAAGTATACGCCTTGGGTCATGACTGTCGCCGGTCAGCAGATCACCTCCAGCGAGGCTTGGGAAATCGCCATCCGCGGCCTTATGAACATGGTTACCGCTGAGGGTGAGGATTTCCTTCCTACCATGGACAACCGGAACAAGGCATATACCCTGGCCAACAATGCCAATTTCGCCACCGCTCCCATTCCTTCGGCTTCCGAAGGCAATAAATGGGGCAAGCATCCCTGGTATGAGGCAGATGACAACTATAACGGTCTGACATACAATGGTGGGCCCGTTACCGAGGTCGATGTGAACTTCATGGTGAAAGTGGGTGCCTGGCATGTGGTCCGTTCGTTCGTGAAGACCTCCGGCAACAGCCCGCTGGGCATGATCGGCAACTTCCAGCAGTTCGGAACCGGATCCTCCACGCTGAACCTGGAAGGTTATGAAGGCTATATCGCTCCTATGCGTGAGCTCCTTATCTTGATGCGCATCTACAAGGATCTGCTCGACAACAATGTCGAAGCGAATGTGTACGACGCCCTCAAGAGTAAGAAGTTCTCTTATGACCTCTACGGTATCCAGTAATCCTTTTCGGCTGCGGGGACTTGACCGTCCCCGCAGCTGCCAGTCAAATACCTAATTGATTATGAGAAAGTTTTCTTTCCTTTTCACCACCTGTGCCCTGCTCTTTGCCGTCTGTGCCTGCGGCAAGACGCCCGATCCGAAGGAAGAGCAGAAGCCCGATGAACCCGAAGTGCCGGCTTTCAAGCTGGACAGTTATAACGGCCACTTCGCCCAGGCCATTTCCGACGCCTACGACACGTTCGTGGAGACCGGCGCCCTTCCGGTCCGGATCAACGTGGAAGGCCTTGAATACAACAAGGGAAAGTACATCCTGGCTGCCTGCATGCTGATGGAGAAGATCGATGCCGATCCGCAGCACTGGCAGGATGTCGACATTGAAATCCCCGTGGCTGCCTTCGGGGATGAATACCGGTACAACACCTTTGATCCGGACGTCATCGACATGGCCCATGTCCGCTATATGGCAGGCCGGCTTCTGGCCTATTCGAAGGAGAAGGGGGCGATGCCCAACTATGTGACCTTCCCTTCGGGCGATGAGACATCCCCGGGGTATCTGCCCAAACTGACGATGGTGGTCACCGAGCACGACAATATGATGAATCTCCGTGCCTGCATGGTGGTTCTTGCCCGCGTGTTCAATTATTGGGTGAAAAACGAAGGGAAATGGCCGGAGGAAGTCTCTTCCTGGCCGGCTACCTATCTGGATGCAGTACGGAACTGCCCCAAGGATGATCCTCTTGTGAAGAGTACCCTGGAAGCGGCGCTGAAGGGCCTAGCCTCGGATGCGTCGGACCGCCAGAAGGCCGAAGCCATCTTCGCCTATGCCCGGGACGAGTGGGAGTGGGAGAACTATTCGAACACCAGCAAGGGTGCCCTCGGAACCATCAAGGCCAAGGGCGGCAACTGCTGCGATCTGACCCATGCGACCCTCGCGATGTGCCGTCTGGCTGGCATTCCGGCTCGCTATCTGCACGGCCAGTGCTACTTCTCTTCCGGCGTGATCGGCCACGTGATCCCGGAAATCTATGCTGACGGAAAGTGGTGGATCTGCGATCCCTCCAACAACAACTCTACCTTCGGAACGCCTGTCTGGAAGGGCATGGAAACCTTCAACGGAAGGTATAACGAACTGGAATTCTAACCATGAAGCGTTTGCTCTCCTTCCTGGCGCTGGCGCTCGCCCTGGCCTCCTGCGGTCCGGCCCCAGAGCCGGCTCCCAACGGTATCTGGCTCTGGTCCAAGTACATGCCCGAGGTTAACCTGGACGAGTTCGCGGCCAAGGACATCAATAACATTATCCTGCACGAGGTCTCTTTCTCCAAGCATGGCGTGGATTCCACGCTCGGTTTCATCCGGGAGGCGCAGGAGAAGGACATCAAGGTCCATATCTGGTTCCAGTGCTTCTACAAGGACGGCCAGTGGATCAATCCCGTGGATGATTCGCTTTGCCGTTACAAGCAGGAATACTTCGACGAAGTCATCGCCCGGGCCGTGGACTACGTGAAGATGGGCGTGGACGGTATCCACCTGGACTATATCCGTTTCGGCGGTACGGCTTACAAGCACAACCCGTCGGATGAAATCACGGCCGTGGGCTGCGTGACGGAGTTCTGCCGCCAGATCCACGACGCGGTGAAGGCCGTGAACCCTGAAATCATCCTTTCGGCGGCCCTGATGCCGGAGCCGGACAGCGAGTATTATTACGGCCAGGACCCGGCACAGATGGGCCAGTATCTGGATATCCTGATGCCCATGATCTACTATCACAGTGACGGCTACCGGCAGAACGGCCTCCAATGGGCACTCGGCGTGGCGGACCACTTCGCCAGGAAGGGCGCTCCAGCCCGCGTCTGGGCCGGACTCACGACCTATGTGGATACGGATTCGACGAAAGTCGTGCCGATGGACGCGGAGAAGATCATGGACGACTGCCGGGTATTCGCCGACTCTTCGAAGGCTACCGGCGTCGTGCTCTTCCGGTACGGGCTGGGAGACCTGCCCGACCTGCACGGTTTGTGGAATGAAAACAATCTGACGAAATGATCCTGATTGCAGACAGCGGCGCCACCAAGACCGAATGGGCTTGTATCTCGAAGGACGGCGCAACCCGGATCGGCTTTTTCAGCCAGGGCTACAACCCCAACTATATCACCGGCACGCAGATCGTGGCGGATATCCGCGCGAACCTGCCCCAGGGCCTCTCTCCGGACCTTGTGGATGAGATCTACTTCTATGGGGCCGGGGTCACCGAACTCCAGTATCCCTTCATGGAAAAGACCTTGCGGGAGGTTTTCCCCAAGGCAAGCCAGGTGTTTATCGCAATGGATACGCTGGCTTCCTGCCGGGCCCTGCTCCAGCGGAAACCCGGTTTTGCCGCCATCCTGGGTACGGGAGCCAATTCCTGTCTTTACGACGGCTGCAACGAGGGTTTGAACGTGGATTCCTGCGGCTTCATCCTCGGTGACGAGGGAAGCGGCGGCTATCTCGGGAAGCGGATGATCACTGACTTCATCCGGCGCAACATGCCTCCGAAGGTGTATGAACTGGTGGGTCAGGAACTGGGCCGGACCAATGACGAGCTGATCGACATCATCTATACCAAGCCGTTCCCGAACCGTTTCTGCGCGCAGTATGCCAAGTTCATCTGCGAGCACCTGGACTTCGATCCGTATTTCCCGGAGCTGGTGACGGATGCATTCCGGAAGTTCTTCGATCGGATTGTAACGCATTATCCTGATTATCAGTCCTATACCTTCAATTCCGTCGGCTCCGTGGGCTATTATTTCAAGCCGTTGCTTCAGAAAGTGGTGGAAGAGTACGGGATGAAGATGGGAACCGTTCTCCAGGCGCCCATGGAAGGCCTCATCAAGTATCACACGCAAAACTAGCGGCCATATGGGCAAGAACAAATACCTGGTTCCGCTCGCTTTCATCGGGATGATGTTCTTTACCGTGGGCTTTGCCACGGGTATCAACGGGTATTTCGTCCCGTTCCTGGAGAACAATCTGCACCTCACGTCGGCCCAGTCGTACCTGGTGATCGCCGCCACGTTCCTGGCCTTCCTGGTGTTCAGTTTCCCGGCTTCGTCCATCATTGCGAAGATCGGCTACAAACGGACGATGTCCCTGTCGTTCTTCCTGTTCGCCCTGGCTTTCGCCCTGTTCATCCCTGCTGCGCGGCTGGAGAGTTTCGCCCTCTACCTGCTGGCCTGCTTCATCAGCGGCACGGCCAACACTGTCCTGCAGGCAGCCATCAACCCGTATGTGACCATTCTCGGCCCCATCGACAGTGCGGCCCGCCGGATCAGCATCATGGGCATCTGCAATTCCTGCGCGCTGGCATTGCCGTCAATTTTCATCGCCGCGGTGACGCGCAAGCCCATCGAGGCTGTCGGACTGGTGGACCTGGACAAGCCGCTGTATATCATCATCGCTGTGGTTGTGGTGCTGGGCATTGTCACTTTCTTCGCTCCGCTGGAGGAAATCAAGGCGGAAGGGGAGGAGAACGAGGAAGACTGTCCTTATGCCGCCGGAAAGACATCCCTGTGGCAGTTCCCGCACCTGGTTCTGGGCGCCCTCGCCCTGTTCGTTTACGTAGGGGTGGAGAACCTGGCGCTCCTGACCGTACTGGACTATGCGCAGGAACTGGGACTGGCCCATCCGGAGAGCTACACCATCTGGCCCGGTATCGGCATGGCGGCGGGTTATATCCTTGGTATCTTGTTCATTCCCAAGGTCATATCCCAGGTACAGGCACTCCGGATCTGCACGTGGATTGCCGTTGTGGACTCCCTTCTCATCGTCCTGACCCCGCCGCAGGTGTCGGTCTGGTGCGTGGCCCTGCTGAGTTTCGCCTGCTCACTGATGTATCCGGCCATCTGGCCCCTTGCGATTGTGGACCTTGGGAAGTTCACCAAGAAAGGCTCTTCGCTTCTGGTCGCCTCTATCGGCGGCGGCGCGTTGATTCCTTTGCTTTTCGGGGCAATGAAGGACTGGGCGGGTGCCCAGAACGCCTATTGGATCTGCCTGCCGTTCTACCTGTTGATCATGTTCTATGCGTACTACGGTTATAAGATTCGCAAGTAGCCTGCTGCTGCTTTGCTCCGTCCCGGCTTTTCCCTGCACGACGGCCGTTGTTTCCGCTGAGGCCAGCGGAACCGGGCGCCCGATGATCTGGAAACAGCGGGATGCAAGCGACGATTATAACCGGATTGCCTATGTTCGCGGGGATAAGTATGGCTTTACCGCTCTCTTCCCGACTGCAGACAAAGACTGCAGGAACGCCTATGCCGGCATCAACGAGGCCGGTTTCGCCATTACCAACAACCTGTCCTACAATCTCCGGCCGGATTCCGTCGGGGTCGCCGGAACCCGGAACGGGGAACTGATGACCTTGGCGCTGGGCACCTGTTCCTCCCTGGATGAATTCGAGGCGATGCTCGTCGCGAAGGAGCATCCGATGCAGCTCAGTGCCAACTTTGCCGTTATCGATGCATGCGGGGGTGCCGCTTATTTCGAGGTGTCGGATACGGCGTATGTGCGGTTTGATGTTCCCAAAGGCGGATATCTCTTTCGCACCAACTTTTCCCTGTCCGGAGAACCCGGCCGCGGCCGCGGTTTTGCCCGGTATTCGACGATGGAGCAGGTGACGGCACGCCAGGCACGCCGGGGATTCACCCCCGGTTTTTTCCTGGAAACCGGACGCACGTTCCGGAATGCCCTGACGGGTGATGATGCTTTGAAGGCAAGTCGCGGAGCGTACCTGTATGAACACGATTTCATCCCGCGCAGTACAACGACGGCCTCGCTTGTCTTGGAAGGTGTCGCGCCCGGCGGAAAGGCCGACAGCGGCATCCTTTGGTGCGCCCTCGGCTATACTCCCTGCAGCTATGCCATCCCCGTTTGGGTGGCGGCAGGGGAGCGGATCCCGTCCATGCTGACCGGCGATGCTCCGGCAAACCGGCTGGCCGTGGAACTGAAGCGGTCTGTACGCCCGCTGGCATGGGATGAGAAGTACTTGGATGTCTCTGCCTTGAAGACTATTCTCCGTCAGGTCCGGAAGGCGGAACAGGCCGAGCTCAAGGCCGGCCGCCGTCTGGCGTCGGAGATGGACCGGACCGGCTTCGACCTCCGGGCGGTTGAACGCTACAACGCCGGGGCCTCGCTCCGTTTCGAACGCTTCCAAACCCTGTTAACCGCCGATTGATATGGACTTTACCCCCTGGACCCTGCTGGTCGATGTCGGCCTGGTGTCGCTTCTTCTGCTGCTGGGCAAATTCCTTCGTTCGAAGGTGAAGCTTGTCCAGCGTTTTTTCATTCCGCCCAGCCTGCTGGCCGGTCTTTTCGGGCTTGTCTTGGGGCCTGAAGTGCTGGGATGGCTGCCCTTGTCCGGGAATCTCGGCACCTATGCGGGGATCCTTATCGCCTTGGTTTTCAGCTGTATCCCCTTTACATCCGCCCGCAGCCAGTCCGACGGCAATTCCCGGATCGGCCGGATGTGGGCCTATTCGCAGGCCGGAATGCTGCTGCAATGGGCGCTGGGCGGCGCTTTGGGACTGTGGGTCCTCAGCCTGATCTGGCCGGTTGCTCCCTCGTTCGGCCTGTCCATGCCGGCCGGATTCTGCGGCGGACACGGGACTGCGGCGGCCATCGGGGAGTCATTCGCCAACTACGGCGTCGAGGAAATGCAGTCGCTGGCCATGACTTCCGCGACGATCGGCATCATTGCGTCGGTGGTCGTGGGCATGTGGCTCATCAGTTGGGGAGCACAGCATGGAAAGACCCGCTTCCTGTGCGCCTTCGAGTCCCTGGCTCCCGAACTCCGGACGGGCATCCTTCCGCCTGACAAGCGGAAAAGCATGGGCCTGGCCTCCTTCTCGGCCATTTCCCTGGATTCGATGTCGTTCAATTTCGCCGTCATCGCCTTGGCGGCGGTGGGCGGTTACGGCCTGTCCCGGCTGATCGCCCATTTCTGGCCGGCCCTGATGCTGCCGGTGTTCAGCTGCGCCTTCATCGTGGCGCTGCTGGAGCGCTGGTTCATCGGCCGGGTCAAAGTGGAAGAACATCTGTCCCAGCCGATTATCGGCCATCTGAGCGGGGCGTTCACGGATTATCTGGTGGCGTTCGGCGTCGCTTCCATCCGGCTGGAAATCGTAGGGCGGTACATCGTTCCCCTCGTCATCCTGCTGGTGGTGGGACTTCTGCTCACCCTGCTGTATGTCTTCTGGGTAGGGGCCCGGATCCACCGGACCTGCCCCTTCGAGAAATCCATCTTCACCTGGGGATGGTTCACGGGGACGATGGCGATGGGCATCGCTCTGCTCCGCATCGCCGACCCGGAAGGGAAAAGCGGCTGCCTGGATGATTATGCCTATGCCTATCTGTACATCGCGCCGGTCGAAATCGCCCTGGTCAGCTTTTCTCCCCTTGCTTTTGCCAGCGGATACGGCTGGCTTTTCGTAGGACTGTGCGCCCTGGCCGGCGTCGGCATCCTGGGGCTGGCCTTGGCCAAGGGCTGGATGCGCCAAGAGAATAAAACGGACGTATGAAATACAGACTGATCATCCTGGCCGCCCTTGTCGGTCTTTCCGTGACTCCTGCGTTCTCCGCGAAGAAGGCACGCAGATCCGACGGTATGGTGGGCATCCGCTACCTGGATTCCCATTTCCATCTGTATGATTCCCTGCAGAAGCAGATTTTCAACCTGGCAGAAACCGCCTATGACGAATACCGCAGCGCGGACCAGTGGATGACCTTCCTGACGTCGCAGGGATTCACGGTGGAGCGGGGAGTGGCCGGCATTCCCACCGCCTTCGTGGCCACTTACGGGAGTGGTTCGCCGGTCATCGGGATGATGGCCGAATATGATGCCATCGCCAGGATGTCGCAGGATACGGTGCCTTATCCGAAAGTCCTCGTTCCCGGGGCTGCGGGACACGCCTGCGGACACAACCTGCTGGGAACCGGTTCGGTCGCAGGAGCGGTGGCCGTATCCAAATGGCTGGCGTCCACGGGTGCATCCGGTACCGTGAAACTTTTCGGCTGTCCGGCTGAGGAAGGCGGCGGGGGAAAGGCTTATATGATGCGGGAAGGCGTCTTCGAAGGTTTGGACGCCATGCTGGACTGGCATCCCGATACGCGCAATACCGTGAACCGGACGTCCGGACTGGCCAATGTGCAGGTGCAGTTCACGTTCACGGGGAAATCATCCCACGCTTCAGGTGCCCCGGAAGCGGGCCGTTCTGCGTTGGATGCGGTGGAAGCGTTTGATTATCTGATGAATCTGATGCGTGAGCACGTCCCCCAGACTTCGCGCATCCATTATGTGATCACGGATGGCGGCAAGGCACCGAACGTGGTGCCGGACAAGGCGTCCGTGAAATATTTCTTCCGGAGCCCTTCCCGGGAGGTGGTCCAGGACATCCTTTCCCGGGCACTGAAGGCCGCCGAGGGGGCGGCGATGGGGACCGGAACGACGATGGATTATGACCTGGTTTCGGGCAATTATGAGCGTCTCCCCAACGATGCGATGGCCGACCTGGTGGGCCGATCCCTCGGGAAGGTGGGCGGTATCCGGCTGGATGACCGGGAATTGGCTTTTGCCCGGGCGATGGCGGCGGAGTCCGGTGTGGACGCTGACTTGATTGACAAACTGTCCATTGTCGTCCCTCCATCCGAGGAAGGATATGAGGCCTATGTCTCCAGTGATGTCGGAAATGTGACCTGGGCGGTGCCTACGGGCAGCTTCCGCTACGCTTGTTTCGTCCCCGGCGGTGTCGGCCACAGCTGGCAGCAGGTTGCCAGCGGAGGCACTACGATCGGGACGAAAGGTGCTTTGGGTGCGGCGAAGGTCCTTTATTACAGCGCGGTGGAACTGATGACGGATGCCAAGCTGTTGCAGGCGGTCCGGTCCGAGTTCCTGGACCGGCGCGGCGAGGACTTTGTCTTCAAGCCGATGATGGGGAACCGTCGTCCGCCCTTCCTTTCCGCTGCTACGCTGGATCCGGCGATGCCGGCCCTGTCCGATGCGGTCCTGCCCGGCCCCGGCCCCCTGGGCGAGCCGGTAGCGACGCCCCGGGCCGATACGACTGGCCTCACGATTTTCCTCCGGTCTTCCGCGATCCAGAACCAGGCCGAATCGGGCCGCTGCTGGTATTTCGCGACGGCGAACGTGCTGCGCGGCGACCAGGAATTCTCCGTCGTCTATCCCTATTACTGGGACATGCTGGAGAAGGCCAACCTCTTCCTGGTCAATGTGTGGAACCACCGCAAGGAAGCCGTGGACAGCCGATACAATGAAAAACTGTTCAGCCGTCCCCTCTGGGATGGCGGGCATTTCATGAATGCCGTCTATCTGATTGAAAAGTATGGTGTCGTCCCTTCGTCGGCGATGCCGGAGACGAAGGTGTCTCAGAATTCCGCCCCGCTGCTGCAGGAACTCAGGACGCTGCTCCGTTCTTACGGGATCCGGATGCGGGCGACGACCGAGCCTGAACAGCTTCGGGCGGAGGCCCTGGAGGATGTCCGGCGCGTGTTGACGATGGCCCTGGGCAACCCGCCCAAGACCTTCGTGCATGAAGGCAAGACCTATACTCCTGCCTCCTATCGGGATGCTTTCGTGGCTCCCGGGCTTTCCGGGCGGTATGTGATGCTGATGAACGATCCGCGCCGTCCTTATCATCGGATGTACAAGGTGGAAGGCTCCCGGTCGGCTGCCGACGATGCCGAATGGACCTTCCTGAACCTGCCCTGCGAAGAGTTGGAGGCGCTTGCCTTGGCATCCCTGCGGGCAGGGGACCGTTTCTATTTCACCTGCGACACGAACCGGGATGCCCTTCCGGATGAGGGCGTCTATGATTCCAAGCTGTTCCCCTCGGATGCGCAGTTAGGCGTACATTCGGCGATGTCCAAGGCTGACCGTTTCGACAGCCGCGACGTCACCTCGACGCATGCGATGGCGATGTGCGGGGTGAAGATGGAGGGCGAGAAGATTGTCTACTGGGTGTCGGAAAACACGTTCGGCACCGTCCGCGGGGCGGACGGCTATGTCCAGCTGGACGCCGACTGGCTCAGGACATACCTTTTCCGGATGGCCATCGACCGCCGCTATCTGTCGGAAGACCAGCTCCGGATGACGGGCGGAACGCCCGAAACCATTCCTTACTGGAACCTATATTGACCGGACGTCCCAGCCGGAGATGATGTCGCCGTAGCAGACGAAGAGCACTTCGAAGCTCCGTCCGCTGGCGTTGTCTTTCACGTTGTATACTTTGATGCGGTCGTTCTCCCGAACCAGTTCATAGTCACTGAGATCCAGGGAAGGATAGGTGATGGACGGATCGTCCGCCACCATGCCGTTCACGCTCCGCTCGTGGATGGGTTGTCCTGCCACCAGTCGCTGGATGCTCCTTTCGACGGCCTTCATCATGCCGGGATTGGCGAACGGGTCCGTATCCGGGGCGATTCCGGGGGCGGCGGGCAGTTTCCCTTCGGCCCGGAGGGTCCGGAGACTGTCGGCATATACCTTGAACCGGCGGCGCAGGTCGGGGGATTCAAGCCCCTCGATGGTGTACAGGGAGATGCCTTGGGCACCGGCACTGAAGGCGGCGTCCATCTTCTCGAAGATGAATTCGGGATCTCCGCCGAGTTCGGTGTCCACCCCGCACATCAGGGTGGTTCCGGCACCTTTCACGAGCTGGTTCGCCAACGTGGCGTCACGGGCAAAGGACGGATCCATCGTGTAGAAATCGGTGTAGGCCATCGGATGGACGAGGTCCAGGTTCCATTTCCACCATTCCTGGTACACCATGAAACGGGAAACGCCGGCTGCGGAGAAAGGAGAGGCGGTGACGGCCTTGCCGGCCGCATGGGCCGCTTCGCACAGGAGGTTGGCGACCTCGGTCACCTGGTCGCAGCGGAACTGGTTCCAGGTTTCATCCCGGGTCGGGTCTTCCTTTTCGCGGGGGTCGTAGCCGTACTGGGCCTGGAACTTCTCCAGCATCGCCGGATGATAGCCGAAGTCGTATTCGGGGAAGACCTCGCCGTCCTGGAACAGACTGTAATTATAGGCGAGCGAGATCGGAAGCACGCAGTCGATCAGACGGCAATAGTCCAGGCAGATGCCTTCCACACCGTCGATGGCGCAGATGTCCTTCACCTTTTGGACGAGATAGTCCCTGACTTCCGGCAGGGCGGGGCAGAGGAACTTATAGGAATTGACATAGGCCTTGTAGTCGACGACGCTGTCTCCGTTCCGGTTCACGCTGAACCAGTCGGGATGCTCCTCGAGCATCTGCGGCCGTTCCTGGCGCGGGGGATTGAGGGTCCAGACCCAAGCGTAGACGGTGATGCCGTGCCGGCGTGCGATTTCCACGTCTTTCCGGTAATCTTCCGCGGAGGCTGCGTGCAGCATGACGGCGTCAAGGCCCGCTTCCTCCATATGGGTGAAGGCGGTTTCCATGTCGATGTCCGGAAGGTCTTCCAGCCAGGTCCAAAACATGGGATACTCGGCCGCTTTCTTCTCCGTGCAGGAGGCGGCACTCAGGAGCACAAGGAGGCTGCTGAGCAGGAAATGTCTGATATTCATAGGATTCTGATGCCTTCTTCTTCCATGGCTTTCAGGGCCGCGACATGGCCGTCGGCGTCGACCCAGGCGAGGGCGTCCTTCAGGACGGAGACCTCGAAACCGTCTTTCAGGAGGTCTTCCGCGGTGTTGCGGACGCAGTATTCCGTGGCGATGCCGCACACGAGGACACGCTGTACATCCAGGAGATGGAGCACTTCGCCGAGGCTCTGCCCGGCCGGGTTCACTCCCTCGAAACCGCTGTATTGTTCCTGTGCCTGATTCTCTCCCTTGAAGAACGTCATGTCGTCCTTGACGTAGGGCAGCAGGGCTTCGTGGACATCGGCTCCGTGCGTTCCCTGGACGCAGTGCGGAGGCCACGGGCCGCCCTGTTCCTTGAACGAGCAGTGATCCGCCGGATGGTGGTCCCGGACGAACAGGATCGGGTAGGTGGAATGGATGCCGCTTTCATCGGCATCCGTCCCTTCCGTAAGTTTTTCGATGGCCTTGAGCGTCCCTTCGATGGCCCCGTCGGCCCCCTGGCACGCCATCGACCCGTCTATGAAGTCGTAAAGCATGTCCACGACTACCAGTGCGCTGTCTTTCATCATGTCTTAATCGATCTCGAATTGCTGGATCTGTTTCACCAAGTCGTCGATCAGGCGCATCTTGGTGTCGTAGAGGTCGTCGGAGATGTCCACCTTGTAGAAGTGCGGATTGATCAGGCGGGTCTCCGCGGGCGAGAAGTGGTGGAGGTTGTCCTTGAAGAAAGCCTTTTTCTGCATCAGGGTGTGCTGCGGGCATACGCGCTTGCCGTTCGCGATGGCCTGGTGCTGGAGCGGACGGGCCTCGTAAGTGCCAGCCTCGAAGGTCTTGTATTTGAAAGAGTCGTATTCGTCACGGACCGTGATGGTCTCGCCCTTCTGGATGGCAAGGTCCATCTTGTCGCCGCGGAGGCAGGTGACATCGGCCTTGAACACGTAGCCGTCGATCTTGTTGCCCTTGGAGGAATCCAGGGCACTGATGCGCCAGGTGATCTGGAAACCCGGGTTGATGAGCTTGATCTTGTCCTCGGAACGCTTCAGGACCGGCTTGTCGCCGATCTGGACCAGTTTGTAAACGTTGCCGAAGCAGGGGGCGGCCTTGGAGGTGGCGATGGCGTCGCCCACACCGTAACTGTCGATGCAGGCGCCCTGGCGCTCCAGGTCGGTGATCAGGTACTCGTCCAGGCTGTTGGTCGCGAAGATCTTGCAGCGGGTCATTCCGTGGGCGTCCAGGATGCGGCGCACTTCCTGGGACAGATAGGCGAGGTCGCCGCTGTCCAAACGGACGCCGTAGCCGGGGCCGTAGCCGTCGGAGATGCCACAGTCACGGAAAGCGCGGATGGCGTTCTTGACGCCGCACTTAAGGGTGTCGTATGTGTCGATCAGGAGGATGATGTTTTCGCCCCGGTGCGTCCGGATATAGTCGCAGAAGGCTTCGTACTCGCCTTGGACCGTGCTGCCATAGGCCGTCACGAAACTGTGCGCCATCGTTCCCGTGGAAGGGACGCCGTTGAAGGCGCCGGTAAGGATGTTGGAGGAACTGGCACAGCCGGCAATCTGGGCGGCCTTTCCACCGTAAACCGCCGCCCAGGGACCGTGGGCTCGGCGGGAACCGAACTCGGAGACGGGACGGTCGGTGGCCCGGCATACGCGGGAGGCCTTGGTGGCCACGGCCATCTGGTGGTTGAGGATGCACAGCATCGGGGTCTCCAGGACCTGGGCCTCGATCATGGGGGCAACGACGGTGACGATGGGCTGCGTAGGGAAGGCGATCTCGCCCTCGCGCATGCAGTACACGGCGCCGGTAAACTTCATGGTGCTCAAGTACTTGCGGAATTCCTTGTAGTCATCGCCGGGGAGGAATTTCTCATAGAACTCCTCCGGCTCGGTGCCCAGTTTCTGGACCATCTGGATGATTTCCTCCGTGCCGCTGACGACGGCCCAGTTGTTGTTCTCCGGAGCCTTCCGGTAGAAGAGGTTGAACGTGGCGATTTCCTTGTCCTTTCCGCATTCCAGGTACGACTTTCCCATCGTGTACTGGTACTTGTCGGAACAGTAGGCAGTGTTGAGTTTGTCCATGTCGTTATAGTTTGTAGTGTGCCCATCGGGGGTAAACATACAAATATAACGAAAAATACGGAAGGATGTGCGGCAGAGGCCGTTTTTTACTGCAGCAGGATGACCTTTGCATACTCGCTCGTCAGACCGCCGGACCCCTTCTGGGAGTCGGCGATGAGTACGAGACAACGGCTTCCGTCCGGAAGGGTGGGGCCGAGGCACATTCCCTCGAAGTTGGCGAGGTTCAATGCACCGGTGGTGAAGGAGCACAGCAGGGACTTGCGAAGGATGCCGGCCGTGTCGTGGACCGGATCAACCAGATAGATATGGATGTCCGTGAAAGCCCCCTGCAGTTTTTCCCACAGGCTTCCCTTGGGCACGTAGACTTCCCGCTCCAGGACGAGCAGGCGGCCGTCGTCCAGGGCTGCGAGGGTCGGGACACCGAACACGTATGCGACTGTATTCTCGCTGGTTTGAGCCGGTTCACCGGTTTGATAGAAGAAACGTCCGGCCGGCTTCCCTTCCCGGTCGAAACCCTGGAGGCGAAGGATGCGGGGGAGGAAAGTGTCTTTCTTCAAGGGAGCTTCCGTCGTGGTCCAGAACAGTCCGGTCGCCTCATTGTAGGTGAGGGCTTCGAAGCCCCGGTTGTTCTCGATTCCTTTCAGGTCCTCCGGGATGGCCAGCGCCATACCGGCATCGTCCCCGTTCAGGTCATAGCCGCGGATTTCCTGGTGCTTTTCGGAGGTGACATACAGCAGGCTCTGCGAGGGAACGAAGGCGACACCCTCCGTGTCCCGCTTCTTTCCTTCCGCAGCTTCCGTTCCGGGTGCGACCTGCTTCCGGACCGTGCCGATGATCCCGTTCTGGTCGATGGGAATGGAAAACCGGATGATTCCTCCTCCCTTCAGGTTGTCATCCACGACCACGAACTGACTTCCGCCGAGCCAGGTGATGCCGGAATACTCGCCGGGGTCGATGTCCAGCAGCGTGGCCGCCAGGGGTGTTGCCCTCAGGTCGCAAGCAGGAGCTTCGGGAGAAAGGAAAGCCCCGGTCCTTTGATATGCCGTACCTGGCTGCAGGTCAATGGCTTGCAGTCGAACCGACCAGATGCGTCCGTCCGGAGCCTGCGCAACGACAGCTGCCGCCGGGAGATTTCCCGGCCCCTTCATCATCCACCAGGAGAGCGTTCCCGATTCCGGGACGACGGATATCTCGGTGATGTCTCCCTCCGTTGGAATCAGGCTGATCCGTTCGATGCCCGCATCCGCGGGCAATCCTTCCAGCTGCATGTGCACGAATGCGCTGGCATGCCGGACGGTGAAGATTGTATCTCCCTTCTCCGTAACGGTCGTATCCGTCAGGAACCGGTCCTGCGCGAACAGGGCGTCGGCCTCAGAATCGCCGCTCACGGGTGTCCCGTCCTCGAACCGGACAGGCTCGTATACCGTTTGCTGCGGCTGCGCTTTGCAACCGATGGCCGCCAAGGCGGCGGACAACACGCTGAACAGGATCCTTTTCATCATACCGTCATTTGCTTGCAAAGATAAGAATAATTAATTTTGTACGATATGTCACTGGAATCCTTGTTTGAACAATATACCGGGGCGGCGCCCGTTTCCAGCGTGGCGCTCACCGGGTCGGCATCGCACCGGCGGTATTTCCGCCTGACGGGAGCCGACGGACGGACCCTGATCGGTGTGGAGGGTACCGATGCTGACGAAAACCGTGCTTTCCTTACCATCGACCGTCACTTTGCCGCCAAGGGAATCAATGTCCCGAAGGTCGTGGCGGAAGACGGCCTCTGTTATCTGCAGGAGGACCTGGGAACGACCGTCCTTTACGATGCATTGGCCGCCGGGCGGGCCTCGGGCAACTATCATGCTGACGAGATCTCGCTTCTTCGCAAGACCCTCGCCGCCCTCCCGAAGATCCAGGTCGAGGGCGCACGCGGACTGGACTTCTCCGTGTGTTATCCGCAGCCTTCCTTCGATGCGCGGATGATTGATTTCGACCTGAACTATTTCAAATACGACTTCCTGAAACTCAGCGGACTGGAATTTAATGAGGTCCTCCTGCAGGATGACTTTGACCGCTTCCGCACCGACCTGCTGGCCGAGGATTCCGACACCTTCCTTTACCGGGATTTCAATGCCCGCAACGTGATGCTGGTGGGCGGAGAACCGTACTTTATCGACTTCCAGGGCGGCCGTCGCGGTCCGGTGTATTACGACGTGGCCTCCTTCCTCTGGCAGGCCCGTGCCCGTTATCCGGAGGCTCTTCGCGAAGAACTGCTTCAGGTGTACCTGGACGCCCTTCGCGCCTATGGACCGGTTGACGAAGCTCACTTCCGGGAACGCCTCCGCCTCTTCATCCTTTTCCGGATGCTCCAAGTCCTCGGCTGCTACGGCTACCGCGGCCTCTGGGAGGGCAACAAATCCTTCTCTTCCAGCATCCCCCCGGCCCTCGCGATTGTCAAGTCCCTTCTGCCGTTCAATGGCTATCCCTACCTCAGTGAAGTTCTCGCCAAGCTTTGCGGGGGCGATCTTTCTCCGGAGGGGGTATTCTTTTCCAAACCCTCCGCAATCGGAGATTGCTCCGTCCCTCCCACCGCAAGCGGCGGGCCCCTCCCTCTAATGCAGCCGAGGGTGGCCACAGGTTCAGGAAATAACACACCCTCCGACTCAAGCTCCGCCTTGACAGTCACCATTTACAGTTTTTCTTTCAGAAAGGGAATTCCTGAGGATACATCCGGAAACGGGGGAGGGTATGTGTTTGATTGCCGGAGCGTGCATAATCCGGGGAAGTATGAGCGGTTCAAGCAATTGACCGGTCTGGATGCACCTGTGATCGAGTTCCTGGAGCAGGACGGTGAGATCCTCCGCTTCCTGGACCACGTCTATGCCCTGGTCGATGCGCACGTGGAGCGCTTTCTCGAGCGCGGTTTCACCCACCTGCAGGTCAGTTTCGGCTGCACCGGCGGCCAGCACCGCTCCGCCTACAGCGCCCAGCACCTCGCGGAGCATCTTGTCGGGAAATATCCGGTAAGAATCCATCTCATCCACCGTGAACGCGGCATCGAGCAATGGCTATGAAAGCGATGATCTTTGCCGCGGGGCTGGGGACCCGCCTGAAACCTCTGACGGACACGATGCCCAAAGCCCTGGTGCCTGTTTGCGGGCAGCCACTTTTGTACCACGTCATCACCAAGCTCGTGGCAGCTGGCTACGACGACATCGTCGTCAATGTCCATCACTTCCCGGACCAGATTACCGACTATCTCCGCTCCAACGACTTCGGTGCCCGCATCGCCGTCTCCGACGAACGCGACTTCCTCCGTGAGACGGGGGGAGGCATCCGCTATGCACGCCCGTATCTCCTGGGCTCGGAGGATGGGGTGCTCTTCCAGAACCTGTGCCACCCTCGGCATCATAAGAGGGAGGGGCCCACTTGTGGGAGGGGTCGCGTAGCGACGGTTCTGGAAGAGCACCCCATCCTCCGGGCTGAGTCCTTTCTCGTGCATAACGTGGACATCGTCAGTAACCTGGACCTCAATTGGTTACGGGAGCAGCACCGGGAAGGAGCGCTGGCGACGTTGGTGGTGAGCGAGCGGAAGACGCAGCGGTATTTCCTGTTCGACGAAGACGGCCGGTTAAAGGGCTGGACGAATCTCGCGACCGGGGAGGTCCGGAGCCCATACGGGGATATCGACCCGTCGAAATGCCGCAAGCTCGCATTCGCCGGCATCCATCTTATCTCTCCGGCCATCTTCGAGGCTTTCGACAAGCTCGGGTTCGGCGAGCGTTTCTCCATCACGGACTTCTATCTGAAGGCTTGCGCCGACTATCCCATATATGCCGCCGTTCCACCGGATTTCACGATGGTGGACGTAGGCAAAAAAGAAACCCTCTCCGAAGCGGAAAGGGTTTGCGAAACTATTATTCTTCGGTAGAAACCGGTTCTTCGGAAGGCGCTGGTTTTTCGGCGGGAGCCACCATTTCATCGGCGGGCGGGATGCGGTCGATGTTGCCCCAGGGGTTCTCCAGCTTGATGCGGGAGAAGACCCAGAGGCAGGCGGCGAGGATCACGCAACTCACCAGGAACACGATCGTGTAGTTCTGCTTTCCGAGGATTTCGATCCAGTAGAGGTCTTCCATGTCCTTGAAAGCCTCGATGTTGGAGGCGATGACCGCCGTTCCGTTGTTCACGAAGTGGATGATCATCGTCAGGATGAGGGAGCCGGTCTTGAAGTAGACATAGCCCATCACCATGCCGAGCAGGAAGGCGTTCAGGGCCTGCCAGGGGTTCCCGTGGATCACGGCGAAGAACACGGCGGAGACGACGATGGCCCATACGGGCTTCATCTTCGTCAGCAGGCCGCGGAGTACCATGCCCCGGCACAGCCACTCCTCGAAGATGGGGGCGAAGATGGCCACCACCAGGAAGGAGGACCAGAAAGGTCCGCCGGTCATCTGCTTCATGGTCTCCATGATGACTTCATAGAACCGCGACAGGAGGCTGGACCGGTTGGTCAGCTGCATGTTCCAGTAGTTCGGGAGGTCGAAGGCGAACATCGAGGCGAGCGTCATCACAACGGTGATGAGGACGAGCAAACCGAAACTGTAGGGGGCGGAGTGCCTGTTGTCCAGTACATAACCGGGATCGAACATCATGTTCTTGCGGCTCTGGTTGGCCGCGTAGACCATGGCCGGGAGGAACTGGACGGGATAGACGACGACCATCGAATAATCCTGAACCGCCTGGGGGGACATGAACAGGCCCATGACGAGCATGACCATGCCGCCCAGGAGGGAACCGAGGATGAACCAGCCGATGAAGCCGAACATGCCCTTCACGCCGGGCACGTACCAGGCGTGGCCGGAGTAGAGGTCATAGCTGTTGACCTTGCGTGCAAAGAGCTCCATATCAATACAGCGGGCTGGGATAGACGCCCTCTTCCACCAGGGAGGCGAACTTGGCGACGACACCCGGACGGTCCTCCTTGAAGGTCACGCCGAACCAGTGGGACGGAGTGGAAAGCACCTCGCAGGTGCCCTTGCCTTCCTTGATGATGCAGTCCACGGCGTAGGGGATGTAGTATTCCTTCTTGGGCTCGTTGATGTTGGCCTCGAGGAACTGGTCGAAAATAGCCTCGCTCAGTTCGAAATAGTCGGGAGTGAAGCCCCACATGTTCATCGAGCACAGGGCCTTGGCGTCCAGGACCACGTGCTTTTCGCCGTTCACGGAATTGTCACCGTACACGATGCCGTCGGCCTCTTTCCCGATGTTCAGGTGCTCGGCGATGCCGGTGAGGTTGCCGGTGTTGTCATAGAAGCAGATGCCGCGGGAAACGGTGCCGTTCTCGGACAGGGTGTTGTCCAGTTCGAAGCCGATGATGCAGTACTTTCCCTTGGTATCCGCGTGGGCGCGGCACCAGTCGCCGAGGATGCGGAAGGACTCCTTGCCGTAGAAATCGTCTCCGTTGATGACGGCGAACGGCTCGTGGATGACGTCCTTCGCCATCAGGACGGCGTGGGCGGTGCCCCAAGGCTTCACACGCTCGGGATTCAGGGTGAAACGGGCAGGAATCTTGTCCAGCTCCTGCGTCACGAAGACGAACTCCAGGGGCTCTCCGTCGATAGTCTTGACCCCGGCGTACTTGGCCTGGACCGCTTTTTCCATATCGGCCTTGAAATAATCCCGGACGATGTAGACGACCTTGCCGAAGCCGGCTTCCACGGCGTCGTGGATGGAATAGTCGATGATGGTTTCTCCGTGGGGGCCGAGGCCGTCCATCTGCTTGAGTCCGCCATAGCGGCTGCCCATACCGGCTGCCAGTACAAGAAGGGTAGGTTTCATAACGATCGAAATTTTAAAATTGTTTTCGCTTAATCACACAAATTTAGTAATTTCGCGGAAAAGTCGGACACTCTCTCCCGGAAATATGGCAGAAAAGAAGAACAAGGGCAGCCTCCTGACCCGCAGCGAGCACAACTACTTCCTTCCGTTCGTGATCATCATCACGGCGATTGCGGCCGTTTGGCTCCTGTTCCTTTCGCACAGCAGTGTCCTCAACTGGGTCCGTGCCAACGTGGAAATCCGACGCCAGGAACGCCAGATGGAGAAGTATCGCAACGAAATCGACGAGATGGACGCTGAGATCCAGGCCCTCACGAACAGCCGGGATTCCCTGGAAAAGTTTGCCCGGGAAACCTATCACTTCGCCGCTCCGGGCGAAGACGTCTACATCATCGAATAAATCTCCACCGTCCGGCGCGCTTCTGCTACATCGTGGACGCGCAGATAGGTTGCACCCCGCTGAAGAGCCATGTAGTGCGCGACCTGCGTTGCGGGAAGCGCTTCCTCCGGCGTAATTCCGAACCGCTTGTAAATCATACTCTTGCGTGAGACGCCTACCAGGATGGGCATCTGGAGCGCCTGCAGTTTGTCCAATTCCTCCAGCAGGGTCCAGTTCTGCTCCACGGTTTTTGCGAAACCGAAACCGGGGTCCAGGATCCAGTCGGTGACGCCGGCTTCCGCCGCCTGCCTGGCAAAGGACCGGAAATAGCGCAGGACCTCCTCCGTGACCCCTTTCGGATAGTCCGTCAGGGATTGCATGGTTTCCGGTGTCCCGCGCAGATGCATGGCGACATAGGGAAGACCGAGCCGGCCGGCCAGCGGCAGCATTGCCGCATCGAACGCTCCGGCCGAGATGTCGTTCACCAGGAAAGGGCCGATGCAGTCGAAGGCTTGTTCCACCACGGATGCCCAATAGGTGTCGATGGAGATGTGAGCCTCCGGAAACGCACGGTGGACCTCGGTCAGTGCCGTTCTCAGCCGTTGCCATTCCTCGACGGCCCCCACGGGCCGGGAGCCCGGTCGGGTGGAACAGGCGCCGAAGTCGATGAAATCCGCTCCTTCATCCAGCATCTTCCCGACACGCGCAAGCAGGGCGTCCGTCTCCCGCACCCGGCTGGGCGCGTAATACGAATCGTCCGTGAGGTTTACGATGCCGAGGAGGTGGATCTTCCGTTTCATATCGCAAAAATAGTTATATTTGTGGAATTAAACGAAAACGGAATGCTCATCGTGCTGGAAGGCCTGGACGGGGCGGGGAAGTCCACCCAGGTCAAAAGACTCAAGGAATACCTGACGGAGCGCTGCGGGCAGTTGGAATACATCCATTTCCCGCGTTATGACGCACCGGTATACGGCGACCTCATCGGCCGTTTCCTCAAAGGGGAATTCGGCAGCATCGAGGCCGTGCACCCGCAGCTGGTGGCCCTTCTGTTCGCCGAGGACCGGCACGGCGCCGCTCCGATGATGCGCAAGGCCCTGGATGAAGGGAAAGTGGTCCTGCTGGACCGTTACGTCTATTCCAATATCGCCTATCAGTGCGCCAAGCTCCCGCAGGGGGCGGAGCGCCTCCGTCTCCGCAACTGGATCTTCGACACGGAATTCGGTCTTTTCGACCTTCCCGAGCCGGACCTGAACCTTTTCCTGGACGTGCCCATTGGCTTCGTGGAAAAAAGCCTGGCTGCGCACCGCGACGGCGCAGACCGGAATTACCTCCATGGAAGCCAGGATATCCACGAGGCCGACATCCGGTTCCAGCAGGCTGTCCGTGACCTGTACCGGTCCGAGGCAGCCCGCGATCCGCATTTCCTCCGTATCGACTGCGGGGATTCCGAAGGCCGGATGCTGCCTCCGGATGACATTTTCGCCAAGGTCCGTGCGGCCGTCGATCCCTATCTCGTATGAAAAAGGCACATCATAGACTCCGGCGTTTCTGCGCCGTCCTCATCGGCCTGGTCTTCCTGGCCTCCGGTCTCCTGAAACTGCTGGATCCCGTCGGTACGGGCCTGATTGTCAGCGAGTATTTCAAGTTTTTCCACATCGGATTCCTGCAAGGGACCGCGAAGGCGTTCGGAATGGGGCTTTCGTTACTCGAAGCCATTACGGGGGCGGCCCTCATCACCGGTGTTTTCCGGAAAACCACGGCCATCGTCACCTCGGTGCTGGTCCTTTTCTTCACGGCCGTCACCGTCGTCCTTTGGCTGGCGAATCCGGAGATGGACTGCGGCTGCTTCGGCGAAGCCATCCATCTCACCCACGCGCAGACCCTTCTCAAGAACCTGGTCCTGTTGGCCCTCGCCCTGGTCGCTTTCCTCCCGTTCCAGAATTTCGGCGTGCCCCGGAAAGGAAAGTATGTCGCTTTCTTCCTGGCGGTTCCGTCCCTCGTTTTCGCCCTTTGGTACAATCACCGGCACCTGCCGATGATCGATTTCACGGAGTTCGCCCCCGGGGTGGAGCTCTTTGCCTCCCTGGACAACGACTACCAGGAAATGGACGATAAGGTCCCCACTTTTATCTATGAACGCGATGGCCAGCGCGGTTCCTTCTCGTTGAACAACCTGCCGGATTCCACCTGGACCTTCGTCGGCGTGGATACGCTGAGCCGAAGCGGTCTGTATAAGAGTGAGGCCAAACCTGTCCTCTCTTTCCGCGATGCGGAAGGGACCTACGAGGACGAGCGGGCCGTACTGGGTAAAGTGATGGTCTTCTCCGTCTATGACCCGGCCAAGGCCGATTGGGAACGTATTGGCAGCCAGGCCGCCGAGGCCCGCTCCTGCGGTGCCACGCCCCTTCTTCTCACCGTTCCCGGCGAGAACGTCCCGCAGGATGTCTATTTTGCGGATTACAAGCCGCTGATCACGCTGAACCGGGCCAATGGAGGCGCGACCTATTTCAATGACGGGGAACTGGTAGCCAAATGGAGCCCCCGGGATGTTCCCGAAGGCTCCGATCTGAAAGGGCTTCTGGAGCGGGATCCGGTGGACGTCTCCACCGAGTTCACGGTCCAGCGCCGGATCAAGGCACAGGGGTTTGCCCTGTACCTCCTTGCGCTCCTGATGCTTTTATAGCAAGTCTTCGAATCTTCCCGTCGCGGGATTGTACTGCTGGGCGTGGAGGCTTTCCATCTGTTCGTCCAGCCACTTGATCCGCTTGATGTAGTCGCTGCGGAGCTGTTTCACCTTGGATTCGTAGTTGTTGTAGAACTTCGTGTCGTTGTGCTTCAGCGCCACCTTGTTGTATTCCAGCATCTTGTCGATGAATTCCGGAATACGGTCCAGGCGCGGCTTGTACAGCGCCCACAGTTCCTTTACGCGTTCGACGAATTCCGGATCTTCGAACATGTACTGGTACCAGCTGGGCGTCTTTCCCCGGGTCTGGGACCAGGCTTCCGCGTCCGGATATCCGCCGCGGATCCGGACGAACCATCCGTACGGCCAGGCCTGCGGCAGGTCGAAATCGCCCACCTGGTAGCTGGCATTCCCGAAGGCCCGGTCGAAGTCCCACACGAACGGCATGAACAGCTTGGTATCCCCGTCCTTGGCGAAATAGGTGGACAGGCGCATGTTGCCGTCGATGTTCATGGAGATCTCGTGCACGAAGAAGTTCTGGATCCAGGAGTCCATCTCGATGTAATCCTTGTAGCTGTCCTCCCCGGTGAATTCCCGGTTCGCAAGCTTCCTCTCCACTGTGTTGAAGTAGTTTGTGATATAGGTCTTCTGGGCCTGGGTCATCCGTTTGGACGCATCGTCGTCGTTCGGGTCCGGCTCCTTGTATTTGACGACCTTTCCGAAGGTCGCGGACCAGAAATAGGCGTCCTCATCGTACTTGTTGTCCAGTTCCAGCAGATAGCCGCCGGTCGATGTCTCGCCGGGCGCGGCCACGGTGATCGGAATCTTGTTTTCCCGGTCGGCCTCCTTTTGCTCGACCAGATAGTACAGGCCGGCGTAGTTGCCGTTCAGATAGACCTCGGCCATCCGGAATTTCGGTGTCCAGGGCATGGAGACCAGGCGGGAGATGCGGAGTGCGACGGCCGTGCGCATCATCGTCGGGTCCAGCTTGTCGGACAGGAGGATCCAGTCCTTGTCGCCCTTCATCCCGAACAATCTGGTATGCTCGTCCAATTTGATGCGGTACGGGTTCTTGTTGCCCCATTCTCCTTCCCAGGTCGTGTTTCCGCGGCCCCGGATCCGCATTTTCAGGTCGTTCAGTTCCGTGACTTCCGAATACATCTGCTTCGGGTCCTTGAAGGAGATGGTCCCGTCTTCGTATTCAGTCTTGGACTGGACGGGGCGTCCGGAAGCCGTCCTGATGTCGATGCGCGGGAAATCGGCCAGGTTGGAAACGGTTTTGTAGGTGGGATAGACGGGTACCTCGGCCCCGGTATCGGTCCAGCGTTCTTCCTGTTGGGAAGGGTCTTTGACCTTGACGGTGCATTGTGCGGTGAACCCGCCTTCGTGGGTTGTGACGGTAATGACTGCCGTGCCGGCCGCCACGCCTGCCACCGTCCCGTCCGACACGGTCGCGACGGAAGTCTCGGAGGAACTCCAGGTCAGGACCTTGTCCTCCGCATCGGCCGGATTCAGGGTGGCGGTCAGGACCAGCGTTTCGCCCACCTGGAGGGTGGCACTTGACTTGTCCAGGGAAACGCCCTCGACATGGACCGTCGGATCCACGGGAGCAAGCACGGTAATCCGGCAGCGGGCGGAGTGCCCTCCGTCCCGGCTGGTCGCCGTTATGCTGGCACTACCTGCGGCCAGGGCCGTGACAAGGCCCTGCGCATCCACGACGGCCACCTTGTCGTTGTTGGTGGACCATTCCACCGCGGGATCCTTGGCATCCGCCGGGACCACCTTGGCCTCGAGCCGGAAGGTTTCCCCTTCGTACAGGGATTTGGTCAGAGGAGAGACCGTAACGTCCTTGACGTGGATGACGGCCTCTTCGATGGCGTCCGGGTTACAAGACACGCCCGCAAGAGCGAGCGTGCAAACCGCCAAAAGGCGGATATTCTTGAATTTCATTGACTTACAGACTTCTCTTGATTTCCACCACGGTGAAGGCCTCGATGACGTCCCCGATGTGGATGTCGTTGAAGCGCTCCAGGGCGCAGCCGCATTCGAAGCCGGCGGCGACTTCCTTGGCGTCGTCCTTGCCCCGCTGGAGCGAGGCGAGGGCGCCGGTGTACACCACGATGCCGTCGCGGATCAGGCGGACCTGGGCCTTGGCGGTCAGCTTGCCTTCCTTGACCTGGCAGCCGGCGATGGTGCCCACCTTGGAGATCTTGAAGGTCTGCTTGACCTCGGCGGTAGCGGTGACCTCCTCCTTCTTCTCCGGCTCGAGCATGCCCTCGATACCTTCCTTGACCTCGTTGATACAGTCGTAGATGACGGAGTAGAGGCGGATTTCGATGCCCTCCTTCTCGGCGGAGCGGCGGGCTTCGGCGGAAGGACGGACCTGGAAGCCGATGATCACGGCGTCGGAGGCTTCGGCCAGCAGGACGTCGCTTTCGGAGATGGCGCCCACGGCCTTGTGGATCACATTCACGCGCACTTCCTCGGTGGAAAGCTTGATGAGGGAGTCGGAGAGGGCTTCCACGGAACCGTCCACATCGCCCTTGACGATGATGTTGAGTTCCTTGAAGTTGCCGATGGCGATGCGCCGTCCGATCTCCTCGAGGGTGAGGTGCTTCTGGGTCTTGATGCCCTGGATGCGGATGAGCTGCTCACGGCGGTTGGCGATGGATTTCGCCTCCTTCTCGTCCAGCATCACGTTGAATTTCTCACCGGCGGCGGGAGCGCCGTTGAGGCCCAGGATGGAGACCGGCGTGGAAGGACCGGCTTCCTTGACCTTCTGTCCGCGCTCGTTGAACATCGCCTTCACGCGGCCGTAGTAGCTGCCGGAGATGATCACGTCGCCCACGTGCATCGTGCCGTCCTGCACGAGGACGGTGGCCAGATAGCCACGGCCCTTGTCCAGGGAGGATTCGATGACGGCGCCGCTTCCGAGCTTGTTCGGATTGGCCTTGAGTTCAAGGAGGTCGGTCTCAAAGAGGACCTTCTCCAGGAGCTTGTCCACGTTGATGCCCTTCTTGGCGGAGATTTCCTGGCACTGGTACTTGCCGCCCCAGTCTTCCACGAGGATGTTCATCTCGGAGAGCTGGCGACGGATGGTGTCGGGATTCGCACCGGGCTTGTCGATCTTGTTGATGGCGAACACCATCGGGACGCCGGCGGCCTGCGCATGGGCGATGGCCTCCTTGGTCTGGGGCATCACGGCGTCGTCAGCCGCGACGATGATGATGGCGAGGTCGGTCATCTGGGCGCCGCGGGCACGCATGGCGGTGAAGGCCTCGTGGCCCGGGGTGTCCAGGAAGGTGATCCGGCGGCCGCTGGCGAGCTTCACGTTGTACGCACCGATGTGCTGGGTGATACCGCCCGCCTCACCGGCGATGACGTTCGTGTTGCGGATGTTGTCCAGGAGGGAGGTCTTACCATGGTCGACGTGGCCCATCACGGTGATCACCGGCGGACGTTCGACAAGATCTTCCTCCTTGTCCGGCTCCTGCTGTTCGATTTCCTCGGTCAGTTCGGCCGTGACGAATTCCACCTTGTAGCCGAACTCCTCGGCTACAAGGACCAAGGTTTCCGCGTCCAGGCGCTGGTTGATGGACACCATCATACCTAAGGACATGCAGGCGCCGATGACCTTCACCACAGGGGTGTTGTTCATCAGGGTGGCGAGGTCGTTGACCGTAACGAACTCGGTGACTTTCAGTACCTTGTTCTCGGCCATCGCCTGCTCCATCTCTTCCTGGGAACGGATGGCGGCCATCTCGCGCTTCTCCTTGCGGTGCTTCGCGCCGAAATTGTTCTTGGTCTCGTTCATCCGGGCGTAGGTCTCCTTGACCTGCTTCTGGATCTCCTTCTGCATCTCCTCCTGCTCGGCCTCGGTGAGGGCCGGCTTGGAGAAGCGGTCGTTTCCGCGCTTGCGGCCCTTGCCGGCAGCGGCCGGCTCCTGTTTCTTGCCGCCCTTGCTGTCGTTCTTCTTTGGGTTCTTTTCGGCCTGGACCTTGGTGACGTCCACTTTCTGGGAACCGCCGCCCTTGATCCGTTCGCGTTTCTTGCCCTTCTTCGGGTCAAACTGGGAAAGGTCGATCTTGCCGACGACCTTGAGCTGGGAGGCGGCGTCCGCGGCGGAGGCTTCCGCTGGGGTCTGGGCGGAAGGGGTCTCCTCGACGGGGGCGGCAGGCTCAGGCTCTGCGACAGGCTCGGGTTCTATGACGGGTTCCGGCTCTGCAACGGGTTCGGGCTCCACGACGGGCTCCGGTTCCGGTTCGATGAGGGGTTCGGGTTCCACGACGGGTTCCGGTTCCGGTTCGACGACCGGCTCGGGTTCCACGACGGGTTCCGGTTCCGGCTCGATGACCGGCTCGGGTTCCACGGCGGGTTCCGGCTCCACAACGGGCTCCGGTTCGGGCTCGGGCTTGGTTTCGACGACGGGTTCCACCACCGTGCGGGACAGGTTGTTGCTCTTGATGACCGTCACGCGCTCGGGTTCGTACTCGTCCTCTTCCTCCCGGGGACCGGCGGACTTGCGGGTGGCCTTGTCCAGGATCTCGGTGAGCTTCACGTCCACCTTCTCGGCGGCTTCCTTGAGCTCGAGGTCCTTTCCGAACTTCTTGTGAAGTTCGGCCATGTACTCGTCGGATACCTTCATGTTCGGGTTGGCATTTTCGATGCCGGCACCCTTGGAATTCAGGAAGTCCACGAGCGTGTCCAGTCCGATGTTGAATTGCTTGATAAGTTTGTTCAGTCTGATTTCTGCCATATAATAACCCCAAATGTTTTAAAACCAAAAATCTATTCTTCCTCGAACTCGGCCCGGAGGATGGAGAATACCTCCTCCACGGTCTCGTCTTCCAGGTCGGCGCGGCTGGCGATGTCGGCCGGGGAAAGCGCGAGGACGCTGCGGGCGGTGTCGCAGCCGATGGACTGCAGGCGCTCGATGACCCAAGGATCGATGACGTCGTCGAATTCCTCGAGCAGCACGTCTTCCTCCTCGGCCTCGTCCTGCGGCAGTTCCCGCCAGACTTCGATCTCGCGTCCGACCAGCATGCCGGCGAGCTTGATGTTGCAGCCGCCCTTGCCGATGCCCTTCTTCACCTCCTCGGCCTGCATGAAGACCTTGATCTTGTCGTCCGGGCCTTCGCCCAGGTCGATGCGGGAGATCCGGGCCGGATTCAGGGCGCGGGTGATCATCAGCTGGGTGTTGGAGGTCCACTGGATCACGTCGATGTTCTCGTTGCGGAGCTCGCGGACGATACCCATGATGCGGGAACCCTTGACGCCGATGCAGGCGCCGATCGGGTCGATGCGGTCGTCATAGGACTCCACGGCCACCTTGGCGCGCTCGCCCGGGATGCGGACGACCTTCTTCACGGTGATGAGGCCGTCGTAGATTTCCGGAACCTCCATCTCGAAGAGTTTCTCCAGGAAGGAATCGGTGGTGCGGGAAAGGACGATGTACGGCGTGGTGTTGTTCTTCATCTCCACGCTCTTGATGATGGCGCGGATGGTGTCGTTCTTCTTGAAGCGCTCGCCCGGGATCTGCTCGGACTTGGGCATGCGGAGCTCGTTGCCGTCTTCGTCGAGGATCAGGACCTCGTTCTTCCAGGTCTGGTATACCTCGCCGGTGAAGATCTCGCCCACCTTGCCGGAGTACTTCTTGTACACGTTGGCCTTCTCGATGTCCATGATACGGCCCTGGAGGTTCTGGCGGATGTTCAGGATGCCGCGCCGTCCGAAGGAGGCGAGGCTGAGCTTGCGGGTGTAGGTGTCGCCGATCTCGTAGTCGTCATCGCCGGTCTCGGCAGCGATCTCCTCCACGGTGATCTCCGTGGCCGGATTCTCGACTTCCTCCACCACCTCGAAGTTCTGGTAGATCTCGCAGTCACCCTTGTCCACGTTGATGATCACGTCGAAGTTGTCGGCGCTGCCGTAGGTCTTGGCGAGCTGGGTGAGGAACACATCCTTCAGGACACCGAGCATCACGGGACGGTCGATGCTCTTCTCTTCCTTGAAATCCTTGAACGCGTCGATCAAGGTGATTTCTTTTTCTTTGTCTTTTGCCATTGTGGTTATCTTGTATTATTTGAAATCGATGTAGGGGGTGACGGAATTGATCTCG
>JAFSJK010000048.1 GCA_017439305.1 Bacteroidales bacterium | reverse complement strand
GTGAGAGCCTCATCATCCAGCGGTGTGAGAGCGGTGTTTCCGCTACGGATCAGGCCCATTTTCAGATGGTCTATGGAAAAGGCCGGATACTTGTACTTCTCAAGCATCCGCTGTGCCAGAAGCGTCTTTCCCGTGTGGGATGCACCTGTAATCAGAATAACCATATGCTACACCCCGATCTTCTTGATAAGCGTCAAATCACCACTGGACAGCGCCTCGAAGTTGGCCTCAATCTTTTCGATGTCCCAGTCCCACCACTTCAGTTCCAGAAGGTAGGCAATGAACTCGTCATCAAAGCGTTTCCGGATTACCCGGCAGGGATTTCCGGCAGCAACGGCATAAGGAGGTATGTTTGACGCCACGACCGAATTGGCACCAATGATAGCTCCGTCTCCGATATGGACACCCGGCATCACAGTCACGTTCTGGCCAATCCAGACATCATTGCCGATAACAGTGTCACCTTTCAAGGGCAGTTCCTCTTTCACCGGAGCAATCGCGCTACCCCAATCTCCACCCATAATGTAGAAAGGATAAGTAGTCACGCCATCCATTCTATGGTTAGCGCCGTTCATCACGAACTCGATGCCTTTGGCAATGGCGCAGAACTTCCCGATAATCAGTCTATCACCGATGAAATCGTAGAAGTGCGTTACGTGCTTCTCGAACTGGTCTGCGCCATCAACATCATCATAGTAGGTGTAGTCTCCGACGACGATGCGGGGATTCTTCACCACATTCTTGATGTAGCAAAGGCTCGGAATCTTAGGATTCGGGAAGGCAGCGTTCGGATCGGGTCTTTTGGTGATATTGTCCATGGTGGTAAATCTCGATTTATAGATGTAAATATAAGTCAATTAGCCGAAAAGAAAAAGGGCAGAGGTCGATGCCGTGATGTACAAGTCTCGCTTGTGCACCAAAATGCGTATCTGGCCGGGGTTTTCTGCTCAAGTCTTCCGGAATCGGGCGGATAATCGGCTAAATCGGTGAGACTTGTACATGGAAACGACGTTCTGTCGATGTTTTCCTGTACAAGCGAGACTTGTACACGAGCCGAGCAGTGCAAACCAGCCAGGGCAAGCCCAAGGCCGATTTTATGAAATTCATAATATTAATTTATGATTTTCGTAAAAT
Organism: Bacteroidales bacterium; assembly: GCA_017439305.1. Classification (GTDB taxonomy): domain Bacteria; phylum Bacteroidota; class Bacteroidia; order Bacteroidales; family UBA932; genus Cryptobacteroides. Next base: position 6,680 of record JAFSJK010000048.1, on the reverse strand, counting down.
TGGCATTATCTTTGTCAATGGACACTGCAAAACATAAACTACAACGATATGAACAATTCAACGCAAAAGAGCATCCGTAAACTCTCCATCGCCATTCTCTTCATGGGTGGCTTGACACTTATTTATACTTATGTTCAGATGATTTCCCAGTTGTGGCTGAACAACTTTATCATACCCATAACCTGGAATCCGGAGATAAAAGGCTGGCAAATCTTCATTCTTGCGGCTCGTTTCATCGGTATTACGCTTCTTTTCGCCCTGTGCTGCATTTTCTTACACCGCATCAACCAGGGTCTGAAAGATGGAGAGATCTTCCCTGAATCCAACATTCCGATCATCCGCTGGACCGCACTGGTAGCCGCGCTTCTGGCCTTCGTCCACTGTAATTACGACGCTGTGGTTAAGGGCGAATCGGAACTGATGCTCGATTCCAACGTCATCCTTATCCCCCTCATCGTCCTCCTCTTCGCCGGACTCTATAAAATGGCTTTCCTGGCCGCAAAAGACAGCCAGCTTGCGATATGATTACCGTCAATCTTGACAAAATGCTCTGGGAGCGCCATATGAAACTCTCTGAGCTATCCGAAAAAGTCGGCATCTCCATGACCAACCTTTCCCTGCTCAAGACGGGGAAAGGACGGGCCATCCGCTTCACCACGCTCAACAAACTCTGCAGAGTGCTCGACTGCCTGCCGGGCGACATCCTGAACTACCAGCCCGATCCGGAAGGTACTGAGATGGAGGAGGATATCTATGCGGATTGAGTTGTCCCTGGCGGCCCTGCTGCTGCCGGTCCTGCTGTTTGCGCAGGAAAACGTCAAGATCAAGGGACGGATCGTCAATGAGCAAGGCGAAGCCGTGGAATATGTCCAGATCGGCCTGCCCAAAAGGCAGATCGGCACGATCTCAACCGTCGACGGACGCTTTGAGATGGACGTTCCTTGTGATACGCTGGAATTCTTCCACGTTTCCTATCAGCCGGCCTCCTATGTCGTCACGGGACCTTCTGACGACGTGGTCATCGTCCTGAAGGAACAGGAATTGCCCCCGGCCGTATTCATCGGCGGAGACACAAAAGAAAAATATCTCCTGCGCCCTGGAACGAGTTTGCTGAAGAGCATGGGAATCATTACTACGTCCCTGCGGAGCGAACACCCTTCGGGACGGGAAATAGGTTCCGTCGCCCAGGCCAAAAAGCCCTTCCTCGTGAAAGATATCCTGCTTACCGTCCGCAGCAACCATATCCCCGGTTGCGTCGCATCCATCAATATCTACCGCATCGAGGGAAAGAAAGAATCGTTTCTCAACGTGCTCCAAAAGCCCATCTACTTCGATGTCGCCGTATCGAATGATCCGCAGAATTATGACATCCGGCCGGAAGAAACCCTCCTGCTGGAGCCGGGTAAATACTTCATTGCCTTCCAGATTGTCGGATGCAATAGCGAAGCTCTACAGGCCTTCCTTGCCAAAACACAGGAGGAGCAGGAATTCTGGGAGATGAGTATGGACTTCAATATTTACCTCAAGAGCAGCTATGTTAGGGAGGTGGCCCTGGGTGAAATGAAATCGCTCCCAGTCAATATTGGAGTTGCCGTCAAAGGACTGGAGTATCAATGATATTCAGTATCGTGCTATTGCTCAGAGATACTCGTTTGAACCACCTTGACATTTGCCGTCTTTGAGAAAGAACTTATCTGCACGATCGCTTCACGCTTAAACGTGGACTTATTTTGCTCAATATTCAGGACTACAGCGGATGTCCAAGATAAAAGTGCCCTGGTCTGAGGGTAGTCTTCGATTACTTTGGAGACCCGGATCCAAGGCGCCGCAGGCGTGCGATCCCCATTGTCCGGATCGGTATTCCATCTATCTGAATAGCCAAGTTTTATAGTTACATCATCAATTCCCGTTGACGTGACTGGAATGGTGATTTCTCCACCATTAGAATCAACCAAATACTCTTCTTGGGCCACTGAAATGGCAGGAATGTCCCGCTTTGCGCATGACAAAACAATAGTTGTCAAGGCAAAAAAAACGAGAGCGTGTATCTTCATAATAATCGTTTTCATTACAGATCTGTTTAGAACAATATCTAAATGCGAGTATGCACGGAATCTTGCATTCAATTACGGTTTATCAATGTAAATATAAGTCAATTAGCAGAAAAGAAAAAGGGCATAGGCCCTTTCTCCATAACGTTATTTCACAATCTCATATTCATCGACGCCGGGGAGGAGTGCGATACCGGTTTCTTCGAGGTGTATCTGTCCGGCGGAGTCTATGAAGCGCACGGTGAAGACTTTTCCTTCGAGCCGCTTTGCCTGCCAGTCCATCCCGCCGGCGGGTTGGCGGAGAGTTGATTTTTAACGCATTGTCAGTTAATGAGTTGCGATAGGAGCATCCGCAGACACCTGTTTTTTTCGGGAGGTCTGCTGGTGGGCGCTTTGCAAGTGGGTTATAATCAGCGGGTTATGGACAAGTGCACCGCAGTCCATGGCGCACAAACAAAAACGCCCCGCAGGACTGCGAGGCGTTTGGAGCGGAAAACGAGACTCGAACTCGCGACCCCGACCTTGGCAAGGTCGTGCTCTACCAACTGAGCTATTTCCGCAAATATCTTTGCTATTTCAAAGACTCGTTTTCGTGGAACTGGACTGCAAAGATACGGCAAAAATCTGAATCTCCAAATATTTTTGCAATTTTTTTAGATTCCTCGACTTCACTGCGCTCCGCTCGGAATGACAGACCCTACCCGACATACTTCGCAATGAGCCGGACGAGGAGGTCGTTGAGGGGTTCGACTTGGAAGTCGCCGACGGAGGCTTCGAGGTGGTCGCCGCCGACACCGCTGTCGTCGGTGAGGAAGACGTAGGTGCCGCCGGTGAGGACGGAGAAGAAGCGGCACATGAACTCGCATTCCTTGGAGGGGCTGCTGCAGAAGACGGGGATGAGCTTGACGCCTTGCTTGGCGTATTCGCGGATGGAGGCCTGCAGGCTTTCCACGACGCCCTGGTGGTCCTGATGGGCGGGAGCGTCCAGGACGAGGAAGGCGATGCGAGCGCGGGCGGAGGTGTTCCAGGCGAGGTTCTGGAGGCCGGCTTCCAGGGCCGTGTGGACGGCTTCCGGAAGGTCGCCGCCACCGTCGGCATACTGCATGGAGATGTATTGGATGGTCTTGCGGTAATCGTTCGTGAAGGGGGAGAACTTGGTCACGTACTCATCCTCCGTGTCTCGGTAGAAGACGGTGGCCGTGCGGAGTTCGATCTCGCCGAGGCCGCCTTTGGCGCGGTCCAGGATGTTGATGAGGTCTTTCTTGAGGAACTCGATCTCGTCGCCCATCGATCCGGTGGCGTCCACGATGAAGGCGATGTCGGCGCGCTTTTCGGGAGCCTTGGCCTTGTCCACGATGTAGAAGTTCACTTCGGCCTCTTCCTGCTGGACGTTCCAGGGGGAGAGTTTCGGGGCCGATGCCTGGGGCTTTCCGTCGATGGTGAGGACCAGGTTGTCCGTGCCCGCCTGGGCGTGGAACGGGTCCACCCAGAGGTCCGCTTCCCCTTGATTGTCGGTGAGGGTGCTCCACAGGACCTTCTGGTTCTGCTCCAGGGTGATGCGAAGGGCGGGGAGCCGCTTGCCGGCGGCGTCCGCGACGCGGACGGCCACCCGGCGCGGCGTATACATCCCCCAATATGTCGACATCCCACCGTAGTCCTGCGAACCCATCAGCCCGCTCCAGAAGTCCCAGTGGTCCAGGTCGTTCCATTCGCCGGCCGTGAGGACGCCGGCCTTTCCGCCCGGCCGGCCCTGGCAGCCGTTCGGCATCCCTGCCGGCCCGGCGCCCGACATTTTGTCCATGGAATACATCCCGTCGACCTCGCCCATTCTCACGTCGTAGACCGAGCAGGAAACCAGGCCCAGCAGGCCCGTAAGTGCAAGAAGTATCGTCTGTTTCATCATTTTCAATCAGTTAAAAACCGATAAGAAAATCCGGGATTGGCCCGAACCTTGCATCAAACGAAACGAAAAATTTGCGGAAAACCGAAAAAAACGATATTTTTGAACGATAATTGAAACGGCAATAACCATTTAAACCATTTTCTGATATGAAGAAATTCGTTCTGATGTTCCTCTGCGGAACCATGATTCTCTCCGGCTGCGGTATTTCCAACACCGGTAAGGGCTCCCTCATCGGCTCTGGCGCAGGCGCCGCCATCGGCGCGGGCCTTGGCTATCTGATCGGCAAGGACGGCAAGGGCGCCGCCATCGGCGCGGCCATCGGTACCGCCGTGGGCGGTGGCACCGGTGCCATCATCGGCAACAAGATGGACAAGAAGGCCGAAGAACTGGCCGCCCTCGAGAACGCCCAGGTCGAGACCGTCGAGGATGTGAACGGCCTCAAGGCCATCAAGGTCACCTTCGACAGCGGTATCCTCTTCGACTTTAACAAGGCCACCCTCAAGGCCGACGCCAAGAAGAACCTGGACAAGTTCGCGGCTGAAATGGCCGACCTGCCCGACACCGACATCACCGTCCTGGGCCACACCGACAACGTCGGTTCTGCCGAGGCGAACCAGAAGGTGTCCGACAACCGCGCCAACGCCGTGTCCAACTACCTCCAGAACAAGGGCATCGCGAAGAGCCGCATCGTCGCCGAGGGCCACTCCTTCAACGATCCGGTCGCTGACAACAGCACCGCCGAAGGCCGCGCCCAGAACCGCCGCGTCGAGATCTACATCTCCGCCAACGAGAATATGATCAAGGCTGCCGAGAACGGCACGCTCAAGTAGGGATTCCCCTCCTGATCCAGAGCCCGGGCTCGAAAGAGCTCGGGCTTTTGTTTTTCCATCGTTCCATCATCCGTCCTTTGCCATGAGTAAACCATTGATTATTCGTGTGCTTCGATAAAGTGGCGCCGGGCCACGAGGCAGGCCCCCACGATGCCGGCGTCCATCCCGAGGGCGCTCCGGCAGATGCGGGTGTCCCGGCTCACCAGGTGGATGGCGTGCTTGTTCACGGCCATCCGCATCGGGTCCAGGAGGTAGTCGCCGGTCATGGCGAGTTCGCCGCCTACGACCACGAGTTCCGGGTTGAACAGGTTGATCAGGCCGGACGTCTTCTCGCCGAGGAGGATGCCGATTTTCTCGATGACGTCGATGCACAGGACGTCCTCCCGCGCGACGGCGTCCATGATTTCGCTGAACATCAGGGGTTTGTCGGATTCGAGGACGCGCTGGCTCAGGATGGAGGACTCCCCGGCACGGATGCGTTCCACGAGGTCCCGCTGGAGGGCTTGTCCGGAGATCTCCGTCTCGTTGCAGCCGCGCTTGCCGCATCGGCAGATGATCTGGTTGTCAAACCCGTACACGTGTCCGAGTTCCCCGGCATATCCGGATTTCCCGGAATACACCTGCCCGTCCATGACGATCCCCATGCCGAGGCCCCAGTTCACATTGATCATGAGCATGTTCTGCGTCCCGGCCCCGGCGCCCTTGATGTACTCGCCCACCGTCATGGCGCGGGTGTCGTTGAACAGCGAGAAGGGGACGCCCAGCTGCTCCTGCAGGCGTTGGGCGAGTGCTTTCCCCGGTTCGTAGAACCAGGTGTAGCTGTCGCCGGTCCGGTCGTCGATGCGGCCGGGGAGGGCGATGCAGATGCCCTTCAGGTCCTGCCCGGCTTCCCGGGCGAGCGACACCGCCTGCTGCAGGTTTTCGCAGAGCTGGAGGAAGGCCCCCTTGGATTCCAGGGCGAAATTCTCCAGGAGCCGGGTCTCGTGCCGGTTCCCCTGGAAATCCATCAGCCCCATATTGACATAGCGGTCATTCACGTCCACGCCGAGGAACCATCCGGCATCGGCCCGGAGGCTGTACCGGTGCGGGCGCCGTCCGGTGACGGATTCCGTCTTGCCGCAGTCTTCCAGGGCGCCCTCCTCCAGGAGGATGCCCACGTATTTGGTGGCCGTGCCGATGCTGATTCCCAGCGCGTCCGCAATCTGGGGAATCGTAGCCCCGTCCTTACGGGAGAGCAGGGCCAGGATTTGACTTTCCGGGGTGTTCATCAGGTTCAAGTTTCAGATTCAAGCGCCAAAATAAGCAATATTATAGAAATATGAAAGAAGTTCGTTTAAAAATAAATAATCTTACTAGAAAAAAGTTGCTTTTTGGCGAAAATCCCATTGGGAAAGCAAATTTTAATGCATATTTTTGCCCCGGAACAACCTTTATTAACCAAATAACCCAACTATGCGTAAATCACACAAACTGCTTGCAGTCCTTTCGCTGATCGGCATCGTGCTCCTGGGAGGAGGCAACCTCTTCGCCCAGAACCGCGCCTGCCAGGGTACGGTGAAGGATGCACAGGGCGAGCCGGTCATCATGGCCTCCGTCCTGATCAAGGGCGCCCCCGTCTCCACCGGCGTGGTGACGGACGGCGAGGGTAAGTTCGTCCAGCCGAATGCGAAGGTGGGCGACGTCCTCGTGGTCTCCTGCATCGGCTACGCCACCACGGAAGCCACCTGGAACGGCGGTCCCCTCACCATCGTGATGGCCGACGACCAGAACCTCCTCGAAGAAACGGTGGTCACCGCCTACGGCGGCCGCCAGTTGCGCACGAAGGTCACGAACTCCATCGCCACCGTCAAGAGCGAGACCATCGCCTCCGGTATGCACAATCAGGCGGCGGCCTCC
>JAFSJK010000047.1 GCA_017439305.1 Bacteroidales bacterium | reverse complement strand
GCAAGGGCGAGGAGGATCTCGACGATGATTTTGACGATTTTGTTCATTATTTTAGTGTTTTATAATTTTCCATAAGTTCCGACAAAGTTATAAAAATCATTTATGAAAAGCAATATATTTTGTATTTTTGCAATCGCAAAAAAGAAGATGTCCCTCGATTTCATCGACATAGACGGCATCCGGCGGCTTGACGCCCTCCTGGAACGATGCACGGCCGTTACGGTCACGACGCACACGCACCCCGACGGGGATGCGCTGGGCAGCGCGTCCGCCTTCGTGTGCTACCTCCGGGAATGCCGGAAAAAAGACGCCGTGGGCATCATCTGCGACACTCCGGCAACGACCGTGCGCCCCATCATCCCGGAAGGGCTGCCGTTCCTGTTCCACGACACGGACCCGCAGGCCTGCCTGGACCGGATCTCCGAAAGCGACCTCATCATCCTGCTGGACGGCAACGGATTCTCCCGTACGGAAGGACTGCAGGCCGCCTTCGAGGCCTCCACTGCCCCGAAGATCCTGGTCGACCATCACCTGAACCCGGAACGGGAACGGTTCGAGGTCGTCTTTTCCACCCCGGATATCTCTTCCGCCTCGGAGCTGCTTTACTACGTCCTCCTGGAACTCCCCGATATCGGCGGTGACGCCCGCCGGCTCCCCGCCCCCGCGGCCAGGGCCCTCCTCACCGGGATGACCACCGATACCAACAATTTCTCCAACTCGGTGTACCCGAGCACCTTCCGGATGGCTTCGGACCTGCTCGCCGCAGGCGTGGACCGGGATTCCGTCCTGGCCGACCTGTATAACCGCTACCGCGAGAACCGGGTCCGCGTGATGGGCTATCTCCAGTATGAGGGCATGCATATCACGCCCGAAGGTCTCGCCTACATGGTCGCCACCCGCGACATCCTGGACCGCTTCGACGTGGAAGAGGGCGAGACGGAGGGGCTGGTGAACATTCCCCTGTCCATCGAGCGGGTGAAGATGAGCATCCTCCTGAAACAGGACCGGGACCATTTCCGCGTTTCCATCCGCTCCAAGAAGGGATGGTCCGCCCAGCAGTGCGCCACCCGCTGGTTCCACGGCGGCGGACACGAAAATGCCTCCGGCGGGAAGCTCTTCTGGCCCCATGACATCGCCGATCCCACGGAAGCGGCTGCCTATCTTGAAAAAGTATCCCAAGAATGCCTGCGATGAAAAAGACACACCGGCATACGTTCCTCCTCGCCGCCGCCCTCCTCGCCGGCCTCGCCTTCGGCTGCAGCAAGCAGTCGGTCCAGCAGGCCTATGACAAGCAGGAGACCTATATCTCCAGTTTCGTGGAGGCCCAGCGCAAGGCCGATACCACGGCCACCGTCACTTACAAGGACGGGACCGTCCGCATCGTCCTGCACGATACCCTCAGCCGGGAAGGCCTTCTCGCCGACACCCTCTCCCAGGGCGGGACGGTGTCCTTCCATTACGCCGGCTACACCCTGACGGGCAACACCCTCTCCAAATCGAACCTGTTTGCCACCAACCATAAGGCGACGGCCGACGCCGCCGGCTGGAAACTGACCGACACGACCGCTTTCCGGATCGAGACCCTCACCCTGGACGACCAGCTCCTGACCGGGCTCCGGAACGGACTGGAAGGCGTCCGCGGCCAGGACGAGTGCTACATCCTCTTTTCCGGGAAATATGCCTACGGCTCCCGTATGCAAGGCACGATTCCTGCAAGGTCAGCCCTGGTCTATCACATCTGGGTGAACAGCATATCCAACGAATAAGATGAAGAAAATGAACCATATCCTCCGCAACGTCCTCCTGACGGCCCTCGCCGCCTGCACCCTCGGGTCCTGCAAAAAGACGTCCGACGATGAAACCGCCGCCTCGGCTGAACGCTATTTCGAGGCCTGGCGCGAGATCCACTACCCCAACGCCGTGAAAAAGGGCGGAATCTACATCATCGAGGACAAGGCCGGAACCGGCATGGAATGGATGGAAAGCCTTCCGGTCACCTTCCTGACCTATACGATGCGCGAACTGGACGGAACCGTCACCCACAATTCGGACGAGGCCTGGGCCCGCCAGCTCGGGACCTGGAACCAGACCTATTATTACGGACCCCAGGTCGCCATGGTCGGAGAGGGGCTGAGCTATGCCGGCCTGGACGACCTCCTGGACGGGATGCGGCAGGGCGGGACCCGGACCGCGATCATTCCTTCCTGGATGATGACCTATGAGCGGTACGACAACCTGGACGACTACGTGAAGCATCCGACCGATGTCACCGCCACCATCTACACCATCAAGTTCCTCGGCCAGACCGAGAATCTCCAGGATTACGAATTCCGCGAAATGAAGGCCTACGCAAAGGAGCAGTGGAATGTCACCGACACCCTCTCCACCGCGGCCGTCTTTTTCAAGTCGCATTCGGATTTCGGAAAGGAAGAACCCGAGGCCATGCCCAACGATACCACCGTCTATATCAATTACATCGGACGCCGTATCTCGGACGGGCAGGTCTTTGACACCAACATCGCCGACACCGCCAAGTTCTATCACATCTACAACGCTTCCAGGACCTACGAGCCCATCTCTGTCTCCTGGGCGGAGAAACCCGCCGACATCAAAATGAACGGCAGCACCGTCGTGGGCGGGTTCGGCCATGGCCTGGCCGCCATGCATCCCGGGGAAAGCGCCAGCTTCGTCTTCGGCTATAACCTCGGATATGGCAGCAGCGGCGGCAAGGACACGAATATGATCCCGCCCTACGCCGCCCTGCGTTTCGACGTGGACCTGGTTCCGAAGCCATAGCCTATGGCCGGCAGCATCCCCACCGAACTGGGCGTCAAGCCCGTCAATCAGCTCATCCGGCAGTATGCCGTTCCCGGCATCATCGCGATGACGGCTTCCTCCCTGTACAACATGGTGGACAGCATCTTCATCGGCCACATCGCCGACGTGGGGTCGCTGGCCATCTCCGGTCTTGCCGTCACCTTCCCGCTGATGAACATCTCCACGGCCTTCGGCACCCTCGTGGGCGTCGGCGCCGCCACGATGATCTCCGTCCTGCTGGGCCAGAAGAACTACGAGGTGGCGAACAAGGTGCTGTCCAATGAAGTGACCCTGAACATCCTGACCGGCATCATCTTCACCTTCGTGACCCTGGTCTGGATGGACCCGATCCTGCGCTTTTTCGGCGCCAGCGACGCCACCCTCCCCTTCGCGCGGGACTATATGACCATCATCGCCCTGGGCAATGCCGTCACCCACCTCTATTTCGGACTCAACAGCGTCATCCGCTCCTCCGGCAACCCCAAGATCGCGATGGGGCTCACCCTGTTCACGGTGACCTCCAACGCCATCATGGACCCCGTTTTCATCTTCGGACTCGGGCTGGGCATCCGGGGTGCGGCCATCGCCACCGTCCTGTGCCAGCTGATGGCCCTCGGATATACGATGTGGTTCTTCCTGGACCAGAAGAAGTTCCTCCATCTCCCGCGCAGCCGGAAGATCTTCCGGATCGACTGGCGCATCGCCAAGGACTCCCTCGCCATCGGCATGGGCCCCTTCCTGATGAACCTCGCCAGCTGCATCGTCGTCCTGTTCATCAACCAGCAGCTCGTCAAGTGGGGCGGCGACCTGGCCCTCGGCGCCTACGGCATCGTGAACCGGATCTCCTTCCTGTTCGTGATGATCATCATGGGATTCAACCAGGGCATGCAGCCGATCGCCGGCTATAACTACGGTGCCAGGCAGTACGCACGCGTCCGGGAGGTATACGTAAAGACCGCCGGCTGGGCAACTCTCGTCTGCATCATCGGATTCATCGTCTCCGAAGTCTTCCCCGGACCCACCGTGAGCATCTTCACTCCGGACCCGCAGCTCCACGACCTGGCGGCCAAGGGCCTCCGGATGATGAATCTCGCTTTCCCGATCATCGGATTCCAGATGATCACGACCAACCTGTTCCAATGCCTCGGCATGGTGAACAAGTCCATCTTCCTGTCGCTGTCCAGGCAGCTTCTGTTCCTGCTACCCTGTATCTACATCCTCCCGGAAATCCTGGAATCCGAAGCGGGTGTATGGTACAGTTTCCCCATCTCGGATACCATCGCCGCCGTCGTCACGGCCTTGTTCGCCGTGGGCCTGCTCCGCAAGCTCGGCCACCTCAAGGACGGGGACGATCCGGCCATCCTTGGCAGCAAGATCTAGATTCCAGCATGAAAAACACGATCATCAACGTAGGCAGACAGTTCGGCAGCGGCGGCGGCTTCGTCGCCAAGGCCATCGGGCGCAAACTGGGCATCCCGGTGTATGACAACGAACTCATCTCCAAGGCCGCTGAGGAAAGCGGCTACTCCAAGAGCGTCTTCGAAGGCGGCGAGAAACGGAAAAGCCTGTTCTCCATGTCCAGTTTCTTCGCCTCAGGCCGCCTGCCGTTCGGCGAGAGCAGCGGTTACATCAACGACGACATGCTGTTCAAGATCCAGAGCGACGTCATCCGGAACATCGCCGAAAAGGGTGATGCCATCATCGTGGGCCGCTGCGCCGACTACATCCTCCGGGACCTGGACTGCCTGGACGTTTTCGTCTGCGCACCGATGGATTACCGCGTCCAGCGGCTGGTGAAGAACGAAGGCCTGGACCCGGAAGAAGCCGAGGAGCTGATGCGCCGGAAGGACCGTACCCGTGAGGCCTACTACAACTTCTACACGTTCGGTTCCTGGGGCGTCGCCTCCAATTACGACCTGTGCGTGGACAGTTCCATCCTCGGCATCGAAGGAACCGCCGACTTCGTCATCGATTTCGGCCGGCGGGCCGGTAAAATCCGGTAATGGCCGTGAAACCGAGAGCTTTCATATTTCTCCTTGCGCTCCTTTTCCCCCTCCTGGCTTCCGCCCAGGACCGGGGGCTTAACGACCGGCTGACCAACGACTTGTCCCACCTTCCCGCCATGGATGCCGTCGTGGACAGCTTCATGCAGGCCTGGTCCCTCCGGGGCGTTTCCCTGTCCATCATGCGGAACGATTCCCTCCTGTACGCCAGGGGGTACGGCAGGGCCGACGGTGCCAGGCCGATGACCCCCGGGACGCTCCTGCGGATGGCGTCGGTTTCCAAGCTCGTGACCGCCGTGGGGATCATGAAACTGCAGGAGAAGGGAAAACTCGTGCTGGATACCCCCGTCTTCGGCCCCTTCGGCATCCTGGACGAATATGACCGGTACATCTCCGACGATAACTATTACCTGATCACGGTGGAGCACCTGCTCCGCCACCAGGGAGGCTTCAGCCAGGCGGCCGGAGACCCGATGTTCTCCACCGCATCCATCATGCGGCAGATGGGTCTTTCCAAGGCCCCGACCCAGGAGCAGCTCACCCGGCATCTTCTCCGGACACCGCTCGCCTTCCTTCCGGGAACGACCCAGGAATACAACAATTTCGGCTATCTGCTACTGTCGATGATCATCGAGAAAGTCACTGGCGAGTCCTATGAAACCTGGATCAAGCGGGAGGTGCTGGAGCCGGCCGGCTGCACCGATTTCCATATCGCCGGGAACTATTATGCCGACCGGTTCCCCGGTGAAACCCGGTACCATATGCACCGGGAGGCCAAACCGACGGCCGCCTTCGACGGCCGCGGACAGGTGGAACGCTGCTATGGGGCGAACGACATCCACGGGCTTTCCGGCGCAGGCGCCTGGATCGGTTCCACCCCGGAACTGGCCCGCTTCATTGCTTCCATCGACGGAATCCCGGACCTCCGCGACCAGATCTCGGAGTTCACCCGGGAACAGATGACCCAGCGCTTGTCTGACGAGATCTTCCCCCTGGGCTGGCTGGATTGCGCCGATGACGGCGAATGGACTCGTACGGGCTCATTCTCAGGAACTTCTGCCCTTGTCAAAGTGTTCCCGAACGGAGAATGCTGGATTTTCATCTCCAATACCTCCACTTGGATGGGCTCCCGTTTCTCACGGGTCACCGGTGCCCTGTGCAAGAACCTGCAGGCCCGGTTCGGCGACCGGCTACCGGTCCGGGACCTGTTCCAAGATTGATTTCTACACTTTTTTGATTCCAAACTGAAAGGAATCCGGGCGGATTATCCGTAACTTGCACCTTGTCAAAACAAGGTGATATGAAAAAACTGCTCCTGACCCTGCTGGCCGCCGCGGCCCTTCTCGCCGCCTGCGGTCCCGAAACCACGTACGAGTACCCCTTCCAGGATCCTTCCCTGTCGATGGAAGAACGGATCGACAACCTCCTGTCGCTCCTGACGCCTGAGGAAAAGATCGGCCTGCTGATGAACAAGTCCATTTCCGTGGACAGCCTGGGCATCCCCGCCTACAACTGGTGGAGCGAAGCCTGCCACGGCGTCCGGGCCGACGGCTATACCGTGTATCCGCAGACCATCGGAATCGCCGCCGCCTTCGATCCGGAGCAGGTGTATAAGATCTATTCCACGGTCTCCGACGAGGCTCGGGCCAACTGGAACCGCTCCCAGCGGGAGTGGAACGTGGACGACCAGGCCCGGTACTATCCCGGCAATCCCGAACTGTCCTTCTGGTGCCCGAACATCAACATCTTCCGCGACCCGCGCTGGG
>JAFSJK010000046.1 GCA_017439305.1 Bacteroidales bacterium | reverse complement strand
TATAGGGGCAGTCGTAAATTGTTGAAAACTTTATAACAAATTGATTGATAAATTGTTAGAAATTTTGTATCTTTGATATGAGGAAAGAAAATTCCTCCAACTGCCGTGGAAAAGCAAAAATTGGAGGAATCGATTATCAAAAATACAATGACGAAGGTACGAAAATTTGTTGAGATTACACCAAATCTCCCGTTCACGGAGTACAATTTTTATGAGGAGTTCCGTGAGTCGTTTGAAAAGACTGAACTGGGAAGGATGAAGAAGATCCTCCCGTTACATGAGATGGCAAAGAGCTTTGGGCTGGTGAGCGAGAGTATGATGCCCAAGCGCGGACGCAAGTCCTACTTCACCCCGGCGGGGAAGGTAGCCTTGATGTTCCTGAAAATGAAGACGCAAATGAGCTTCCCGAAGTTGATGGAGGCGCTGAACGGCAACATCTTCTACCAGATGTTCTGTGACATAGTGATTGATCCTGCCCGTCCGTTGACGAACTACAAATTGCTGGATGACATCGCTCTGGAACTTGCCGGGAAGTTGAAGATACAGGAGCAGCAGAACCTGCTGGCGGAGATGTGGAAGCCTTACATGAAGGACCTGGACACGATGTTCACGGATGCGACGTGCTACGAGAGCGATATGCGTTATCCGACGGACCAGAAACTGCTCTGGGAATGTGTGGAGGATGCCTATGACCTGATGTGCGAGGCGAGCGGCAAGCTGGGAATCCATCGCCCGAGGACAAAGTTCCTGGATGTTGAAAAGGCGAATCTGACATACCGCAAGCAGCGTAAGCATACGAAGAGCCAGACCAGGAAGATAACGCGCAGATTACTGGACCTGCTGGGCAAGATACTGAAGGAGATGCGCAAGATGGAGCGGGAGAATCCCGGGAAGGAACTGTTCTCGGTCAGGGAGATGGAGAGGATATCCGTCATCACGACGGTGTATCGTCAGCAGAACAGCCACTTCCGGAGCGGCGATGCAAGGGAAAGCATCCCGAACCGGGTGGTGAGCGTGAACAAGCCGTACGTGAGGCCCATCGTGAGGGGTAAGGAAGTGAAGAATGTAGAGTTCGGAGCCAAGTGCAACAATATCCTGGTGGATGGGATATCGTTCATTGAAAAGCTATCCTTCAATGCCTTCAACGAGGGGACGAGGCTTCCTCACTGCATCAAGATGCACAAGCGGCTGTTTGGAGTGGACGTGAAGAAGATAGGCGGTGACACGAGCTATGCCGGCAACGCCAACAGGGAGCTATGTACATCGAATGGCATCCACACCTCGTTCGTCCAGAAGGGTAAGCAGGCAAAGGAGAAGAGAGAGAAAGACTTTGTGCGTGAGGACCTTGCGAGAGTGAGAGCTACGACGATGGAAGGTTCTTTCGGAACGCAGAAGGAGCACTACTCCATGCGGAGGATCAAGGCGAGGATGAAGAAGACAGAGATCCTGTACATCTTCTTCGGGATCCACACGGCCAACGCAGTGCTGTTGGCAGACCGGCTGGAGAAGAAAGAACCGGCCAAGGCGGCCTGACAGGGTAGGTCAGAAGGGTGGAATCGGGGTTCTCATGAGGGAACCTCTGGTTCAGAATGGAAAACAAACGCAAAATCCGGGCGATGAAGCCCGGACCAAGCGTCAAAACGATATAAAACGACGAGTTCGATGCGGCAGTAAACGGGAGAAGTCACCGCTCAACTCAAAAAGAAAACATTAAACGACAATCCCTATTATAATCGTCCACGACTTTTAGTGGACAGCAATGGGAGGAAGTCATTAAAATTATTTAATAACTTCTCCCTGACACTATAAACTAATTTCACAACATAGGACCATGCTTATGAAAAAGAAACCCATCTGTTTTCTTTGCACGTTGTCTCTGGCAGTCCTCCTGGCATCCTGCGAAGAAGGCAACGAAGTGTCCAGCCCCGCCCAGCTCACGGTAGAAGAAACCACCGTGTCCGTACCCTCGGACGCAGCGCTCCTGCGCGACCCCTTCACGGAAGAAGCGGCCGTGCTGACCGACACCGTTTGGGTCGACGCCACCCGTTCGTGGACCGCCAAGGTTGAGACGGCGGACGGCGGAGACTGGATCCGTGCCAATGTTGACGAGCGCATCAACGTCACCGGGAAACCGGAGAAGTATCCGCTCGTCGTCACATTCGACCGCTACCGCGGCAACCAGCCCCGGGAAGCGACGCTCACCCTCTTCGGAGTGGACATCGAAGAGCCCGTCGTGATCAACTACACTCAGGAGGCCTACACGCCCACCCTGGAGGTCACGACCCTGGACGGCGGCGACATTGTAACGGCCGAATCGGGTGAAACCTACGCCATCGTCAAGTCCAACACGGCCTGGACGGTCAGTGTCGACGAGGCCGCCTCTTCCGTTGTCCCTGCCCTTTCGGCTTCCGCCGGGATAGACACCCAGGCCATCCTGGTGACGTTCCCGATCAATCCCGACGACGAGAAAGCGCGCATTGCCCGCCTCGTCATCAAGGCGACCGGCTGTGCAGACCAGACCCTGGACCTCATCCAGACCCAGAGCGAGCGCTACTTCCTGCTCGCCTCCCCTGTCGAGGAGAACCGGGAGCCGTACGAGAGCAGCATCAACATTCCGCTCCGCTCCAACGGCCCCTGGACCGCCGAGATCAGCGACTGCACCTTCGAGGATGCAAAACTAACCCCGGCCGCCGGCCTGGTTTCCTCCAACGGATTCACCTTCGAAGCCTCCCACGGCTTTGACCCGGAGGTGGAAGAGAAACACGCCACCATCACCATCTCCCGGGAAGGAATGGAGCCCATTGTCGTGAAACTCAGCCAACGGGGGTCCATTCACCTCGACTTTATGTCTTTTGATCCGGAATACGAATACTTAGGGAGCGACCCCTACGGATACGATGACCCTTACAGGCCTTATATCTCCAACGGAACCCCCTTCGCATATCCGACTTCCTTCCCCTCATCCTTCAGTTCCGGCACTTATAAAGGTGTCGAGGTGGACTGCGGAACGAAGGTTGGCGACTATATCTTCACCCTTTACGGACAGGACTGCGGAGCGTGGCTCAACAACCTGGAGACCGGACTGAGCGTGGGGAAAATGAAGGGCGACTACGTGCTCCTTCCCGGTCTGGAAGGCTACCGGCTATCCACTATGTATTATGAAGCATCGTGCAAGGCTGCGACGCCTTATACCGTCCGCACGGAAGAAGGCGATATCCTGAAGGGAGGCGAATACTCGGTTACCAAGCAGGTATTCCCCATCACCTCCGAGCACCACGACATACACGTGCACCACTTCTCCGAGACCCTCCCGGGAGAGCGCTACCGCCTCACCCTGGAGGAGGACTTAAGGTTTATCAGCATCAAAGAATTGTGTCTTGTCTATGAAAAATAAAGTATTCCTCCTCGCCCTCGCGATGATCCTCGCCGGGGTAAGCGCGGCTGCGCAGAATACGGTACAGGATACGCTGGAAGTCACCAAGGCTGCCGCCCAGACACCGGCCGCCCTGGTCGCCGGGCAGGTCTCCGGCGTCAGGGTCTCGTCGGTGGACGGCGGTCCCAACGGTGCCGTCAACACCAACATCCGCGGCATCAACACCCTCCGCGGCAATTCAGAGCCCCTCTGGATTGTCAACGGCGTGATGCTGACGAATGCACTCTCGCAGAACCTGAATGCCTTCTGGCAGAAGGGCGGCTACACCACCAAAGGCGACCTGATCCCCGACTACTCGGAGCTGAGCTACAGCGCGGCCCTGAACGGTACGGCCTTCCTGAATCCCTACGACATCGAGAAGATCGAAGTCATCAAGGACCTCTCCGCCACCGCCATCTACGGCGCCCAGGGCGCCCACGGCGTCATCCTCGTGGAGACGCGCCTTCCCAAGGAAGACAAACTCATCACCTGGCACTCCAACGTGATGCTGGATGTCGCCAACCGCACGGGTGAAGCCTTCCGCCCTGGATTCCGCCACAGCCACTCGCTGTCCTATAGCGGCAATGCCAACAATACCTTTTACCACCTCTCGGGAAGCCTTCGCCACAATCTTGGCGTGGTAAAGCGCACCGGCAGCCTCTACGGCGGCCTTAACGCCTCCCTCGAGACGCGGGCCAATCCCTATATCTGGTTCGGCCTGAACAGCACACTCTCTGCCGGCGCACAGCACAATGCTTCCGGTAGCGCCTACCTGGGCAAGCCCTCTACGATGATTCTCTCCCGCTATCCCAGCCGTTTCGCCGGCAACACCCTAAAGGGCTGGGAGGAGGATTACGATGACGACGTGGAAGACTACCGTGCCGTCACCGCCGTGTGGATCCAGGTCAACTTCCTCCCGTCGCTCTATCTGAAGGCCTCCCTCGGCG
>JAFSJK010000045.1 GCA_017439305.1 Bacteroidales bacterium | reverse complement strand
GCTGAACACGTACGTGCTGGCGCCCGACGCCCTCATCGAAGGCGTGGACCTCAGCTTCCTCAGCTTCATCGTCTTCATCGCAGTCATCGCCGCCATCGTGCAGATCGTGGAGATGGTCGTGGAGAAGTTCTCCCCGGAACTGTACTCTTCCCTGGGCATTTTCCTGCCGCTGATCGCCGTGAACTGCGCCATCCTGGGCGGTTCCCTGTTCATGCAGCAGAAAGACTTCCTGAACATCGGTGAGGCCGTGGTCTATTCCCTCGGCTCCGGCATCGGCTGGTTCCTGGCCATCGTCTCCCTCGCGGCCATCCGCGAGAAGATGGCCTACTCCAACGTGCCTCCGGCACTCAAGGGACTGGGCATCACCTTCATTACGGTCGGTCTGATGGGCATCGCCTTCATGACCTTCATGGGTATTTCACTGTAACAAGGAGGAAAGCATTATGGCAAATACATTGATTGCAGCCATCCTCGTGATGCTCATCGTAACGGTCCTGCTGGCCATCCTGCTGGTCTGGATCAAGAACGCCCTCATGCCCTCCGGTTCCGTCAAGGTATCCATCAACAACGGCACCAAGGAACTGGAAGTCACCCCTGGCGGTGACCTCATGCACACCCTCGCCGACCATGGCATCTTCCTTCCTTCCGCGTGCGGCGGAAAGGCCAACTGCGGACAGTGCAAGCTGCAGGTCCTCGACGGCGGCGGAACCATCCTCCCTACCGAGACCGGCTTCTTCTCCCGCAAGCAGATCAAGGAAGGCTGGCGCCTGGGCTGCCAGGTCAAGGTCAAGGACAACCTCCAGATCGCCGTTCCGGAGAGCGCCCTCAGCGTCAAGAAGCTCGAGTGCGAGGTCATCTCCAACGAGAACGTCGCCACCTTCATCAAGGAGTTCACCGTCCGGCTTCCGGAAGGCGAGCACATCGACTTCAAGAGCGGTGAGTACATCCAGATCGACATTCCGGAGTACGAGGCCGACTTCTCCGACATGGGTGTCGCCCCCATCTACATGGGCGACTGGGAGAAATACGGCATCACCTCGCTGAAGTACAAGAACACCGAACCCACGATCCGCGCCTACTCGATGGCCTCGTATCCTGCCGAGAAGGACGTCATCAAGCTGAACGTGCGCATCGCGACCCCGCCGTTCGACCGCACTCAGCCGAAGGGCGTGTTCAAGTTCGTTCCCGGTGTTCCTCCGGGAATCGCCTCCACCTATGTCTTCTCCCGCAAGCCGGGTGACAAGGTGATGATCAGCGGCCCTTACGGCGAGTTCCTCCTCCCGAAGGACGATCCCGAAGACATGGAATACATCTTCGTGGGCGGCGGCGCCGGCATGGCTCCGCTCCGCAGCCATATCATGCACCTGTTCAAGACGCTCAAGACGAACCGTCAGGTCCACTTCTTCTATGGCGCCCGCGCCCTTGTCGAAGCCTTCTACCTGGAGGATTTCGCCGAGATCGAGAAGGACTTCCCGAACTTCCACTTCCACCTGGCCCTCGACCGTCCGGATCCGGCCGCCGATGCAGCCGGCGTGAAGTACACCCCGGGCTTCGTCCACAACGTGATGAACGAGACCTACCTCAAGGACCACGAGGCTCCCGAGGACATCAAGTACTTCATGTGCGGTCCGCCCATGATGACCAAGTGCGTGTGCGACCTGCTCGACTCCCTGGGCGTCGCACCGGAGAGCATCCTCTTCGACAATTTCGGTGGTTAACCGCCGGACACCAACTGAAAACCCGACTCTCACGAGCCGGGTTTTTTGTCATTCCCTGCGAAGGACCTATTCATGCAGGAACCGCAGGACCATCAGGCGGACACAGTCGGCGACGTGCTTCTCCGAGTCGGTCGCCTTTTCGAACAGTTCCGCCAGGTTCTTGTACTTGGTCATTTCGCGGAAATCCTCCTCCTCGGAGAAAATGAAGCCGATGTACTCCTCGTACGCATCATCCGCCGCGTGCTCCAACTCGGTGACCCGGTCGCACTGGAGCGTGATGGCCGTAGCCTTGTGACGGATGTTCCAGAGCATGGGCATCAGTTCCCGGAGGGCCACCGCCTCACTATGGATGATCTGGGCGAGGTCGCGGAGCTGCGGATCGATCTTCCGGGGATTATAGATCAGGATCGCCTTGGAGGCATCCTTGATGACGTCCAGACAGTCGTCCATCGACATCGCCACCGTGGTGAGGTCGGTCCTTCCCAGGGAGCCCAGCAGACGTTCGGAAAGCTGCTCCCGGAATTCGGTCAGAAGCGCATCGCCTTGAACCTCGCAGGTCTTGATCTCCCGGTGGATGCGCTTCCATTCCGCCGGATCGTCCGCATCCAGCATCTTGACAAGGGATTCGGAGGACTGGCAAAGGAAAGCCGCCTGCTGCACGAAAATGGGCGCCAAGTCCCGTTTGGGATGGAAAAGATGTCGAAAAAACCGCAAAAAATGCATAACAATCAAAATTATGGTGAACGGATTCTTATCCCCCAAGGACAAGAAATCGTCAAAACGCCTCAAAAACGTAAAAAGAGATACCTACGTACCTTCTTTCCCGATCCGGTTTCCCATCCTCTTGCGTAGCTTTGCATCAACCAAAACCGCACGAAAAATGCCTCGAAACGAAAAAGGCCGGACCCTAATACATACACTATCGTTATTCTTCTCCCGCATCGGGCGCCGCCACTCTGCGGCTCATCGGGGTGCCCTCTGGCACCTGCCGGCCTTTTTGCTTGCCTGTTCACCGCTGCCGGAAGGCAGCCCGACTCCCGATTCCGGGATGCGGAAAGTGCAAATATATGTACTTCCAAGCGGAAAAACAACCCCTCAAACGCTGGATATGCTCTTTTTCCAGGCCGATTCCCTGGAGCGGCTGGACGCTTACCAGCATTTCGACACCGTTCCGGGCAACCGGATTGCAGGCGTCTCCTCCACCGCCGCGCGGAAACTTGCCGTCTTCGGGAACTGTCCCGGGGACATCTACCAATGGAGCCACATCCGGACGTTTGACAGTCTGCGGGAACTCGCCTTCTATCTGGAAGACGAGGATCCCTCGTCGCCTGTATTGACTGGTTTCTCCGAAATTCCCGAAGGAATGCTGAAAAGTTGTCCGGTGACCATGTGGCCGATGCTGTGCAGGATCGCCCTGCAGTCAATCGCCTGCGATTTCAGCGGGCATCCCTATGCCAAAGAGCATCTGAAGGATGTCCGTGCCTACCTGACATACGCCCGGGGAGAGTATCATCCCCTCGAACCGGAGAGGTCACCTGCCGTCTGGATCAATGCCGGCCGCCTGGACGAGACGGAAACCGCCTCGCTCTCCCATCCGGAAATGCTGCTGGCGGACATCACACCCTCCCTCGGGAGCAGGATCCGTCCCAGGAAGGAATTCTACTGTTACCCAAACCCTTCCGACGGGCCGTCATTCGGCCAGCCGGTCACCCGGCTGGTCATCGAAGGCAAGCTGAAGGGAGTCACCTACTATTATCCCATCGACCTGCCCGGCCTGGTACCGGACGTCCGGTACACGCTGGATGTGACCTTGATGCGGGCCGGGACCACCGACCCGGACCTGCCTGCCGTATCAGGGTCCCTTCGTCTGGAAACCCGGGTCCTGGACTGGGACGGGCGGGAATGGGAAGATATCCATTTCCAATGATTGATGGAGGAGACAAGCGATGAGAAGGATGGCTGGAGCCCTGCTCGTTCCGGGTTTGTTGATGATAGGATGCCAAAGCGGGGATCCCCGGGACGTGCGTTCCGGCGCCGAACTCGTCCTGGAACTGGAAACGGATGGGAGAACCCGCTCCCTCCTGCCGGACGAGCGGCTTGTCTCCGACATCAATCTACTGATTTACAACACGGCCGGCCTCCTCGAAGAGCAGCGGTTCCTGAGCGGCCGCCAGCTGACAGTCTCAGACGGAGAGGTCCGGTTGAAAACGACGCTGCTTACCGGCGTGCCGTACGACATCTTCGTCTGCGCCAATACCGGTTACTCCCTTCCCACTCTCAGCCGGGAAGAGGTGGAATCCTACCGGTATCATCTGGCCTATCCGGATGAATACACCCGCGGCATCCCGATGAGCGGACGCCTGGACGGATTCATCCTTGAGGAAGACGGAGCCGCCGCACAGATTCCCCTGATCCGGACCATGGGCCGGATCGACCTGCAGATCAACCGGAAAGGACTGGACAGCGACGTATCGTTCCTGGTCACATCGGTGATTGTCCGGAACGGCCCTTCCTCGGTATGCCTGTTCAACGACAGCCGGGCCGAATCGGCCACCCAGGTCTTTCCAAGCGGTTTCGTGCTGGACGGAAAACAAGTTCAGCCCCTGAACATCGACGAATCCCTGGGTGTCAGCGGGACGGTAAGCCTGTACTTGCCGGAGAATCTGCAGGGAGATTTGCTGGAAACCGGAGACGAACGTGAGAAATCCTTTACGGAAGGCCGGTACGCCGAGGTTTGTTCGTATCTGGAAATCAAGGGTAACTACCACTCCTCCAAACAGCATACACAGGCCGGAGAATCCCTGACCTACCGGTTTTACCTGGGAGACGGACCGGGAAACTTCGATGTCGAACGCAATACCGCCTGCAGGGTGATTGTCTGCCTGCAGGGAGACGGCCTGTCAGAGGACAGCTGGCGGGTAGAGAAGGACCATCTGGTCACCCGGGCCCGGTTTGACCTGCACCCGGCGGCCTACAACGAATGCCGGTCAGGCGACGACTTCCACCTCTGGTGCGACGTATCCCCGGATGATACGCCGTTCGAAATCGAGCCGGTCGCCTGGGACGATGACGAACGGGTGCACGACCTGTACACGTTCGACATCGATCCGGACGGACATGGCCTCACCGTCCACACCTGGAAGGGAGGATCGGTCCTGGTCCATTTCAAGGCCGGCCCGCCCGTGAACCGGGACACGCTCGCCCTCGTGGTCATCGACCCGTAAAACCGGAGGAACCGTCCATTCCCTGGTATTTTTTGCGTATATTTGCGGATATGAAGATCTTCTATCTCGCAAATACCATCTACAATTCGGCGGGATTGGAACGGGTGCTCATCCTCAAGGCCAACCTGCTGGCGACCCGATACGGTTACGACGTCGTGATTGTCACCAACCACCAGAAAGGCCGGCCGACCTTCTTTCCCCTGGATCCGCTCGTCAGGCACATCGACCTGGATGTGAACACGCATATGCCCTGGAACATGCCGCGCTACTTGCGGCGCCTGAAGGGCCTCATCAAGGCCGAAAAACCGGACATCGTCAATGCCGTGTTCCTCAAGGAGTTGGCCTGGCTTCCCAGACTGAAAGGCCTTTGCGGGACTGTCATGGCCGAATTCCACTTCTCCCACGACACCTACCTCCTCAAAGGCCGTACCCGGGAACTCCGCGCCCTCGAGAAGGCGGCGGGAGAACTGGACTGCTTCGTCGTGCTCACCCGGGAGGACCGGGAAGCATGGGCCCCCTTCTGCAAGCGGTTGGAACAGATCTATAACCCCACCGATTATACCCCCGGCGAACTGGCGCCCCTGGAGGCGAAGCGCTGCATCAGCGGCGGACGGTTTGAAAAGCAGAAGAATTATGACGACATGGTCCGCGTGTGGAAGATCGTCCATGCCCTTCACCCGGACTGGGCCCTGGACCTGTACGGAAACGGGAAAAAGAAGGCGCGGACCGAGGCCCTGATCCGGCGGGAAGGCCTGGAAGGCGCCATTGTCGTGCACCCGGCGACTCCGCGCATCAAAGAAGAAATGATGGCCAGTTCCATCTACCTGATGACATCCCTGTACGAGGGCTTTCCCATGGTGCTGGTGGAAACGGCCGCCATCGGACTTCCCTGCGTATGCATGCGTTGTCCCTGCGGTCCTGGCGAATTCATCGAAGACGGGGTGAGCGGCATGCTGGCCGATCCGGGAGACATCGAGACCATGGCCCGCAAGGTCTGCACCCTCATCGAGAATCCGGAACTGCGGCGCAGCATGGGCCGGGAAATCAACAAAAAAGCCGGGGATTTCACCCCGGACCGGATCCTCCCGCAATGGGACAGGCTGTTCAGACGCCTGACAGCCTCAGAATGAGCGGCGCCTCCTTTCGCAGGAAAGGATAGGTATCAAACAAGGAACGGTCGTAGCGGAACGCATTCCAGGATGCTTTCCGGATCATCTCCTTCCGGACAACCGCCACTTCCGGGCCGTCGTTTGCACACAGGTCCAGGATGTTCCTCGCCGACTGGATTCTCCGCGTTCCCTTGTCCACCCGGGTGGCCGATGACGCGTTGGTGCGGCGGTAATGAACAAGCGGGACACTGAGCTGGACGATCCGGGAGGCCCGCCAGATAAGCTGTGTTGAGAAAACGATATCCTCGTGCATATTGTACCGGGGGACGAAAATATCCCTGTACAAAGCCTTTCGGGCGAATTTGCACCACACGTAACCGTATGCCCTGTCGTTATACAGGCGCTTCATCCAACGCTCCTTGTCCTGCTCGGAATAAGCCCGTTCGCGGTCCAGCTTATGCCGCGATCCATACTCTTTCCAAAAGTCGAAGTAGACCAGGTCGGCATCGGTGCGAAGCGCTTCCCGCACCAGTCTTTCGACCGCATCCGGCTCCACCCAGTCATCGGCGTCCAGATGGAAGATATAGTCTCCCGCAGCTGCATCCAATCCGGTCTTGCGGGCCCGCGGAAGGCCCTCGTTGGCCTTGGAAATGATCCGCACTCGCGCCTGCAAATCCGGATCCTGCCGTTCCAGGACACCGCGCAGGATCTCCACCGTCCGGTCCTTGCCGCCATCATCCACAAAAAGGAACTCGACGGCGGGATAGGTCTGTGCAAATAGGCTTTCCGCACAGCAGGCGATGTAGTCCTCCACTCCGTACATCGGGACGATGACGGAGACCAGCGGGGTATTCCGGGGTCCGTTCATAATCCCAGGCTGGCAAAGCGGTCCGGAATCCGGACGATGAGCACCAATTCCATCATACCCGGCTTGTTCCAGGCATAAGGCGGGCGACAGATAGTCTGCGCAACGCGGGCGAACCGTGTCCAACGGTCGAAATCACGCGCCTTCTTCTCCGTCACGAGCCGGATGGTCTTCGCCCGCTTGAGCACATGCTTCCCCCAACCCTGGGCCGCACGGTCCTGGTCCTGGACGCGGTCCTGGATGCGCTTCATGTCGAAATAGCCGAAATGGAAAAGATACAAGTCCTTGGCGATATGGAAGTTATGTCCTTTGATCCGGTGGAAGCCGCTGCCCCAGACGACCGGGGCTGCCACCACGGAAGGCTTGGTATACCGCGTACCCAGCCGGGCAAAATGCCGCTGCTGCAGAAAGGGACGGTCCTCCGTGATGTCCCCCTCCTCGCCCAGTTTCTGCCCGAAATCCACGCCGAGGGCAGAGACGGAGTCCTTGATTTTCAACGAACTGAGATACTCGGCAAGGCTCATTCCGCGCTTCGGGTCCACGACCACGAATTCATCGGCATCGACTCCGATTACCAGGTCATAGCCACTGGTCAGCAGGTCGGCCGCCTTGTCCGAAAGGAACTTGAGCCGTCCTTTCTCCGCCGCCACGAGCTGCGTCCCGATCTTTTCCACCGCCATGGCATGGGTCCCTTCACAGAAATCCCCGACCACCTGGTCCAGGCCGTCGAGATAGATGTACAGGTTCTCCTTTCCAAGCTGCCCGCCATAGTAATCCACCCACTTCCGCAGGTAGAAATCGTCATTGCGGGCCATGGTGACTGCTGCAATGCGCTTCATGGAAGACAAAGATACGTTTTTTTTCGCTACTTTTGCATCCGTATGCAATCTGAACGGAAACCCCTCTTCGACACGGTCGGCTGGACCCGCTTCCTGCTGCTCCTCCACGGGCATCTCCTGAATCCCCTTTGGAGAAGTGCCGACAAACGCCGCACCCACCGCTACGACGCCTTCGCCCGGATCCTCACCCGCTACTTCCGCCGGAACTGGCTCCCGGCCGCAGAGGCCGTCAAACCCGCTCCGGTTCCTGTGCGGGACGGCGAAGAAAAGATCTTCGCCATCTGGTTCCAGGGAGAGGACCAGGCTCCTGACATCGTCAAGTCCTGTTTCCGCAGCATCCGAGAGCATTGTCCGCAGGAACTGGTCGTACTGGACGGAAAGACCCTTTTCGATTATATCGACCTGCCGGAAACCATTGTGGCGAAATACCGCTCCGGAAAGATCAAGCCCGCCCATTTCGCGGACATCTGCCGCGTGGAACTCCTGTACCGGCACGGAGGCTATTGGCTGGACGCCACCTGCTTTGTCAGCGCTCCCATTCCCTCCTTCATCACGGAGCAGGATTTCTTCGTGTTCATGGCCGGCGACCGCGTCAAATGCAATTACAGCTACATCCAGAACTGCTTCATCCGGGCCAGGAAGGGCGCCTACCTGCTGGAGGCCTGGCGCGCGATGATGCTGGATTACTGGATGCATGAGGATCTCCGGGTGGAGTATTTCATGCACCAGGTGATGTTCCGGACCCTGGTCACGGAGAATCCACTCGCGAAGGAATACTTTGCCCGGATGCCGAAGATGGACCAGTATCCCACCCATCTGTACATCTATGAATACAAGGACCTTCCGTACGATCCTGCCATCTTCCGGAAGGCGGCGGAAGAAGGATTCTTCTATCAGAAAACGAGTTACAGGCACCTGGAGAACATCGTCCCCGGTTCCTTTGCCGACCGGCTGGTCCGGTACTGGAAAGAAGGTTAACCCCTGAGATACTTCGCCGTGAAGGTGTCGCCCCGGGCGGCCAGGTCCTCCGGTGTTCCCGCAAAGACCACTTCCCCGCCCCGCTCTCCGGCATCCGGACCCAGGTCGATAACCCAGTCGGCACTCCGGATGACGTCCAGGTTATGCTCCACCACGACGACGGAATGGCCGCGGGAAAGCAGGGCGTCGAACGCCTTCAGGAGTTTCTCTACATCATAGAAGTGCAGTCCGGTCGTGGGCTCGTCGAACATGAACAGGATCCTGTCCTTCCGCGGGCGGTCGTCGCCCCGGCTCAGGCTCAGGAAATAAGCGAGCTTGATCCGCTGGCTCTCACCGCCGGACAGGGTGCTGGAAGGCTGTCCCAACTTGATGTAGCCCAGACCCACATCCACCAGCGGCCGGAGTTGGTCCGCAATGGATTTCGCCAGGTCCTCCGGCTGGGCGCCGAAGAAGGCGATCGCCTCCTCCACGCTCATGTTCAGGATGTCGTCGATGTTCTTGTCCCGGTAACGGACCTCCAGGATCTCGGGCTTGAAACGCTTGCCGCCGCAGGACTCGCACACCATCGTGACGTCAGCCATGAACTGCATCCCGATCTTCACGAAGCCGTCGCCCTGGCATTCAGGGCAGCGGCCGCCTTCCTGGTTGAAGGAGAAATAAGACGGGGTGAATCCGTTGATTTTCGCGAACTGCTGGTCACTCAGGAGCTTACGGATGTCATCATAGACCTTCAGGTACGTGACGGCGTTGGAACGGGAACTCTTGCCGATGGGATTCTGGTCCACATATTCCACGCGGGTGACACGGTCCAGGTTGCCGGACAAGCCCTTGAAAGTGCCCGGCAGGTCGCCGGTCTCGTTGATGCGCCGGTGCAAGGCGGGAAACAGGATATCTCCCACGAGCGAGGACTTTCCGCTGCCGGAAACGCCCGTGACGACCGTAAGGACGCCTAACGGGAACTGCACGTCTATGTCCTTGAGGTTGTTCTGCATCGCCCCGTTCACGGTGATGGAATACTGCCAGGGGCGCTTCGCGCGGACATATTGCTTCCTTTCACCGTTCAGGTACTGGAGCGTCAGAGACCGCTTCAATTCCCCGGGCGTAAACTGGTCCGCCATCCCCTGGAACACCACTTTCCCGCCATGTACGCCGGCTTTCGGGCCCATGTCAATGAGGAGGTCTGCCGCCCGGATGATCTCCGGGTCGTGCTCCACGACGACAACCGTATTTCCGATGTCCCGGAGCCGCTTGAGCACCGCAATGAGACGGTCGGTATCCCGCGGATGCAGGCCGATGGACGGCTCGTCCAGGATATACATCGAACCGACCAGGGAACTGCCAAGGGCCGTCACCAGGTTCACGCGCTGGCTTTCTCCGCCGGACAGGGTGTTCATCGTCCGGCTGAGAGTCAGATAACCCAAGCCCACGTCCTGGATGCAGTGCAGGCGGTAGACAATCTCCTCGATGGCCTTGCCCGCCACATTCCGTTCATATTCCGTGAGTCCGACCGATTCAAAAAAATGCAGCAACTCGTCGATGGTCATCGACAGGAGTTCGTGGATGTTCTTCCCGCCCACACGGACATACAGGGCCTCCTTCCGGAGACGGCTGCCTCCGCAGGCGTGGCAGGTGGTCCGGCCGGAATACCGGCTGAGCATGTACTTATACTGGATCTTGTACCGGTTCTGGTTTACCCACTCGAAGAATTCGTCGATGCCGACGATGGCGGATTCGTCCATCACGCCGCCGCTGCGGGCGGTCCAGAGGGTATTCCTCTGCTTCTCCGTGAGCTTGCAATACGGGACGAACACGGGGATGTCGTACTTTTCGGCGTTTTTCACCACGAGGTCCTTGAACCAGCTCATCTTGTCACCGCGCCAGCAGGCGACTGCGCCGTCATAGATGGTCCGGGTCTTGTCGGGTACCACGAGGTCCTCGCTGATGCCGATGATCTTTCCCAGGCCACCGCACTCGGGACAGGCGCCCAGCGGGCTGTTGAAGCTGAACAGATACTCGTCCGGCTCGCGGAAGGTCATTCCGTCGCGCTCGAAGCGGGAACAATAGGTTCTGACCTCCCCGTCCACGACGACGGACATATCCCCCTCCCCTTTGTCAAAGGCGGTCTGTACGGAAGACTGGAGACGGGTCAGCAAGTCCTCGTCAACCTCGGACCGGGTCTTGGCGCGGTCCACCAGCAGATGCAGGTTCTCCGGATAATGCCCGTCCATCTGCATGACATCCTCGATGCGGAGGGCTTCCTGCCTGTCCAAGTCGAAGAAGCGGCCGAAACCTTCCTCCTTGAGGGCGAGCATCAGCTCCACCTTGTCCTTCCTGGCCTTCCAGCGGATGTCGGAAAGGACATATACCGTATGGGGTTCCCCGTCAAAAATGCCGTTCAGGACGTCCTGGACCGTATGGGCCTTGACTTCCTCCCCGCTCACCGGGGAATAGGTCCGGCCGATCCGGGCGAACAGCAGGCGCAGGTAATCATAGATTTCCGTCGTCGTCGCAACGGTCGAACGCGGATTCCGGATATTCACCTTCTGCTCGATGGCGATGGCGGGCGGGATGCCTTCGATCATCTCCACGTCGGGCTTGGACATCCTGCCCAGGAACTGGCGGGCATAGGACGAAAGACTCTCGGCGAAGCGGCGCTGACCCTCGGCAAACAGCGTATCGAACGCCAGGGACGACTTTCCGCTGCCGGAAATGCCCGTTACCACTACGAGCCGGTTCCGCGGAATCTCCACCGTTATGTCCTTGAGGTTGTTGACCTTCGCCCTGCGTATGATGATATTCCCTTCGGTAGGCATGTCCAATAAGATGAGTCTTCAAAGGTACGAAAAAACGAATAAAATGCTATCTTTGTCCTATCCAAAAATGAAGGATTTCGCCGCCATAGACTTTGAAACCGCCAACGAGCAGCCGTCCAGCGTCTGCAGCGTGGGCATCGTCATCGTCCGCGACGGCGAGATCGCCGACCACTTCTACAGCCTGATCCATCCGGAACCGGAATACTACCAATGGTTTTGCCGGCAAGTGCACGGACTGGGGCCGGAGGATACGGAGGATGCACCGGTGTTTCCGTCCGTTTGGGAGAAAGTCGGGCCGCTGATCGAAGGACTGCCGCTGGTCGCCCATAATGCCCGGTTTGACGAAGGCTGCCTCAAGGCCGTTTTCCGGGTTTATCAGATGGACTATCCGGACTACCGTTTCTTCGATACGCTGGCGGCCTCCCGCCGCCATTTCGGATACAGCCTGCCCAACCATCGGCTTCCGACTGTCGCCGCCGCCTGCGGCTACGACCTCACCCGACATCATCACGCGCTGGCCGATGCAGAAGCCTGCGCCCGAATCGCCATCAGATTGCTTTGACATGATCCAAGACCTGTATTTTGCCGCCGGATGTTTCTGGGGCGCCCAAAAGTTCTTTTCCCTCGTGAAAGGCGTGACTTTCACCGAGGTCGGATTTGCCAACGGGTTCACAGAGAACCCCACCTACAAAGAGGTGTACACCGACCAGACCGGTTATGCAGAAACGGTTCATCTGCAATATGATTCAACGACAATTTCGGAAGAACGGCTGACGGAACTGTTCCTGAAAGCCATCGACCCGCTGAGCCTCAACAAACAGGGTGAGGATGAAGGCACGCGCTATCGTACGGGAGTCTATTTTGTCTCGGAAGACCAGGTGCCCGGTATCCGCAAAGCCCTGGACCGGACAGCCGGAGCGCTGGGACAGCCCCTCGCCGTGGAACTCCTCCCCCTGCAGAATTTCTACCGGGCCGAAGAATACCATCAGGATTACCTGGAAAAGAACCCGACCGGCTACTGCCACCTCTCTCCGGCCATCTTCCGGCTGGCGGAGGAAGCCTAGGCGCTCTGAAGGTCCGCCATCAGCGGAAGCATTTCCGCAAAATCGTCGATGATGTAATCCGCCTCCGACAGCTCTTCGCGGGAGGCGTTTCCGTAGGTAACCGCACAGGTTCTCGCACCGGCAGATTTTCCCATCTGGATATCCACCGGCATATCCCCCACGACCAGGGTTTCTCCGGCCGGGATGCCCAGTTCAGCCAGCGTCTTCAGGACGGGTTCAGGATGCGGCTTGGCCTGGGTGACATTGTCGGCTCCCAGCACATAGGAGATATAGGGGGCGATTTCCATGTCAACCAGGAACTCGTTCAGGGACTGCGACCTCCGCGACGAAGCGACCGTCAGGATAAAGCCGGCCTCCTTGAGGGCGGACAGCGTATCCTTCACATGCGGAAAGACTTCGGGAACCAGGATCTTGCGGCATAGTTCAAACTGTTCCCTGTACGTACGGGCACACACCAGCGCTTCATCAGGAGACAGGTCGGGGAGAAGCTGTGCGAATCCTTCCTCCAGAGGGACGCCGATCGTCGCGGCAATGGCCTCCTCGCTGGCAACGGGATACCCGAGAAGGCGCAGCGTCTGCGTCATCGTCAGCACGATATTGGCTCTCGTATCTCCGAGAGTCCCGTCAAAATCCAGGATAATCAGTCGGATCGGGGGCTTTTCCATATAATCAGATCGCAATTATTCCTGCCAATTTACGAAATTATGCATATATTTGCAAGTTGCTTAAACTAATAGACCATGTCACCTGAAACCGCCGCCGCCATCGACCAGATCCAGGTCACCCTGAATGCCGGCGGAATGAATACGATCAACATCGTCCTCGCGTTCGTCATGTACGGCGTCTCGCTGGGCATCAAGCCGGGCACTTTCATCAAAGTTTTCAGCGAACCCAGATCCGTCATCCTGGGCCTCATCTGCCAGCTGATTCTGCTGCCCGCATTCACGTGCCTGCTCGCCATCTTCATGAGCTGGTGGATCTCTCCGATGATGGGACTCGGCATGATCCTCGTGGCCTCCTGCCCGGGCGGTAACATCTCCAACTTCATGTCCTCCCTGGCCAAGGCCAATGTCGAACTGTCCGTGAGCCTCACCGCCGTTACCACGGCCCTCGCCGTCCTGATGACCCCGTTCAATTTCTGGCTCTGGGGCAACGCCTACCTGCATTTTGCGGCCGTCCATGCCGACATTCCTACCCTGGTGATTCCCCTGATGGACGTGTTCAAGACCATCTTCATCCTGCTGGGCATTCCGCTGGTCGCCGGCATCCTGACCTCCCGGTTCCTGCCCAAGGTGGCCGCTTTCCTCAAGAAGCCGCTCCAGTGGATTTCCATCCTCTTTTTCATTGCCATGGTCATCCTGGCCTTCGCAGGCAACATGGATGCTTTCCTCCGGTGTGTCAAATACATCTTCCTGGTGGTCTTCATCCATAATCTCGTGGCCCTGATGATCGGGCACGGTATCGGCACCGCCTTCCGGGTCCCCGAGGAGGACCGCCGCACCCTTACGATCGAGACCGGCATCCAGAACTCCGGACTGGGCCTTGTCCTGCTACTGGGGACACCCCTCTTCGCAAACTTCCCGCCCCACGGCGGCTTGCTCGTAATCACGGCCTGGTGGGGCATCTGGCACATCGTATCCGGCCTGGCCACCGCTTTCTATTTCAATCGTAAATCATGGCGAAACTCTGGGAAAAAGACATCCGCTACAGCTTCCTGAGACTGTGGTGCGACTGCAACACGAGGCGTAGCTACTGCAAGACGACGGTCCAGGGAGAGCTTCCCCAGGACGGTGCCGTCATCATCGCCCCGAACCATACGAACACATTGATGGACGCCCTGGTAGTCCTGCGTACCCGCAAGACCCCGACCGCCTTCGGCGCCCGGGCCGACATTTTCAAGAAACCCGCCATCGCCCGGTTCCTCCGGCTCATCAAGATCGTCCCGATGGCACGCAGCCGGGATGGCGGACGTGCCGTCCTCCAGAACTGGGAAACCTTCAACGAAGTGGACGAAGTACTGGAGCACGGCGTACCCTTCTGCCTTTTCAGCGAAGGAAGACATCGTCCCAAGCATTCCCTCCTGCCCATCCAGAAGGGTATCGCCCGCATCGCCTTTGCAAGCGCGGAGAAACGGCAGACCTACGTGGTCCCCACCGGTATCGAGTACGGAGATTATTTCCATTACAGGACCACCTGTGACATCCGGTTCGGAGATCCGATTGATGTCAATGCTTTCCTGCGCGAGCACGAAGGCCATACCGAGGCCGAGACCTTCCAGGATTTCCGGAATCTGGTCCATGACCGGATCGCCGCGGAAATCCTCTTCATCCCGGATGACGAGAATTACAAGGCGCGTCTCGCGGAGGTCAAGCCCCCGCACAAGACGAACATCCCCCTGGCGGTCCTTCTGTCGCCCCTTTTCCTGATAAGCGCTATCCTGAGCCTGCCCCTGTGGGCCGGTGCGGAATTCATATGCCACAAGAAACTGAAGGATCCGGCCTGGCGGAATACGGTACGCGCCATGTTCCGCCTGTTCGGCATGCCTTTGATGGTCCTGCTGTGGGTGATCGTGCTGCCAGGCTGGTGGAAGCTTCTCGGAGCGGTCCTTACGATCTTCTCGTACGGATTCTTCTACGATTGGCTCAATCTGTTACCTTGGCGAGAAATTGAGGTGGAATGAAGGACGTCGCCACGGCGATGAACCCTTCGATCGCAACCAACAACCGGCGGTCCTTCCGGATCCGCTTGATGTAACCTTCGGCCCCCTTGAGCGGGCCTTCCAGCACCCGTACCCGGTCCCCGCTCTTGTAGCGGGTCATGTCGTCGTCGGCGAAGAACTCGAGGCCGTCGGCACCGGACGAACACACCATCTGGAACATCCCCATCTGTTTGTCAGGGATGACGCAGGGACGCTTGTTGTCCACCATGCGGTAAAGGAATCCTTTCCCGTAAATGGTTTTCTCGACATCAGGGAGACGGTCTTCCGGTGCATGGACGAAAAGAAGGGATGATACCACCGGTTCACGCTTGAAGATGACCGGGCCGGCCTGGATGAACCGGTTGTCGCGACGGCGGTCGTCCGGCGTAGCCAGCCGACGGGCGATGCGCATATGCTCCTCCCCCTTCAACTGGACCCGACGGGCAGGAATGTATGTCTCCAGGCCCATGTCATCCAGCAAAGCCTCGATTTCGAAGACCTTGTTGTAAAACACCTTCAGGGCGTACCAACCGAGCTTGCTTTCTTCCATGGATATGCAAAGATACAGAATTTGCACGGAATAGGCAATTTTCTGTCAATTTGGCATAACTAATTGACAATTAGTCAGTTACACCTGCCATTTTGTCCACTTTCCGGACATTGGCCCCGCGTTTGCCTATTCTCCTGTCGAACGCGGCCCGGCTGCGGGACGGTTCAAAAGCAAGATAGTTAAACTTAAAGTATAGGAGACTGAAACCATGTTACCTGCAAGACACAACAACTGGATGCCCGACATCTTCAACGATTTCTTCGACACGAACTGGATGGACCGTCCGAAAGCGACCGCACCGGCCATCAACGTCATCGAGACTCCGGAAGCCTATGAGCTGGAGCTCGCCGCCCCGGGCATGACCAAGGAAGACTTCAATGTCCATCTGGACGAGGAAGGCGACCTCGTGATCAACATGGAAAAGAAGGTCGAGAACAAGGAGAAGGAGCACAAAGGCCATTATCTCCGCCGCGAATTCTCCTACACCAAGTTCCAGCAGACGATGCTCCTCCCCGAGGACGCGAACCGCGAAGACATCGCCGCCAAGGTGGAACACGGTGTCCTGACCGTCACCATCGCGAAGGTCAAGAAAGTGGAACCCGAAAAGGTCCGCAAACAGATCGAAGTGCAGTAAACACTCCCCTTCTGAAAATGTCCGGTCAGTGGCCGGACATTTTATTTATTTATTTCTTTCAAAATATTTGCAGAATCAAATTTTAGTTGTACCTTTGCAATCCCGAAAGGGAAGTTCACTGACAATTGGTGCGGTAGTTCAGTCGGTTTAGAATACCGGCCTGTCACGCCGGGGGTCGCGAGTTCGAGCCTCGT
>JAFSJK010000044.1 GCA_017439305.1 Bacteroidales bacterium | reverse complement strand
ATCACGGGACGGTCGATGCTCTTCTCTTCCTTGAAATCCTTGAACGCGTCGATCAAGGTGATTTCTTTTTCTTTGTCTTTTGCCATTGTGGTTATCTTGTATTATTTGAAATCGATGTAGGGGGTGACGGAATTGATCTCGGTGAGGGGGCAGGTTTCCTCGTGCTCCACTTTCTCCTTCTTCTTCTTGCCTTCCACGGCCTCCAGGGCGGTGTACTGCAGGGTGACGCTATCTTCCGTCGCCGCCGTCAGGGTAGCGACCAGCCGGCGTCCGCCCTTGAACTTCACGTCCACCTTCGAGCCGATGGCCTTGAGGTACTGCCGGAACACCTTGAACGGGCGGTCCAGCCCCGCGGACGAAACGGTGAGGGCATAGTCCTCCACGTCCTGGTCGAACGCTTCGTGCACAATCTTGTCGATGGCGGCGCAATCGTCCCAGTCCACGATTCCGTCCTCTTTCTCGAGGACGATCTCCACGTCGTTCATGGCGTTCACCGTGACATCCACGATGAAGCACCCTCTTTCACGGACTGCCGCTTCCACGGCCTGGATAATCTCTTCCTTTTTCATCACTTCCTATAACAAAAAATAGGGGACCGTCCGTCCTCTATCTCATTCACGGGTGCAAAGATAGCAATTCTTTTGGTAAATACAAAAAATACCCGCCATCTTGGCGGGACTCTTTTGCTCATTCCTTTTGAGAACCGGCCTGGTCCCGTTCCAGGAGGATCAGGCCGTTCTTCAACTTGCCAAGGAACGTATCGGCAGCGTCGTCGGCTTTCTCGCTGGCGGCGGAGATGGTGTCGCCGAAGTTCTTCAGGGAGTTGATGAAATTCTTGAAACCCATATCATTCAGTAGTTTCGCTTTCCTTTACCGCTCGATCTTGACGAGTTCCAACTCGAAGATCAGGGTGCTGTGGGCGGGGATGTCGTCCATCTTCAGGGAGCCATAGCCCCATTTTGCGGGGATGTACACCTCCCATTTGTCGCCCTCGTGCATCCGGGTGAGGGCGATTTGCCAGCCCATGATGAGATCTCCCACCATAAACAGCGCCGGCAGCGGCTGTCCCTCGGTGGTGTCGAAGACGGTACCGTCGATGAGCCGGCCGGTGTAATGGACATAGACGATGCTGCGCGGGGTGGGTTTCTTGGTCCCACGGCCCGATTCCAGCACCTTGTACAGGACGCCATTGTCCAGGACTACCATCCCTTCCTCCTGCGCCTTCACCTGCAGGAAGGCCTCATTGGCCTCCTTATAGGCATTGTGTCTCTTGTTCCTTTTGTGCTGCATGGTTATTTGCCCAGGTCTCTAAAAAGTTGCATCGAGCCACTGCCCGAAGAAGCGGTCGTAGACCAGATATCCATCCGGGGAGCGGTAGATGATTTCTTCGTCCAGCATCCTGGAAAGCGCGCTCCTGACGCTGCTGGTGGCCGTGAGTCCATATTTGGAGATGAAGGCCCCGGCCATAATCTCCTTCACCTTCTTCTCCTTCGCGATGGCTTTCACCAGTTTGACTTGTCCTTTGGGATAGACCTGGAGCAGGTGTTGGTAGTAGAATTCGTTCTCCCGGAGGATATCCCGGATGCTTTCCTGCACCAGGGCCTCGTCCAGCGGATACCCGGCTTTGGCATACAGGCGGTTCAGAACCATCTGAATGTACCAGGTATATCCCTCATAGAGGTCATAGATCTGGTGGAAAACTTCCTTCTGGAGGGTCCTCCCTTGGTCCTTGAAAAAGGTGGCGGCAAATTCATAGTACGCATTTTCATCGATGGTCCCGATGGTAATCTCGGACGTGCTCTGGTAGAACGGACGCTTAGGGGAGAGGAACATCTCGCCCAGCATGTGCGCCTGGCTTCCGGAGAAGATGAAATGGACATTGTGCAGGTCCTGGATGTATGAGCGGAAGAGGGCTTCAACGTTCTGCTCGGGGTAGCGGGCAATCTGCTGGAACTCGTCGAAGGCGATATAGCAGGTCTTTACGGTTTGCTTGAGGTAACTGAAGACCTGCTCCAGGGTGCCAACCTCCGTTCCGGCCGCGATGTCCAGCCCGACCTTGGGCTGTCCCGTCACCTGGTCCACCGTGAGGCTGGGCCGCAGGCCCTTAAAGAGGCTGGCGATTCTCTTCAGGGCCTTCACCGGGCTGGAATCCAGCTGCCCGAGGACCGCGGACGAGAAAGCCTGCGTGAAATCGTACAAGCACTCCGTGGGGTAGAGGTCGATATAAATGGCGGCCGTCCTCGGATCCTGCTGCCTCACCAGATGGAAGACATGCTTGATAAGGCCTGTCTTTCCTAGTCTTCTGGGGGATGTCAGCGTGATGTTCCGCCCGTTCCGGAGCGTTTCCAGCAGCTTCTCCGTTTCCTTTTTGCGGTCGCAGAAATAAGCCGGAGACTCATATCCGGATATCAGGAAAGGATTGTTGATCGGATGTTCCATGTCATTGCGAAATTGTCGTTGCGAAATTGTCGCAACGCAAATATCGCAATAATAATTCGTTTCTCCAAATCAAAGCGGAAGATTTATCCGCAATGTAAAATGGACTGTATCCGTTTATCAGAAGAACTTCAGGATTTCATCCAACGGTTTTCTTGCGGGACGGTCCGGGTCGACGGCCCGGTAGCCCAGGGCGAGGACGGCCATGATGGCCTCTTCTTCCGGGATGTTGAAGATGGAACGGAGCGCGTCCGCATCCCGACCGCCCATGATGAGGGTATCGAAGCCCATGGCGCGTGCTTTCAGGATCAGGTGCGCGTCGCTGAGACCGTTGTCATAAGCGCCCCATCCGTTGCCGACTTCGTTGGCCGGAATCCCGTCATTGCGGAAGCCGGACTTGTCCTTCACGTACGTCGAAACGATGAAGACGGGCGCACCCTCGGTGTTCTTCTTGTTCCACTCGCCGATGACTTCCCGTACGGCATCCGCCTTCTCTTTGGACAGGGCCACATAGTAGCGGCTGGTCTGCGTATTTGCCCAGGAAGGGGCTTCCTGCGCGGTTGCGATGAGCGTCCGGATCTCCGCCTCGCTAATGGTTTTACTGGCGTCGAAGCTGCGGATGCTCCGTCGCGAGGCGATGACATCGTCAAAGGAAACAACGGCAGGCTGCGGGGCGCTCTTGCAGGAAAGGACGGCCACCGCGGCAATGAGAATCAGGATAAACTTCTTCATTTCTATGAGGTTATGGTTCCAAAATACAAAGATAATCATTGTTGGATAATTGTGGATTATTGTTTAGCTTTGATTGTTTGCATACCTCCATGATTCCTGTCGCGAGAATGACGGTTACGATCTGCAGCACGGACCGCGGGCGGCAGAGTTCATCGACACTATCAGGGGCACTCTTCTCAAGGATGTCTCTGACGAAGACATCCACCTGTTGAGGGAGGCCTGCCGTCTTCATACAGAGACGGACATGACAGGGAATCCGACTATTGATGCGTGCTTTGATGCTGATCGTTTGGATCTGGGAAGGGTTGGAATCATTCCGGATCCTGCCAGATTAGCGACTGAAAAGGGAAAGGAGATTGCTAGAAGAAGTGCGCAATGCTGATACCCATTGAATATTAAACAGCAATCAGTTAAAACCGATTATATTATGACACTAGGATCTCCTACCAGATGACCTGCCCGCACTGCGGTAAGTTCAAATATATTCTTTCCATCGCTTCCGGAAATACATTCGGGGCGACGCATTGGTCTGACACGAAGCATGATTATCCGATGTTGCGCCATCCCTCATCGGTTCAGAGGTGTCCCCATTGCGGCGGATATTTCTTCTACGAGGATTTGGACCACTGGTAGTCTTAGTTGACGTGTCCCAGCTTTATTGACGAAGAAGAGAGCACGGATGGATACTCCCATCGAAAGTAGGCCATCTTTCCGCACATCGCTGCCCCGTTAACCTTTCTTTCCATTTGAACTCGAAATGCAGGCTGTGTAGGTACTGAAATACGCGCCAGCCTGCATTCTATTGATGGTTCGCGTTCTTCAGGCTTGATACCCCCAATAAGAACCTCTATCCCAGATTCGTCTGGAGCAAAAACGGGCTTGTGGGTGCGAAAACGCGGCAGATCCCGGTTTGCAAAGTGGGGTCTGCCGCATTTCAGCGTGTGAGATGCGGTTTTTGCGTCAGAGGGTGCTCGGGAACGACTCCGGAGGTGCAATGACAGCCCGGAAATTCCTCCCGTTTTGAATATTCTTCCGTAATTCTTACCTTTGAAAGAACACAATGATCGACAGTCATGATCCTTACCACCACACCTGCCATCGAAGGACGCACTATCCTGGAGTATAGGGGCGTCGTTTTCGGAGAGGTCATCTCCGGCGTGAACTTCCTCCGTGACTTTGCCGCGAGCGTACGGAATTTCGTCGGCGGCCGTTCCGGGTCCTACGAAGAAGAACTGATCAAGGCGCGCACGCAGGCCATGGATGAAATGGCCAACCGGGCGGCCCGGCTCGGGGCCGATGCGGTCGTCGGCATCGACATCGACTATGAGGTTCTCGGTGAGAAAGGTGGCATGCTGATGGTGACCGCTTCCGGCACAGCCGTCAAATTGGCGTGAGTACCATGAAAGCCCTTGTCATCGGCGCGACCGGCGCGGTCGGGAAAGACCTGGTACAGATGCTTTTGGAGGATGATTCCTTCGAGAGCGTCGTGGCCTTTGTCCGGCGTCCCCTCGGTTTTGAGAACCCGAAGCTGACGGTCCATATCATCGATTTCGACCACTCCGAAAAGTGGGTTCGCCTGTTCGAGGGGGATGTGCTGTTTTCCTGCCTGGGGACGACCATCAAGGCGGCCGGCAGTCAAGATGCCCAGTGGAAGGTCGATTATACCTATCAGTATGAAGCGGCGAAGGCTGCTCGGGAAAACGGTGTGCCCACCTATGCCCTCGTCTCGTCCATCGGCGCCTCTCCAAAGTCGAAGATCTTCTATACCAGGATGAAAGGCGAGTTGGAAGAAGCGGTGAAAAAGCTTGGCTTCCCGGCCTGCTACATTCTCCAGCCGCCCTCCCTCATCCGGAAGGGGAGTGACCGCTTCGGCGAGAAAGCCGGTGTCGTTATTCTAAGGGCCCTCAATGCCATCGGCCTCATGCGCTCCTGGAAGCCCATGCCCACGGAGGAGGTGGCTGCTGCGATGATTCGCCTCGCCAAGGCCGGTTCCCGCGAAACGCAAACCATTGTCTCGCAAGATATTCTGAAGGCATGAGTATAAGGGACGAAATGATGTCGGGACGTCTGTATGACGCTTCGAACGGGGAACTCCTGGATGAACTGCTCCGGACGCAGGAGATGTGCCAGGATTACAATGCATTGAGAGTTACGGATTTAGAGGGAAGGACCAATCTGCTGCGCAAGCTCATCGGCAAAGTCGGGGAGAACTTCATTGTCAACCAACCGTTCTTCTGCGACTACGGCTCTAACATCGAGGTGGGGGACAATGTCTTCATCAATGCTTACTGTGTTATCCTGGATGAAGCGAAGGTTACATTTGGGAACAACGTGTTTGTCGCTCCGCAGTGTGGCTTCTATACGGCGGGGCATCCGCTGGACGTTGACCTGCGGCGCCGGAAACTCGAGTACTCGCTTCCCATCACCATCGGCGACGATGTCTGGATTGGCGGGATGGTGTGCGTCATGCCGGGCGTGACCATCGGATCGGGCTCTGTCATCGGCGCCGGCTCCGTAGTCATTAACGATATCCCGGAAGGCGTCCTGGCTGCCGGCAATCCCTGCCGTGTCATCCGTAAGATCACTCCGGAGGACAGGGACCGGTACCTCCGATAATTTAAGGGCGTGTCTCGTTGAACAGCCCGCGGAAGAAGGCGACGACTTGTGCGCAGATCTCCTTTTTCTTGCGGGTAATCAAGTGGTTCTCTCCCTCGACCTTCACCAGGTTCGCCCGGTCGCCGTATGTTTCCAGATACTGTTCACTGCACCACATCGGGACGATGGAGTCTTTCGTCCCATGCAGGAGCAGGACGGGGCCCATGTAGGCGGCAGCCGTTCCGTAGATATCCAGCGCTTGGGTCGTGAGCAGGTATTCCCGGCCGAGTTTCATCATCCCCCAGCAGCGGATGTATTCCGGCGGGTCGGCCGGATCGAAACGGGCATTGAAGAACTTGCCGCCCTGGCACGCCTGCTTGATGACGGAACCCGGGGCGAGGAGTACCACTCCGTCCGGAACCCGGCCTCCTGCGGCGGCGAGCCTTCCGGCGGTCATCGACGCGATGACTCCGCCCTGCGAATGACCGAGAAAGCCGATCCCGTCCACGTAGGGAAGCGATTCCGCATATTTCCAGATGGCCATGGCGTCGGCAATTTCCTTTTCGATGGTCATGTCCTGCATCCGCCCTTCGCTCTTCCCGTGGCCGTCGAAATCGAACCGGATGGAACTGATTCCGGCCCGCGCGAGCGCTTTCGCGAGGGAAGGCATGGGGTTGTAATCCTTGCTGGAGAAAATGCCGTGCATGAGGATGACCAGGGGACACCGGTCCGTTTCGGGGTTGAATCCGTCCGGCAGGGCGACCTTCATGGCCAGCCCGCCCTCCGGTCCGGAGACCGCGAATTCCCGGGCCGCAGCAGGGAACAGGCCCAGGGTCAGGGCGATGAAGAAAAGGATGGTTCGTTTCATAACGGGGCAAATCTACGATTTTTTCCGGGAAACCGAAAGACCGCCCCTTTGGCTGTGGCTGGGAAAAGTGTTATCTTTGCAGACGATAAGATCTTTCACTATGGAATTCACCGCAAAACAGCTGGCGCAAGTCCTCAAAGGGACCGTGGACGGGGACGAGAACGCCGTCATCACCAAGTTCGCCAAGATCGAGCATGGAAAGCCCGGTACGCTGAGTTTTTTCGCCAATCCCAAATATGAGCAGTATGTCTATACCAGCGAGGCGTCCATCATCCTGGTAGACAAGACCTTCGAGCCCAAGCAGCCGGTGAAGGCGACGCTCCTTCGCGTGGACAACGCCTATGAGGCTGTCACCCAGCTTCTGGGATATGTCTCTTCAAAAACCAAGAAAGCCCGCCGCCACCGCAGCCTCCGGGCCAAGTGGTACTGCTCCACGAAGTTCGGAAAGAAGGTGTGGCTCGGAGACTTCTCCAGGGTCGGCCGCCGCACGGTGATCGGGGACAATACCGTCATCCACGAGAACGTGACCATCGGCGACGACTGCAAGATCGGCAAGGACTGCATCCTCTATCCCGGCGTCCGCATTTTTCCGGGAATGGTCATTGGCGACCGCGTGATCCTGCACGCCGGCTGCATTATCGGGGACGACGGTTTCGGCAACGCTCCGCAGCCGGACGGCAGCTGGGAGAAAATCGAACACCTCGGGAACGTCATCATCGGCAACGATGTGGAAATCGGTTCCAACACCACCGTGGACCGGGCTCAGATGGAGTCCACCATCATCGGGAACGGCGTCCGCATCGACAACCTGTGCCAGATTGCCCATAACGTAGTGATTGGCGACCATACCGTGATGGCAGCCCAGGTGGGCATCGCCGGTTCCACGGTCATCGGCAAGTATTGCATCATTGCAGGGCAGGTGGGCATCGCCGGCCATGTCAAGATTGCGGACCACACGACCCTCCTGGCCCAGGCCGGCGTCATCGGCAACATCCGCAAGGAAGGGCAGACTTTCCTTGGATCCCCGTGTATCGACCCGCATACTTATATGAAGGCTTACGCCAAGTTCCGCCAGAGCGGCCAGGAGTAGGCTTTTTTGCTTGAAACGTGTTTTTTCCTTACCTTTGTAAACCATTACGAAGATAAGCGCTGATGCATTGTAACCAGCATACCCTCAAGAATACTTATTGTTTCGAAGGCAAGGGGCTCCATACCGGCACCTATTCGCATATGAAACTGATGCCGGCGCCTGCGGACCACGGAATCAAGTTCCGCCGGACGGACCTTCCCGGAGCACCGGTCGTTGAGGCCCTCGCCGAAAATGTCACCAATACCGCCCGCAGCACCACCATTTCCCGGAACGGGGCCGAGGCGGTCACCATCGAGCATATCATGTCAGCCCTTTCCGGCCTCGGCGTGGATAACGCCCTCATCGAGCTGGACAACCGCGAAGTGCCCATCCTGGACGGCAGTGCGGGGCCTTATGTGAAAGCGTTCCTGCGTGATGGCCTGGTGGACCAGGGTGTACCCCGCGTCTATATCGACATTCCCCAGACCCTGGAAATCCGGGACGGCAAGACCGGTTCCTGGATCCGGATTGAACCGGCCGACGTCCCCTCCGCGGATATCACGGTGGACTTCGGCTCCCGCATCCTCGGCGTCCAGTCCGCCCATTGGGACGAGACCTTAGACTATGCCCACGAGATTGGCGTTTGCCGCACCTTCTGCTTCTTCCACGAGATCGAGTACCTGTTCAAGAACAACCTCATCAAAGGTGGAGATGTAGACAATGCCATCGTCATCGTGGAGCATCCCGTGAGCGCGGAGCAACTGTCTTCCATCGCCACCCTCCTGGACATGCCCGACCTGACGGTCACCGACCAGGGCTACCTGAATAACCTGCAACTGCATTTTCCCGACGAGTGCGGCCGGCACAAGCTGCTGGACCTTTTGGGCGACTTCCGCCTCGCCGGCAGCCGGCTGAACGCCCGCATCACGGCGTTCAAGCCCGGCCATCACCTCAATACCCAAGCCGCGAAAGCCCTTCGCGCCATCTTGAAATAAATCATTGTCCATGAATAAGATCCATCCGCTCGCGACGGTCAGTCCCCACGCGAAACTCGGCGACAACATCGAAATCGGACCGTACGTCTTCGTCGACGACCATGTCGAAATCGGCGACGGCTGCAAGCTCCTTCCGCACGCCGTCATCTTCTCCTATGTGAAAATGGGGCGCGATTGCACTGTTTTCCCGGGCGCGGTCGTAGGGGCCGTTCCGCAGGACCTCAAATACGAAGGCGAGGTGACCTGGGTGGAGATCGGTGACCGGGTGACCATCCGCGAGTGCGCCACCATCAACCGTGGCACCCAGGCCAGTGGCAAGTTCCTGACCAAGGTCGGCAGCGACACGCTCGTCATGTCCTATGTCCATATTGCCCATGACTGCGAAATCGGCAATCACTGCATCCTGGTGAGCCATGTCGCCCTGGCCGGCGAGACGGAGGTTGCTGACTGGGCCATTATCGGTGGCGGCACGCTCGCGCACCAGTTCTCCCATGTCGGTACGCACTCCATGGTGGGTGCCGGTTTCAAGATCGTCAAGGACATTCCCCCGTATGTGCTGGCCGGCCGCGAACCGGTGTGCTTCGAGGGCGTGAACCGGGTTGGCCTGTCCCGTCGCGGCTTCTCCGAGGAGAAGATCAATGAGATCAAGGACATCTACGACACGCTGTATTTCAAGGGAATGAACGTGAGCGACGCCCTTGCCTACATCGAACAGAACTTCCCGAAGACGGCGGAGCGGGATACCATCATCTCCTTCATCCGCGCCTCGAAGCGGGGCATCATTTCCAAACCGCGCGCTCCCCGCAAGTAAGGTCCGGAACCGGTGATCCTCACGACCGCATACTTCCCGCCAGTGGCGTGGTTCGCCCTCCTGGCCCGCGACATGACCCTGTCTCCGGACAGGGTTTCTCCTTCTACGGTGTGGCTGGAAGCTTGCGAGACCTATCAGAAGCAGTCCTATCGGAACCGTTCCTACATTCTGGCGGGAGATGGCGTGCAGATGCTTCAGGTTCCCGTCGTCCATGGGGAGTCCATGCGGATTTCCGAGGTCCGGGTGGATTACTCCACGCCCTGGCTCGTCCGGACGCAGCGGTCCCTGGATGCCGCCTATTATACATCGGCCTATTACGAGTACTATCGGGATGATTTGTTCGCGGTAATGGAACGGCAACCCGCCCTGCTCTGGGACTGGAACCTTTCCCTCGTGCGGTTCTTGTTGGAAAAGACGGGTATTTCGTGCAATCTGGTTCCTACGGATTCTTTCGTTCCCCCCTCGGACCTTCCGGATGATTTCCGGTATGTCATCCACCCCAAACGCCCTTGTGAAGTGTTGGCGTCTCTTGGCCTGGAACGGCCTTATTATCAGGTGTTTTCCGACCGGTTCGGATTCATGCCGAACCTGTCTGTCCTGGACCTTCTCTTCAATGAAGGCCCGGATTCCCTTCTCTGGTTGAAACGGTTGCAGCCGCTTAGGCCGGCTCTATCCTGAAGATCCGCCGTGTCGCAGCGGTAATCTTGTAGGTGTCGTCGATCAGATGGCCGACGATGGCGACGGCGTGATGGGCGTCCGGAAGCCCGCTGTCCCGGACCACGACGGCATGCCGCTTGTCCTCCAGCGAGAAGTGCCGGTCCTTGAACCAGTCCTGCAGTTTTTTCCGTCCCCGCATGCCGAGTGGACGGATCCAGTCGCCGGCCACCCAACGGTCCGGCGTCAGTTCGCCGTGGACCTTGTCGGCATCCACGAGAAGCGTCCCTTCCGGTGCTACCGGGGACCGTCCCGGTTCCCAGGGCTCTTCCGTCACCCGCATTTGCGGTTCTCCGACGGGCTCTTCCCGGACCAGGCGACCCGTTGCGCTGACGAACGGGCCGACCCTTTTCCCACTCCG
This sequence comes from Bacteroidales bacterium, assembly GCA_017439305.1. GTDB lineage: Bacteria > Bacteroidota > Bacteroidia > Bacteroidales > UBA932 > Cryptobacteroides. The sequence continues at coordinate 14,896 of JAFSJK010000044.1, read as the reverse complement.
TCCATTCCGGACGATTTCCACGGCCTGGGCTGATTGCAGGGACGTAAGTCCCTCTCCCTCAAGGATCCGGTACAGGATGTATTCCCAATGGGGAAGGGTCTGCAGGAGGGCCGTATCCACCCGCTTTCCATCCCAGACCAACCGGACGTGTTCTTCGAAGAAGGTATCTGCTATTTCCCGGACCATCCGGAGCCGGTCCATGTCTTCGGCAAGCGTTTTCTCGAAGGAAGGATTGATCTCCCGGAGGAGCGGGAAGACCCGGTTCCGAAGCTGGTTCCGCTTCACGGTGTTCTCTGCGTTGGTCCGGTCATCCCGGTAGGGGACTTCCCATTCGGCCGCCAGTGCGTCGATTTCAGCCCGAGTGGTATGGAGAAGGGGACGGTGCAGGGGAATGTCCCCGAAATCGGGATCGGGCAGGAATCCGTTCTCCTGCATTCCGCAGAGACCTTTGATCCCGGTGCCCCGGAGGAGGTTGAGGAAGAAGGTCTCGGCGTTGTCGTCTGCATGATGGGCGGTGAGGACGGCTTCGTAGCCGTGTTCCCGGCACAGTTCCCCGAACCAGCGGTAGCGCAGTTCCCGGGCCGCCATCTCGATGCTGATGCCTTTCCGGACGGCGTACGCTTCGGTTTCGAAAGCCTGGACATGGCAGGTGATCCCGTGACGGGCCGCCCATTCCCGTACCAGGTCTTCGTCGGCATCGCTCTCGTCGCCCCGGAGCCGGAAGTTGCAGTGGGCAATGGCAAAAGGTCCGCCGCTGCGGCGAACCTTCTCTGCCAGGACCATCGAATCCCGGCCACCGCTGACGGCGACGAGGATCATCCTTCTTTAATTCTTCTTGGCGATGGTATAGGTGAATCCGAATTCAAGGAATTCCTTGAACTGGACGACCGGAACCTTCGTTCCGTCGGCCAGGGGCTTCACTTTCACGTTTTCATCATAGATGAGGTTCGTGGAAAGGGTGAAGGCGAAGTACTTGGCCAGTTTCCAGAACACCTTGTTGTCCCAGTTGACGCGGAGGTTCAAGGGTTTGTGGAGATAGTCGGAGAAGAGGACCAGCTGCGTGGTGTAGCTGAAATTGTCGTTGATGATCCACTTGGCGTCCGCCTTGAACTGGGCACCGAGACCGAACCGGAACGGTTTGAAGTTGTTCCCGTCACTCGGGTCCAATTCTTTTTCTCTGAGTTCCATGCCGTACGTGTTCCGCAGCACGGGATTCTGGACGATGACGAAGTCGGCCGCGAGCGGGGAGAAGTTGATGGCCAGCCAGGGCTTCGGCGTCCACAGGAGACCGAGACCGAAGTTGATATAAGCCGGAGAGAAGAGCCCGGATTTCAGATTGTTCTTGGCAGCCTCCGTCCACGCCGCGGCGGGATTGTCGGGGAACTTTGCAAACTGGGCGTCCGTGGGCGTCTTGTAATCGAAGTTGTCGTTGAACTGCGTCTTGAAGTCGAAGAAGGCGGAGTAACTCAGATGCCGCACCGGCGTCTCATAGCCCCACTTGGACTCGAAGTAGATGCGGTCCTTGGTTTTCTGGAGGATGGGTTTGTCGGCGGAATACAGGAAGCCGTAGTCCAGCTGGAGCCGGTTGGTCCAGATCATCTTGTCCTTCTTGTAGTTGGCATTCGCGTCAACGGCGGCGGCGAGCGTGTAGTTGTTGTAGCCGCCTGCGGCCCAGTTCCACAGGGAAGTCTGGCCGAAGTTGATCTGGTTCAGGATGAAATTGTTCCAATAGACCTGCTTGGGTTCGGTTTCCGGCACATCGCTGGCCGCGGTGAGCGTTTCAGCGACTTTGGCCGCGACCTTCTGCGCATCCTGGGCGGAAAGTGCCACGGTAGCGGCCAGGGCGGCCGCAACGAGGGTGATAACCTTCTTCATATTCTATCTAACCTTTTAATCAATAGGATCTTGCAAAAATGACGCGCTGGTGCGAAGGCTTTCCGCTGTAGACACACTTGCCTTCTTCCTCGCAGACGAAGCTGTCCACGGGGATGCAACGGATGGTCGCCTTGGTTTCCTCCTGGATTTTCGCCTCAGTCTCGGCCGTGCCGTCCCAGTGGCAAAGCAGGAAGCCGCCCTTCTCGATCTCCTCCTTGAATTCCTCCCAGGTGTCCACCTTGCGCACGTTGGCGGCGCGGAAGTCGAAGGCACGCTGGTAGATGCTCTTCTGGATGTCGTCCAGCAGGCCGATGATCCGTTCGTCCAGGCCCTCAAGGGGTTCGGTGATCTTTTCGAGCGTGTCGCGGCGGGCCACTTCCACGGTGCCGTTCTGGATGTCGCGCGGGCCCATCGCCAGACGCACGGGCACACCCTTGAGCTCCCATTCGGCGAACTTGAAGCCCGGGCGCAGGTTGTCGCGGTCGTCGACCTCGACGCTGTGTCCCTTGGCCTCCAGTGCCTTTTTCACTTCGTACATCTTGTCCAGCACGACATTCCGTTCCTCGTCGCTCTTGTAGATCGGGACCATCACCACCTGGATCGGGGCGAGGGCCGGAGGGAGCACGAGGCCGTTGTCATCGCCATGGGCCATGATGAGGGCGCCCATCAGACGGGTGGAAACACCCCAGGACGTGGCCCAGACGTATTCCTGCTGGCCTTCCTTGTTCGTGAACTGCACGTCGAAGGACTTGGCGAAGTTCTGCCCCAGGAAATGGGAAGTACCGGCCTGCAGGGCCTTACCATCCTGCATCATCGCCTCGATGGTCATCGTGTCGATGGCACCGGCAAACCGTTCGCCTTCGCTCTTGTGGCCTACCACCACCGGCAGGGCCATCACCTCACGGGCAAAACGGGCGTACACGTCCACCATCCGCTGCTTTTCGGCCTCGGCCTCGGCGGCGGTGGCATGGGCGGTATGTCCTTCCTGCCAGAGGAATTCCGCCGTGCGGAGGAAGAGGCGGGTACGCATCTCCCAACGGACGACATTGGCCCACTGGTTGCACAGGATGGGGAGGTCCCTCCAGGAGTGGATCCAGTTCTTATAGGTGTTCCAGATGATGGTTTCGGATGTGGGGCGGACGATGAGTTCCTCCTCCAGCTTCGCCTCCGGGTCCACGACGACGCCTTTTCCGTTCGGGTCGTTCATCAGACGGTGGTGGGTGACCACGGCGCACTCCTTGGCGAAACCGGCAACATGCTCAGCCTCACGGCTGAAGAAAGACTTGGGGATGAAAAGCGGGAAGTAAGCGTTCTTGTGTCCGGTTTCCTTGAACATCCCGTCCAGGATATGCTGCATCTTTTCCCAGATGGCGTACCCGTAGGGCTTGATGACCATGCAGCCGCGGACGGCGGACTGCTCGGCCAGGTCGGCCTTGACTACGAGGTCGTTATACCACTGGGAGTAGTTGTCGGACCGTTTCGTTACCTCTTTTGCCATAATTCGATTGTTTTTTTCAATTTTTGTCCGTAACATTGTCCCGTATCTTGCGAAAAAGGGTACGGATATTGCATTGTACCCCGCAATCCGGGTCTTGAATCCGGCACAAAGATACTTATTTTTATTGGATAAAAGGAGGTTCTGACATGAAAAAGCATCTGGCTCTCTACCTGGTTGCCTTTGTTGCCGCTACGTCCTGCGGCTCGATGGCACAGTTCGCTGCCACGCCGCAGCAGTTCGAGGACGGCATCTATGCGACGCCCGGGTCGACAGCCCCCAAGGCTGCCGTTTCCCAGGAGGAAATGGATGCCCTGGTCCGCGAGTCCAAGGAATCCGAAGTATACGTGCTCAGCGCCGGCGACACCGTCGTCGTCCCGCAGGGCCGGACCGCACAGCTCCGGTTCAACGAACTGGGGACGGACATTACCGTGATCGACAATTACGGTTGGGATTATTCCTGGTCCTATCGTCCCTGGTACCTGCACGGTTACTACAGCCCTTGGTACTACTCTTCCTGGTCGTATTGGGACCCCTGGTATTGGGATCCCTGGTATTACGGCGGTTTCCACCGTCCCTGGTACAGCTATTATCACCACTGGGGTTGGTATGATCCCTGGTACTATTCTTCCTGGTATTACGATCCCTGGTATTGGGGTCCGTCCTATTACGGATACTATGGCTACGGCTATTATCCCGGCTGGTATGGCTATGGCCATTACTATGGCGGCTACTACGGTATCGGCGGCTGGGGCGGATCGTTCCATCGCGGTCCTTCGCATGCCAGCATGATCGGTCACCGCGATGTCGGCATGAGCTCCCGCAGCTATGTCTCGCGTGGCGGTTCATCCAGCCGTAGCGCCACTGCCGCGGTACGTTCTTCCCGTACTTCCGGTACTTCCGCCGGACGGAATGCCGGCGTAGCTGGCTCCAGAGGTACTTCTGCGGTCCGCAGCGCTTCCAGGGGCACGTCTACCGGCCTGACCGGTGTCAACCGCACTACCGCTACCCGGTCCTCCGGCTCCACGGTGGGCAGGTCTTCTTCCTCCGCTACGCGCGGGACTTCCGGCAGCTACGGCACCGGTTCCACCCGCAGCTCCGGATCGGCCACCCGCAGTTCGGGCTCCGTTTCCAGAAGCGGCAGTTCGGCGAACTATCGTCCTTCCACTTCTTCCGGCAGCCGTTCTTCCGGCAGTTACCGCAGTTCCGGTTCCAGCAGCCGTTCTTCCGGCAGCAGCTCCCGCAGCAGCGGCAGCTATTCCGGCGGATCTTCCCGCAGCAGCGGCGGCTACTCCGGTGGCAGTTCTTCCCGCAGCAGCGGCGGCTACTCCGGTGGCAGCTCTTCCCGCAGCAGCGGCGGTTATTCCGGTGGCGGCTCCTCCCACAGCAGCGGTGGCGGGTCTTCCTCCCGCGGCGGTGGCGGCAGACGATAACGACAAACCCATTTAAATTCGAGCATGACTATGAAAAGGATATTTGCAGCAGCCCTCTTTGCGGGCTTGGCCTTGCAGGCCGGCGCCCAGACTTTCCAGGATGCCGTCGACTTTTCGGGGAATGACTACCTCGGTACCGCCCGTTCCGTGGGCATGGGCAACGCGATGACCGCCGTGGGCGGCGATCTCGGTTCCCTTACCTTCAATCCGGCCGGTTCCGCCGTGGCCAGCTACTCTCAGTTCACCCTCACTCCCGGTCTCAGCGTATCCTCGGTATTCGGCCAGGGTACCTACCTGGATGGTGCTCCTTTCGGATTCGAGGACGGCCTCAAGACCCCCTCGACCCGGATGAACCTTCCGAACTTCGGGGCCATGATGGTGTACGATACCCGGAACTCCCGGGGCTTGAAGCGGGTTTCCTTCGGCATTGTGGGCAATATCACCCGGGACTACAACAACTATCTTCGCGCTTCCGGCACGAACGACCAGAATACCCTGGCCGGAGCCCTGGCCAGTTGGGCCGAAGGGTACACCCAGGATCAGCTGAGCGGCGACTTCTATGCCGACAACGCTCCCTCCTGGGAGAGCATGGTTGCCTGGAAGGGTGGCGTCATCGACCCGATTCCGGGGCGGAACGACGGCTACATCGGCCTGACTGAACGCATCCGGGACGACGGCAGGATCGCGCTGGCGAACAAGATCGGGCAGTACTACGGCCTGAAACGCACCGGCAGCAAGTATGACCTGCTGATGAATTTCGGCCTGGATTTCTCCGACCGTTTCTTCCTCGGTGCGAATGTGGGAATCACCACCCTTTCGTACCGCCTGGATGAAACCCGTGCCGAGAACGCGCTTTCCGGGGTGACTTATCCCACGGGATTCGAATCCCTCGAGATGCGCTCCTCCTATCGTGACGAAGGCACCGGTGTCTATGCCAAGGTCGGTTTCATCGCCCGTCCCACGGACGGACTCCGGATCGGTGCGGCCATCCAGACGCCTACCCTGATGCATATCCGGGAAATCTACGGACAGGATGGCCGTTCGGTCGCCAAAGGCGAATCGATGCGCGGGGATTCCCCGACGGAAGAGTGGTTCTATGACATTAGGACTCCGCTCCGCTTCAATGCGGGCTTGGCCTATACGATCGGTAAGGTCGCGCTCCTGAGTGCCGATTACGAGTACTTCGACTACAGCAATGTGCGTTATCAGGCCTCCATTGATGACCCGTACACGGATTTCTCCCCCGTCAACGAGGAACTCCGTGACTTCGGCCGGGCAGTCCATGCGATCCGGGTCGGCGGTGAACTCAAGCCGTCGCCGGAGCTGGCCCTCCGGGTGGGTTACAATTATACCACGAATCCGGACATTGATGCAAAGAAGGCCCCCCGCCAGTCCGTTTCCTTCGGTCTGGGTTACAGTTCTCCCCGTTCCTTCTTTGTCGATCTGGCCGTGCGCTTCCAGTATCTCCCGGATGAATTCGTCACTCCGTACAGTTACCCCGACGATTTCATTACACCCCAGATCTGCGCCCAAGCCTCCCTCTGCAACACCCTCCTGACATTGGGTTGGAGGTTCTAAGGTGAGACGGGTCACATTTATCGTCAATCCGATCTCTGGCGGCAAGGACAAGAAGGATGTCCTTGCCGCCATTGGTCGTTATCTGGATCTCTCGGAGTGCTCATACGAGGTGCTCCAGACCGGCCGCGCCGGAGATGCGGAATCCTGGGCTCGGAAAAGCCGTGCTGACATCGTCGTTGCCGTCGGTGGGGACGGTACTGTCAGCGAGGTGGCGAAAGGGCTGTTGGGGTCCGAAAAGGCGCTGGGAATCATTCCGTGCGGAAGCGGGGACGGGTTGGCACTCCACCTGGGAATCAGCCGGGATCCTGTCCGGGCCGTAAAGACCCTGAATGCGGCGTGCGTCGCCCGGATAGACGTTGGACGGATGGACGGCCGTCCGTTTTTCTGTACGGCCGGCGTGGGCCTGGATGCTGCCGTGAGCCTGGATTTCGCCCAATCCTCCAAGCGGGGATTGAACACGTATATCACCACGGCGTGGGATGATTGGAAGCACCGGTCGCCCGACCGGTATGTCATTGAGACTGATACGGAAGCATGGGCGGGGGAGGCTCTCTTCATTACGGTAGGGAATGCGAACCAGTGGGGAAACAACGCGCGGATTGCTCCCAGGGCTTCCCTATGCGACGGTATGCTGGATGTGATGGTAGTCCAGCCTTTTTCGACCGTCGAAATCCCGGAACTGGCCCTTCGCCTGATGGCCGGAAAGGCCGATACGAGCCATCATGTCCGTTCCTTCCGGAGTACGCACGTCCATATCCACCGTGACCACCCAGGACCGGCCCATTTCGACGGAGATCCCTTCGAGGCCGGTACGGAAATGGAATGGGACCTTCTTCCGAAAGCCCTTTCCGTCGTCATTCCGCCTTCACGGCTGGGAAAGATTTAGGGGAATCAGTCGCCGTAGGGATCGGCCGAATTCCATTCCTGGAGCAGATAGCCGTGACGGTCCACGCAATGGTCGTGGATCCGCTGTTTATCGGCGGCATCCTGGGCGATCCACCAGCGGGTGCAGGCGGGATAACGTACCAGTTCTTCGTCTACCGTCCCGTCCGGAGATGCCTTTTTCTGCGCCTTGCGCGCAATCCTTTCCTTCTGCGCGATGGTCAGGGAAGACCACCATATTTCCAGATCGTCGTTCATGTCTTTATCACTTGTGGTGACAAAGATAATCATTTTCCCGGATTCGTTCAAGCCGTATCATCGTCCGTCCAGGGCGACATAGTCCTTCACCCCGTATACGTTCATGTAGGCCGGGCGGATGATGCGACGGTCCTCGAAGGTAAGTTCCTCGATCCGGTGGGCGCACCAGCCGACGATGCGCGCCATGGCGAAAATGGGCGTGAAGATTTCCCGGGGGAGGCCGATCATCTCATAGATGAAGCCGGAATAGAAATCCAGGTTCGCGCAGATGGGGCGCTGGATGTGACGGGTCTCCCGGATACACTTCTTTCCCCGTTCCTCGATGCGCCGGAGGAAAGCGAATTCCCGTTCCAGTCCTTTCTCCCGGGCCAATCGGGCGGCCAGGTCCCGGAGGGTTTCCGTACGGGGATCGCTCAAGGTATACACTGCATGGCCCAGCCCATAGATCAGCCCGGAACCGTCATAGGCTTCCTTGTTCAGCATCTTGTTCAGGTAAGCGTCGATTTCATCGTCGTTTTCCCAGTTATGGATGACTTCCCTCAGGTGGCGGAACATGTCGGCCACCATCATGTTGGCACCGCCGTGCAGCCTGCCTTTCAAGGATCCGATTCCTGCAGCGATGGAAGAGTATGTGTCGGTATGCGTAGAACTGGTTACCCGGACCGTGAAGGTGGAATTGTTACCGCCGCCGTGCTCGGCCTGCGTGATCAGGAGCAGGTCCAGCATCCGGACGTCCAACTCCGTGTAGCCGTCGTTCTTGAGCATGTACATGAAATTCTCCGCCAGGGAGAGATTCTCCTGGGGATGCCGGATGTGCAGGCCCTTTCCCTGGACCGAGTGCCGGTAGCAGTTGTAGGCATAGGCGATGATCGTCGGGAACTTGGCGATCAGGTCGATGGACTGGCGCATCAGGTTGTCTTTCGAGATGTCGTCGGGATTGCTGTCGAACGTGTACATTTCCAGGACGCACCGGGAAAGGATGTTCATGATGTTCGACCCTTCCAGGTCGATGATATGGACGAGTGACCGGTGGTCCAGCGCCATCTTCGAATTCAGCAGCGAGCGGAAGGCGTCCAGCTCCTCCCGGTCCGGCAGGCTTCCGGAGAGCAGCAGGTAGGCCACCTCTTCGAAACCGCAGCGGTTTTCCTTCTCCAACGGAGCGACCAGGTCTTTCAGTTCGTATCCGCGGTAGTACAGTTTTCCGTCCACCGGCCGGAGACTTCCGTCATCTTCCCTTTCATAGCCCACGACATTGCCGATGTTCGTGAGCCCGACCAGCACTCCGGAACCGTCCTCGTTCCGGAGACCGCGCTTGACCCCGTAGCGGGAGAACAGGGTGCTGTCGATCCGACTGGTCTGCTTGACGCTGTCGGCCAGTTTGTAAACCAGGTATTTCTTGTTCATCGGCTAGAACCCGGGATTCATCATCTGGATGACCGTGTCGGCGAATTCCCGCGTTCCGACGCAGCGGCCGTTTTTGACGGATTCGGCGATGTCCGCCGTTGAAATGCCCTGACGGAGCGTCCTTTCCATCGCCGTGACGATGAGGGCGGCGGCTTCCTTCCAGCCCATGAATTCCAGCATCATGGCGGCGGAAAGGATGAGGGAACTGGGATTGGCGATGCCCCTTCCGGCGATGTCGGACGCCACCCCGTGCGTCACTTCAAAGATACCGTGACCGGTTTCGTAGTTGATGTTGCCGCTGGGAGCCATCCCGACTCCGCCCGCCTGGGCGGCGAACACATCCGAAATGTAGTCTCCATTCAGGTTCAGCGTGGCGATTACGTCGAATTCTTCCGGACGGAGGATGGCACGCTGGAAGAAAGCGTCGCAGGTGATGGCCGTGACGGCGATCTGACCGGAAGAAAGGTAGAAGTTGAACTCCCTTTCCGCCAGTTCGAAGGCCCAGTTGCAGAAGGCACCCTCGGTATATTTCATGATGTTGCCGTTATGGACCAGGGTCACATTCCGCTTATGGTGGTCAATGGCATACTGGATCGCGTTCCGTACCAGCCGTTCCGTCCCTTCCTTCGAGACCGGCTTCACGCCGTAGGCCGATGTCTCCGGGAAGCGGACCTTCGTTTCCTGGAGGTCTTCATGCAGGAATCGGCTGAATTTTTGGGCTGCTTCGGAACCGAATGGCCATTCAATTCCTGCATAAATATCCTCAGTATTCTCGCGAAATACACAGACGTCGATGCGCTCCGGATACTTGACGGGCGACGTGACACCATAGAAAAAGCGGATCGGACGCTGGCAGACATAGAGGTCCAAGGCCTGCCGGAGCGTGACGTTCAGGGAGCGGACGCCTCTTCCGGCCGGGGTCATCAGCGGCCCCTTCAGTCCGACATGATAATCGTTCAGCGCGTAAAGTGTCTCTGCGGGCATGTAGGAGCCGCATTTTCGGAAAGCCTCTTCTCCGGCTTGCAGCTCCAGCCATTCCACCGAACGGTTCCCTTTGTATGCCTGGGCGACCGCGGCGTCCACGACCAACTGGCTGACCGGCATGATTTCCTTTCCAATTCCGTCCCCGGTGATGAAGGGGACCGTCACCGATTCCGGTACCCGAAGTCCGGAAGAAGTCATCGTAATCTTGGACATCTTTTGAATATTTATTCAGTTCGTTTCTGCAAATATATGAAAATTTTTTAAAAAGATGCAAAAAACGTCTGTTTTCTCCGATTTGTAATTCTCGGATTCTATCTGTACCTTTAGGGAAGCAACTATGAGCAGGCGATATGGTACAGAACAAAGAGGTGGTTGACTACTATGATTCAATCGCAGACCGTTACGACAAAGACCGCTTTGACAACAGTTACGGCCGTTTTATAGATTACGAGGAGCGGCGTGTGCTGGACATTCTGATTGACCGTTCTCCCGCTTCCCTGCGTTTGGAGATGGCATGCGGAACTGGGCGTCTCACCGGGTATGCGACGCATGCGCTCGATGCCAGCGAGGAGATGATGAAGCATGCGCGCGAGAGACATCCGGACGTCTATTTCCAGTGCGCTTCCGCCGATGATTCGGGTTTCGAAGACGGAATGTTCGATGTCGTATATGCCTTCCACTTGATGATGCATCTGGACATCACTATGATTCAAGCGATCATCAAGGAAGCGTCCCGGATCCTGAAACCGGGCGGACGGTTCATCTTTGACATCCCTTCCAAAAAGCGCCGTCAGCTGCTGCACCACAAACAGGCGTCCTGGCACGGGGGAACCGAATTGACTGTGGAAGAGGTTGCGGAAATGGCAGCACCCTGGCTCAGGATAAGCCGGAGTTTCGGGATCATGATGTTACCCGTCCATAAACTCCCTTCCGGAATCCGTAATCCGTTGAAACGTATGGATTATGTCCTGGCAAACGGCTGGCTGAAGCAGTATAGCTCCTATCTCATCGTTGAACTGTTGAAGCCGTAATCTTTTCCAGCGTGTCCGCTAGGATTTCTTTCCGGAGGGCGGTAAGCCAGGCGGAAAAGGACACCGTATCGAAGGCGTAGACCTTGTTCAGCGCATATTCGTTCCCGGCCCAGGTGTCCAATGGCGACTCATTGTGCTGGATTAGGGCTTCGAGTTTGTCCAGGGATTTGTAGATCTTCGCTTCCAAGGTCTCCTGTGCGTCCATTTCCCGGAACAGGGCATCCAGTTCCCCGGCAACTTCGGGCGGGAGCGAATGTACCCATCGGCCGAGCAGCGAATCTTCGACGTCCCGGTCGGCGTCCGTTTTGATGAAGGTCGGAATGTCACCCGTAAAACATTCTCCGAGATCATGGACAAGGCACATCTTGACAACCTTGTCCATGTCGGCTTCCGGGAATTCGCCTTTCAGCAACAGCGCCATAAGGGAGACCCGCCAACTGTGTTCGGCGACACTTTCGGTCCTCCTCTTCGTGGTGGTACAGTGACGGGGCGTGTCCTTTAGCCTTTCGGCGACATGAAGGATGTCCAAAAACTCGCGTGGGGTCATTCTTTGCGTCTGCCAGGAAAGATCAAAACAATGGATGACTACTTCTTCATGGCCCAGGTGTTCGCGAGGATGACCACGAGGATGCAGAGGACGAAAGTGACGGCTACGAACGACCATACGGCCGTCATCGTTTCCCGCCCAAGCATGAGGGGCATCATCGGGGCAAGTGCGATCAGCAGGCCGCCGACCAGGATGCGGAGCCGCTTGATATTGCTTTTAGCCTTTTCTTCCCGGGAAGCGGTATTGTAACCAGCTATCAGATTGTCCCCTTTTCCGATGAGGATGACAACGCCCATTATGGCCAGAAGGGCCGCCAGGATAATCAACACGATCATGAGACGATTGTTTTTTTCGGAACAAAGATACTACTTTTTTGGTGATATCGCAGATAATGAGTAACTTGCAGGTAGTAAAAACGAATTGGAATGAATGCCATGAGAAGATCACTGCTTGTTGCGGCGGGAGTCATGTCGCTCCTTTGCGCCTGTAAGGACAAGGGCCGGATTGCGGGAAACGGCCCCATCACCACCGGAGACGATTGTATCGTGGAAACGAGTTTCGGAAAAATCAAGGGATACAACGATGCCGGCATCTACACATTCAAGGGCGTTCCTTATGCCAAGGCAGCCCGCTTCATGCCGCCCGTCGACCCCGACAGATGGGAAGGAGTCCGGAAAACCCAGGTTTACGGCCCGCAGGCCCGGCAGGGCCAGAACATGAACTGGGGTGGCCAGCCCAGCGACTATGACTTTGGTTTCCAATTCAAGAATGAGAAGAGTTCCGAGGACTGCCAGATGCTCAATATATGGACTCCGGCCCTGGATGGCAGGAAGCGTCCGGTTTTCGTCTGGTTCCACGGAGGCGGTTATTCTTCCGGCTCAGCCATCTTCCTGCCGGCCCAGGAGGGAACCGCCCTTGCCAGGAAAGGCGACATCGTAGTGGTTACGGTCAATCATCGTCTCAATATCCTGGGCTATATCGACTTGACCGCCTTGGGCGGAAAGTATTCGGAGTCAGTCAACCTCGGCCAGCAAGACTTGGTGAAGGCCCTCGAATGGGTGCATGCCAATATCGAGGCCTTCGGGGGCGATCCAGGCTGCGTCACGATCGGCGGGCAGAGCGGCGGTGGCGGCAAGACTTCCACCCTGATGGCCATGCCCGCAGCGAAGGGCCTTTTCCACAGGGCCATCGTTCAAAGCGGTTCCACTCTGCGTCAGCAGGAGCCAGCGCAGAGCCAGGCTCTGGGTTTGGCCGTTGTCGAGGAACTGGGTCTGAAGCCGGGGCCGGACGTGGATCTGGAGTCATTCTCCTATGAGGAACTGGTTGCGGCAGGGAACCGTGCAGCACGCCGGTTTGGCCGCGGAGGTTTCTCTCCGGTCGTTGACGGAAAGTATCTGGTGCAGCATCCGTTCGATCCTGTCGCAGCCGAATGCAGCAAACAAGTCCCCATGCTGATCGGATCGAATCTCAACGAGTTCTGCTATACCAACGATGTCGCCCTCACCATGGACCAGGTCCAGGCATCCCTGCTTCCGAGATTGGGCGAGGAAAAGTATCAGTCTTTCCTTTCTGACTTCGAGACCGTCTACCCGGGCCAGGAACCCAAAGAATTGGTATATACGGACTTCCGGACGCGTTCCAACGTGATTCGTCAGGCGACGGCCAAGCATGCCCTGGGTGGTGCTGACGCCTATGTCTATCTCTTTGCCTGGAAGTCGGCTGTCAATGACGGGGCGCTTGCCGCCTGTCACGGGATGGAGCTTCCGTTCATGTTCAATAATGTCGCCAACCAGCGCGAGATGACCGGCGGAACGGCCGAAGCCTACAAGATGGGCGATGTCGTCAGCAGCGCCTGGATCGCTTTCATCAAGACCGGTAATCCGAACTGCAAGGAACTTCCCGAGTGGGAGCCTTTCAATCCCGATGAGAACCCTACGATGGTGCTCGACAACATCCCGGAACTCAAGAAGAACCACGATGCGGTCATGCTCAAATACTGGTAACCGCGACGGAGTTCCGATTTGAGCCGGCCTGAAAACCAGATCAACAGATAATACAGCTAGCCATCATGATATCTTACCAGAAGTACTTCAATCCGGAGGAGTCATACTCCCGTTCAGAGATAGAGGCCCTGCAGCTGGAGAGGCTGCAAGCCACGGTCAAGCATTGCATGGATTCTCCTTTCTATAAGGAGCGTTTCCGCCAATACGGGCTGTCGCCTTCGGATATCCGTACGCTCGATGACCTCAAGAAGATTCCCTTTACCACCAAGCAGGACCTCCGCGACACCTATCCTTTCGGGATGGCTGCGGTTCCGCTTGACCAATGCGTGCGCCTGCACTCTTCCAGTGGAACCACCGGCAATCCCACGGTCATCCTGCATACGCAGAAGGACCTGGATGAATGGGCCAATGCCGTCGCCCGCTGCCTGTGGATGGTGGGCTGCCGTCCGGAGGACGTCTTCCAGAATACTTCCGGTTACGGTATGTTCACCGGTGGCCTCGGCTTCCAGTACGGGGCCGAGAAGGTCGGCATGCTGACCGTCCCCGCCGCCGCCGGCAACACCCTGCGCCAACTCAAGTTCTTCACGGACTTCGGTACCACCGTGGTGCACGCTATTCCTTCTTACGCAGCCCGTCTTTATGAAGTGATGTGCGAGAAGGGAATCGACCCCCGCAAGGACACGAAGCTCCGTACCCTCGTGATCGGTGCCGAGCCGCACTCCGAGGATACGCGCAAGCGCATCGAGAACATGCTGGGCGTCAAGGCTTACAACTCCTTCGGAATGTCGGAGATGTGCGGCCCCGGCGTTGCCTTCGAGTGCCCCGAGCAGAACGGCATGCACATTTGGGAGGACTACTACATCGTCGAGATCGTCAATCCGGATACCCTCGAACCCGTCCCGGACGGGGAGGTCGGCGAACTCGTGCTCACGACGCTCAAGCGCGAGGCCATGCCGTTGCTTCGCTACCGGACGCGCGACCTCACCCGCATCCTGCCGGGCGAGTGCCCCTGCGGACGCCATCACATCCGTCTCGACCGGATGAAGGGCCGCAGCGACGACATGATCATCCTCAAGGGTGTCAACATCTTCCCGATCCAGATCGAGACCATCCTGATGCAGTTCCAGGAGCTTGCCTCCGACTACCTCATCACCCTCGAGACCGTGGACGGCAATGATGCCATGACCGTCGATGTGGAGATGAAGGACCTCTTCATCGACGACTACACCAAACTCCAGGCGCTCACCCGGGAGATTACCCGCCAGCTCCGCGACGAGATCCTGATTACGCCCCGGGTACGCCTTGTGCCCAAGAACACCCTGCCTAAGAGCGAGGGCAAGGCCGTACGGGTTGTCGATACCAGAAAGAAGTATTAAAAGCCACATAACCATGACCGTCCATCAACT
>JAFSJK010000003.1 GCA_017439305.1 Bacteroidales bacterium | reverse complement strand
ATCGGCCAGATGAACCAGGTCTCCGCCGGCGGGGAGGTGGCCAACTATGCCGACGCCCTCCGCAAAGGCCAGATCGGCTCCATCCTGAACGAGGTGGATCCCGTGAAGGTCAATGAGTTCCAGCGCATCAGCGTGGAAGAATCCCGGCTTGGGATTCCGCTGCTGGTGGCCCGGGACGTCATCCACGGGTTCCACACCGTTTTCCCCATTCCGCTGGGCCTGGCGTCGACCTTCGACCTGGAACTGGTGGAAGCGGGAGCCCGGGTGGCCTCCGTCGAGGCGACCGGACAGGGGGTCCGCTGGACCTTCTCGCCGATGCTGGACATCGCGCGGGATCCGCGCTGGGGCCGGATGGCGGAAGGTAGTGGAGAAGACACCTGGCTGGACGCCCGGATGGCCGAGGCCATGGTGTACGGATACCAGGGCCGTCAGCTGGACGCCACGTCCATGGCCGCCTGTATCAAGCATTTCGCTGGCTACGGCGCCGCGGAAGGCGGTCGGGACTACAACAGCACGTTCCTGACGGAGCGTCAGTTGCGCAATGTCTATCTCCCTCCTTTCGAGGCGGCTGTTAAGGCCGGTGCGATGACGCTGATGACCTCGTTCAACGACAATGACGGCGTTCCTTCCACGGGCAACGTGTTCCTGGTGAAGGATGTCCTCCGGGGAGAATGGGGCTTCGACGGCCTGGTGGTCACCGACTGGAATTCCATGGGCGAGATGATCAACCACGGCTTCGGCGAGAACCGGAAGGATGTGGCCCGGAAGGCCCTGGAGGCCGGTGTCGATATGGACATGATGACCTATGGCTATCTGTCCCACCTGGAGGAACTGGTCCGCAGCGGTGCCGTGAAGGAATCGGACATCGACGAGGCTGTCCGCAACATCCTGCGGGTGAAGATCCTGCTGGGCCTGTTCGAGAACCCTTACGTGGACGTGGAGGCCGGCAAGGCTGTCCAGTACACGCCTGCGCATCTGGAGGCGGCGCGGAAGACCGCGGAAGAATCCGCCATCCTGCTCAAGAATGACGGCGTTCTCCCGCTGAATCCTGCCTCCGTCCGGAACATCCTGGTAACGGGCCCGCTGGCCGATGCGCCGCACGACCAGCTCGGTACTTGGGCATTCGACGGAGAGGCAAGCCATACCGTTACTCCGCTGCGTGCCCTGCAGGAACGTTTCCCGGGCAAGGTCAATTATGTTCCGGGTCTCGCCTACAGCCGGGAACGGCGGAATCGTTTCGACGATGTGGTTGCGGCCGCGCGTCGTGCCGATGCCGTCCTCGTCTTCCTCGGTGAGGAGGCCATCCTTTCCGGAGAGGCCCATTCCCTTGCCGACCTGAACCTGCAGGGTTCCCAGAGCGAACTGCTCGCTGCCCTGAAGGCGACCGGCAAGCCGGTGGTGGCAACCGTGATGGCGGGCCGTCCGCTGACCATCGAGCGCGACCTTCCCAATTGTGCCGCCCTTCTTTATGCGTTCCATCCCGGAACGATGGGCGGCCCGGCACTCACGAACCTGCTGTTCGGTGATGCTGTCCCTTCCGGCAAGACGCCGGTAACGTTCCTCCGCACGGTGGGACAGGCGCCGCTCTATTACAGCCACAACATGACGGGCCGTCCCTATAACGGGGAAACCCTGCTCGAGGACATTCCCTTGGAGGCCGGTCAGACGTCGCTGGGCAACACGTCCTATTATCTGGACTATGGCGCCTATCCGCTGTTCCCCTTCGGTTACGGTCTCAGTTACACGACTTTCGCCTATTCCGACATCACCCTGGATCGGGAGACGTATGCGACGGACGGAACCGTGACGGTCTCTTTCACGCTTTCCAATACCGGCACCCGCGCCGGTACGGAGGTCGTGCAGGTCTACGTCCGGGACCTGGTCGGCTCCATCACCCGTCCGGTGAAGGAACTGAAACATTTCGAGCGTGTTACGCTGGAACCGGGCGAAAGCCGGACTCTGACGGCCGGCATTCCGGTACAGGACCTCGCTTTCGTGGGCCTGGACGGCGTGAAGAAAGTGGAGCCGGGTGAATTCCAGCTCTGGGTGGCCGGCGACAGCGCCTCCGGCACGCCGGTTGCATTCAAAGTGAAGTAAGTATGAGATACCATCCCTTTTTCCTTTCCGTCCTTGCGGCAGTGATTTCCTGTTCCTGTCACGAATCCGGCACCGATCCTGTCCCGCCTGCACCGGAACCGGAAGGCCCCGCTGCGACGGTTTATGTAACCGATGTATTCGGAAAGCAGATGGAAGAAGGTAAGGTCAGGCTCGGGCAGCCTTCCGATGCCGTTTTCTACAAGGCGACGCTGAACGGCGAAACCTACCAGAGCGTGGACGGATTCGGATTCGCCATTACCCATGCCAGCTGCTACAACCTGCTGCTGATGCCGAAGGAGGACCGGACGGCCCTCCTGGAGGAGATTTTCAGCAAGGAGAAGGGGATCGGGTCTTCCATGGCCCGGATCTGCATCGGCGGTTCCGATTTCTCGATGGACGAATATACCTGGTGCGACGAGGCCGGGATGGAGAATTTCGCCGTCCATCCGCTGGACGAGGAGTGGCTCTTCCCGGTCCTGGACGAGATCGTGAAGATCAATCCCCAGGTCCGTTTCATCGGTTCCCCGTGGAGTTGTCCCCGCTGGATGAAGGTGGCGGACGACTTGAAAACTCCCTATGACGAATGGACCGGCGGCCGGCTCAATCCGCTGTATTACAAGGACTATGCGGATTATTTCGTCCGTTGGATCCGGGAGATGGAGTCCCGCGGGTATCCCATTTACGCGGTGACCCTGCAGAATGAGCCGCTGAACCGGGGCAACTCGATGTCCCTGTACATGGGCTGGAAGGAGCAGCGCGACTTCATCAAGGAAGCGGTGGGACCGGCGTTCGAAGCGGCCGGTCTCCGGACGAAGATCCTCCTGTTCGACCACAACTACAACTTCGACAACATCTCCGCCGAGGCGGATTATCCGCTCCATATCCTGGAGGATCCCGATGCCGCCAAATATGTCGCCGGTTCCGCCTGGCACAACTATGGCGGCAGCGTGACCACCCTGGACCGGGTGCATTCCCGTTTTCCCGACAAGGATATCTTCTTCACAGAAGCCTCCATCGGCTCCTGGAGCTACCAGTATGGGAGTTGCCTGATCAACGACTTCCGGGACATTTTCCTGGGAACCCTGGGCCGTTTCGGAAAGGGGGTCACCCTGTGGAACCTGATGCTGGACAGTGACAACAAGCCTTTCCGTCCCGGCGGGTGCGGCACCTGTTTCGGTGCGCTGACCCTGTCGGCCAAGGACCATTCCCTGAAGGGGGTGACGCGGAATTCCCACTATTTCAACGTGGCCCACTGCTCGAAGGTCCTTGCACCGGGCGCCGTCCGGTTGGGAACGGAAGGCTATAAGGTTGACAAGGTAACGTATCAATGGTACCGGAATCCGGACGGTTCATACGCCGTCATCGCCCTGAATGAAGGGAGCGAGGAAGTCCGGATCAACTTCGTGACGGACAAGTATTCCGTCCCTGCCCGGTTGCCTGCGAAGAGCCTGGTTTCATTGACCTGGAAAGAGTAAAACCCGATGAGAAAGTCCCTGCGCGCAGTTGTCCTGGCCGCCCTCGTCTGCCTGGCCTGTTCCGAGAAGGAGAATCCTGCCGGAAACGATCCGGTCGTGCGTTCTGTCGGCGTAGGGGCTACCTCGCTGGTCCTTCCTTTCGGGGAAAGTGCCGACATCCCGTTCTGGGTGGAAGACAAGGATGCGCCCGTGGGCGAAATCAAACTTCTGCTCGCTGGCGGAAAAGAGCCGGTCGAATTCTTTGTCAAAGGAATCACCCCCGGGGAGGTGAAGGGCTCGTACCGGGCCGTCATCCAGGATGCCGGACTGGGCGAAAGCTATGAGCGGGACGTCCATATCGCCGTCGTCCAGCGGAATCCATCCTCAGGAAACGAGTATTATGTGCAGTCTCCCGCCATCCGGATCCTTTCGGAGAATGATCCGGCCGGAACGGTCAAGACCGGCCTTCCCGTCGTCTATGTCCAGACGCAGAACGGCCAGGCGGTGAAATCCAAGACCGATTTCGTTCCGGCGGAAATCCGGATCCGCGGCGCGGAAGGACTGCCCGGACTGGATCCGGCCGCCTGCCAGATCCGCGGCCGCGGCAACACGACCTGGGAATGGCCCAAGAAGCCCTATCTCATCAAGCTGGATGAGAAGCAGTCCATCTTTGGGATGCCCAAGCACAAACGGTGGGTGCTGCTGGCCAATTTCATGGACCGCACCCTGATGCGGAATCTCGTGTCGATGAAGGTGGCGTCGATGACTTCGCTCGACTGGACGCCCGGCTGCGTGCCGGTGGAACTGGTCCTGAACGGGAAGCACCAGGGCTCCTATCTGCTGATAGAGCAGGTCCGGGTGGACAATGACCGGGTGGACATCACTGAGATGACGCCGCAGGACAATGCCGGCAACGCCGTTACGGGCGGCTATCTGCTGGAGCTGGACTTCCATTACGACAACAAATACCAGTGGACCGACCCGCATGGGCATAACGGCCAATGGGGAAACGGCATCCCCTTCGGGGTCAAGTATCCCGATGAGGACGACCTGACCACGCAGCAGCTCACCTATATCAAGAAATACGTCTCTGAGGCGGCCAACGCCTTGTATGGGGCTGATTTCCAGGATCCGGAGAAGGGCTGGAGGGCCTACTTGGACGAGGACTCCTTCATCGATTACTGGATTGTTTTCGAAGTGATGGGCAACCACGAGCTGGGCAACCCGGGCAGCGTGTTCATGCACAAGGACCGGGGCGGAAAACTCGTCGCCGGCCCGTGCTGGGACTTCGACTGGGGCGTCCTCTCCTACAACACTTCACCCCAAGCCCGGACGGGGCTCATCAACGGAAAGGCCATCTGGTATGAACGGCTGATGAAGGACCCGGAGTTCAAGGCCCGGCTGAAGGCCAGGTTCGAGGAACTTCTGCCGCAGCTGCAGACCATCCCGGACTTCATCGACGAAAGCGAACGTCGCCTCACCGCCTCCGCCCAGCTGAACTTTGCGATGTGGAATCCGGCCGGAGACGCCTCCATGAACGGCGGCGAGATCATCAACGGCGACGAGAAAATGTCCTTCCCCGACGCCGTCGCGCGCCTGAAGAAAATCTATCAGGAGCGTCTGGAGGTAATACCTCGGAATCTATAGGAGGACGGGAGGCAGTGACCTCCAGAATCGTCGCTCCGCGACCCCTCCCATAAATGGGCCCCTCCCTCTTATGTGCCGAGGGTGGCACAGATTCTGGAGGTCACTGCCTCCCATCCTCCCAGGAAAGCGTCCGGCTGTTGTCGGGGTTGACCTGGATATGGACCTTCAGGGTCTCTTCGGGGAGAAGGTCCTCGATGTTCTCGGGCCATTCCATGAGGCAGAGGAAACCGCTGTCCAGATAGTCGTAGAGGCCGATGTCGTAGGCCTCTTCGAGCCTTTCAATCCGGTAGAAATCAAAATGATACATCGGCTCTCCCGAGCCGGTGCGGTATTCGTTGACAATGGCGAAGGTGGGGGAGCTGACGGCGTCCTCGCTGACGCCGAGCCGCTTGCAGACCGCGGTCGTGAAGGTCGTCTTGCCCGCACCCATCGGCGCATAGAAAGCGATGAGCCGGTTGTCCCCGATGGACTCGAGGAATTCCCCTGCGGCCCGGTCCAGGTCCTGCAGGTCACGGATGTGGATTTGGTGCAGCTGTTTTTCCGGAAAATAGCAAACGGAGTCCTCCGACGGAGTAATGCCACAGAGGCCGGCGTCGTGGAACATGCCTTCAAAAGACAGGTCTTCATCGAGTTGGGGCCAATGGATTCCCTCGTAGGACAGATGGAAGTCATTCCTTTGCTCTTTGGAGGCGTTCTTGAGCCTTTCCCATTGGGAGAAGGCATAACTGGCGACCAGCCCGTCCTTTGTCTGGGCATAGACCCGTTCATCGTCGGTCCAGACCTTATCAATCAGATGCGGCATTTTGCTTTCCCTTAAAATACTCATTCCATCGTTCGATGAGGATCTCCGAATTCTCTTCGATGATTCCTGTGATGATGGTCAATTCATGTTTTTTAAATCCTCGGTTGACCAGCAGTCCAACGGCTGGCTCCAAATTGAATTTCGCTTCATGTCCATCTTTTGTCACATGGATATGGACCGGTTCGTGGTCGTTTGAATAGAACTTGAAGCAAAACCCGAAAACAATAAAAATCGTAGGCATACAAAGATAATCATTATTTATAAATCCAGAATGTTCCGCCGGTCCAGGAAGCGGTAGCCGGCGGCTTCGAGGAGATGGGCGGGGAGGATATCGGGAAGGCCGGCGAGATCGGCGATGGTCCGGGCAATCTTGATGATGCGGGTATAGGCCCGGGCGGACAGACCCAGGCGGTCGATCAGCTTCTCCAGGGTGGCCTTGCAGTCGGCGGAAAGGGGACAGAAGCGTTCCAGCTGCTTCGAGGACATTTCCGCGTTGGTGAAGATGCCCGTTCCCCGGAATCGCGCCCGCTGGATGTCGCGTGCCTTCCGGACCCGTTCCGCGATGGCGGCGGACGGCTCTCCTTTGCGTCCTTCGACGAGGACCGAGGTGGGCACCGGTTTGATCCAGGCCTGCAGGTCAATTCTGTCCATTACGGGGCCACTCAGCTTCGCAAGATAGGCGGCACGTGCTCCGACGGTGCAGGTACAGCGGTCGCCTTCGCCATAGTAGCCGCAAGGGCAGGGGTTGGAGGCGGCGATGAGCATGAAGGAGGCGGGATAGACGATTTTCGCCTTGAGCCGGGAGATGGTAACTTTCCGGTCTTCCAGCGGGCCCCGGAGGGCTTCCAGGGTGGATTTGGGCGCCTCGCAGAATTCATCGGCAAAGAGGACGCCTCCCGATGCCAGGCTCACTTCCCCGGGCATAATGTTTTCCCCGCTGCCGCCGCCCAGGATGGCCGCTTTGGATGCTGAGATGTGCGGAGCGCGGAAGGGGCGCTGCCGCATCAGGCCCAGATGGCCCGTCGCCTTGCCAGCGACCGACCAGATTTTGGAGGTCACGGCCGATTCTTCCTGGGTCATCGGGGGCAGGATGCCCGCCACCGCCTTCGCCATGGAGCTTTTCCCGCTGCCCGGGCTGCCGATGAAAATCAGGTTGTGCGCGCCTGCCGCCGCAATCTCCACGGCCCTTTTCGCGTTTTCCTGGCCCAGGATGTCGGCAAAGTCCATGTAATCGGCCGTGACAGGCCGCTCCCGCTCTTCGCGCAAGGCCGTGGCATAGCATTCGGTGTTCCAGATGAGCAGGTCTGACGGGTCTTCCTTTTCTTCCAGGATGCGGAGCACGTCATCCAGGGTACGGACGCCGTAGACCAAAGTATCCTGGAAATCAACCGCCTCCAGGGCGGACCGTTCCGGAAGGATGGCGCCCCTGAAGCCGCGGCGGACCGCCGACTCCACCATGGGCAGCGTCCCCGCCACGTAGCGGATGCTTCCGTCCAGTCCCAATTCTCCCATGATCAGATACTTGTCCAGCCCCGGCAGCTCCCGTTGTCCGGAAGCGGCGATGATGCCCAGGGCGATGGGGAGGTCATAGCCGCTGCCCTGCTTGTGCAGGTCTGCGGGAGCCAGGTTGATGACGATTTTCTTTCCGGGAATGCGGAACCCTTTGGCCTGCAGGGCGGTCACCGTCCTGAGGAGGCTTTCCTTCACCGCCGCGTCGGCGAGTCCTACCAGGTGGATTCCGATGCCCAGGGTGATGTCCACCTCCACCGTCACCGGAACCGCTTCGATTCCGACGCATTTCGCTCCGTGTATAGAAACCAGCATGACCGTTTTTCGGCAAACCTACGGAAAAACGGCCCCGCGGAGCACAAGAAACCGCAAAATGTGGCGGAATTATTTCTTGCTTTCTCTTATCAGAATGACGAAAAACGGCCTTCCGGTAATCTGGAAAGCCGTTTGTGATTTTTTTATCGATAAAGGGCGTAGAGCGCCGATCCGCTTCCGGACATCGAGGCATAGACGGCGCCTCCGTCATAGAGGGACTGCTTGATTTCCGCCAGTCTGGGGTATTTGGCGAAGACCGTCGTCTCGAAATCGTTCACGAGAAGTTCCTTCCACGATTCGACCGGACGGGCGAGAACTTCGCGGAGCGGGCAGGCCGGCTGCCGGGGAACGATGCCCCGGTAGGCATCGGCCGTGGAAACGGCGATCCCCTCCGGAACCGTTACTTCCAGCCGGTAATCGGACAGGTTTACATCCAGGGGCTCGAGGATTTCACCCCGCCCGGTGCCGAGCATCGGCCGGTTGTAGATGAAAAAGGCGCAGTCGCTTCCCAGGCGGGCGGCGAGTGCGGCGAGTTCCCTGTCCGGAAGGTCCAGTCCGGCGAGTTCCGCCATCATCCGGAGGGCGAAGGCCGCGTCGGCCGATCCGCCGCCGAGTCCCGCCCCGACGGGCGAGGTCTTTTCCAGATAGATTTTCATCGGGGGCAGCTTGTGCCGCTCCGCCAGCAGGAAATAAGCCCGGGCTGTCAGGTCGTCCATCGGATTCCAGTCCACCCCTTCCTTCCGCGCGAGGGTCACCATCAGTTTGCCGTCAGGGGAGATGCCCTGCGCCACCTGTCCTGCGGAATATTCGGTCTGCAGCCGGGCGGAAATCCGGCTGAAATCATCGCCGGTGATGATTTCCAGCGTATCGTGGTACGCCGGACAGGGCAGGAAGAGGGTCTCCAGGTCGTGATAGCCGTCCGGGCGGCGGCGGAGTACGTGGAGGCCGAGGTTGAGTTTGACGTTCGGGCGGGTGATCATGCCGCAAAGATAGCAATTATTCCACCGTTACGGAAGTGAAATAGCCGTTGAACGGGATCTCCGTCTCCTCCCCGTCCACCCACAGGCGGTTGGCTTTCCCGTTCCGGCCGGTCAGGGCCAGGTAGGCGCGTCCCTCCCGGAGCAGCAGACAATGGCCGGAAATCAACCGGACATCCCCCGGAAGCGGCTTCCCTTTCCCGTCGCTGCGCTCCAGCCGGGCCGGCCGGCCTCCGGCATCGACCGTCAGCCAGGCGGCCACGTTCCCGTCGGCCAGCAGTTCGGAGATCTCGGTCTTCCCGTCCGTCGGACAGGTATTCCCTTTTTCCGAAAACAGGAAACAGCGCCGGGTTCCGTCCGTGGATGTGACGGCCCCCAGGACCAGCACGTCTTCTTTTAGCGGGACAATACGTCCCCGGACCAGCGTTTCCCTCCCTTGAACCGGAAGCGTGGCAGTTCCGTCGTCGGATTCAAGAACGGTCACCCGGGTTTTGTTCCGGATCCGGTAGACTTTGTCACGGATGACCTGGATGTCCAGGATGGTTCCTCCTGACCCTTTCGGAAGGACTTTGTACTGCTCTCCGTTCCGGAGGATGTTGTATTCCGTTCCTCCGTCCACGTTGACCCCGTAAGCATAGAACACCCATTCCTCCTCTTCCGTAAAGGCTCCGCCCAACCGTCCCGGAGTACAGGGGTCGCCGCAGACAATGCCCGCCTCGCTCCGGAAAACGGTCCTCCCGTCAATCCGGTAGGTGAATCCGTTCCCGTCTCGGTCCTGGCCCAGGGTGTGGATGCCGTCCTCCCGGACCAGGAACCCCCGGAGGGCTTCCCGGCCGGGGAACCGGAACAGTTCGAGTCCGTCCTGGCAGACGACCGTTTCTTCTCCTGAGGAAAAGTCGGTGTACAGATGGCCGTTCCGGAACCGGTGCATGTCGGCGTGGATGGCGGAGCCTGCCGGAATGCTCCGGACGAGTTTGCCGTCCCGGTACAGGTCGATCCAGACCGGTCCGTCCACGGCACAGGTGTCTTCCTCCCAGGCGAATCCGTCCGGGAAACGGACGGCGGTCAGATAGACGTGGGGCCCGGGCGGGATGACGTCCGTACTGTCGGCCCCGTGGCCCGGCCGGACGTTTTCGTGGGAAAACCGGGGCGTCCCAGGGAAGAGCACGTCCCGGATGCAGGATGACAGGAGGAAACAAAGCAGAAAGAAGGCAGGTTTTCGCATGGCTTTTTTCCGCCAAGGTAGGGACGGAAACGAAAAAACAACACAAGCTGTTGATAACTTGTGTTGTTTCAGGGGTAAAATTAACGTTTTTTACTGTCCCAGCGAGAAGCGGAGGCCTGCTTCGAAGTCCATGCGGAGCGGTTGGATGGTCCGGATGGAGCGCGGCTGGCCGTTGTCGAAGTAGTAACGGAGCGTGGGATCGAAGTAGATGCCCACGTTCGGCGTGAACTTGAACTCGACGCCAACACCCACGCCCACGGAGAACTGGGGACGGTCCACTTTCTGGTGGAGGTGGATGTCACCCTCGCTGTCGTGGATGAGAAAATGGTTGTCCACCAGCATTTCGGCCGTACCGCCGGTCATCACGTGGAAGTTCCAGTTGCCGGTGTTGACGATGTTGAAATACAGGTTCAGCGGAACACCTATGTAGTGCTGCTGGTTGGTGATGTCGGTGTCGAAGAGCTGCTTCGTGAATGCGCCGTTCTCGACCACGTGGTAGTCGCCCAGGAAGGAGCGGCTGAGATTCGTATACACGACGCCGGTGCCGAGGCCCCAGCGCTGGTTGAAGTCATAGCGGAGGCTCAGGCCGCCGGAGACCGGCAGGCCGAAGCTGTACTCGTTCCCCTCGCGGTAGATACCGGTCTGGGTGGGGGCGGGCATCACGAAGAAGCCGGGTGCCCGGCGGGTCTTGGCGCCCGGGCTGTCCGGACGCATGTTGGACTGGATGTCCCCCAGGACGCTCATCGAGAAATGACCGCGCTGGCGGATCTTGTGCTCTTCAAAGGCAAGCTGCCGGAAAGCTTCCTCGTCGGAGGTGAAGGAGGCTTCCGTATGCTGCTTGGGAAGGCCGATGATGGCGTCCGGCTTGCGTTCCGGCTCGTCGACGACGGCTTCGGTCGTCAGGATCTCTTCCGGGGAGGCGATGATAGGGGTCTCGCTTTCAGGCACATAGGCGCTGCGTCCCTTCAGCCGGGTGACTTGCTGCGCCATGGGGATGACGGGTCCCTCTTCCGGCCCGGTTTCGGCCGGAAGAGGTTCGTCGTCTGTCGCCTGGGCGACGGGTTGTATGGTTGGTTGGTTAGAAAGGTTCTTACCGGGAGTCAGGAGCACGACGGCGGCTGCCACGGCGGCGGCGATACCGGCTCCCGCCAGGCTCCGCCAGACCCAAACAGGAACCACACGCTTCCGGGCGGCACGGTCCAGACCGGCTTCCACCCCTTTCCACACGTCCGGGGAAACGGATTCCTCCGCCCCGTCCATCAGGTTCCTTACATATATGTCAAACTCGTTCTCTTTCATTTTTCAAGTCCTTTGATCATTTCCTGCAGCCTGACCCTTGCCCGTTGGAGCTTGGAACGCGTCGTGGCCTCGTTGAGGCCCAGCGTCTGCGCGATTTCCTTGTGCGAATAGCCTTCGATGACAAACATGTTGAAAATGGTCCGGGCGTCGGGAGGCAGTTTCGCAATCAGGCCCGTCAGTTCCCGGTAGCCGATTTTCTGGACCGGGGTCGCCTCCTCCGAGAAGAGGCCGCGGGCTTCGCCGATGTCGTCGCTGAGTTTGAGGGCATCGGTCTTGCGGAGATGCATCAGGGCAGTGTTGACAAAGATCCTGCGGGCCCAGCCTTCGAAGGATCCCGCCCCCGAATAGCTGTCCAGCCTGGAAAACAACGAAATGAATCCCTCCTGAAGCACGTCCTCGGCCGTGGGCCGGTCTCCGACGTAGCGGAGGCAGAGTGCCATCATCTTGGGTGCGAGCGCGTCGAACAGGCGTTTCTGCGCGGTCCTGTCTCCGCTCCGGCAGGCCGGGACCAGTCGTTCCAGGGCACTGCCACCCGCAGGGGGGTCATCCGATGTCGTCCAGGATATTAGATGCAATTTGCCGAAGAAATGTTTCATCCGCCCTGGAAAAAAGTTCATCAACACAAATTTCGTAAAAATTCCGTGATTTTGTATTATTTTTGTAAACGGACATGGAGAAGATTGCAAAGCAAATGAGCATGATGAGAAGGATCATCCTTGTGGGGCTGCTGCTTCTGCCGGCCCTTTTCGCCTCCGCACAAAGAGTTGAAAACCAGCTGGTAGACGCCGTCGCCCTCTATAATAACCGTTCCTACGCCGAAGCCCGTACCCTGCTGCAGACCCTGTCCAAGGCCTCTCCTGACAACGATGCCGTCCAGTATTACCTGGGACTGAGCGAGGCGATGCTGGACCATGCCGACGCCGCCGTGACCCACCTGCGGAAGGCGGTGGAACTGGATCCCCACAATTATTGGTACAAGCGGCGCCTGGCCGACCTTTACCGCGCGATGGGCGAGGAAGAGATGGTCGTCCAGATGCTTGAAAGCATCCTTTCGGAGTTTCCCGACAAGACCGAGGTCCAGTACGACCTCTTGAACCTGTATCTCCGGCAGGAGAAGTTCGACGAGGCGCTCAAGGCCCTGGACGACATTGAAAAGCTCTCGGGACCCGGCGAGCAGATCGCCCGCACCCGGTATGACATTCTCCGCCAGCTGGGCCGGGGTGAGGAAGCCATCGCCGCCCTGGAGGATTTCAACGACCGCTTCACCTCTCCTTCCGTCCTTTCGATGATGGGGGACTATTACCTTTCCGAATACAACGACTCCCTGGCCCTCGCCTGCTACGAGGAGGCGCTCCAGACCCAGGGAGACTATGTCCCTGCGCTGCTCGGAAAGTCCGAGGTCTACCGTACGACGCGCCGTTATCCCGAGTATTTCGCTGTCATCGACAGTTTCATCGACAATGACAACGTGCCTGTGGAGGCCAAGGGAATGTACGTGGCCAACCTGACGCGCAGCTTGGACCCGAAACTGATCACGCTGCACCGGGACGGGTTCGATGCGATGGTGGATCACCTGCGTCAGCGGCATCCTTCCGACAGTACGGTCCTCTCCACAGCCGGTGGCTATTACTACGCCACGGGACGCCTGGACCAGGGCATCGACTGCTTCCGCACGTCGGCCGACCTGTATCCCTCCAGCCTGACCCAGACCGCCAGCTGCATCCAGATCCTGATGATGGCGGAGCGGTGGGAAGAGGTGCGGGACCGCAGCATCGACGCTTTCAACCGTTTCCAGGAACTGGGCTTCATGGAGTACCTGAACCTGGCGGACTATAATCTCAAGGATTACGATTCCATCATCAAAAATTGCCGGTACATGGCCGCACGCGAGCCGAAGAATACGGAACTCGTGAAGAGCTCCTGGGCCCAGATCGGGGACATGTATCACTTGAAGGGGGATTCCAAGTCGGCCTACAAGGCCTATGACAAGGTCCTCAAGATGGATCCTAATTATGCGCCGGTCCTGAACAATTACGCCTATTACCTGAGCGAAGAGGGCAAGAAGCTCAAGAAGGCCTACACGATGTCCAAGAAAACGGTGGAGGCGGAGCCGGATAACGCCACCTACCTGGACACGTTCGCCTGGATCCTGCACCTGATGGGGAAGGACCTGGAAGCGAAGCCTTTCTTCAAGCATGCCATGCTGTACGGCGGCAAGGACAGCGCCGTGATGCTGGACCATTACGCCGAGGTCCTCTACGCCCTCGGTG
This sequence comes from Bacteroidales bacterium, assembly GCA_017439305.1. Taxonomy (GTDB): domain Bacteria; phylum Bacteroidota; class Bacteroidia; order Bacteroidales; family UBA932; genus Cryptobacteroides. The sequence continues at coordinate 3,408 of JAFSJK010000003.1, read as the reverse complement.
AGTACGACCTGGCCCAGGTCTATTGGGGCCAGGCCAAGGCCAAGAATACGGAAGGCGAGGTCCCCGACCTGGACGCCCGGGTCGCCGAGCGGCTGAAAGCCATCGGAAAATGAGGAGAGTCCTTCATATCGTCCTGCTTCTGCTGTTGGCTGCAACGGCGGCATCGGCGCAGGACACCCGTTCCCAGGAGAGCCGGAAGGCGAAACTGGAGAAAGAGATCGCGGAGATCAACCGTCGCCTCAAGGATAACTCCCGTTCCAGCAACCGGGCCCTGACGGACCTGGAACTGGTCCGCCGGAAGATTGCCGCGCGGCAGGAGCTGATTGCCGAAAGCGACCGGGAAATCCGCGCCCTGGACGATTCCATGCGGGTCCGTCAGCAGGAAATCGACCGCCTGCAAGCCCGTCACGACACGCTGGCCCTCTATTATGACCGTCTGGTCCGGAGCGCCTACAAGAACCGCGACAGCCGGATCTGGTACATGTATATCCTGGCCAGCGAGAACCTGGGACAGGCCGTCCGCCGGTTCGGCTACCTGCGCGGTTTTTCCAAGGAAATGTCGGCCCAGGCGGAGCGCATCCAGGAGACCCAGGCCTCCCTGGAAGTGGAGAAACAGCGCCTGGCCTCCCTGCGGTCGGATGCGGAAGTGCTCCGGTCGCAGCGGCAGTCCGACGTGGAAAGTCTCCGCGGCGAGGAAAGTGAATCGGCCGGGCTCGTCGCCCAGTTGCAGAAGGACCGGAAGAAATATCAGCAGGAGCTCCAGAAGAAGAACCGTGAAGTAGAGGCCTTGAACCGGGAGATTGCTGAAATCATCCGCAAGGCGACGGCCAAGAACAACAAGAAATCCGCGGAAACCGGGAAAGCCGCACCGTCGGGCGGCAAGAGCACGTCCACGACGGTGGACGAGGCGCTGTCCAAGAATTTCGCATCCAACCGCGGCCGGCTGCCCTGGCCCGTCGAGGGGACGGTCGTGGAATCCTACGGCCAGCATTACCATCCCGTCTACAAGAACGTGAAGCTGCCGTTCAACAACGGTGTCACCCTCGCCGTCGCGCGGGGTTCCCAGGCCCGGGCCGTCTTTGACGGGACCGTTGCCCAGATCGTCGTTATCCCCGGATACAACCAGTGCGTCCTGGTCCAGCACGGTTCCTATTTCACCTTCTATTGCAAGCTGAAATCCGTCTCCGTCAAGGCGGGCGACAAGGTGAAGACCGGCCAGGCCCTCGGGGTCGTGGACACCATTTCCGGCGAGGACCAGCTCCATTTCCAGCTCTGGAAGGAGCGGACGCCGCAGGACCCGGAAAAGTGGCTGAAATAGGTTCTTCCGCGGCTTGTTGAAAACTCCGTCCCGGAAGTAACAACAAAGTTCATAATTTGAACAATTCTAAATTATACGTTTCGATAAATAGCTCATTATAAGTGAATTAACAGCTTTTTAAAGCTTTTGTTAATAACTTTTTCCGGGAGAATCGGAAGATATTTGCAGGGAATGACTTATCTTTGTCCTTGCAGTTCTGGCCCCCACACCAGAACCCTGACCGAAACGTAATTTAAGAAACATAAACCTGAGGCATCCGGCTCGCTGAAAGGGGCGCCGGCGCTGCCGACAACTGACACTATCACTATGGTAAAGCGTGTACTGAAACGCGACGGAAGACGCGTTGATTTCAACAACCAGAAGATCGTCGCCGCCATCCTCAAGGCGATGGACGTGACCGAGAACGGCGAGGATATCGTCCTCGCAGCCCAGATCGCCCACGCAATCTCCACCCTCGAGAAGGAGGAGATGACCGTGGAGGAAATCCAGGATGTCGTCGAAAACCAGCTGATGAACAGCCCCCGCCAGGAAGTGGCGAAGGAGTACATCCGCTACCGCAACAAGCGGAACATGGCCCGCAAGGCGAAGACCAACGAGATTTTCCAGACCATCATCGACGCCCAGGTGAACGACATCACCCGGGAGAACGCCAACATGAACGCCGACACGCCGGCGGGCATGATGATGAAGTTCGCCTCCGAGGCTACGAAGAGCTATGTGGACGAGTGCCTGCTGTCCGACCCGGTCCGCGAGGCGGTCGCCAAGAACTACATCCACATCCACGACAAGGACTACTATCCCACGAAGTCCCTCACCTGCATCCAGCACCCCCTGGACAAGATCCTGGAGTACGGCCTGAAGGCCGGCCACGGCGAGTCCCGTCCGGCCAAGCGCATCGAGACGGCCTCCGTCCTTGCCTGTATCTCCATGGAGACAGTGCAGAACGAGATGCATGGCGGCCAGGCCATCCCGGCGTTCGACTTCTATCTGGCCCCGTTCGTCCGCAAGACCTTCGAGGAGGAGGTGGACCAGGTCAGCGACCTGTTCAACACCGACTACAGCGAGCTCAAGAAAGCGGAGATCGACGACTATCTCAAGCATGACCTCATCGGCCTGCAGGGCCGCGACCGCGCGCTCCAGCACGCCATCAACCAGACTGTGGGCCGTGTTCACCAGGCCATGGAGGCGTTCGTGCACAACATGAACACCATCCACAGCCGCGGCGGCAACCAGGTCGTTTTCTCCTCCATCAACTACGGTACGGACACTTCCGCGGAAGGCCGCTGCATCATCCGCGAGATCCTGAACACCACCTATGAGGGCGTGGGCAACGGTTCCACCGCCATCTTCCCGATCCAGATCTGGAAGAAGAAGAGAGGTGTCAGCTACCTTCCGGGCGACCGCAACTACGACCTGTACCGCTTCGCCTGCAAGGTGAGCGCCCGCCGGTTCTTCCCGAACTTCCTGAACCTGGATGCCACCTACAACCAGGACGACGCCTGGAAAGCGGACGATCCCCGTCGCTTCGAGCACGAGGTCGCCACGATGGGCTGCCGCACCCGCGTGTACGGCAACAAGTTCGGCCCCAAGACCTCCATCGGCCGCGGCAACCTCTCCTTCACCACGATCAACATCGTGAAGCTGGGCATCGAGGCCATGCAGGAGGAGCAGGACAAGAACCTGCGGATCCAGAAGTTCTTCCAGAAACTGGACTGGGCCCTCGAAATCGCCGCCCGGCAGCTGAACGAGCGCTTCGACTTCCAGAAGACCGCCCTCAAGAAGCAGTTCCCGCTCCTGATGAACGGCCTCTGGCTGGGCAGCGAGAAGCTGGACGAGAACGACTCCATCGAGTCCGTCATCAACCAGGGAACCCTCTCCATCGGCTTCATCGGCCTGGCGGAGTGCCTGATCGCCCTGATCGGCAAGCACCACGGCGAGAGCGACGAGGCACAGGAACTCGGCTTGAAAATCGTCGGGCACCTGCGCGAGAGGACGGACGATTATACCCGTCGCGAGAAAAGAAATTGGACGGCCTTCGCGACGCCCGCCGAGTCCACTGCGGGACAATTTCAACGCGCGAACAAAAAAGT
>JAFSJK010000043.1 GCA_017439305.1 Bacteroidales bacterium | reverse complement strand
GACACCCGCATGAAGGTCCGCTTCATCATGGAGGTCGCCTGGCAGGCCCACTTCGTCACCAACATGTTCATCCGTCCGAAGAACCAGAAGGAATTCGACCAGGAGCCCGATTTCGTGGTGTACTGCGCTTCCAAGGCCAAGGTTGACAATTATAAGGAACTCGGCCTCCGCAGCGATACCTGCGTCGCCTTCAACGTCACTTCCCGCGAGCAGGTGATCCTGAACACCTGGTACGGCGGTGAGATGAAGAAGGGTATGTTCTCCATGATGAACTACTACCTCCCGCTCAAGGGCATCGCCGCGATGCACTGCTCCGCCAACACGGACCTGAACGGTGAGAACACCGCCATCTTCTTCGGTCTCTCCGGCACCGGCAAGACCACCCTTTCCACCGATCCGAAGCGTCTCCTCATCGGTGACGACGAGCACGGCTGGGACAACAAGGGCGTCTTCAACTTCGAAGGCGGTTGCTACGCCAAGGTCATCAAGCTGGACAAGGAGTCCGAACCCGACATCTACAACGCCATCCGCCGCGACGCCCTCCTCGAGAATGTCACCGTGGACGAGAACGGCAAGATCGACTTCAACGACAAGTCCGTCACCGAGAACACCCGCGTGTCCTACCCGATCTACCACATCGAGAAGATTGTCCGTCCGGACAGCCACGGCCCCGCCGCTAAGCAGGTGATCTTCCTTTCCGCCGACGCTTTCGGCGTGCTGCCTCCGGTCTCCATCCTGACCCCCGAGCAGACGAAGTACTACTTCCTCTCCGGCTTCACGGCCAAACTCGCCGGTACCGAGCGTGGCATCACCGAGCCCACCCCGACCTTCTCCGCCTGCTTCGGCCAGGCCTTCCTGGAGCTCCATCCGACCAAGTACGCCGAGGAACTCGTGAAGAAGATGAAGAAGTCCGGTGCGAAGGCTTACCTCGTGAACACCGGTTGGAACGGCACGGGCAAGCGTATCTCCATCCGTGACACCCGCGGCATCATCGACGCCATCCTCAACGGCAACATCGACAAGGCCCCGACCAAGATGATCCCGTACTTCAACTTCGAGGTTCCTACCCAGCTCGAAGGTGTGGACACCGGCATCCTGGATCCTCGCGACACCTACGAGAATCCCGCCGTGTGGGAGGAGAAGGCGAAAGACCTCGCCGGCCGTTTCATCAAGAACTTCCACAAGTACGAATCCAACCGCGCTGGCAAGGCCCTCGTGAAGGCCGGCCCGAAGCTCTAGGACGTATTTTCCACGCTAAAAAAACCGACCCCATACCGGGCCGGTTTTTTTGACATCAGACAGGGGGATGGGCCGACTTTTTTTCGGAGGCCCATCCCCCTGTCTGATGTCCCTATGGACACGAACCGTTATTCTTCGAAGAACCGCATCGAGGAGAGCATGTCGAAGATCATGTCCACATATTCCCGGGAGGTCTGGTCCCAGCGGAAGCCCAGGCGGTGGAGAACCTGCATGGAGAATTGGTTGGACGCCTCATTCTCAACGAATTGTGTCTGCCCTTCCGCCTGCGTATAGGCAATGATGCTGGACAGGATCCGGGAAATCCCGGGATCTTCCTTGGCGGTATCCATCCGCTTTGCGAATTCCGCGTCTTCCACGTATTCCAGCGGAGACCCGTCGTCCTTGTGCAAGCGGGACAGGATGTCGTCCATCGGCAGCATGTGGTCGTTCTGGACGTGGAATACCACGTTTTTCCTGGGCGTGCCGGCAAGGAGTACGACGGCGCGGGCGGTTTCGTCGATGGGGGAGAACTCCATGCGGGTCTCCAGCATCGGATAGGGGGCGGCGCCCAGCAGTCGGAAAGCCTTGAGCCGTCCCATCGAGGCGTTGGAATTGAAGTTGATCTGGAACTCTCCGTCCTCGGCGCGCGGGGAGAGATTGCCCACGCGGATGATCTTGGCGTTCAGTTTTCCCTTGGCGACCTTTTCCAGGATGAGACGTTCCGCCAGGAACTTGGAAACGACATACTGGTTGTCCGTGTTCTGTCCGAAGAACAGTGTCCGCTCGTCCATCACCTGGGGCACGCTTCCCTCGGTCATGCCGCCTACGCTGACCGTAGATACCTGGACCAGCCGGGCACCGCAGGCCAGGCAGAAACCGACCAGGTTCTGGACGCCGCGGTAATTGACCTGCATGATATCGTCCCCTTGGGAGAAATGCTTGACGTTCGCGGCGCAGTTCACGACCAGGTCGATGGGGGTTCCGGACGTGATGATCGAATCGAAGATGCCTTCTTGCGTAATGTCTCCCTGGATGAGCCGGATCCGCTTGCCGATGAGCGGGCGGTAATTCTTCTCGAAATAGTACACCAGCATCTCGGAGAGACGGCGTTCTGCCGTGATGGAACCCTTTCCCCGGAGCAGACACCAGATCACGGTATCCTTCCCGGTCTGCTCGATGAGTTCCCGAAGCACGTGGATCCCCAGGAATCCGGTTGCGCCGGTCAGGAGGATATTCTTTCCGAGAGACTGCGGCTTTCCAGCCTGGAATGCTTCCAGGGTGTTGTCGGAAAGGACTTTGTCGATGGCTGAATAGTCGTAGCCGTAAACGTCGTCTTTGTCTTCCGTCTTCTCCGTACCCCCTCCAAGGAAAGCGGCCAGCGCGCGGGCGGTAGGATGGTTGAACACATCGCCGTAGGAAAACTTGAGTCCGCGTTTTTCGGCACTTACCAGCACGCTGGTGACCATCAGGGATGAACCTCCCAGGTCGAAGAAACTGTCCGTGGCGCTTACCTGGTCCATCCCCAGGATTTCCCCGAAGATCTCGCAGAGCGCTTTTTCGGTAGGGCCTTCCGGCTCCACGTAGGTCCCGTTGGAACTCATGACCGGGGCCGGCAGGGCCTTGCGGTCCACTTTCTGGTTCACGTTGAGCGGAATCTTGTCCAGTTTCGCGAAAGCGGCCGGCACCATGTACGGCGGCTTGCGCTGCAGGATGAATTCGGACAGGGCCTTGGTATCCAGTTCGCCTTCGCAGACGACGTAGGCCGCGATGAACTTGCCGCCGGCCGGATTGTCGAAAGCCTGGACCGTCACGTCCGTCACGCCCGGGAACTCCCGGATCACGGCTTCGACTTCCTTGGTCTCCACCCGGAAACCGCGGATCTTGACCTGTCCGTCATTCCGGCCCACGAACTCGATGTTGCCGTCCATCCGGTACCGGACGATGTCGCCGGTCCGGTAAGCGCGGTCGTACGGGAATTCCGACCCGAACGGATTGGCAATGAAGGTTTCCGCCGTCTTTTCCGGCCGGTTCAGGTAACCGCGGCTCACCTGCGGACCGGAAATCCACAGCTCGCCCACGGCACCGGCGGGCAGTCTCCGCCCGCTGCCCGGATCGGTCACATACAGGCGCAGGTTGTCCAGCGGATGGCCGATGGGGATGTTGGATTCCTTCTTCTCCACGTCGAAGATGGTGGAGAAGATGGTGCACTCCGTCGGACCATAGCCGTTGTGGAAGGCATAGGAAGGCGGGTCGATGGAAACGAGTTTCTCGCCGCCTGCCGACAGATGTTTGAGCGAAGGATTGGCGGGATAGTTCTTCGCGAACATCACGGCCACCTGTGTGGTCATGAAGCTGTGAGTCACACCGTTATCCGTGATGAAGCGGTCCAGGTCGGACATGTCGTGGCGGGTTTCCTCCGGAATGATGCACACGCAGGCACCGGTCGTGAGGGCCGGGTACATGTCCATCATGCAGGCGTCGAATCCGTAGCTGGCATAGGCGGCCACGCAGCTGTCCGGTTTCAGGTCGTAATAGTTCCGGTACCAGGCGCAGAAATTCACCAGGTTGCGGTGCTCCAGCATGCAGCCTTTGGGAACGCCGGTGGATCCGGAAGTGTACAGCAGGATGAACAGGCTCTCGGGGAGAGGACCTTCGGGAAGCGTTCCCTTCGGAAGCTTGCCGATGTCGGACGTATCCAGGACGGGGCCCTTGTATTCGGTGATGAGGGGACGGTACTCCGCATCGGCAATCAGCAGTTTCGCGGAGGCGTCGCCGATCATGAAGTTCAGGCGCTCCTGCGGATAGGACGGGTCCAGCGGTTGATAGGCACAACCCGCCTTCAGGGCACCCAGCGAGGCGACGGCCATCAGTTCGCTGCGGCCGATAAGGACGGAAACGACGTCTTCGCGGCCTAACCCGAGAGAGGCGATATGGGCGGCGAGACGGTCGGTCACCGCATCCAGCTCCTCATAGGTGAGGACCTTGTCCTTGAAGCGGACGGCCGGGGCCTTCGGCGTGGCCGCCGCCTGGCTGCGGAACAGCGAGACGATGGTCTGCTTCCCGTCCACAGGCAGGGTCCACTTGTTGAACCCGTCAAGCAGGGTGTCCTGCTTCTTGTCGGTAAGGGCGAGGGCTGATGTGGGACCGTCTGCCAGCATCTGGCGGATGAAGTTCATCATCGTATCGGCGAAACTCTGCATCAGTTCGGGGCTGTAGAGGGACTCGTCGTACTGGAACAGCAGATACTCAGGGCCTTCGACCCCATGGACAAAGATGCTTACCGGGAACATCGGCGTGTCGCTGGCCAGGTCTTCGCTGGCGAGCGGGCTGCCGTCGATTTTATAGTCTTCCAGCAGGCCTACCTGGTAGGCGAGCATCACCTGGGGCTGGAAACTGAAGTCGGAAGAGACCCGGGCGAAAGGATAGTACTCGTGCGAGCGCGCTTCGGAGAAGTTCTTGTCAGTGGTGCGGAGGAATTCGGCGACGTCGCCCTCCTCCGTATTTCCGGCCAGGGCCAGGGTGTTGACGAACATACCCACGGAATCCGAGGTACGGAGGTCCGACCGTCCGTTGCTGACCGTGCACATGTAGACTTTCTTGCTTCCGCAGAAGGTTCCAAGCGCCAAATAGGCCGCTCCCAGGCAGTAGCTGGCCGGGGAGATGCCCAGGTCCAGGCAGCGCTTGGTGACATCCGTATCCAGCGGCTGCTTCAGGGACGCCACTTTCCCGACACCTTCGCCTTTCTCCCGGTCGGGCAGGATGGCGCTGGCGTTTTCGCACCCGGCCATCTGTTCACGGAAGAAGGCTTCTGCCTCCGCAAATTCGAGACTCTCCTCAGAGGCCTTCTGGTCTACGGCGTAATCAAAGTAGGAATAGGATTCCGGTGCCGGATCAGTCCCTTCCATCGCAGCGCAGAATTCAGACATGAAGACATCGAGTGAACGGCCGTCAAACACCAGGTGGTGGAAGTCGGTCAGGAGGAAGAGTCCCTTCCCGGTCCGGACAAGGGAGGCGCGGAAAAGGGGTCCCTCCGAAAGGTTGAACGGCTGCAGGAAATCGGCCTTGAAGGCGACGAAATCCTTGTCCGTCAGGGTTTTGATGTCGACTTCGGGCTCTTCTCCGGAAGGTACCAGTTTCACTTCGCCACCTTCCATCTCGAAATGCGACAGTAGCACCGGATGGCACTTGACTACCTTCAGGAAAGTGTCGCGCACCTTCTCCGGATCCAGATTCACCGGCAGTGTCCAGCACATGGGAAGGTTGTAGACCGTCTCGGTCGGGGCCTTCATGCATTCGAAGTAGAGTCCCTTCTGCTGGAATGTCAGCGGGACGGGACCGGCTTCACCGGCTCCGGCCTGCTGTTCCGCAGGAAGCTTTCCGGCGAGCAGGGAAGCCAGGACCTCATTCTCGATACTCTGGAGGGTCGCGGTCTTGGCAAAGGTGTGCATGTCCACGGAAACCCCGTATTTCTTGTACAGTTCTGTCGCGAGGCGGAGGGCCGACAGGGAAGTAAGTCCGCAGTAAGCGAGGGGTTCGGTGAGTCCGAATCCATCTATATGGACCGATTCCTGGATGATATCCGCCAGCTCCTGTTCCAGGACGTTGAAGGGGGCGGCTTCCGTGGATCCGGCCGCCTTTCGTTTGGGCTTCTCCGGCTTCGGGAGGGCCTTGCGGTCCACTTTCTGGTTGACATTCAGCGGAATGGCGTCGATCTGCATCGTCACGGCCGGTACCATGTAGGGCGGTTTCTGCTCCAGGATGAAAGCGTTCAGGGCGTCGATGTCCACGGGCGCATCGCCCACGATGTAGGCGGCGAGGAACTTGCCGTTCCCTTCGCCTTCTTCGTCAAAGGCCTGGACCGTCGCATCGCTGATTCCGGGGAATTCCCGGATGACGCTCTCAACTTCTTTCAGTTCGATGCGGAAGCCCCTGATTTTCACCTGCATGTCTTTGCGGCCGATGTACTGGATATCCCCGTCGGCCCGAAAGCGGACAATGTCGCCGGTGCGATACATCTTCCGATAGGCGGGGTCGTCGCAATAGGGATTCTCCACGTATACTTCCGCCGTCTTGTCCGGTCTGCCCAGGTAACCCATGCCCACCTGAAGCCCGGAGATCAGCAGCTCTCCGGCCGCACCGGCCGGCAGGCGCTGGCCTCCCTTGCTGACGACATAGGCCCGGATGCCGGGAAGGGGTTTGCCGATGGGGACATCAGGTTCCTGCTCGCGCACGACCTTGCTGACAGTATAAACCGTCGTTTCGGTCGGGCCGTAAGCATTGACAAGCCGGTATTTGGGCGGGGCGAAACTGGACAGTTTCTCGCCGCCGGTATACAGCACTTTGAGTGACGGGTTGTCCGGATAGTTCAGGGCGAACTGGGTGGCGACCTGGGTCGTCATCATCACGTGGGTGATGTGGTTGCGCGCGATGAAACTGTCCATGGCGGCAAGGTCCAGCCGGAGTTCCTCCGGGATGATATGCAGCGAAGCACCGGACACGAGGGCGGTGGAAATGTCGCCCATTGAGGCGTCGAATCCGAAACTGGCGTAGGCGGCGGTGTTGGATTCCGCCGTGATGCCCAGGGACTTGGCGCTGCAGCGGGCAAAGGTGGCTATGTTCCGGTGGCTGAGCTGTACGCCCTTGGGGACACCGGTGGTGCCGCTGGTGTACAGGAGGATATGGCGGTCGTCAGGCTTCGGGGCCGGCACGTTGGGTTTTCCTTCCGGCAGGAGAGGGATCTCTCCGGTCGGCAGGACCGGCCCTTCATAACCGGTGATGAGCGCCTCCAGGCCGGGATCGGCAATCAGGAGGGCGGCTTTCGCATCCTGGACCATAAAGGTCAGGCGCTCAGAGGGATAGGACGGGTCAAGGGGCTGGTAGGTGCACCCGGCCTTGAGGACGGCCAGGGGGGTGACGACCATGTAATGGTTGCGGTTCAGGATGATGGAGACCACGCCACCGGGCTTGACGATGCCGGCGATATGGGCGGCGAGACGGTCCGTGAGTTCATCGAGCTGGGCATAGGTCAGCAGGGTTTCCTTGTAGACGACAGCGGGCCGGTCGGGATGACGGGCGACATTTTCCTTGAAAAGGTCGATGAGCGTCAGTTCCGTGTCGAATGATACGGGCGGCGGATTGAATCCCTCCACTTCGGCCAGCTGTCCGTCCGTGGCAAATGCCAGGTCCCTGACGGAGCCGGCCTTTTCCATCGATCCGATGCAGGCGTACAGGCTGTCCGTGAACTGCTGCAGGATTCCTTCCGAATACCGGTCCGGCCGGAACAGGACAGTTATTCCGTCCGGGCTCCGGAAGAAGGCCGCATCGGCTCCTTCCGGAATCTCCTTGGGACACTTCGGACCACCGAATCGGATGCTCCGGTCCAATTCCAATTCCACGGCGACCTCCGCGAACGGGAAGTCCTGATGATTCCGGGCATCTTCCACCTGCCGTCCCACCATCTCCAGCAATTCCGGAAGTGCTTGGTCCGGAGTCCATTCCACGAAGACCGGGTGCTCCGGGCCGTCTTCCGGGATGACGGTAAAACAGGCTTTCGTGTCACCGGTCCAGACGGAAAGCGTCAGGCCGAATGCCGTATCCAGCAAGGTTTCCTCGGTGCAGGAGAACCGTTTCAGGATCGTTTCCAGCTTTTTTTCTGTCAGTTTGACGGGGAATGAGGCCTTCCGTGCGGGACCTTCCTTTCCATCCAGGACGTCCGGAATCAGCCGGGATTCCAGTTGCGATGCGGCAGCAAAGGTATCGAGAAACCATTGGCGGTCTTGCTCGGTCTTGGGAGAATGCGTGCTCATGATATATGATCTTGTCTGTTCTTCAAAGTTAAGCTATTTCTTCGGGAATGCAATGTCCCGATGGGGTCTCTTTTGTAAGAAAAAATTCCATTGTGCTGTGTTGTGGCACAATGGGTTCTCATCTTTGCATCAGAAACAAAAACAGAGTTGTCATGATTGGAAATCTTATCACCCTCGCCCTTGCAGCCCTCGCCATCTGGCTGCTGGTGGACAGCGCCGTTGAATTCGTTCAGGACACCCGGGAGGATTCGCTGGCTACGGAGCCGTGACCGTCAGGCCGTCGAAAGCGGGCTGCACGTCGGAATGGATGCCACGCTCGGCGCACAGGCGGCGGAGATCGTCGCAGAATGCTTCGTGGGAAGGGAAGGCGTGGCTCAGATGGGTAAGCCAGGTGTGTTTGGCCCCAATGCGGTCGGCAAGCGCAAGCGCTTCATCCAGTGAGAAATGCGAATGATGGGGATGGTATCCCACCGTATTCAGGGATACATGCTCCAGCCCTTGCAGTTTTGCGAGTTCGCTTTCCGGCAGGGAATTCATGTCGGTGATGTAGGCGATGTCTCCGAACCGGAATCCCAGGACAGGCATTTTGTCGTGGTAACCACGGATGGGAATGATATTCAGATACTTGACGCCCTCCGCCGTTCCATGGCCCGAACCCGGAAGAGCGGGAAGGGCAGGCACTACGGCATTGTCGGAGGGAATCAGGGAACCGTCCGGCTGCCGGTAGAAATATCCCACATCGTGGACCCATTCCAGGTCACCGGTATTCTCCAGGGAGGTGATGCGGAACGGGTTCTCATCGATCAGGTGGACATGCCATTCGGGGGAGCCGGGATACTTGTGTTCCGCGAAGGCATACGCATAGTCGTTCCGGAGCGATTTCAGCACTTCCGGCTCACAGTAGATCTCCACGGCCTTTCGGTCGATATAGTTGAAAGAGCGGACATCGTCCAGGCCGCCCGTATGGTCCTTGTGCTTGTGCGTGAGGAGGATCGCATCCAGGTGCCGGACACCTTGCGCCAGCATCTGCATCCGGAAATCCGGTCCTGCATCGATGAGGACTTTGAATCCATCCCACTCCACGAAAGCCGCTGCCCGGAACCGTTTGTCCCGCGGGTCCTCCGACCGGCATACCGGACACTGGCAGGCGATGATCGGCACCCCCTGCGAGGTTCCCGTCCCCAGAAACGTCAGCTTGACTTCGCTCATAGTACAATGGCTTCCAATTGGTTCACCAGGGCAGGATCGTAGGTTTTTTCTACACGGATGTAATTGCCGGTATAGCCGGCCATCATGCCGTCTTTGACACTGGATTCCCAGAGGACGAGTTCCGGGAGGCCCTTGTTTTCGGCCACGAAAGCATCGTGGAGCTCGGAGCACAAGGCTTCCAGCCGGGCGACACGTTCGGTCTTCACGCTGTCCTGCACCTGGTCCGGCATCACTGCAGCGCGGGTTCCGGGACGCTTGGAGTAGGGGAATACATGCAGATAGGCAGGTTTGATCCTGTCCTTCAGGAAGTTATAGGTTTCCAGGAAAAGCTCCTCCGTTTCGCCGGGCAGGCCCACGATGACATCGATTCCGAAGAATACCTTCGGTTCCCCCGGATGTTCCATCGCTTTCCGGATATAGTCGATGCGGGAGGCGAAGAGGGCGGTGTCATAGCGGCGGCCCACCTTTTTCAGCAGTGTGTCGCTGCCCGATTGGAGGGGAATGTGGAAATGCCGCTGGAACTTGGTCCCGGAGGCGATCCAGTCCACGATCTCCTCGGTGATGAGATTCGGCTCAATGGATGAAATCCGGTATCTTTCAATCCCTTCCACCTTGTCCAGCGCCTTGAGCAGGTCCAGGAACGATTCGCCGGTCGTGCGCCCGAAATCGCCCGTGTTCACTCCGGTCAGGACCACCTCCTTGATGCCCATGGCGGCAATTTGCTCCGCCTGTTTGACAACCTCACAGATCGGGATGTTCCGGCTTCGGCCACGGGCATAGGGGACGGTGCAGTATGCGCAGAAGTTGTTGCATCCGTCCTGAACCTTCAGGAAGGAGCGCGTACGCTCCCCGGAGGAAAAGGCCGGCAAAGTCTCGACGGCAAAACCGTCGGTCTTTACCGATCCATCGATCGAGAGCAGCGAGAGTGTCTCCGGGACGACCCGCTGCTTTTCCGCGGCCCCGAAAACCCGGGATACGCCCTCGATTTCATAGAGCTTCTCCTTCTTGAGCTCGGCGTAGCAGCCCGTTACGATGATCAGGGCATCCGGAGCCAGTTTGTGCGCCCGGCGCATCAGGTTGCGGGATTTCTTCTCGGCCGTTTCCGTGACGGCGCAGGTGTTGATGACGTATACGTCGGCCTGCTTGTTCCAGGGGACGACCTCCAGGCCGTGGGCGACGAATCCGCGCTCATAGGTGGAAGTTTCCGCGTAGTTCAGCTTGCAGCCTAATGTGGTGAGCGCTACTTTCATGCGAGGATCAGGAATACGCACGGCCGCTTGCCGATGGTGACGGGATGCTCTTTCCAGCGGGCGGCGGTTTGGGTGCGGATGAATGCGTCGGGCTGGGTCAGGTTGGCCGCGACGGTGATGAGCGTCTTGCCGGAGCAGGTTGCGGCCAGGTCCGACAGCAGCGCGTCGTTGCGATAAGGGGTTTCGATGAGGATCTGGGTCTGATGCTCGGCGGCGGACCGTTTTTCCAGCCGCTTGATGGCGGCGCGCCTTTCTTCGGTCTTGGCCGGGATATAGCCGACGAAGGCGAAGGACTGCCCGTTCAGGCCGGAAGCCATCAGGGCCAGCATCAGGGAGGAAGGCCCCACCAGCGGTACGACCTCGATGCCTTCCCGATGGCACAAGCCCACGAGCTGGGCGCCCGGATCGGCGACGGCAGGAAGTCCCGCTTCGGAAATGAGCCCGACATCGCGTCCGTTCTCGAAAAGATGGACGAGGGGAGCGATTTCCGACAGGGGAGTATGCTCGTTCAACTCGTGGAACTCCAAGCCTTCGATATGCCCCTTCAGTCCGGCGCGGGACAGGTACCGGCGTGCCGTCCGCACCTCTTCCACGACGTAACAGTCAATGGATGACAGGCGTTCCAGGACCGGTGCCGGAATGACCTCGGCCGGATCGTTCTCTCCCAGGGGGGATGGGATCAGATATAGTTTTCCTTTATTCATTCGTCACGACAGGATGGGCCCGGCCCGTTGAGTCAATCTGCAGGATACGCCGCACAGGAGGCTGCAGCGCCTCGGCGGCCGCACGTTCCTCCCGTTCCTGACGGGTGGAGAACAGGTCGCGGAAGAACTGTTGGAGAGAGGTGAATTCCCGCTGGTAGGCAATACCGACGCCGTTGCGCTGGCTGTTGTCCAGATAGCTGGTGTACTGGTCGGCCGAATGGGAGAACAGGTTGAGCCGGATGGTTCCCGGCTTGTCCAGCTTGATGTCGATGTCCAGGTCGCCCGTCACTTCCTCGGTGGTCGTCCCGAACAAACGCCGGTTTCCGATGGTTCCGTTCACGACGACCCGGTTGTTGAACAGCTGGGTGGAAAGGGCCACGTCGAAGAGGTTGTTCCCGGATTCGTTCTGCTGATAGTTCAGGCCCAGGTCCAGGGGAATGTCCAGCTTCTCGAAGATGCTGTTCAGCTGTCCGGCCATGATGCCTGTCATGTTGGAATACAGCATGTTGGAGCCGTTGGTGGCGTTGATTCCCGATTCTTCGTTGGGCAGGAAGCTGTTCGCGATGAGCAGGTATAGGAACTGCTTCATCACCTTGTCCTCGGTATTGAGGGCGCTTTCCACCAGGCCCTGGGTACCCGGATCCAGTTCCGGTACCTCGATGTTCAGCGTGATCTTCGGGTTCCGGAGCTTGTCCGTGATGCCGATGATGCAGTCCACCTGCCGGCGGGTACTTCCGCCTGTTTCCGCATTCGAGGTGGAGGCAAGCAGAGTGGACAGGGAAGCCTTGGTCGAGTAGACGCCGTTGACGTTGAGGTCGGAATCCATGACGTCTCCGTTGAACCGGATGCTGCTGCCATCCCGGATGGTGAAATCGCGATTCACGAGCCCCAGGGCGGAGACGTGGAAGTCGCCCTGGCTCAAAGTGTAGTCTCCGTTGATGGTGAACAGGTTGTCCCGCTCGCGCACCCGCAGGTCGATGAGTCCGTTCCCCAGTCCGCGGAGTTTGTTGCCCTCACCGATATCGACATAGGCGGTGACCGACGGCGTCGCCCGAACGCGTACCCGGATGTCCAGGTCCCCCTTGGCCTTCTTCTTGGCCGCCTGGTTGGTCTGCATCATGATCTCGTAGGGATCCTCCTCGGCCTCCTCATGCGGTTGCGTGAAGACCAGCAGGTCTCCCATCGCTTTCTGCCCGCTGGAATTCAGCGGGATATGGAGGTCGCCGTCCTTGACCGTCCGGGCGTCGACGGAAAGCGCGATGGCGTCGAAGGGACCCGTGATGTCCACCTTGCCGGTCCCGTAGACGGTCCCGTAGATAGGACTCTTCTTCCCGGCGGGAATGGCGAGGACCTTCATCCGGTCGAACTGGACGTGGGCGTCCAGGCTCATGTCCTTGAATCCGCCGAACTTGAGACTTCCGGTGACAGCACCCTTGCCGTCAGAGCCGTCCGTCAGGGCAACGTTGTCAAAATGGAGTCCCTCCGTATCTACCGAGATGGGGCCGCTCACGTGGTAGGGAACCTCGGTGAAATCAATGCCCAGGATACCGTCCACAATCTTCAGGCCCTGGCTGGAGATGTCCAGTTTGTCCAGTTTGCCGCGGACTTTGACCTTGCCTTCCAGGCCGCCGCTGAACTGGTTGAAGATGCCGGCGAGGATCGGGGAAGCATAACCCATGTCCAGCCCGTCCAGGGTCACGTCGGCACTGATGGATTTGTCGGACGGTTTCAGGAAGCCGTCCAGGTCGATGTTGCGTTTCCCGTTCAGGAGATTGCGGAGACGGAGGTCGAACCGGTTCTGCTCCTCGTTCCAGATGCTGCCGACCTGCAGGGTGCCGACCGGCCGTCCGGCGATGGAGGTGGAATCGCACGCGATGCTGGCGAGCAGGCCAAGGGACGGTTTGGTCGGGGAAACCAGCCGGGCTCGTCCCGTCGCCTGTCCCCTCAGGTCCATCTTCCCTTCCATCACGAAAGAATTCAGCAGGGAGATGTCGAACTTGTCCATCCGCACCGACATCGTATCGGCCTGGGTCGGAGAGAGGCCGCCCTCGACGTGGAGGGCCTGGCGGCCGTTCGTGACGCTGAAGCGGTCCACCTGGAGATTACCGCCGCGGTACGAGATGATATCGGAATCCAGGTTCCACCTGTTTCCGTTGTAGTAGATGGAAGAGGGAAGTGCCTTCGCATAGACGGCCAGACCGTCGGCGCCCCGGTCCAGCACACCTTCCACCATCAGGTTCGCCTTGTACGAGGCATTGGCTTCCGTGTCAAAAGCGTAGGAGAGCGTGAGACGGTTGTCGTTCGCCGTCAAGTCAAGGCGGTTCCCCTGCAGTTCGAAGCTGCCCAGGTTGATGGCGCTCCCGGTCATGCCCGCCCGGATCATTCCGTCGCGGTTGTCCAGGTTCAACTGGAGGCCCTTGAGGTACTTTCCGCCAAGGGCGAGCCTGCCGGATGTCACGTTGCCCGTGACCAGTCCTTCATTGTCCACTTTGAGTCTCAGCGCGGTATTCTTTTCCACATAAAGCCCCGGAAGGATGAACCCAAGCAACTCCTGGGCGTCGTGGAAAGTGAAATTGACTTCATAGGGGGTGCCGTCCCACGGTTTCCCGGCTTTTTCCAGCAGGGCCGGAAGTTCTTTCTGCACCAGCAGGTCTTTCAGGTCGGAGACCAGGGCGACAGGGGATTTCTCACCCACGAACGTTCCGTCCGCAAAGGTGGAATTGAAGCGGATCCGGTGAATGTCGTCGTTCGCGTGGGCACTGGCATGGATGTCGCCGATATGATGGCGTCCGGAGTCGTTTTCCAGGATGACATCCCGGAGATTCACTTCCCCCAGCAGGTCCCGGTCCCGGGTCCGGATGAAGTTCGCATCGGCCTGGAGGGACACCTTGGACGGTCCCCGCTTGTCGATGTTCAGGGCGTTCAGGTCGGCGTAGCCCACGTTCGCGTAGAACTGGTAGGCGGCATTCCGGGTATTCGGGGTCAGGTCGAAGCGGCCCTGCAGCAGGAAGTTCAGGTTCGGGTCGTCACAGACGATGCGGCCATCGAAGGCCTGGTCCGAGTAGGTGCCGACGGCCGCGATGCCGGTATAGTCGTATCCGAGCGCCTGCAGGCGGTTCACGGAAAGGGAATCGATCCGGACCTGGAGGTCGCCGGGGGCGAGCTTTGCGTCGATGACTGTATGCAGGGATACCGGTCCGATGGCGTCGATACCGGCGATCTTCCCGACATTCAGGTCCCGGGTCTTGACGGTTCCGTCAATGGAGATGTCCTTTTTCTTGTCGATGACGTTCCGGAGGACGATGTCCACGTCGGCATTCCCGTTATTGGAAAGGAGCGCCCCCTTGACGGCAAGCCGGTCCAGCGGGCCCTTGGCCGTCGCATCCAACTTGAAATCCGTTCCCCGGCCCAGTTTTCCGAGATCCAGCTTCGTATCAGGCGCCCATTCCTGGATAAAGGTTCCGAGGCCGTCCAGCCCGAAGCGGAAATCCTTGACCTGATAGTCCAGGATGGCGGTGTTGATGTCAGGCAGGCCGGCCATCCCGCCGTCGACCCGTGCGCTGACTCCGCTGCCGTGTTCCCGGAAGGAGAGTCCTTTGACCTTGAAATCGCTGACGGTCCCCTCGACCTTGCCGGTAAGGTCGGATTTGAAAGTGAAGCGGTCGAGATTCGGGGCGAAATGGCTGACGGTCCGCATCGACAGGACGCTGGGGGAGAGGATATCGGCCTCCAGCCGGACGCGGTCCAGGAAGTCGGAGTAATCTTCATCCAAGGTGCCCAGCATGCGGAAGTAGCGGAAGTGCAGGTCGGAGTCCCCGTCACTGAGATGGAGTTTGTCCAGCAGGACCTGCCCGTGGCCGACTTTCACCTTGCCGGAAAGGTCCTGGACCTGGAATCCGGTCTTGTCGGCGAGGGTGATCCGTTCAGCGTCGCCGCTGATGACCCCGTCCTTGACCAGCAGGTTCGTGGCCAGGATGTCAGCCTTGATTTCCAAGTCGTTCCAGTCGATGACCGTGTTCGGCAGCGGAGGGTTGCCTTCGGCTTCCCGGCGTTCCCTTCCGGGGTGGTTGACCATCCTGAAAGTCATTCCTTTCACCTCCACGCGGTTGGCTTCCAGCAGGTCGCCGAAGTCTTCCTTGGGCTTGTTCGGGTCTGATTCTTTCAAGTGCAGGATCCGTTGGAGATTGGTCGTGGGCTTTCCGTTTTCACCCGGCTCCATGACCAGGTTGAAGGTTCCGTTTTCCAGGCGGAGGCGGCTGACGGAAATGCGTTCCTTGTGCAGGAGTCCTTTGAGGGAGAACCGGGCGGAAAGATTGCCGATGTCCAGCAGCGTGTCCACCTTGTCGGAGGAACCGTCGGAATAGGGATTCCGGTCCGTGATGACGACGTCTTCGAGGACGAGGGCGTCAAACGGCTTGACGGCGATCCGTCCGATCTGCACGTCTCCGTCAATCCGGTCCCCGAACTTCTCGACGGCCTTGCGGGCCAGGGCGGTCTGTACGGCGGGAGACTGGATGACAACGAGCAGGAGCAGCAGCAATAGCAAGATTGCCGCAAGGATCCATGCCGTTATGCGAAGCCCCTTTTTCACTAATCTACAAAGATAGGAAAATATTCCTTATCTTTGCACGGTTGAATAGAACGATATGGCAGACATCATTCTCGGCATCGAATCATCCTGCGACGACACCTCGGCCGCCGTCCTCCGCGACGGGGTCCTGCTGTCCAACGTCATCGCCTCGCAGCAGGTCCACAAGGACTTCGGCGGGGTAGTGCCGGAGCTGGCCTCCCGCGCCCACGAGCAGAACATCGTTCCGGTGGTATCCGAGGCGCTCCGGAAGGCCGGGGTCGCCCCCGGGGACCTTACGGCCGTCGCGTTCACCCGGGGGCCGGGCCTGTTGGGTTCCCTGCTGGTAGGCACTTCCTTCGCGAAGGCCCTTTCCCTCTCGCTGGATATTCCGATGATCATGGTCAATCACCTGCAGGGGCATATCCTGGCGAACTTCGTCCGGCAGCCGGACAAGCCGGTGGACGAGCCGTCCTTCCCGTATCTCTGTCTCCTGGTTTCCGGCGGCAACTCGCAGATTGTCAAGGTGGTGAGCCCCTTGGAATACGAGATCCTGGGCCAGACCATCGACGATGCGGTGGGGGAGGCTTTCGACAAATGTTCGAAAATGCTGGGACTCGGCTACCCCGGCGGTCCGGTCATCGACCGTCTTGCGAAGCTGGGTGATCCGGAGCGGTTCCATTTTGCGAAGCCCAACATTCCGGGCCTCGACTACAGCTTCAGCGGCATCAAGACTTCGCTCCTGTATTTCGTCCGGGATGAGATGGCGAAGGATCCGGACTTCCTGGAAAAGAACAAGGAGGACCTTTGTGCCAGTTTCCAGAAGACCCTCATTGATATCCTGATGCAGAAGCTCATCCGGGCGGCGAAGGAAACGAAGATCAAGCAGGTCACCATCGGCGGCGGTGTCTCCGCCAACAGCGGGCTCCGCGATCGGATCGTCGCCGAAGGAAAGAAACGCGGCTGTAAGACCTATCTGCCGGAGTTCAAGTTCACGACCGACAACGCGGCGATGATCGCCGTTGCCGGCTGGTTCCGCTACAAGGCGGGCGAGCGCACCCCCCTGGACGTCGCCCCCGTCTCACGCATGGCCGATTATTGATGGTTTGGGAGAGGGCAGACATTCGGAAACCGTCGCTCCGCGACCCCTCCCATCAGAGATGGGCCCCTCCCTCTTATGCGGCCGAGGGTGGCCACAGGTTTCCGAATGTCCACCCTCTCCCAAAAGAGACAATGTAAAATGAAAGAGTTCGAGATAGCTAAAAAAATCGGGAAGGAGCTGACTGAAGCGGAGCTGAAGGAGGCGGCGGCCAAGGCATTGGGTGTCAGGCCCGAGAAGGTCGGGGATGTCGTCGTGACCAGGCGTTCCGTGGATGCGCGCCAGGAGATACTGTATCGCTACCGGGTGCAGGCTTACCGCGAGGGGGAAGTCTATGAACCGTACCGGCTCCCGGAGTACCAGGATGTCCATGAGGCAGAGCCGGTGATTGTCGTCGGTGCGGGCCCTGCAGGGCTCTTCGCGGCATTGAAACTGCTCACCAGGGGCTTGAAACCCATTATCCTGGAGCGTGGCAAAGACGTGCACCGCCGGAAGGTGGACATGGCCAAATTGTCCGTGGAGGGAGTGATCGACCCGGATTCCAACTATTGCTACGGCGAAGGGGGAGCGGGCGCTTTCTCTGACGGGAAGCTGTTCACCCGTTCGTCCAAACGGGGTGACATCCGGGAAGTGCTGCACCAGTTCGTCCGGTTCGGGGCCGATCCTTCCATCCTCATCGATGCCCATCCGCATCTGGGAACGGACAAGCTTCCGCAGATCGTGGAGAATATGCGCCTGTGCATCGAAGAGCACGGGGGAGCGTATCATTTCGACAGCCGGGTGACGGACATCGTGCCGGTGGCCGGCGGATTCGAGGTCCATGTCGGCGAGACTGTGTACAAGGCTGCGAAAGTGATTCTGGCATCGGGGCATTCCGCCCGGGATATCTACGAGATCTTCGAGCGGCGGGGCTGGGCCCTGGAGGCCAAGGGATTTGCCTTGGGCGTCCGGGTGGAGCATCCGCAGTGGCTCATTAATCAGATCCGTTATCACGGTAAGTATCAGCCGTTTATGCCCACTGCCGAGTATTCCTTCGTCCAGCAGGTGGAAGGCCGTGGTGTTTTCTCGTTCTGTATGTGCCCCGGTGGTATCCTGGTCCCTTCCTCCACGGAGGACGGTACCGTGGTCCTGAACGGGATGTCCAATTCGGCCCGCAATTCCAAGTGGGCCAATGCGGGCGTGGTCGTGCAGATCGAGCCGGGCGACCAGCCGGCTGTGTATCAGGGTCCTTTCGCCCTGATGGATTATCAGCACGACATTGAGAAGAGGATGTTCGAGTATGTGTCCACGCACGGCGGAAAGCATCCGCTGGCCGCGCCGGCGCAGCGGATGAAGGATTTCTGCCGTGGCATCGTGTCCAAGGACCTTCCCAAGACGTCTTACCATCCCGGTGCCTGGTCCTCGCCTTTGCACGAGCTCCTGCCGGAACACGTGTCACTGCGTCTGCGGCGTGCGTTCCCGCAGGTGGACCGCCAGATGCACGGCTACTATACAAATGACGCCCTGCTTTTGGGTGTCGAATCCCGCACGTCTTCGCCGGTCCGTCTGCCGCGTAATCCGGAAACGCTTGAACATGTGGATGTCCCCGGTCTGTATCCTTGCGGGGAAGGTGCCGGTTATGCCGGCGGCATCGTCTCCTCCGCCCTCGACGGCATCAATTGCGCGGAAAAGATATGATTCGGACCAGTGAAATCAAGACTTCCGCTCCGGAAGTGTTTGTCAACGAAACCCAGCGGCTGGTCTATGGCGCCTTGGCACGGCTGGAGATTCCGTTCGCACGCATTGACAACGATCCGGCGGTGACAATGGAGGACTGCGCGGCTGTGGATGCGGCCCTCGGGGTTCCCACCGTGAAGACGCTGCTCCTTTGCAACCGGCAGCGGACGATGTTCTATTTGTATGTGATGCCGGGGAACAAGCCGTTCAGTACCAAGGATTTCGGCGCTGCACTGCAGATTTCCCGGGTCTCGTTCGCTCCGGCAGAAATGCTGCACGCCTTCCTGGGAACGGAAGTGGGCGCTACGACGCCGCTCAGCCTGGTGGCTGACCCGGAAAGACGCGTGCGTCTCATTATCGACAAGGCGGCCGTCCAGCCGGAATCCATCGGTTGTCCGGATGGCACGACCACCTGCTACATGCGGATTGCGACGGCCGACCTGCTGCAGAAGTTCCTTCCTGCGGCAGGGCACGAACCGACGTTCATTTAGAGATTATTCCGACAGATACTTCAAGTATTCCTGCAGCTCCTTCTCCGATCGGATGTGGGCCATGAACATGCGCTCGCCGAGGTCCGGGGCCAGGGCGGCGGGGATGCGGCCCGTCATGGCCATCTGCCCGCCGTAGCGGTACAGGACGTCGTTGTCGTTATGCGCATAGGTGTGCGCGTCACGGCGGCCGTAATAGACGCACCAGTGGTCGTCGCCGCTTTCGGGGAGGAGGCGTTTGTCCGATACGACCATGTCGGCCCAGATCGTATACACGTCCGTGGAATGGGCGAAGTTCATCATGTCCGGCGTATAGCCTCCGGCAGGACGCATATTCGTCTCCAGACCTACGAAGTCTCCTACCTCGCCGAGTCCCTTGCGGGCCTTGGTAAGACGGAAGAACTCGAAGTGCACAAAGCGGCTTTTCACGCCGAACGCCTTGACGGTGGCACGGCCCCTTTCACGCAGCTGTCCAGGCACTTCCGGAAGTACATAATAGGGCATGTCCAGGTTGCCGATGACAATGTCCATCACGGACGGCGGGAATAGGGCGCTGGATTCGAACAGGGGCTTCCCATGGCTGTCGACGATGGCGTCATAGGAATAGATGTCTCCGGTGACGAACTCTTCCATCACGTAGGGAACGGCCGGTTTGACGGCGAAGAAGGCGTTGAGTTCCGCATCGTTGGAAACCTTGTAGGTAGCCTCGGCGCCGACACCGATTTCCGGTTTCACGATGACGGGATAGCCGACTTCCTCGAGGAAAACCTTCGCTTTTTCCTGGGTGGTCACCTTATGCTGCCGGGCTGTAGGGACCTTGCCTTTGGCGTAGTAGATCTTCTGGGCGGCCTTGCTCTTGAATCTGGCGATGTCCTTGAGCTGGACACCGGTCGTGATATTGAAGTCCGTCCGAAGGTGGGCGTCCAGTTCCAGCCAGTATTCGTTATTGGATTCCAGCCAGTCGATTTTTCCGTATTTGTGGCAGAACCAGGCGACCGCGCGGTAAGGCTGGCCGTAGTCTTCCAGGGACTGGACGTGATAGTATTCGGTAAGGTTGGCCTTCAGTTCGGGGGAGAGGCTCTCGTAGGGTGCGTCGCCGATGCCGAGCACGTTGACGCCGCGGCGGCGGAGCCGTTCGCAGAAATTCCAGTAAGTCTGCGGGAAGTTGGGGGAGATAAATACGAAGTTCATGCTATCTGGAATTGATTTCATCTAAAACATAGGGGAGGAAGTAACGGATCTGGGGGCGCCACCATGTCCAATCGTGGTTTACGTCGGTACCCCAGTAATCCACCCAGGCGGGGATGGCGTGGTCTTTCAGGTCTTTCTCCAGGATCCGGGTGGCGTCGAGCTCGATGTCTTCGCCTTCGCCTTGTCCGCAGCAGAGGACGATGGACTTGCGGCGGAGCAGGCCGATCGTGGTGCTGTCCGCCTGTTTCAGGATGTCGGCCCCGGAGTTCCGCAGCCACAGGGAATCGGTGTAACCGCCGGTGAAATAGCGGCAGTCATAGGATCCGGACAGGGCGACCATCCCGGAGAAAAGGTCCGGCCGGCGGAGCAGGCAGACGGCGGCGTGGGCACCGCCCATGCTGCAGCCGGTCAGGAGGGGAAGACGCGGGTGGGGATTGACCTCATGGACGAGGGGAACGACTTGGCTCACAATCCATTGGAAATACGCCTCCTGCTTCCGGATCCGGAAATCCTTGCGGGCATGCTTGTTGGACCAGGACTGGATGTCCACGGTGTCGACGGTGAAGAGTTGGATCTGCTGCGATCCGATCCAGTCCCGGAGGGTGTCGACCATCCCGAACCCTTTCCACTGATCCGCCATCCCGTCCTGGGTGGGGAAGGCGAGGACGGGCAGCCCGGCGGTCCCGTAGGCCCGTACTTCCATCCGTTTCCCCAGAAGGGGACTGTCCAAGTAAAAGCACCGTTCCATCCTGGATGCAAAGGTACGAATAATTCTTTCAAATTGTTATGGGATGGCACGGATATTGGATAACGTACAATGCTCCCGGCATCGGGAAATGGTTACTTAATACTTTATCCAAGGAAATGGAAAAACTCAACAAACCCGCCATCCTGGTCGTCGACATGCTCAACGACTTTGTGACCGGCTCCATCGGCTGCCCCCGCGCCGTTGAAATCCTCCCCGCCACTGCCCGTCTGCTCGCCGCGGCCCGTGAAAAGGGTGTTCCCGTCATCTACTGCAATGACTGCCACCTTCCCGGCATCGACCGTGAACTCCAGATCTGGGGCGACCATGCCATCAAGGGCACAAAGGGTGCCGAGGTCGTTCCCGAACTTACGCCGGAAGCCTGCGACTACGTGGTCCCGAAGCGCCGCTACAGCGGCTTCTTCCAGACGGACCTGGACATCCTCCTGAAGGAACTGGGCGTCAAGACGGTGATTATCACCGGTCTCCACACCCATATGTGCTGCCGCCACACCTCCGCCGACGCCTACTGCCTCGGTTACGACGTGGTCGTCGCCAAGGAAGCGACCAACTCCTTCACGGAAGAGGACTATCTCAGTGGCCTGGCCTACCTGAAGACCTGCTACGGCGCCGACGCCTATACGAACGAAGAACTCATTGCCGCTTTCTAGGCGACAATCCTTTTCAATAAGCGTTGAAGGCAGCCCCGGAACTCCCGCGGCTGCCTTCTTTGGCTTTATGGATGGTGGATAGTGAATCGTGGATAGTGGATAGTGGATAGTGGAAGACAGAGGGTTCGGACGACTTTTTTTCGGAGTCCGAACCCTCTGTCTTCCACGGGCCTGTCTACGCAACTAAAGCAGCTCTTCCAGCAGGGCTTTGCAGTGACCCGGGACAATGATGTGATGGTTGCCGATGGGATCGGTGAGGAAATAGCGGGCGTCCTCCGGTTTCAATTGCAGGATGACCTGGGTGCGGCAGAGATTCGGTTCGTACTGGTTGTCAAGAAGTTCTCCCTCTGCAGCAAAGTGGCGCTTGAAGTCGCCGGAGACCTTGAAGACGGTGATGGGACCCGCCGGGAAGATGCCGTGGATGCCCACGCCGATACCGGATTCGAAATGGGTGTCGAACTGCCAGTTCTCCACCATGTTGAACGGGATGGTGCAGTGGGCGAAGAGGATCCTGCCGCTTTCCACGTCGATCTGGGCCGGATTGGCCTGGAAGCCGCTCACGCCGGTCAGGGCATTGGAAATCATCATGGAGAGGAGCGCCGGGACATCGCCTTCGCAACTGGCGGGAACGCCCTCTGAATTGAAGCAGGAAAGGGCCAGGCAGCCAGTGTTCCCGACCGTTGTAAGAAGATCGAAGCACCTGAGCGTGAATGCGTTCAGCCGATACTTCTCCACCAGCACTTTCAGTGCGTTGTATATCTGCACCGCTCCGGGATAAGCGGCCCGGACCTGGGGAGCCATTTCCTGCTCGGCAGGAGCCGGTTCACCCTTGGCCTTTCCGATTTCCACCAGGAGTTCTTCCATCGGCACTTCCACCATCCTGATGCCCAGCTTGTCCAGGAGGGCAATGGGGTCCGCATGGCTGGCAATCAGCCAGTCGGAAGGCTGGCCGATAACGCCGATGCGCGTCTCCTTGAGCCGGGCGCGGGCATCCTGGACCTTTTCCAGCGTGTGGATCCGGTCGGCCACATAGGCGTCGCTGCCGTGCAGGACTTCGCCCTTGAGTCCCTGCTGGCGGAGATAGGAGAGGATTTCCAGGCTGGCCGCCAGCGAGTTGCTCTTTCCGGAAGTAAGCAGGTAATACCGCTCGATGCCGCGGGCGAGCATTTCCGGCAGCAGGGCCTTGAAGATTCCCTCCGCGCCGCCCGTGCGGACATAGATGAGGTCCAGCGTATGGGTTCCGAAGTCCGAGAAATCGGAGCCTTTGAATTCGAAACCGCCTTCCGGGAACACGCCCTTCAGGAAAGCGTCTGACAATTGGGAAACGGCCGCCTCGTCGTGCAGGCTGGATGTGATGGTATAGATAGCTGTCATAACGAAAAAAGGGAAAGCTGATTACATCGCACCGCTACGACCTCCTACCCTTGCTGCATTCCTGCCCTGGGGGAGTTCAGAGGGAGCTGGTCGTGTAAGACTTTCCCATTGCAAAGGTAGTCATTTTTCCGCGACTACCAAATTATTCCACTTTCAAACTGTCGAAGATCAGGGGCAGGATGTCTTCCACCTTGGAGAACTTGTAGGTGGAATGCGTGCCGATGAGGATGATTTTCAGGGGGCGCTGGTAGAGCCGCTGGTACTCCGCCATCACCTGGCGGCAGGCGCCGCAGGGAGCGGCCGGCATTTCGCAGACTTCTTCCCCGTTTCCACCCACGACGGCAATGGTGTCGAAGGCGACGCCGGGATGGTTCGCCCCGGCGGCGAACATGGCCGTGCGTTCGGCGCAAAGGCCGGAAGGATAGGCGATGTTCTCCTGGTTGGCGCCCTGGATGATCGTCCCGTCCACCAGACGGAGGGCGGCGCCGACGCGGAACTTCGAATAGGGGGAATACGACCCTTTCCGGGCATCTAGGGCGGCGGCGACCAGTTCCTGGTCCTGCGGCTCCATTTCCTCGAAGGAGGAGTATTCGATATAATCGATGGTCAGCCTTTTTTCGGTCATAGTGCTTGCATTCGTGTGGTTCACAATCCCTTTTTTTCAAAGGGGTTCAGCAAGATAGGAATTATTTTCCAAAATCATTACTTTTGCAGTTGAAAATCGGACGTAATGGCATCCTTTGACCCTCAGAACGGCAAGATCAAAGTCTGCGTCGGCCTTTCCGGCGGCGTGGATTCCTCCGTCGCGGCCCTCCTGCTGAAGGAGCAGGGCTACGATGTCTTCGCGATGTTCATGCAAAACTGGCACGAGGCCGATGCCACCCTCCACGGGGACTGCGAGTGGGAGGAAGACCGTTTTGTCGCCGAGCTTGTCGCCCGGAAAATCGGTATTCCTTTTTACTTCGTGGACCTTTCGAAAGAATACCGCCAGCGGGTCGTGGACTACATGTTCGACGAATATGCGAAGGGCCGGACCCCCAATCCCGATGTCCTCTGCAACCGCGAGATCAAGTTCGATGCCTTCCTGCGCATCGCGGAAAAATACGGAGCCGACTTCGTCGCCACCGGTCACTATTGCCGGAAGGAAGTCCTTCCTGACGGTACATGCCGCATCCTGGAAGGGACCGACCCCAACAAGGACCAGACCTACTTCCTCTGCCAATTGACCCAGGAACAGCTCCGCAAGGCCCTTTTCCCCATTGGAGACATCGTCAAGCCGGAAGTCCGCCGGCTGGCGAAGGAAGCCGACCTGCCCTCGGCCGAAAAGAAAGACTCCCAGGGCATCTGCTTCGTGGGCAAGGTGGACCTCCCGACTTTCCTGAAGCAGAAACTCGCCTCCGTGGAAGGCGACATCATCGAGGTTTATGACGCCTGGTATGCCGATGACGCGCTGTATCAGTGGCAGCAGGCCATCTTGGACGGCTTGCTCAAGCCCGGTGTCCCGCTGGAGCGCACCGTCCGGTACGCACCGGAGGAGAAGGTGCTGACAACTGATGGCAAACCATTGGGAGACAGTCCGTTTGATACGGAAAAGGTCTTGGCGCTGTCCGATCAGGACCTGGCGCGTCTGGCCACTCCGCTGCACTATGACATCCGTTTCGAGATGGAAACCTACCGCAGTGGCAGGAAACACATCAGGAAAACCCGGCTGAAGCCGAATCCCTACGGCGCCATCGTCGGCGCGCACGAAGGGGCGCAGTTCTATACCATCGGCCAGCGCAAGGGACTTGGTGTGGGCGGTCACGCGGATCCCGTCTTCGTCATCGACACGGATACCGGGACCAATACCGTCTATGTGGGTGAAGGCCATAACCATAAGGGCCTCAGCCGTTTCTGCCTGCGCATCGACCCTTCTGAAATCCATTGGATCCGCGAGGACCTTGCCATGAAGGCGGGCGAAATCCGACGCTACCGCGTCCGGATCCGCTATCGCCAGCCTCTTCAGAGCGCCACGCTCCTCCGGCGTGAGAACGGTCTTTTCATCCTTTTCGACGCCCCTCAGCGCGGGATCTCTCCGGGCCAGTTTGCCGTCTGGTACGACGGGGAAGAAATGCTGGGCAGCGGTGTGATCACGGGAACGGGAACATCCGCTTGAAATACGGCCGGAAGGGGTCTTCGATGGTAACACTGGCTCGTGCGACCGGGCAGACGGCGAAATAGCCAAGGACGTGTTCACCCCGGATGTTGGTGGGGACGTTCGCCGGTTGGGGCGTGAAGAGCGGGATGGAGACGCTGTTCATCGTCAGGGACAGCAGGAAGTCGTAATAGCCTTTCTCCAATGTCCAGATTTCCAAGGTAATCTCGTCACCGCTTTCCAGGTACTTGTAGCAGTCGCCATATTGCTTCCGTAGCACTTCGGACTGCATGAGGGCCGTGATCGGAAATCCTTTCACGTCGTTGTGGTTGAAGAACTTGTCATCGGAGACCAGGGCCAACTGGAAGGGCTGGTACAGGCCATTCACAGCGTGAGTGAGCAGATAGTTGCTGTCGATATCCTTCTCGTATCCCCACACGGCCACGGTCCAGAGGCTGTCGGAATCCATCGTCTTTCCGCCGGCGAAGGCATAGTCGATGGCGTCCATCCGGAATCCGGATTCGGGCATGGTCGCTTCGGCCTCGTAGTTTCCGCCATCCGGCAGTTGGATCCGCAGCCTGTATTCGACATCGGTTTCGCAGGCATAGCCTTCGGGCGCTTCATAGATGCCGGCTTCCTTCTCCGTGAAGACCACGTCATTGACCTTCACGGTCGCTCCCTGGACCATCGGCTGGGGTTCGTTGTGGAAATAGGAGATGGAGCGCGACAGGACGATCCGCTGTGCATCCTCCGGCCGGTCGGTAAGGGTAGCCTCGACCGCCAGGTAGTCGTGATAGTCCGACCGGGATTGGAGGTCGACCTTCTCCGTGCAGGCGCACAGAATCGCAAGGAGGGGGAGCAGGTACTTTCTCATGGGTCAGAACTTGATATTGCAGGAAAGGGAAGGAATGATGGTGAAGAGATAGATCTTCGCCGACTGGGGTTCCTCGTCTTTCTTGCTGTAGGTGAAGGCGATGGACCAGGCGTTATGCCGGGAATAAGCGTTGTAGAGGGACAGGTTCCATTCGGTGGACCAGCGCTTTTCGGCCACGCGGCGCTTGGTACGGTACGTGAGCGAAAGGTCCATCCGGTGGTAGTCCGGCAGCCGGTCTTCGTTGCGGCTGGAATAGACGGGCACCCATCGGCCCATATAGTCGAAACGCCCCACGGGATAGGTCGTGGGCGATCCGCTGTAGAATACCCATTCGGTGGAGGCGGACCACTGCTTGGTAAAGTCGTAGGAAAGGACGAAATTCACGGCATGCTCATGGTTCAGCGGGGACGGATAGGGCTTGCCGCCGTTCAGCTCCGGAATATCGTACCACGCCCGGGACCAGGTGTAGGCGAGCCAGCCGTTCCAGCGGGCGAAATCGTACCTGAGCATCAGTTCCGCACCATAGGACCAGGATTTCCCGAAACGGAGCAGGCCTTCCCGGTCGGGATCGGCGAGGACGAGGCCGGGATTGTCCACGAAGTCCATCGTGTTCCGGTTATCCTTGTAGAACCCTTCGAGGGAGAGCTGCAGGGCTTGGTCGGACAGGAGGGCGTTGATTCCCAGCGAATACTGATCGGAGCGCTGCGGTTTCACGTTGGGCGAGGCCGTGAACCAGGCATCCACCGGACTGCCGGTGATGCTGATCCGGGACTGCTGGAGGTATTGGAACGACCGTACCCACGCACCCTTGATGGAAAAATCCTCCGTAACGGGGAGGGAAGCGGAGATCCGGGGTTCCAGTCCGGAGTATGTCTGGATGGCCTTGCCTTTTTCCACATCGACCGTTTCCGTCAGTTCATGGGTCTTCGGGTCGAAATACTTCTGTTCGGTGGGACCGAGGGCGGTGAAAGTGGAGAAGCGGAGTCCGTACCGGAGGGTCAGGCGGCCGATCTTCTGCTCGTTCTGCAGATAGGCGGAGGGCTGGAAGGCATAGTTCTCGGGGATCTTGACCTCCTTGACCATCGATTCGTCGTTGCGGGGACTCGTATTGCCCGGTACTACGCCGAAATAAGCCGCCTGCAAGCCGGCCTTGAGCGTATTGTTCCCATTGATGTACCAGGTCCATCCGGCCTTGATGCCCGTCTCGCGGATTTCCTGCCGGGTGTCGAAGTCGGCATTGTCCATCTCCGTGCCGATATCATTGCGGTACAGGGAGTTATAGAGGGTGACATCGGAGGTGACCTGCGGGGAGTAGACGTGGTTCCAGCGCAATGACTGCGTGTGGTTGGCGAAGCCGAAGACCATCTCCGCGAGGTTGAACTCCTGCATGCTGAAGCCGAATACGTCCTTGCCGCTGAAGGCGCTCAGGTACAGCCGGTCCTTTTCGCCCGCCACCCAGCTGAGCTTTCCGTTGAGGTCGTAGAAGTACATCTGCGTCTTGTCCGGAAGCTTGGCCCCGATGACCGGAAGGATCAGGTCCATATAGGTACGCCGTCCCGCCAGCATGAAGGAGAGTTTGCCGGGAACGATTGGGCCTTCCAGGAACAGTTTGGAGGTTATCAGTCCGAAGGAGGCGTTTCCTCCGAAAGACCGGTTGTTCCCGTCCTTGGTGGAAATGTCCAGGACCGAGGAGAGACGTCCGCCGTAGGATGCGGGAAAATCGCCTTTATAGAGGTCCGCGCCGCGGATGGCATCGCCGTTGAACATCGAGAGGAATCCCAGGAAATGGCCGCAGTTATACACAGGAGCCCCGTCGACGAGGATCAGGTTCTGGTCGATGCCGCCGCCCCGGACGCTGAAGCCGGTGGAGCCTTCGCTGGGGGTCTGGACGCCCGGCATCATCTGGATGACGCGGATGATGTCATTCTCGCCCATGAGGGTGGGCATCTTCTTGACCAGGGCTGCGTCCACCCGCTCCAGACCCATCTGCGGCAGTTTGATCACCTCCCGTTTGGACCGCGAAAAGATGGTGGCGGCATCCAGTTCGCTCTGGTCCGTCTTCATGTGGAAATCCAGCTTGAGGGACTGGGAGAGATGCACGTCGGACGATTGGGTTTCGTAACCGGCATAGGAACAGAAGACGGTGTGTTCCCCGGCCGGGGCATTCAGGGAATAGAAGCCGTTCAGGTCGGCGGCTACGCCTGTCTTCCGGTCTTCCAGATACACGACGGCCTGGGGAAGCGGCTCTCCGCTTTCCGCATCGCGGACATAACCGGATACGACGATCCGTTTGCCCTGCGCCTGCGCCGTGACGGACAGGAGGACAAGGACGACCGATCCCAGGATGCGTCGCAGCGGAATCATTTGTCAGAGAGTGCCTTGGCAGCGGATTGACCGGCCAGGTAGCCGGTTGAGAAAGCGAGCTGGAGGTTGTAGCCGCCGGTGTCGGCATCCATGTCCAGCACCTCGCCGCAGAAATACAGGCCGGGCTGTTTCTTGGATTCCAGGGTTTTTGCAACGACTTCGCCCGTGGAAACACCGCCCGCGGTGATGACGCTGCGCTCGAAACCGACGAAACCGGCGATATCCATCTTCCAGTCCTTCATCGCGGCGGCGAGGGTGTCCACACTGACTTTCGGGTTGGTCTTCAGGAAGGCGAGGGTCAGTTCCCAAGGCATCAGCTTGCCCAGCATGATGCGGAAAACGCGCTGGAAAGACTGGCCCTTGGAGCGGTCGTCGTGGATGACTTCCTCCCATTTCTGATGGATGTCCTCATTCAGCTTCTCCAGTTCGACAGCGGGTTTCAGGTCGATGGAGACACTTACTTTCTGTCCGTTGTTGAGAGCATTCACGGCCTTGCGGCTTACCAGGAAGCCGAGCGGGCCTTCCAGGCCGCCGTCGGTGAATTCGATGTCCCCGAACTCGCTCTGGGCTTCTTCTCCGTTGATGAACAGGGTAAGCTGTACGTTCTCCAGGTTGTTTCCGTTGAATAGTTCGCCGATTTCGGACAGCGGTTTGATGCGCTCGATATGTTTCTCGAACTTGGGATACCAGTCCGGCAGGGGAGCGATCTTGCGTTCCTTCACTTTCCCGTAAACGGTCCGTCCGCGGAAAGCCTGCTTGATTTCGCCCACGAGGGCGTTCTGCTCTGTCTTGTAGCCTTCGGGAACGAGGGCGGTCAGGGAAGGATAGCACGGCTCCACGGTATGTCCAAGTTCCTCGGCCCACATATAGCCGTCACCGGTGGAACCGGTGCCCGGGTAAGACAGGCCGCCGGTGGCGATGATGAGTTTAGAACAGGTGTATTCCTCCGTTTCGATCTTGGTCTCGGTCTTGAACTGGGGTTTCTTGCGCGGGTCGTCACTCGGGATGCGGCGTTCCTTGACGATGGTTTTCACCGTGTCGAGGCTGTATCCCTTGGGCGTCTTGTCCACGGTCTTTACTTCGCAGCCGGTAACGACTTTCACGCCCGCAAGCGTGCACGCCCTAAGCAAGGTGTCAACTACGTCACCCGCCATGTGAGATTCCGGGAATGCACGGTCACCGCGCTCCACGACGCTCCGTAAGCCATTGGCTTTCAAGAATTCGATGAGTTTTTCAGGGGTGAGGTTGTGCCACGACGGGCTCACGAAATTGGTATCGGTTCGGACATGGTCCGAGAAGTCGCCCCACTCCTTGACATTGGTGAAATTGCAGCGGCCCTTGCCGGTGATCATCACCTTCCGGCCGGCCTTGGGCATTTTCTCCAGCACGGTCACCGTTCCTCCGTTTTCCGTCTGGGCCAGTACTTCGGCAGCCCCGATGGCCGCCACCAGGCCGGAGGCTCCTCCTCCGATCACAATGATATCCGATTTCATAGAATTCTCAATTATACTGCAAAGATAGCGATAATAACGGAAAAAGCAGGCCTTTCAGACCTGCTTTTTCCGAGCCACTCAGGAGGCTCGAACTCCCGACCTGCGCGTTACGAATGCGCTGCTCTACCGACTGAGCTAAAGTGGCTTGAACCGATTTCGTTGAATCGGGACTGCAAATATAGGAAAAATATTTGGAATCCAAACAATTTTTCCGCTATTCACCCGCAAGCTTCCGCTTGATGCGGTCCATCCGGCGCCAGGCCTTCCGGGAGGGGAAGGGCCAGAGGATGCATCGGCAGCGGTTGGCTTCCTGGAAACTGGCTGCATAGCGGCCCTTTTCCGACATCGGCTCCACGACGGCGCGGACGACGCTGTAGAAGAATACATCGGAAAAATCGGCCAGGAATGCACCCGGGGCGTATTCTTCCACTTCTGCGCCTTTCAGTGCCCGGAGAACGCTCGCGACTGCATCTTCCTGGCTGTCTGCCCGGAAGAGGACCGTGCCGCTGTCCATCAGCTTGACTTTGTCCGTGTGGATCATTCCGTTTTTGTTTTTGCAAAAATACATACTTTTCCGTATTTTTGAAATCACTATGAAACGCCTCCTGTTTCCACTGCTTGCCCTTCTGGTCTCCTGCACATCGCATGTCCGTCCTGCGACGCCGAGCGGGATGGAGTATGCGAGGTGGCTGGATATCCAGGGGAACAAGGCCGTCATCCGTTCCCCTTACGGGGCTCCTCCGGATACGGTGGAAGTGTCCCGGCCCGTGCGCAGCCTGGTCTGTATGTCGTCTTCCTATATCGGCTTCCTGGATGCACTTGGCTGCGATTCCGTAGCAACGGCCGTTTCGGGCCTTTCCTATGTCGCGGACCCGGATGTCCGGGCGCACGCCGTGGATGTGGGCTATGACGCCGCCTTGGATTACGAAACCATTCTGAAAGTACGGCCGGATTTGGTGCTGACCTATTCCGTTTCCGCTGCCGAACCTCCCTATATCTTGAAACTGAGAGATTTGGGCATCCGTACCGTTGTCATCCACGAACACCTGGAAAGCCACCCGCTGGCCCGGGCGGAATATCTCAAGCTGTTCGGGCTGCTGACGGGACGCAGTCCGGCGGCCGATTCCCTTTTCGCCGGCATCCGGGACCGGTACCTGGACCTGGTCCGGGAAACGGACACGCCCAAGAAAGTCCTCGTGAACATCCCTTATGCCGACCAGTGGTACATCCCGGGTGGCGACAATTATATGACCCGGCTCATCCACGATGCGGGCGGGGAAGTCCTCGGGGCCGTCCCCGGACAGGTCCAGTCCTCGGTCATCTCTGTCGAAAAGGCCTATGAATTTGCCCGGGAGGCTGATTGCTGGCTCAATCCCGGTTGGTGCTCCACCAAGTCCCAGCTCCGGAGCGTCCATCCGTTGTTCGCCGACTTCCCGGTCCTGCAGAAACAGGTCTGGAACAATACGAAACTGTCGGCCGGGGACGGCGGCAATGCGTTCTGGGAAACGGGCCCCGTCCGTCCCGATGTGATCCTGCAGGACCTCCGCACCGCCCTGGAAGGCGGTGATTCAGAAACGACTTATTATTTACGGGTAGAATAATCACTAATCACACTTGAACATGAAGAAGATAACCAGTATCCTTCTCGCGGCAGGACTTCTCTGCGCCTGCGGCGGCCCTCAGCAGCAAAACGACGGACAGCCGGCCGGTTTCGGCGATTTCCGTGACTGGGCCCTGACTCCGCCTATGGGGTGGAACAGTTGGGACTGCTACGGACCGACCGTCGTCGAATCGGAAGTGAAAGCCAATGCTGACTACATGGCGGAGCATCTGGCCGCCTATGGCTGGGAATACATCGTCGTGGACATCCGCTGGTTCGTCGAGAATGACAAGGCGGGCGGTTATAACGAGACCGATCCCCGCTACGTGATGGACGAGTGGGGACGGTATCAGCCCGCCGTCAACCGTTTCCCGTCCGCGGCGGACGGGGCCGGCTTCAAGCCGCTGGCCGACTATGTCCACGGGAAAGGCTTGAAATTCGGCATCCATATCATGCGCGGCATCCCGAAGATCGCCGTCAACCAAAAGACTCCCGTCAAGGGGACCGACGGCATCACGGCCGACCAGGTCTACAATGAGGACCGCCTCTGCCGCTGGCTCCACGACAACTATTCCGTCGATGCCACGAAGCCGGGTGCCCAGGAGTATTACAACTCCATTTTCGAACTGTATGCTTCCTGGGGAGTGGATTTCATCAAGATCGACGACCTTTCCTCTCCGTATCACAAGGAGGAAATCGAGATGATCCGCAAGGCCATCGACGGTTGTGGAAGACCGATCGTCCTCAGCACCTCTCCCGGTGCCACGCCGCCCTCGGAAGCTGCCCATATCAGTACGCACGCCAATATGTGGCGGATGGTCAACGATGTGTGGGATCTCTGGAGAGATGTGACCAACCTGATGAAGGTCGCGGAGGACTGGTATCCGTACATCCAGAGCGGTACATGGCCGGATTGCGACATGATTCCGCTCGGCCGTCTGTCCATCCGCGGAGAACGCGGGGAAGACCGTCCGTCCCGGCTCACGAAGGACGAACAGCGTTCGCTGATGACTTTCTTCTGCATCCTTCGCTCTCCGCTGATGTTCGGCGGTGACATGCCTTCGCTGGACGCGTTCACGACCGCCCTCCTGACCAACCGGGACGTGCTTCGGATGCATTCGCAGAGCCGTGATGTCCGGCAGGTATTCAGGACGGAGGACCGCCTGGCCGTGACCTCGGTGGATTCGGTTACTGGCGAAACCTACCTGGCCTTATTCAATATGGCTGAGGAAGAACAACTGGTGGAGGTATCCCTCTCCGACCTGGGCCTGAAGGGCAGAAAGAAACTCACCGACCTTTGGACCGGTGAGCATTCCCGCAGCGGGAAGGATCGCGTCTCCGCCGTCCTGCAGCCGCATGCCAGTGTCCTGTATCGGATTAAGTAAAACCCTGATTCAGAATAATTTGCCTTTATTGAACTTGCTGGCCAGTCCAGCAAGTTCATCGGCCGTTGCGGGCCGGTTAAGGGCCTCTTTGCGCTCCTGCTGGAACTGCTTCTTGAGCCGGGCGAACTGCTGCTTGGTATCCAGGGTGAAGTCTCCGTTCTCGATCCAGGAGAAATAGGAAGGTTCGTTTTCCCAGATGTCCCGGGCGGTACGGCCCTTGTGCTTGCCGAAGCTGATGGTGGGTTCCCCGTCGTCGTTCAGGTACAGGCGCCCGGCGAAATCCACGTTCCGGGCCCGTCCGCCGATCCGGGACAGGGCGTCCACGTCGTTCTTCAGGACTTCCTGCTGCCAGTCGGAGGGCTCCTGGTAGCGGTCCAGCTGCGCTTTCAGGACTTCGTAGGTGGCCATGGTGTCGGCCTCGGCCGTATGGGCGTTCTCGAAGTCTTTTCCGCCGCAGTAGAAGCGGTAGGCGGCCCGGAGGTTCCGCGGTTCCATATGGTGATAGATGTTCTGGACATCCACCATCTTGCAGTCGTGCAGGTTGATCCCTTCGATGCACTGGAGCATCGCGGCCGCCTTGTCGTGGGCCTTGGGATCGGAAATGCGGGTCAGGCAGTAATCACGGACCCGTTCGATTTCCTCGGCCAGCAGGGGCAGGTCGAATTTCGTGGAGTTGAAGCCGGCCAGGTCGCTGCCGCTGAGCCACTGGGCCACCTCGGGGAGCACCTCGATGAATTTCGGGCAGTC
Organism: Bacteroidales bacterium; assembly: GCA_017439305.1. Classification (GTDB taxonomy): domain Bacteria; phylum Bacteroidota; class Bacteroidia; order Bacteroidales; family UBA932; genus Cryptobacteroides. The sequence goes on along the minus strand of JAFSJK010000043.1, from coordinate 44,480 downwards.
CACAAGGTCCTCGTCCTTCACGCCGTTCACTTCCGAAGCACTGGGATTGATGGGGATGACGCGATGGTTCCGGTAGTCCCAGGGCTTGATCTTCCAAGTCTTGACTTCGGGCTTCTCCTGTCCGGGGATTACCTTGACAAAACTCAGTTCGATAATGCCGTCCGTGGCAATATTAAGGCCGGTGCTCTCGATGTCAAAGAAGAGCAACGGCCTCGTAAGATTCAGTTCCATAATCTTTTATGAAATCATGATCGGCATCAGGATGCCGCAGATCTTTTCGGTCTCGGCCTCTTCCTCGGCGGGGAGGATGAGGGCGGCGCGGCGGGCGTCGGCGAACTTGATGACGATCCCGTTGCAACCCATGTTGGAGAGGATCTCCGTCAGGAAGGTGGACTTGAAGCCGATGGTGAGTTCGTCGCCGGAGTAGTCGCAGTTGATCTTCTCATAGGCGGCCAGGGCGAAGCCCAGGTCCTGCGCGGAGACTTCCAGCTGGCCTTCCTTGAGGGTGAACTTGATATGGTTCGACGCCTTGTTGGAGCAGACGGCCACGCGGCGTACCGTGTTCAGGAGGAGGGTCCGGTCGATTTTCAGGACGTTGGCGTTGTTCTGCGGGATGACGTCCCGGTATTTCGGGTACTTGCCCACGACCAGGCGGCAGATCATCACCGTCCCGCCGAAGGTGAACTGGGCGGTGCTGCCGTCGAACGCCACGTCCACTTTCTCCACGTCCTTGCCGATGATGCTGCGGAGCACGCCGGCGGGTTTCTTGTGGAGGATGAAGGAAGCCTTCTCGGAGGCCTTCACATCCGTGGTGGTGTAGCAGATGAGCTTGTGGGAGTCGGACGCGACGAGGGTCGTGGAATCCTTGTCGATATCGAAGAAGATACCGTTCATCGCGGGACGGATTTCGTCGTCGGCGGTGGCGTAGACGGTGCCCTGGATGCCCTCGACCAGGCTGGCGGCCGGGAATTCCACTTTCTGCGCATCCTCACCGGTTCCCTTGATTTCGGGATAGTCGTCGGCCGGGAAATAGGGGAGGACGGAATTACCGCTGGCCCAGCTGCATTCGAAGGAGCTGTCGTTGAGCGTCCGGATGCGGAGCGGCTGGTCCGGGAGCTCCTTCAGGAGGTCGATCATATGGCGGGCGGGGACGGCGATGCTGCCGTTCTCTTCGGCTCCTTCCACCTCGATGGAAGTCCGCAGCGTGAGTTCGGAATCCGAAGCGGTCACCTCGAGCTTTCCGCCTTTCAGGACGAAGAGGAAGTTTTCGAGGATCGGAAGGGCGGACTTGGACGGAATGGCCTTGGAGACATCCAGGAGTGCCTTCAGGAGGTCGGTGCTGGAAATGTTGAGTTTCATATCGTGCGCTTTTTTATGATTCGCGGAAGGGAACGGCTTCTTTGGACCGCTCAACTGACAAATATAAGAAAAATCTCGCAAATGGCATAAAACTTGATTTTTTTCCCGGTGATAAAATATGTGTACTATGAAAAGAGGCATTTTAACAGTGTTGCTCTCAATCCTCGCGGGGGGATTGACGGCCTATGGAGTCGTAAAGGCCAATGAAAAGAACCAAGACCCCGCCCGCCTGGTGGGCGAGAACGGGACTGTGGAATACCGGACTGTCAATCTGGCAGAATCCGACTACCCCGATTTTACGTTTGCGGCTGAATCCGCGGTGGAGGCCGTCGTCTACGTGGAAGTGACCGTCCAATCCCGTGCCCAGTCGATGAACATCGACCCGTTCTTCCGGTATTTCTTCGGAGACGAGTACGGCTTCGGTCAGCCCCAGTCCCGGGAACAGAAGGGAAGCGGCAGCGGCGTGATCATCCGCCCGGACGGCTATATCGTCACCAACAACCACGTCGTCTCCGGTGCGACCAAGATTTCCGTCACCCTCAATGACAACCAGCAGTATGACGCTACCGTCGTCGGTACCGACCCGGCCACGGACGTCGCCATCATCAAGATCGATGCGGACAACCTTCCTTCGATTCCGATGGGTGACAGCGACCAGCTCCGTCTGGGCGAGTGGGTCCTCGCCATCGGATCCCCGCTCGGCGCCCAGCTCCGAAGCACCATCACGGCCGGTATCGTCAGCGCCAAGGGCCGTTCCATGCCCGACGGCAGCGGTGAATTCAAGATTGAATCCTTCATCCAGACCGACGCGGCCGTGAACCCCGGCAACTCCGGCGGCGCCCTCGTCAACAAGAAGGGCGAACTGGTGGGCATCAACACCGCCATCGTCTCCCAGACCGGTTCCTATACCGGCTACTCCTTCGCCGTTCCCGTGAACATCGTCAAGCGCGTTGCAGGCGACCTGATTGACTTCGGTTCCGTCAAGCGCGCCCTCCTCGGAATCACGATGCAGTCCATTGATAAAAATATTCAAGAAGAATTGAAACTTAATTCAATGAACGGCGTATATATTTACGAGGTTTTGAATGGAAGCGCTGCCGAGGAGGCGGGCCTGCGCAAGGGCGATGTCATCATAGCCATTGACGGCCAGAAGATTACGGATGCAGCTTCCGTGCAGGAAAAAGTAAACAACTATCATCCTGGCGAAACGGCCGATGTAACCTATATCCGGGACGGGAAGGAGTATACCACGAAGGTAACCTTCCACGCCGCTGCCACCCAGAACGGAGAGACGGATGTGGACGGTACGGTGACATTCTACGGTGCCAAACTGAAGGCGATGGAGCCCGATGAACTGAAGGCGATGCGCCTCCGCACGGGCGTGAAGATCGTCTCCGTGGGCCAGGGAAAGATGGCAGATGCCGGTGCTACCAGCGGATCCGTCATCCTGTATGTGAACGACGAACCTGTATCGAAACCCGCAGACGTTGTCGAGAAGGCGAAGAAGGCCCAGCGCGGCGTTTACATCGAAGGTGTGGACGCGAACGGCAAATCCTTCTATTTCGGCTTCGGCAAGTAGGGAACTGCCGGAAAGGTTCGGATGACCCAGCGTTACGGTCAGTTCTCTCGATGGACTGACCGTAACTTTTTTATTGATACATGAGACAACTTAAGATTACAAAATCCATCACCAACCGCGAAAGCGCGTCCCTGGACAAATACCTCCAGGAGATCGGCAGGGAAGAGTTGGTGACCCCGGAAGAGGAAGTGGAACTCGCCCAGCGCATCCGCAAGGGCGACCCCGTGGCCCTGGAAAAACTTACCCGCGCGAACCTCCGTTTCGTCGTTTCCGTCGCCAAGCAGTACCAGAACCAGGGACTGAGTCTTCCGGACCTGATCAACGAGGGTAACCTGGGCCTGATCAAGGCCGCCGAAAAGTTCGACGAGACCCGTGGCTTCAAGTTCATCTCCTATGCCGTGTGGTGGATCCGCCAGAGCATCCTCCAGGCCCTCGCCGAGCAGAGCCGCATCGTGCGTCTCCCGCTCAACCAGGTGGGTTCCCTGAACAAGATCAACAAGGCCCTCTCCAAGTTCGAACAGGAGTACGAGCGCCAGCCTTCCAATGAGGAACTCTCCGAAATGATCGACGTTCCGAAGGACAAGATCTCCGATACCCTCCGCGTTAGCGGCCGCCACGTTTCCGTGGACGCCCCGTTCGTGGAAGGGGAGGACAACTCCCTGCTGGACGTGCTGCCCAACGATGATTCCCCGATGGCGGACAAAGGCCTCGTGAACGAGTCCCTGAACACCGAGATCGAGCGTGCCCTATCCACCCTGACGGACCGGGAGCGCGAGATTGTCAAGTCTTTCTTCGGCATCGGCTGCCAGGAAATGACGCTGGAGGAGATCGGCGAGCGCTTCGGCCTCACCCGTGAGCGTGTGCGCCAGATCAAGGAGAAGGCGATCCGCCGTCTCAAGAGCCCTTCCCGCAGCAAACTTCTCAAAGGATACCTCGGATAATGGCACCGGAAACATTCATCCAGAAAAAGGCCGCCGAAGCCATCCGGGCCCTGTACGGGGCGGATGTCCAGGCTGACAGCCTCCAGGTCGCCGTGACCCGGAAGGAATTTGAGGGCGACTATACCCTCGTCACCTTCCCCCTGCTGAAGATCACCCACAGCGCCCCCGATGCGACAGGAAACGCCATCGGCCAGTGGCTGGTGGACAATGTCCCCGAGATTGCGGCGTTCAACTCCGTGAAAGGTTTTCTGAACCTTTCCTTCTCCTCCGTCTATTGGGACGAGACTTTCGCCGAGATCGCCTCTGACGATTCGTTCGGCCAACTTGCCCCGACCGGCAAACGGATCATGGTGGAGTTCTCCTCCCCGAACACCAACAAGCCCCTCCATCTGGGCCATATCCGCAACAACCTCCTCGGAGACAGCGTTTCCCGTCTGCTGAAGGCTTGCGGCAACGAGGTTATCAAATCCACGATCGTCAACGACCGCGGCGTCCATATCTGCAAGTCCATGCTGGCCTGGCAGAAGGAGTTCCAGGGCAAGACCCCGGAATCCACCGGCATCAAGGGCGACCATCTTGTGGGCGACTGCTACGTGGCTTTCGACAAGATGTACAAGGCCGAGGTCAGGCAGCTGATGGAGCAGGGTATGTCCGAGGACGAGGCCAAGAAGGCCGCTCCTTCCCTGAAAGAAGCGCACGAGATGCTTGTCAAGTGGGAAAAGGAGGATCCGGAAGTCCGCGCCCTGTGGTCCATGATGAACGGCTGGGTCTATGCCGGTTTCGACGAGACCTACGCCGCCCTGGGCATCACCTTCGACCAGGTGGACCACGAGTCGGAGACCTATCTGCTCGGTAAGGAACTGGTGCAGAAAGGGTTGGATGAAGGCGTTTTCGTGAAGGAAGCCGATGGCTCCGTGTGGTGCGACCTCACGGCCGACGGCCTGGACCGCAAGCTCGTCCTCCGTGGCGACGGCACCTCGGTGTACATCACCCAGGACCTCGGCACCGCCGAGCGCCGTTTCGCCCGCTACAACCTCGACTCTCACGTTTATGTCGTGGGCAACGAGCAGGACTACCATTTCCAGGTCCTGAAGCTCATCCTGAAGAAGCTCGGCTTTGACTGGGCGGACCAGATCTACCACCTGTCCTACGGCATGGTGGAGCTTCCGGAAGGCAAGATGAAGTCCCGCGAAGGAACCGTCGTCGATGCCGACGACCTTATCCAGAGCATGTACGAGGAGGCGAAGAAGACCTCCGAGGAAAGCGGCAAGCTCGCCGACCTCACCGAAGAGGAGAAGGAGCGCCTGTACCACATCATCGGTCTCGGTGCCCTCAAGTACTTCATCATCAAGGTCGACCCCAAGAAGACGATGCTCTTCAACCCGAAGGAATCCATCGACTTCAACGGCAATACCGGTCCCTTCATCCAGTACACGCACGCCCGCATCTGCTCGATCCTGCGGAAGGCGACGGTGGCGTTCGGCCCTGCCGACGTTACGACCGCCCTCGTCCCTTCGCCGAAGGAGATCCGCCTCATCAAGCTCCTGGGTACCTTCCCGGCCAAGGTCGCCGAGGCCGGGGCGGCTCTGAGCCCTGCCGTGCTGGCGAATTACGCGTATGACCTGGCGAAGGAATTCAACCAGTACTATCACGAAACCCCGATCCTCCGCGAGGAGAACCAGGGTCTGCTGAAGTTCCGTCTGGAACTGATCTCCGTGATGGCCCGCACGCTCCGCAGCGCGATGGGCATCCTCGGAATCGAGCTTCCGGACCGGATGTAGTTACTGCTTCCAGTAGTTCTCGATTTCCTCGAGCGTCTTGCCGGTAGTCTCCGGAACATACTTCCACATGATGAAGAGGTAGGGGAGACAGCAGAAGGCGAAGAGGAAGAAGGTGCCTGCCGGAGTAAGATTCTCCAGCATCCAGGGCGTCAACTGCCCGATCAGGTACGTGCCCACCCACAGTGCGAGGCCGGCGATGGACATCGCCAGGCCTCGCACTCTGTTCGGATACATCTCGGACAGGAGGACGAAGACTACGGCACTGATGGAGATGGCCGTGCAGAAGACGTACAGGAGGAAGAAGGTCAGGAGGAACCAGGTGGGCATCGTGCCCACGGCAAACCAGGTGCCGATGCAGAGCAGGCAGACAATCATGCCGCCTACGCCCCACCAGACCAGCTGTTTTCGGCCCACCTTGTCGATGATGAGGAGGGCGATGACCGTCGTCAGCATGTTCACCACGCCCACGAGGACGGTGGAGAACATGGAACCTTCGCCGCTCAGACCGGCATCCTGGAAAATCTTGGGACCGTAATACAGCACGGCATTGACGCCCATGAACTGGCCCAGGATGGCGATGGCGCTGCCGATGAGCACGGCTTTCAGGATGCCGGGTTCGCGCAGGGCCTTCCATTCTTCGCTCTTGTCCTGCCGCTGGCCGCGGATGGCGAGCCAGCGCGGACTCTCCGGGATGAAGAAGATGAGCACCAGGAACAGGAGGTCCGGAATGGCTTCACAGCCGAACATCCCCCGCCAGTATTCCTGGTTGAACATGCGGGTGCCCAGTTCCGCCCCGGTGGCATCCAGTGCTGCCCCGCGCAGGATGAGGTAGTTCATCAGGTAGGCCAGCAGGAAGCCGATCGTAATGAAGAGCTGGTACAGGGACACGAGCGTCCCCCGCTTTTCGGCAGGGGCTACCTCGGAGATGTAGATGGGAGAGACGATGGATACGACGCCGATGCCGAAGCCGCCGATCATGCGGTAGACGACCAGTTGGCCGAAATTCCCGCACACGGCACAGCCGATGGCCGATACGGAGAACATCAGGGCCGAGATGAGCATCGTCTTCTTGCGTCCGAGGAAGTCGCTGAGCATGCCGGCGACCAGTACGCCGATGATGGAACCGATGAGGGCGCAGCCCACGAACCAGCCTTCCAGGCCCGTAGACAGGCCGAACTGGGCCTTCACGATCTCCGTCGTACCGGAAATCACGGCCGTGTCATAGCCGAACAGGATACCGCCGATGGCTGCCACGATGGACAGGAAGACGATGTATCCCATGCTTCTTTCCTTGTTGCTCATAGTCCGAAGTACTCTTTATATCTGTCATACAGGTGTCCGGCCTGAAGGTAGGCCGACTGCGGGCTCATGAAGTGAGAGAATTCAAAGGTAATGGCCTTGTCATAGCCGCAGCGCTTCGCCGCTTCCAGCTTGAGGCGGAGCTTGTCAAACTTCAGCGGGAAGAAGTGGATGGGCATGTCCCGGTCGAAGGTTTCGGCATTGGTCCAGCACTGCATCCCGTAGCGGTCCGCGAGTTTCTTGTTCACGCTAAAGAAGGCATCCAGTTCATCGTAATCGATATGGCCGTCCTGGAACGCGCAGGCATCGACGAACTCGTGGATACCGTCGAAGATCTCGTTCCATTCCTTCTCGTGTTGGGCGACGGATACGGCTTCATCATTGGTCATCTTCCCCGTTCCCATGACGGCTTTCTTGCCATCGATCCAGGGGGAGATGAAGGTGGGCAGGCCGCCGGAGACTTCCTTGCATTGGCGTCCCATCGTCCGGAAGGACTCGATGGCGCCCTTGGTCGCGCGGGAAATCTCGCCGGAAATGTACCAACCGCCGAAACTCTTGTACTTGGATCCGTACCGCTCCCAGACTTCGTCGATGACGAACTTGTTGGACTCCACCTCGTACGACATGTCGCCTGTGTCCCAGTACTTTCCGGAGTCGTACAACCCCAGCATGAACTTCATCCCATATTTTTCCGCCAGCCGGCAGAACATGTCGATGAGGTCCACCGAGGGCATGTAGCAACCTTTCTTGAGCAGATAGGGGGAAGGGTAGGTGATGAACTTCCGGTAGCCGCAGCGGATGTCGATGACCGTATCGATGCCGATGGCCTTCATGTACCGGAAATCCCGGTCCCACTCCCGCTCGCCCCAGTTCTGGTGCGGAATGTCGTGGGAGATCTCGTCCAGGAACGAGCCGGTGATGGGCAACGCGTTTCCCTTGGGAACAATGAGCCGGCTTTCGACGGACGGGTCCGGGTCGATGCCGTATCTGTCACCCTGGGTACCGTTCTTGCAGGCCGAAGCCAGCAGCGGTGCCGCAGCGGCCGCCAGCGCCCCTTTCTTGATGAATTCTCGTCGGTTTTCCATATCTATCGATTTAAGAGTCTGTGTTTTGCGAGGAGGCTGGCGCCCACCGCACCGGCTTTGTTCCCGAGGCGGGACACCTTGATGACGGTGTCGTTGTTCACCAGGTTGAGGGACAGGCGGCTCACGGCGCTCCGAAGGGGCGGCATCAGGTACTGTTCCGTCACGCAAAGGCGCCCGCCGATGACCACCACATCCGGATTGAACAGGTTGATGAGGCCGGCGACGGCGCGTCCCAGGGTGCTTCCCACCTGCTCCACGCATTCGATGGCCGTCACATCTTCCTTGGCCACGGCGTCCAGGATGTCGTTCAGGGTGATTTCCCGGCCAGAGGCATAAGCGGCCGAGAGGATGGAGGGTTGCCCTTTGGCAAGCTGTTCCCCGATGAGGCGGTGCAGGGCCAGGCCGGAGGCCCCGGTCTCCAGGCAGCCCACCTTGCCGCAACGGCAGATCTGGTGGTTGTCCAGCAGGGGGAAGTGGCCGATTTCGCCGGAGAATCCTGACTTGCCGTTGAACAGTTTCCCGTCCAGGACCATGCCCATGCCCAGTCCCCAGCCTACGTTCAGGAAAAGGACGGTCCGGGCGTCGCCGGCGATGCCGCTCATATACTCGCCGAACGCCATGCCCCTGGAGTCGTTCTCGATGAAGACCGGCCAGCCGAAACCGGCCTCCAGAATATCCCGGATGGGCTTTTCCTCGCTGATGTAATAGCTGTAGCTGTAGCCGGTCTGGTGATTGACACGGCCGGTGAGGTTCACGCCAACGGCGCGGACCTGTGCCGGGTCCAGGTGATACTTCCGCAATTGCTTCTTCACGCAGGCGCACAGACCGAGGACCGATTCTTCCGTTCCGGTCAGGGTGAAGGCGATTCCGTCCTGGAACTGGATCAGGCGGCCGGTGAAATCCGTGACGGCCAGCGTAAGCGCGTCCTGTCCTACTTCCACGCCCACGAAAAAGCCGGCGTCGGGATTGAGTCCGTACAGGCTGGGCCGTCGTCCGGTGGCCGATTCCTGCTTGCCCCAGTCGGACAGGATGCCGGCCTGTTCCATCTCGCTGACGATGCGTGTGATCTTGGGGATGCTGGTGCCCAGTTCATGGGCCAGGTCCGAGAGGGAGTAGGTATCCCCATTCTCGCAGAGGGCGAGAATGCTTTTCTTCTCCGCGGCATAGCGGTTTTTCAGCAGGCTGTCCAGAAAAGGTTCCATGGTCGTATCGAATCAACGCAAAGATAGGATTATTCCGTCAATTATCCAAGCATCATTCTCTCTGTCCTGTTAAAAATGATTTTTTGTTTTTAATAAACCGTTAAAAACCTTTGATTTTTTCCGGGCCTTTATTAAATTTGTGGCAACCTGCCTATAAAATTAACCGCATATGAATGCTACTGACTTTGGCGCCATGGCAACCCGTTATCGTAAAGAATTGTACGACAACGTTTTGCCTTTTTGGCTGGAAAAGTCCCAGGACAAGGAGTACGGTGGTTACTTCACCTGCCTGAACCGGGACGGAAGCGTTTTCGATACCGATAAGTTCGTCTGGCTGCAGGGCCGGGAGGTCTGGTTGTTCGCCATGCTGTACAACAAAGTGGAGAAGAATCCGGCCTGGCTCGCCTGCGCGGAGCAGGGTGCCCGCTTCCTGGAACAGTACGGCCATGACGGGAACTTCGACTTCTATTTTTCGCTCACGCGCGAAGGAAAGCCCATCATCGCCCCCTACAACATCTTCTCCAATACCTTTGCCTGCATGGCTTTCGCCCAGCTGGCCGTTGCGACGGGGAATGCGCATTATGCCGACATCGCCCGGAAGACCTTCCAGCGCATCCTGGACCGCCGCTCGAACCCGAAGGGCAAGTGGCTGAAGGCCGTCCCCGGCACCCGTCCCATGAAGGATTTCGCCCTGCCCATGATCATCTGCAACATGGCGCTGGAGATCGAGCCCATCATCGAGGACAAGTCCCTGCTGGACAAGACCATCGACGAGGCCTTGCACGAGGTCTTCGACGTGTTCTACCAGCCGGACCTGGGCGTGATGGTGGAGAACCTGGCCCCGGACGGCAGCCTCATCGACTGCTTCGAAGGCCGGCGCATCAACCCCGGCCACGACCTGGAAGCCTTGTGGTTCATGATGAACCTGGGCATCCGCCTGCACCGGCAGGACATCATCGACAAGAGCATGGAAATCGCTCTCCGCGTCATCGACTACGGCTGGGACAAGGAATACGGCGGCATCTTCTACTTCATGGACCGCAAGGGATATCCCACCCAGGAACTGGAGTGGGACCAGAAGCTCTGGTGGGTACACCTCGAGAGCGCTATCGCCATGATCAAGGGCTATCAGCTCACCGGCAATGAAAAGGCCCTCGAATGGTTCCTGAAGCTGGATGATTACCTCTGGACGCATTTCAAGGACCCGGAGTATCCGGAGTGGTATGGATACCTGAACCGCAGGGGAGAGGTGCTTTTGCCGCTCAAGGGCGGCAAATGGAAAGGCTGCTTCCACGTTCCCCGCGGCCTCTACCAGATCGGAACCATCCTGCAGGAAATCGCAGACAAAAAGTAAACAATGAATCACTATATGAAATCATTTACCCGTCTCATCGTTGCCGTGCTGGCCGGATTGTTCCTGGTCCAGGCGGCAGCCTTTGCCCAGGCCCAGGTCCGCGGCAAAGTGACCGATGCGGATGGCAAACCCCTGGCGGGTGTCACGGTGCTGGTGAAAGGCACCACGAACGGCACCATGACGGCGGCGGACGGAAGCTATTCCTTGCGTGCCGCCGAGGGCGATGTCATCGAATTCTCCTGTCTGGGCCTGTCCACGGTGGAGCGTACCTTTGACGGCCGCTCGGCCATCAGCGTCACCCTGACGGAGGATGCCCTTTACCTGGAAGACGTGGTCGTCGTGGGATACGGTACGGCGAAGAAGGAGACCTTGACGGCGGCCGTGTCTGCGATCAAGGGTGACGAACTTCTGAAAGCGCCGTCTACCAACGTTTCACAGGTGCTTGCCGGTAAGCTGTCCGGCGTTTCCTCCGTCCAGGAGTCCGGCGAACCGGGCCTGGACCAGGCCTCGCTCCGCATCCGCGGTTCCGTGTACGGCGTCGCGTATGTGGTGGACGGATTCCCCGTGGACAACATCAACGACATTGACCCGGCTGATATTGAAAGCGTTTCGGTCCTGAAGGATGGTGCTTCCGCGGCGGTGTACGGCCTCAAGGCGGCCGGTGGCGTCATCATCATCACCACCCGCAAGGGTGACAAGGGCGACGCCCACATCACCTACAATGGATCCGTGGGCGTGTCGATGAACGCGAATTTCCCGCGTTTCATGAACGGTCCCCAGTTCGCCTACTACTACAATCTGGCGCAGGAGATGGACCAGCTCGCGAGCGGCGCCATCGCTTCCGAGGAGGAATACGAACCGTATTTCTCCAAGGCGAATGTCGAGGCCATGCTCAACGGCGACCCCACCGACGGCTGGGACAACGTGGACTATATCAAGAAGGTCTTTGGCACGGGCATCACGAACAAGCACAATATCACCGTCCAGGGCGGCAACGACAAGTCCCGGTACTTCGTTTCCGGCGGTTTCCTCGGACAGAAAGGTAATATCGACGGTTACAATTACAACCGTTACAATGTGCGCGCGAACATCGAATCCCGGATTGCTACGCACCTGGTCTTCAACGCCGGTCTGAGCGGCGTAGTGGGCCGCCGGCAGACGCCGCGATTCCTTTCCGGCGGCTCTGACAGTGACGCCGGATACGAAGTGGGCTGGTTCTCCATCGCACACCAGGTCATCGGCATGTATCCTTTCCTGCCGGAGATGCATGACGGGTATTACACCGGTGCCATCGCCAACAACCAAGTGTTCCCGAACAGTCCGCTGGCCGCCCTGTACCAGTCCGGCAACAAGCAGACCCGCAGTTTCAACGGAACCCTCACCGGCTCCCTGACCTGGGAGATTCCCTGGGTGAAGGGCCTGTCCGCCAAGGCGAGCGGTTCCTATGACTATCTGGATTCCTACAACAAGAATCTGGACACGCCCTATTACGTGGTGGTCCGCCGCCGGAACGAAGACGGCTCCTGGGGCTGGACGGATCCGATGGTGGACGTGAACGGCGCCTCCGACGGCAACAAAGTAGGAGAAGGTTCCTACTATCAGCAGACGATGACCGGGCAGGTGAGCCTTCAGTACGCAAACACCTTCGGAAAGCATTCGCTGGATCTCCTTGCCCTTTTGGAAATCCGTGATTTCCAGACTAATAACCTGTCGGCCTATGTGAAGAACGTACCTTTCGCCCTGCTTCCTGAACTGGGGAACGGAACGCCTACGGCGAGCCCGGTGGCCGGCTCCAGCAACGCCTCGCGCAGCGCGGGTTACGTGGGCCGTATCCGGTACAACTATGACGAAAAGTATCTGGCCGAGTTCACCGGCCGCTACGACGGCTCCTACAAGTTCGCCGGCATGACGAAGACCCGCTGGGGCTTCTTCCCGTCGGCCTCCCTGGGCTGGGTCGTCTCCAAGGAATCCTTCATGCAGGACGCTGCCGCCCTGGACAACCTGAAGCTCCGCGCCAGCATCGGCCTGCTGGGCAACGACAGTGTGGATCCATACATGTTCTTGAGCAAGTACGCTCAAGGAAACAGGAATTATGGGCAGTGGGATAAAGTGGTCTATTCCGGAAGTGCTGCAGTTCCTGCCTACTATACGTCCGGGGTTCCCAACAAGGATCTGACCTGGGAAAAAACCCTTTCCTACAATGCCGGTATGGACTTCTCCCTCTGGGACGGTCTCTTGGGTGGAGAAATCGACGGATTCTACAATTACACCTATGACATCCTTTCCTGGAACGGTGGCGGCCATCCCGATTCGATGGGCGGGTATTTCCCGACCTACGTGAACAAGAACGCCATCGACGCCAAGGGTATCGATGTCCTCCTGACGCACCGCAACCGCTTCAACCTGGGCGGAAAGCCTTTCTTCTATGAACTGGGCGGTACCGTGACGTATTCCAAGACCCGCTGGCTGCGGTACAACGATGAACCCAACATCCCTAGCTGGCAGAAGGTCACCGGCACCACCTACGGCTCCCATTGGGGCTGGCTGGCGGAAGGCCTGTACCGGAGCGAGGAAGAGATTGACAATTCCGCCTGGTACGGCACCCGTCCGAATGTGGGCGACATCAAGTACAAGGACCTGAACGGCGACGGTGAGATCAGCTGGCAGGACCGCGGCATCTTCGGCAAGAGCAACCGGCCGGAACTGACCTTCGGCCTGAACGTGAACATGGGCTGGAACGGCTTCGACATGAACCTCCAGTTCACCGGCGGCGCGCTTTTCCAGGTGTCCATGACCGGTACCTATTTCAACGAGAACGACGACGATACCATCTGGACCAAGACTTTCAAGGAGGGCGAGAACTCTCCTCTCTTCCTCATCGAGAATGCCTACAGCCTGGACAACCCGGACGGCACCTTCCCGCGCCTGACCCTCGGCACGACCGGTCACGGCGGCGATAACGGCCTGAGTTCCAGTTTCTGGTGGCGGGACGGCAAATATGTCCGTCTCAAGACAGCCCAGCTGGGCTACACGCTCCCGCAGACCTTTACCCGCCGGTTCGGCGTGGAGAGCCTCCGCATCTTCGTGGAAGGCAACAACCTGTTCACCCTGGACGGCCTGCCGGAAGGCATCGACCCGGAATCTCCGGGTGTGAACAACGGCTACTATCCGCAGCAGCGGAACATCATGGGCGGCATCACCCTCACCCTTTAAACCAGGAAGCCTTATGAAAAAGATTCTCATTGCCCTTTCTCTCGCGGGTGTCCTGACCGCCTGCAACGGTTTCCTGGACATGACGCCGACCGACAGCATCTCCGACAAGGTGATGTGGGCCGACGTGCAAAGCGCCGAGTATGCCGTCAATTCCATCTACTCCTACGCGTATGACATCTTCGCGGCCTGGCCCTCCAGCGTGGGCATGACCGAGGCCTTCACGGACCAGTTCAAGTACGGGTCCTATGTCAATTTCGCGATGTGCTTGATTCCCAGCCAGGTGGCCTATGGCGGAACGAACCTGACGAACAGTTTCGTGAGCGTGTACCTGGGTTGCTGGAGTTCCCTGTACGATGCGGTCCGCCGGACGAACGAGGCCATTTCGAACCTCAAGTCCCTGGGAACCAACCTTCCCGAGGCGGATCAGACCCGCCTGCTGGGCGAACTCCGCCTGATGCGCGGCTGGCTGTATTTCGAGCTGGTGAAACGCTATAAGGAAGTGATTCTCTATGACGAGGACTTGACTCAGATTGCTATTGAGAAAGCCCTTTCATCCGAAGCGGAAGGCTGGCAGTTCATCTGGAACGACCTGGATTTTGCGGCTCAGAATCTGCCGGAGCAGGCTGCGGCGAAAGGCCGGCTGGACAAAGGCGTCGCCCTGGCCCTGATTACCCGCGCCATGCTATATGCCGGTGAAAACGACAAGGTGATTGCGGCTGCCGACGAACTGGCCGGTCTCGGCTATGCGCTGATGCCCGATTACGGCGATGCCTTCACCGTTCCGGTAACGGGCGGCAATACGGAGACCATCCTCCAGTACAGCTTCTCCTATGCCGACGGCGTTACGCACGACTTCGATTTCTACTATTCTCCCGGCGGCGACTACAAGCTTGTCGGCCAGCAGGGCGGCGGCTACGGCACGCCTACCCAGGAGATGGTCGAGAGCTATGAACTGGCTACGGGCGGATTCCCTGACTGGTCTCCCTGGCATGGCGAGACCCTGGCCCAGCCGCCTTACGAGCAACTGGAGCCGCGGTTCAAGGCAACCATCCTGTATAACGGTGCCCCCTGGAAAGGCCGTACCATCGAGCCTTTCATCGGCGGAACCGACGGCTGGTGCCAGTGGAACAAGGAGCCTAAACCCGAGGGACGTACCACGACCGGTTATTACCTGAGAAAATTTGTCGATGAGACCCATAACCTGGCCGAGCGCAGCCAGAGTGTCCAGCATTTCGTGCTGATCCGCTATGCGGAAGTCCTTCTGAACAAGGCCGAGGCCTGCTACCGGAAGGGCGATACGGAAGGAGCCAATGCTGCTGTCAAGGCTATCCGCGGCCGCGTGGGCCTGCCTTATACCTCCAAGAGCGGCGACGCCCTGTGGAAGGCGATCCGCCAGGAACGCCGCGTGGAGCTCGCCTTCGAGGACCACTGGTATTGGGATCTCCGTCGCTGGAAGGAGGCTGCGGAGGACTGGCCTGTCGGTCTGAACAACTATCAGGTCCACGGCCTCAAGATCGAATCCACGGCTGTTGCCGGGCAGTTCAAGTATACCTATGTCTCCGTCGACGACCGGGACCGCAACTTCCCGGCCAAGATGTACCGGTTCCCCGTCCCTGACGGAGAACTGAATTCCAATCCGCTTGTCAATCAATACCCTGAATGGAACTAGCCATGAAAAAGACCGTATTCCTATTGATTGCCGCCGTCCTTGTGTCGGCCTGCCACCAGCCGGAATTCGTGGAACCCACGGCCGACCGGCAGGGAATCACGTCCCTTGCGGCATATTTCGCCTTCGGCCCCTACGAGGGCCAGGAAATGGGACGGCTGGAGATTTCCGACCCGAACGTGGAACGGTATGAGATTCCCATTCCGTGGTATTTTCCGGAATCCTCGGACGACGTTACCACGCCCTATCTGATGAAGGTCCGCGTACGTGCCTCCCTGCAGCCCAACTGCAAGATCGAGCCGGCCCTGACGGTCCTGGACCTGACGGAAGAGAACCATTTCACCTATACGGATGCCACCGGCGAGAGCCACGGCATCATCATCACGGGCAAGCGCGTGAAATCCGACAAATGTGAAATCGTCACCTTCTCCCTCAAGCAGCCGCAACTCAACGGCATGGTGGACAAGACCGCCCGCAAGGTATCGCTGATCACGGCGAAGGACCTGTCCGTGGCCGAGGCGACCGTTACCCTTTCGGCTCATGCGACCATCTCCCCGGACCCGGGCGAGCCGCACAACTACAACGAGGGTTTCAAGTTCACCGTAACGGCCGATGACGGCGTGACCAAGGCGGAATACCTGGTAGTCAAGGATATCCCCGAGAAGATCGACTATGGCGTGAACGCCACCAGCGCCGAAAAGCTGTTCAACCTGGACCCGTCCTCCGGAATGGGACTCCCGGGCTACCAGGCGGTGGCGAACGTGTCCATGGGCGTGATCGACTCCGACCTCATCGTGAATGTGGGTGACGGTTCCACGCCACGCTATTACAACAAGATCGTGGGTACTTATGGCGGTCAGATCAAGATCGGCGATGCGGTGCCTACCGGTGCCATCGCCTCCGACGAAATGGACCATCTGCTGATCTGCAACCTGGCCGAAACGGGTGAGACCTTCACGATCTGGAAGACTTCTTCCGTGAAGGAGGCGCCGACCGTGCTGCTTTCCTTCAAGAACGAGGAAGACATCCAGTTGGGTCTGGAGATGAAAGTCATCGGCAACATCGAGGATGAAGCCTCCATTTCGGTCACTTATCCGGGACTTGCCGGAGTTACCCAGAGCGGCCGCTTCCGTTCCATCCACATCGTGGGCGGGGAAGTGGTGTCCAACGAACTCAAGGACGTTTCCGGAACCGGCTTCCTGTGGGGCGCCGCTTCGTCCGGCAGTACCTGCGTGCCGGCTGCCTCGGCCCAGAATGACGGCGGATGGTACAGTTGCGCGTATTCCGACAACCTCCTGACCTGGTTCAAGCCGGACCTGACCATCGGCAAGCAGCTGAACGGTTATGGCGACGGTACGGACGACGTACAGGGCGGCGGTACCTATGTAGACAGCAATACCTCTCCGAACAACCTGGATACCAAGGGCTTCAACAACGCGCGCTACCTGGCGCTGTTCGTTTCCAACCACTTCCCGAAGTGGTGGCCCGGTCCGCAGCTGTATGTCTATGACATTACCGGCGGCTCCCTCCAGGGCGAGAATATCTGGAACAGCCCCAGCCTCGTGTTCTCCATGCCTTTCATGTACAATCTGCAGTTCAATACCGGTGGCCACGACGGCAACGGTGCCTGCGGCGACGTGATCCTGGCCCCTTCGGCCGACGGTTACATGCTCTATATCTACTATTATGACCATTATGCCCAGATGCTGGGCGGATACAGTCTGGATTGCATCAAGCGATGAAGAATTTCAGCATCATAGTGTGGCTGTGCCTGGCGGTTTCCTGCAGCGGAACCGCCGGGACGGACATGCCCGAGTGGCGCTGGCCCGACAAGGAACAGCCGGAGTTCGTGGAACCGCATCCGGCCATCACGAAACTGGGATGGACCAACGTGACCGCCACCTATTCCACCCTGCCGGAAGGGATCGACATCTACCGTTCCCCGGATATGCTGGACGGGAACAAAGCCATCGCGTACATCGCTGTGGCCGATTTGTCCAGGATCGGCTGGGACGTGCGGAGCATTGACGATCCCACCATCCAGGGAACGGAGGATCCGTTGAAAACGCCCTCCGGGTTTTACACGGAGACGGCGGCTCCGGTTATCGTGAACGGCGGTTATTTCTTCGCCGAAGGCGGAAAGCGCTATAACGCCAGCGTTGCCGTGAGCGGCGGGCGTACCTACGGCGTCAATATCAATTACGCATCGGTGGACTGGGTGACGATGTACTATCCCACAAGGGGGGTCTTCTATGAAAAAGACGGCACATGCCTGACGGGCTGGACCTTCTGGAGCGGGGGAGCCAAGCACTATCTGTATGACGTCCCAGCGCCCAATTCCTGGTCCAAGGATCCCCTTCAGGTTCCGGATGCCACTTTCCCTGCCCAAGCCGTGGATTTCGCTCCGGAAACGGCCATCGGCGGCGGCCCCGTGCTGCTGAAGGGCGGTAAGGTGGTAAACACCTGGGAGGCCGAAATGCTCTATGGAGACGGTGCCGACGACAAGATGCCCGAGGCGCGTCATCCCAGGACTGCCATCGGCGTTACGTCCGATGGTCTCATGATCCTTTTCGTCTGTGAAGGACGGGGTATGACAGAGGGCGTGGCCGGTATGACTTTTGCCGAAGAAGCGGCGGTCCTGAAATCCCTGGGATGCACGGAAGCCCTGAACCTGGACGGCGGCGGCTCCAGTTGCCTCCTGGTTGAAGGGAAGGAAACCATCAAGGTGTCCGACGGGTCCCAGCGTGCTGTCGCTTCCGTCGTCGTGTTGAAAAAGAAATGAGAAAGATAACTATCATATTGGGTGCCTTGCTGCTGCTTGCCATGGCTTGCCAGCCGGAGGAAACCGGTTACAAATGGCGGGAGGAATGGGACTCCGGAAACCCCGATGTCGGCCCGGATGGCCCCGATGGTCCCGACGGACCGGATACACCGGAAATCAAGGGGAAGCCCCGTTATGTCTGGGTGGACGCCGCTGCGAATTTCCCTTATTACGCCAACGACGCCGCCTGCATCGCCGAAGACTGCAAGCGCATTGCGGAGATGGGCTTCACGGACATTGTCCTGGACGTGCGGCCGACTAGCGGAGACGTGCTGTTCGCTTCCAGCGTGGCCCCTCCGTGCCAGAAGGTTGCCGCCTGGGTGAACGGGCGCTACCGCTGGGTGGAGAGGACCGCTGCATTCGATTACTTGGCCACATTCATCGAGAAAGGCCATCAAGCGGGCCTCCGGGTCAATGCCGCCATCAATACGATGGTGGGTGGCTACCACTCCTCCATCGGGGATGTGGGGATGGTTTATGACCAACCGCAACTGAAGGACTGGTGCGCCGTGGACAACCTTTCCGGCGGTTTGACCAACTCCATGGACGATCCTGAAACGGGTCCCCGTTTCCTGGATCCGGCGAATGCCGAAGTGCAGGGATTCCTGTTCACCTTGTTGGAAGAACTGGCTGCCTATGAGGGTCTTGACGGTATCGTCCTGGACCGCTGCCGCTATGACGATTACGGAATGGATGCCGGTTATACCGATGCTGCCAGGGAGGCCTTCACGACCTATCTGGGCGACGCTCCGTCCGCCTGGCCGGTGATGCCCCGCGGGCAGTCGACCGTCGGCTCCCCGTCGACCCTCCAGCGCAACTGGCTTACGTTCCGGTGCAAGGTCATCCACGATTTCATCGCCCAGGCGGCCGAAAAGGTGCACGGGGTGAATCCGGATGTCCGGTTCGGCGTCTATGTGGGCGCCTGGTTCTCGACCTATTATACGAGCGGGGTCAACTGGACCAGTTCCCAGTATGACCTCAAGGCCAATGAATCTTCCTACAAGTGGGTCTCGCCGAACTACCAGAAGACGGGCTTTGCGGACCTGCTGGATTTCATTTTCCTCGGTGCCTATGCAGGTACCGGCAGCATCCATGGCAATACGGAATGGACGATGGAAGGCTTCGCCAAGCTGGGGGCCAAGCGCCTGTGCGGTGCCGTGCCTTTCGCAGCCGGCCCTGACATCGGCAATGCCACCGGGTTTGAGGGCGGCCATCAGGATGCCCTGCTCCCGGATATCGTGAAGACCATGCTTGCATCTTCCGACGGCCTGTTCATCTTCGACCTGTGCCATATCCGCATGTTTGATTATTGGGATGCCTTCGAGAAGGGCATCGGCGAATACCTGGAAACACTTTAACTTTTAATCTAATACGTTATGAAAAGAATTCTTCTTTATGTACTTCCCGTCCTGGCGGCGTTCCTGATGGTTTCCTGCCAGAAGAAAGAGACGGTGGCGGATTCCGTGACCGTCAAGAGCGACGAGCAAGTCGTCCCCGTGGAAGGTGGCGTGCTTTCCATCGCGATCAATTCCACGGTGGCCTGGACCGCCAAGGCTTCCGAATCCTGGGTGACCCTTTCTCCTACCAGCGGTGAGGCGGGGGACGCGACTGTCAAGGCCTCCGTCCTTAAGAACGACGCCAATGACAGCCGTACGGCTACCGTGACCTTCACAGCCGGTACCAAGACGGCTACGTACAAGATTGTCCAGGCGCAGCTCGATGCGATGAACATCGCCACGACCGATTTCACCGTCGAGGCCGCAGGCGGCACCGTGGAGATTCCCGTCTCCGCCAATGTGGAGTATTCCGTCATCGTTCCCGATGCCGTCGACTGGATCCATGTGACCTCGACCCGCGGGATGGTGGACACCAAGATCACCCTGACCGTGGACGGTACGCATGAGTATGTCCAGGACGAAAGTACCGGGGAAATCCTGGCGGATGCCATTGCCCGTACTGCGAATATAAAGATTGCCGCTGGCGGGCTGGAGAAGATCGTTACGGTCGGGCAGAAAGCTTTCGTCCCTTATTGTGACTTCGAGGGTGATTACAGTTCCATCCAGTACGGCGGACGTCTGACCGTCCCGCAGGAGGGCGGTACATTCACTATCAATGTTGCATCCAATCTCTCATGGCGCGCACACTATGACGAAGAGTGGCCGCCGGAGGACACCAGCTGGCTGGAATTCCAGCAGCAAGAGAATGCAATCGTCATCACGGTCAAGCCCAACGAAGGTTTCATCGCGCGTGACAACTGGATTTATGTCAATGCTGCGGAAGATTGGTACGGCGATGTGTTCGGCGGTTACTTCCAGGTCTATCAGGAGCCGGTTCCCGCTCCCGTTACTCCGCAGCTTGTGTGGAATGTCAGTGTTCCTGAAGCTGTTGCGCTGGGGTACAACCGGCTGGCTTATTCCCAGAGCGGCGCTCTGCTGATTTCCGACGGCGAGAAGGTTCATGCCATCAACCCGGCGGACGGTGGTTATTGGAAGGCCATCACCTGGCCTGGAATAACCCCGACTTCCATCGATGTAGATGACGCTGGCCATGTCATTATCGCTGACAATGTCACAGCGGATATGGACTGGGATGCCGGTACGCTGATCAGCGGCACGGAACTGAAGGTCTACTATGCAACGGATGTGAACGAGACACCGAAGGAGATTACGCTCCCCAATGAGGTTTACGGGACCCTCGGCGGCTTCCGTGCCCGGGGTGACCTGGCCACGAAGGGCGCCATTACCGGTGTGGCGGCGGGTGCAATGTATTGGTTCGGCTATGACATCGCCAATTTCGAGGCCGTGGCGAATTACTATGGCACGCAAAACAGCGGTCCGGCACCTGGAGACATGATGTGGGTCCCGGAGTATGGCGCTGCTGTTTCCTATGGCGCTGACCTGCATGACGGCCTCCTCTTCCGTGCTTATGACGGTACAGAGTGCGTCTATTACCGGAAGGATGCCTATACCCCCAAATGGGCGGCGGATATGGCAGGTATCGAATACGAGCCGTGGACGCTGGTGACCAATGCCGGCGCCGGCGGCAACGAGAACCAGAACAATATGGACATCATCGACTTCAACGGCAAGAAGATCATCGCCTTCACGCAGGGCTATCACTTCACCTGGGCCGGTTTCAATGCCGACATCTATGTGGTGGACGTGACGGATCCGAAGCAGCCGCAGGTCCTGGCAACCGTCAAGACGGCGGATTGGATCCTGAGTGAGTGGCCGAACGGTCAGAACAGCGCCGATGTCCTGCTCCGAGAAGGTGACGGTGTCGTGGAACTGTACGCGATCCACTCCGGTCTGGGCACCCTGGCCAAGTTTATCTTCCGGCCGTAAGGATGTCTGTCGGTAAGTGTTTTTTGCTGGGAGCGCTCGTCGTCCTTCTGGGCGCGTGCGCTCCCTCTCCTTCCGGAGAGAAGCCCCGCTTCCTCTGGATCGACGCCGCGGCGAGTTTCCCGAGTTACGGGAACGATGCCGATTCCATCGCCCGGGACTGCCGTCGGATTGCCCGGATGGGCTTTACGGACATCGTCGTGGATGTCCGGCCCACCAGTGGGGACGTTCTGTTCGCGTCCACCGTCGCCCCGGCCCTGAAGAAAGTGCCCGGGTGGGTTGACGGAGGCTGGGGGTTCCGGGAAAGGACAGCGGATTTCGATTACCTGCGCGCCTTCATCGATGCGGGCCATGCGGCGGGACTGCGGGTCCATGCCGGCATCAATGTGATGGTCGGCGGCTGGAAGGCGCCGGGGATTGAGCACGGGATGGTCTATGACCGTCCGGAGCGGCAAACCTGGTGTTCGGTGGATTACCGGAAGGACGGCGAGTTGGTCAGCCAAGCCCTGGACACGGCCACCGTGGGCGGCCGCTTCCTGGATCCGGCGAATCCCGAGGTGCAGGCCTTTGCCTTTGATTTGCTGACCGGCCTGGCCTCGTATGAGGGTCTGGACGGAATTGTGATGGACCGCTGCCGGTACGACGATTACGCGCTGGATGCAGGGTATACGGAGGCCGGACGGAAAGCGTTTGCAGACTTCCTGGGCCGGGAACCGGAACGCTGGCCGGTCTTTGCGGAGCCGGGACACATCTTCCTGGACAAGACGCCGGATGCGCTGGAAACCCAGTGGCTGACGTTCCGCTGCCGGGTGATCCACGATTTCGTGGCCAAGGCTGCGGACAAGGTCCATGCGGTGAATCCGGACCTTCGCTTTGGTATTTATGTGGGTGCTTGGTTCTCGGAGTATTACCGCAGTGGAGTCAACTGGACCAGTCCTTCGTATGACCTGGCGAAGGAGGAACCGACCTATGCCTGGGCAACGCCGGAATATCAGGCGACGGGATTGGCGGATCTGGTGGATTTCATGTTGTTGGGCACCTATTGCCCGGCCGCCAACGTCCACGGCGGAACGGAAAAGACGATGGAAGGATATGCGAAACTGGGACGGAAGCGCCTTGCGGGCGATGTCCCGTTCTTTGCCGGCCCTGACATCGGCAACGAGAAGGGGTTTGAAAGAGGCGGCAGGGGAGACCTGCTTCCGGAGATCCGGGAGACCATCCTGCAGGAGGCCGACGGATTCTTCCTTTTCGACCTGTGCCACATCCGGATGTTCGACTATTGGGACGCGTTCGGGACCGGGTCTAATCCGGCAGATTGACCCAGGTCTCGTTCGCCCATCCTACGGAGCGGCCTTGTCCCCGGACGAGGCCGCTTATTCCGTCTTCCTGCAGTTTCCGGAAGCCTTCGTCTCCGGGCTTCAGGTCCAGGAAAGGAAGCAGATAGCAGCCGTGGTCCAAAAGCACTTCCTGGACCTCCCGGACCGGCACTTCGGACGGATGGACCCGTATCTTCACGGCCAAGGCCGCCAGCGCACCGGCCGCCTGGCCCAACTCCATCACCACCGGCTGAAGCCGGGTGGCTCCGTTCATTTCCCAGCTGACGGAAATGGCTTTGTCGGCAATCAGCAAGTCTTCCGTCCGGATGGGAATGACAACGCCCAGGGGAATGCTGAAGGAGGGTATCTTGCCGAACCATAGATGGCCGAGCTCTTCCCGGCGGGGATTCTGGACGTGATGGTGGTCCACGGGATAATCGCCCACGGCCACCGCCCGGGTGTACAGGTCAAAGTCATAGGGACGTTTGGCGGCGTCCACGGTCATGGTGTCTTTTCCAGCGATGCGGCGGGCTTCCCGGTAGTAGGGGAAGAATGGCAGTCCGTCTTCCGTGGGATAGACGTCGTCGGCAATGCCCAGGTGCGTATAACCCAGTTCGTGCTGAAGGAAATAGAGATAACCGAGCGTGCGGTTCTTGGCCTTGCGGAACATCCCGGCCCGCTCCTCCGGGGTATAATCCAGATACTCGAAATAGCTGTCGTTCGCACAAACGGGCCAGTTGAGCATGATATGCCCGTCCGGCAGCCGGCCGTAGGAAAGCATCATTTCCGGGCTCCAAAGCTGTTGCCCCAGCGGGTTGACGCCCCCTTCATTGTCCGCCAGCGGATTGTCGCAGCAGTTGCGGTACAGGTCGATGTCATAGCCTTCCGGCTCCGGGATGCTGACATCGTGGTCATATTCCTTGACGATGGCCACGTAGGTCATGTCCTGGACCGATATTCCGTCCTGAAGGGCTTCCGCTCCGACCGCCCTGGCAACGTCGCCCAGTTCGGTTCCGTCGATGAGAATCCGGCACCGGAACCGCAGGCCGTCTTCAGTGTGGACTTTCCATCCCCGGCGCGTTTTACGAGCTCCCATAAAAGTGGTTCCGTGCCGGACCTCGACCCCCGCTTCCCGGGAGATGTTTGCGCATACCTCCGCCCCGACGGCCGGATTAAACAGGATATTGCTCACCCAGCCCGACTTGAGGGCCTCATAGCCTCCATATCTGGCTGCGAGGGAATCGCAGAATTCCCCGAATATACCTCCCCGGAGACGGTAGTTCCCATCGATGGCGCTTACACCGGCGCTGGTGAGCATTCCACCCAGCCAGGGGGTCTCTTCCAGGATCAGCGTGCTTGCCCCGTTCCGGGCCGCTTCGACGGCCGCGGCGGTTCCGCCGGTGCCTCCGCCGATGACGATGACGTCATACGGATGGGCGCAGGAAACCGTCAGGAACAGGAGGGGAAGCAGGACGCGTTTCATCAGATTTTCAATTTGATACCGGCCTTGCCCAGGAGGGCGGTGATGCCGATGCACAGGAAGGCGACCACCACGCATTTCAGGACGCCGACCCAGCCGCATAGCCAGGCCGGGATGGGCGGATCGACAAAAATCCACAGGCTGATCAGCAGGTAGGGGATCATGTACACCGTGAGCGTCGCAGTACCGGCTGGACGGAAAGGAGCGAACCAGCGGGTCCAGCCTTTTTTCTCCAGGATCCGGAGAAGCAGGTAGGCGGCCACGGAAATGGCTGAAACATAGAGGCACCAGGGGAGAGTCCCGAGATTCTTGGAAGTAATCTGCAGCTGATGGGCCAGGATGCCGCCTGCCGTCAGCAGTGCGATGGCACCGATGCCAGTAGCGACTTGGACCGGTTTCCTGCTGGACGCGAGCCGGCGGCAGGTAAGTGTCAGGACCGTTCCGCCGAGCGCCATCAGCACAGCGTGCCCGTTGCCGATGTGGAGGGCATCAGCGAAATCAGTGATGAAATTTCCTTTGGGAAGGAGGGGGGCACCGCCACGGGTAGGCGCCGTAAAGAGGTTGAGCAGCAGGGCTGCGCCCCAGAGGACGGCCATGATGCCGGGCTTCTTGCGGGTGAGCAGATAAGCGGTAGCCGTGAAAAGATACATCCATCCGATCTGTCCCAGGATTCCCCACCAATGGGCGCGGAACAGACTGCCGTCCGCCGACCGGAAAGTAAGGGCCAGGAAAAGAAGGATTCCAAGGCCTGCCCCCCGCAGCCACCGGGCCGGACGCCAGTCTTTCGGATAGGCGTTCCAGACCAGGAAGAAGCCGAGGACCGTCAGCATCCAGTAAAGTCCTTCTCCATAGCCGGGCAGGGGCGCGATGTCTCCGCTTTCCCCATTGACGATGAACACTCCCATCAGCAGGAGGGCCAGCGTACGGGAAAGGATATGTCCCAGGGTGGATTCTCCGGAAAAGCCTTTGTCGAAGCGCCGGTCGATGGCATAGGGAACGGACATCCCCATCGCGAACAGGAACATCGGATAGACGATGTCCGAGACGCCCATGCCGTCCTCGAACGTGGCATAATGCTCGAGAAAATGCGGTACGTCATGGACCTTCCAGAAGTCGTTGACGGTGACCATCAGGAACATCACGAGTCCCCGGAACATGTCGATGGCACCATTCCGGCCTTGCTCTTTCATAACCCCTTTCTTTTTTCACAAAAATACGAAAAAACCGGGAGAAATTGAGTAAGTTTGTATGGGAACAAAACCCTTCCTTTTGCTATGAAACGCAGGTCATTTCTGAAGGGGTCGGCCCTGGCTGCCGCCGCGGCAGCGGTCGCTCCTTCCCTGGTCTTTCCTTCCTGCTCCCGGGAGCGGAAAGGACCGTTCGGGTCCGCGCGGGATTTCCATTTCCGCCCGGACGGAACGTTCAAGATACTCCAGCTTACGGACACCCACTATATCGCCGGCGATCCCCGGTCAGACCGGGCGCTCCGGTGCGTGGAGGAGTTGCTGGACACCGAACGTCCTGATTTCGTGATCCATACAGGCGACGTCATCTTCGGGTCGCCGTCCGGAGAATCGGCGCGGATCATCCTGGCGCCGATGGCGGAGCGCGGCATCCCGTTCGCCGTGGCGATGGGTAACCACGACGGGCAGTTCGACCTGGACAGGGCGGCGCTATACGACGTAATCCGCTCCGTGCCGGGTTGCCTGAACACGCCTCCGGATAAAGGCATCTACGGGCATTCCAACGACTTGTTCACGCTTTCTTCCGACCGGTTGGAACGGGCTTTCTTCCTCTTCGATTCGGGCGATGCCGTCGTCCTGCGGGGCGAGGAAGAAATCCATTGCTATGATTATATCCGTTACGACCAGATCGGCTGGTACCGGCAGGAAAGCGAGCGGCTGCGGGAGGAGAATGGGGGCAAACCGCTGCCCGCCCTTGCCTTTTTCCATATCCCGTTGCGGGAGATCGAGGAAGGCTTGGTTTCTCCCGACCGGGAACTGGTGGGGAATAATGAGGAACCTCCCTGTCCTTCCCGCCTGAACTCCGGGCTTCTGGCGCAGATGCGGGAGATGGGGGATGTCGAAGCGATCGTGAACGGGCATGACCACGACTGCGATTACGTCCTTCGCTACGGCCCGATGTTCTATGTTTACGGCCGGTTCAGCGGATGCGATACGGTCTATAACCATCTGGGTCCCAGCGGCGGACGCGTGTTCGAATTCCGAAAAGGCGAACCCGGGTTCCGTACCTGGGTCCGCCTTGTGGGGGGTGAGGTGTGTCAACGCCTGTCCATCCAGGACGGCAAGATGACGGGCATCAGCTGATGAACTGCGCCTTGAGGAGTTCGATCTTGGCGGGTGCGTCGTCGCCGCGGGCGCCGAAGTAGAACTTGATCTTGGGCTCGGTGCCGGAAGGACGGACGGACACGACGTCGCCGGCCTCGTTGAAGAACTGGAGGACGTTGGACTTCGGAAGCCCGGTCTCCTCCGGCTTGTTGTAGTCGATGACCTTGGCCAGCGGGCTGCCAGCGATTTCCTTCGGCGGGCAGGCACGGTAGTCGGCCATGATCTTCTGGATTTCCTCGGCGCCGCTCTTTCCCTTGCGGACGATGTAGACCATCTTTTCCACGTACAGGCCGTATTCCTTGTACACCTTCTGGAGGAGCTGCCACAGGGTGAGGCCCTGGTCGGCGGCCCAGGCGGCGCACTCGGCCACGGCGCAACCGGCGACCTGGGCGCACTTGTCGCGCACGAAGGAGCCGAGGTTGAAGCCGTAGGACTCTTCGCCGCCGCAGATGAATTCGGCCTTGCCTTCCTGCTGTTTCTGGATTTCGGCGATGTATTTGAAGCCGGTGAGGACATTGTAGCACTTCACGCCGAAATGCTCGCAGATTGCGGCGAGGAGTTCGGAGGTGACGATGGTCTTGACGCAGTACTGCCTGCCGTCCAGCTTGCCGAGTTCCTGCCAGCGGGTGAGGATGTAGTAGGTGAGGAAGCTCCAGGTTTGGTTGCCGGTGAGCTGGACCATCTTGCCTTCGTCGTTCCGGACGGCGATGCCCAGGCGGTCGGCGTCCGGGTCGGTCGCGAGGACGAGGTCGGCACCGGTTTCATCGGCCTTCGCGAGGGCCATGGCCATGGCGGCCGGCTCTTCCGGGTTGGGGGAGACCACGGTAGGGAAGTTACCGTCGTTCACGTCCTGTTCGGGAACATGGATGATGTTCTTGAATCCGATGCGGGTGAGGGCTTCAGGCATGAGCTTGACGCCGCAGCCGTGCAGCGGGGTGTAGACGATCTTGAGGTCCGCGTGGCGGGCGACGGATTCGGGTGACAGCATGAGGGAGAGCTGGTCCTTCAGGTAGCACTCGTCCACCTCGGCCCCCATCATCTCAATGCCGCCGGGAACGGTACCCGCGACCGGAGAGAAGCGGACGTCGGCGGGGTCCTCGATCTTCGCGACTTCGGCGACGATGTCCTTGTCCACGGGAGCGGTGATCTGTCCGCCGTCGCTCCAGAAAACCTTGTAGCCGTTGTATTCCTTCGGGTTATGGCTGGCCGTGACCATGATGCCGGCGGTCGCTCCCTTGAGGCGGATGGAATAGCTCAGTTCCGGGGTGGGCCGGAGGGATTCGAACAGGAAGACGTGGATGCCGTTGTTGGAAAGGACGTCGGCGGAAATCTCGGCGAAAAGCCGGGAATTGTTGCGGCTGTCGTGGGCGATGCACACGCTGGCGGAGCCTTCGACATGCTCCTTGATATAGTTTGCAAGGCCCTGGGTAGCCATTCCCACCGTATACTTGTTCATCCGGTTGGTGCCCACGCCCATGATGCCGCGAAGGCCGCCGGTGCCGAATTCGAGGTTCCGGTAGAAGGCATCTTCCAGGCCGACGGGGTCGGTATCCTGCAGTTTCTTGACTTCAGCCTTGGTCTCGGCGTCGAAGTTTCCCTCGAGCCAGTTCTTGACCACTTCCTTGTAATCTTTCATAAGCATATCAGTGTTTAGTGTTATTCCGAATCACACAAATGTAACGATTATTATGTATTTTTGCAAAGCAAAGATGACTTTGGCCGACTTCATATCGCTGCATGCGCAGGACGACCCGGTCCGTCTCCTGTTGTCCAGGGACAAATACCCGGACATCGACCTGGACCTTGCCGTCACGACGCTGGAAGTCCGGAAAAAACTCCGGACCAAGGTCCCCGAATGGTACGCCGTTCCTTCCCTGGTCTATCCTTCCCGCCTCTCCGGCGAGCAATGCAGTTCTTCGGAAACCGCCAGATATAAGGCCATGGTTTGCGGGAGCAGTGTGGTCCCAGAACCGTCGCTACGCGACCCCTCCCATAAATGGGCCCCTCCCTCTTATGCGGCCGAGGGTGGCCACAGGTTCTGGGACTACACCGCTCCCGCAAACATGAGGATTGCCGATCTGACCGGGGGAATGGGGGTGGATGCGTGGGCTTTTGCGCAGGTTGCCAAGGAGGTGCTGTACAATGAGATGAATGGGGTACTGGTGCAGGCGACCCGGTTGAATTTCAAGGAGTTGGGGATAGGAAACGTGCAGTTCCGGAATGAGCGGGTGGAGCCGGGGAAAGTGGCGGAAGTGCTGGACGGATTCGAGCCGGAGGTCATCTATCTGGACCCTGCCCGGAGGGCGGAGGACGGAAAGAAGGTGTTCCTGATCGAAGAGTGCCAGCCGGATGTGCTGGCTTTGCTGCCGGAATTGTTCGCGGCGAGCCGGTTCGTGCTTTTGAAACTGTCGCCGATGGCGGATATCACCATGGCTTGCAAGCGGTTGGAACATGTCCGGGAGGTGCACGTCGTGGCATCGGGAGGGGAGTGCAAGGAACTGCTTTTCCTGCTGGACAGGGAATGGGAAGGTCTTCATTCAGAATTCGTTGTGGAAGGCGGTGCCGTGATGGAGGTTTCCGGTCTTCCTTCGGATGGCTCAGGAATCGCCGGGAATGACGTTTTCGGCTTCCCGGTGGCCGGCGGATTGCTGTTCGAACCCGGAAAGGCCCTGTCAAAGGCGGGAGCATTCATGCTGCCCTGCATGCGTTTCGGGCTCAGGAAACTGGCTATACATACGCATTTGTATGTGGGAGCGTCCGTCCCGGAAGAGTTGCGGCCTTTTGGAAAGACGTTCGAGGTCCTGGAAGTATGGCCGCTCGGGAACCGGACGATGAAGGAGGTCGGAAAGCGCTGGCCGCTGGCCGAGGTGACAGCCCGGAACATTCCGATGACTTCGGAACTCCTGCGCCGCAAGACCGGATGCGGTTCCGGAGGGGACATCCATGTCTTCGGGGTTCGGGCCGAGGCGGGTTCAGAAGCTGGTAATTATTTGATAATCACTAAAAGAAAAAGATATGGAACAGATTGAGAGGATTCAGCATTTCGAGGAATTGCTGGACAGGGTCACTCCCGTCCTGGCGAACCTGGACGAGGCGTTGGATGCCTTTGACGGTATCCAGACGGATGTGCAGGAACTGGCCGCTTATTATGAAGGCGGATCCTGGCGGGAGGATTTCGAGGCCGACGAGGCCGGGAAACTGCCCGCCGGCTTGAAGCGGGGTGTCCTGTCGGAGGACGGAATCTATGACGTCCTCAGCGATCATTATGCCCTGACTGTCCGTCTGCTTGACACAGTTTCCTCCATCTTGAAAAACCGGTAAGCCATGGGAAACAGACTGCCTTGGTGGAAGTGGCTGCTTCTCCTCATTGCCGGATTCCTCGTCTTTACCATCATCCTGGGTTTTTTCCAGTTTCCGATCGTGGTGGATGAAGAGCATCCCATTCCTGTCTGGATCTATATCAACCTGTCCTTGCTGAGTTCGGGTGCCATTCTGGGGCTATATACCGTATGGCGCCGGATTGACGGATACCGGAGGGCACCGGACCTGGCGATGCGGAAACTGAATTCCGGCCTGTGGGGCGGATTCGGTATCGGGGCCGTGTTCTTTGCCTTGGTGACAGGCAGTATCGCCCTGCTGGGCGGATACCGCGTCGGTTCGTTCCAGTGGGATACGGTTTCGCTGGTCAAGAGCCTGTTCCAGTTCCTGATCGTCGGGGTCGGGGAGGAGGTTCTTTTCCGGGGAATCGTATTCCGGATGCTGGATGAGCGGTGGGGAACCCTGGTTGCCCTGGTCCTGTCGTCCCTGTTGTTCGGTTTCCTCCACATTACCAATGACAACGCCACGGTATGGTCGTCCATCGCCATCACTATCGAAGCCGGGCTGCTGCTGGGCGCGGCGTACAAATGGTCCGGGAGCCTGTGGCTTCCCATCGGGATCCATTGGTCGTGGAATTTCTTCCAGGGACCGGTCTTCGGTTTTGCGGTGTCCGGGAATGAGACCTATTCGCTGATTTCCCCTGTAATTGATGGACCGCTCTGGATAACAGGCGGCGACTTCGGCGCCGAAGCCTCCGTTCCGGCCGTCATCCTGGGCCTGGCGGTTACAATCCTGTTTTTCTATACTCCGTCGCGTACTGCTGACACCAGTCGGTGAGCCCGCATTTTTCACACTTGGGATTGCGGGCGGTACAGGTGTAGCGGCCGTGGAGGATGAGCCAGTGGTGGGAGCGGGCCCGCAGGTGCTCCGGAATATGCCGTTCCAAGTCCCGTTCCACTTCGAGGGGAGTCTTGCCGTTGGAAAGCCCGAGCCGGTGGGAGACGCGGAAAACGTGTGTGTCCACGGCGATGACAGGCTTGTCATAGACGACGGAGGCGATGACATTCGCTGTCTTGCGGCCGACGCCCGGAAGGCTCATCAGCGCATCGATGTCGGAGGGTACTTCGCCGCCGAAATCGGCCAGGAGTTTCTGCGCCATCGCGATGAGGTGCGTTGCCTTGGAATTCGGATAGGAAACGCTTTTGACATAGGGATACACCTCGTCGAAGGTGGCGGAAGCCAGGTCTTGCGGGGTGGGGAAGCGCTCGTACAGGGGAGGGGTGACCATGTTCACCCGGCGGTCGGTGCACTGGGCCGACAGGATGACGGCCACCAGCAGTTGGTACGGGTTCCCGTAGTGGAGTTCGGTCTCGGCGACGGGGACGTTCGATTCGAACCATCCCACGATGCCAGCGAAGCGTTCCTTGCGCGTCATATCGTGAGGTCCAGGTCGAATGTGTTGTCCTCGAACTGTTCGGTGCAGTGCTCGTCAGCGCAGGAGAAAACCCGCCCGGCATAGCGCTCGAAAATGGAACGGTTGTGTGTGACCATCACGATGGCCGTCCCTTCCTCGTTGAGCTTGCGGAGGAGCTTGAGGATGCCGTCGGCCGTTTCTCCGTCCAGGTTGCCGGTAGGCTCGTCGGCGATGATTACCTGCGGCCGGTTCAGGAGGGCCCGGGCGATGGCGATGCGCTGCTGCTCGCCGCCGGAGAGCTGATGGGGCATCTTGTGGGCCTTGGTAGCCATTCCCACGTCCTCGAGCACCTCGGAGATCCGGGTGTCGATGGCGACGCGGTCCTTCCAGCCGGTCGCCCGGAGGACGAATTCCAGGTTGGATTCCACCGACCGGTCCATCAGCAGCTGGAAGTCCTGGAAGACGACGCCCAGCCGCCGGCGCAGCATCGGTATGTCTTTTGTACGGATGCCCCGGAGGTTGAACCCGCAGACCATGCCTTCTCCGGCTGTGAGGCGGTTTTCCGCCGTGATGGTCCGGATGATGGAGGTCTTTCCGCTGCCCACCTTGCCGACGATGTACACGAAATCTCCCGGCATGATGGTCATATCGAGGCCGTAGATGACGACGCTGTCTCCGCCCAGGATGTCCGCGCCGCTGAATTGGATCAAGGGTTCCATGCGTTTTTGGACTGTGATAGACAAAGATAATCAGAAAAATTCGTATTTTTGTAAAATAATACAGACGATGATGACAAAAAGAATCTTCCTGGCCGTGACGGCCGCCCTCCTCGTGACGGCCGCGTCGGCACAGTCACCGGAATATAGCCGCGCCCTGGAGCTTTACGGGCATGGGATGTATGCGGAGGCCGCCCGCCTTTTCGAGCGGATTCCCGGCAGCGAGGCCGAAGGCTATGCCGCCCTCTGCGCCATCGAGATGCGCTCCGACGGGTATGAGAAGCTGGCGGAGTCCTTCCTGGACCGCTGGCCCGAATCCATCCTGGTTCCCCGGGTGAATTTCCGGTGGGCGCAGGACCTGTTCGACAGGGAGGACTACGAGGGTGCTTCCTACCGGTTCGACTGCGTCTCCCAGTCCGAGATTTCGAAGGAGGAGATTCCTGAATTCGCCTATAAAAAGGCTTACAGCGCGTTCGGAAGCGGTGACCTTTCCCTCGCCCGGACCCTGTTCGAGCGGATGCAGACGCTCCCTTATTCCGACTATACGGCCCCGGGCCAGTATTCCCTCGGCTATGTCTGCTATTCGCAGGGGGATTTCCGGGAAGCGGCGGACTGGTTCGCCGAGTCTTCCTCCGACCCCCGCTTCACCCAGCTGGCGAACTACTATATCCTGGAGTGCCGCTTCATGGAGAAGGACTACCCGTATGTGGTGAAGTTCGGTGAGGACTTGTTCGACAAGGTTCCCGAGGACCGTCAGCCCCATCTGGCACGTATCATGTCCGAGTCCTATCTGGTCCTCGGAGACACGGAGAAAGCCCGGTCGTATTACCAGAAGAACCTGGAGGGAAAGACGGCCCGCAACCGCTCGGACTATTTCTACGCCGGCTCCGTGATGTACAGCGTGAAGGATTGGCAGGGCGCCGTGGACAATTTCAGCCAGATGCCCGAAAGAACTGATTCCCTGGGGCAGATCGCGAATTACCAACTGGGCTACAGCTACATCCAGCTGCGCAACAAGGTGGCCGCGCTGGACGCTTTCAAAGAGGCGGCCGCCCTCGGTTTCAACAAGGACATCCAGGAAGACGCCTATTTCAACTATGCCAAACTCGCCTTTGACCTGAACAACGATGTGTCGGCCTTCAACGACTACATGAAGCGCTATGACGCCCTGGCCAAAGGGGACCAGATCTACAGCTACATGGCGATGGCCGCCCTGGCGAACCACGACTACGAGGCCGCTGTCGCCGCCTACGACAACATCGACGAACTGGATCCCCGGATGCAGTCCAACTACATGAAGGCCTATTTCCTCCGGGCCGGCCAGCTGATCGGCAACGGCTCCTGGCGGGATGCCGTCCCGCACCTGAAGGCCGCCGCTTACTACAGCCCCCGGCACGATCCGTTCAACCAGCTTTCCCGATACTGGGTGGCGGAGTCCTATTTCCGCGACGAGAAATATGGCGATGCCCGGAGTGTCCTGATGGACCTGTACAACCTGTCGGCCCTGGACGGCAAGCGGGAGGGGGATCTGATCCCGTACAACATCGCCTACACGTATTTCAAGGAGGGTGACTATCCTGCTGCCCTGAAGTGGTTCAACAATTACCTGGAAGGCCGCCACGACGCGTTCGGCTCGGATGCCGAAACCCGGATCGGGGACTGCTATTTCTTCCAGAAGGATTATACGACGGCCATCGCCGCTTTCGAGCGCAAGTTGGCCGATTATCCGGATCCGGACGACATCTATCCGTATTTCCGGGCCGGTGTCGCCTGCGGTCTGGTCCGTGACTTCCCGCGCAAGGTTCAGTTCCTGGAGCGCGTCAAGCAGGCGGCTCCCTCTTCGCCTTACTATTCCGAGGCGATGTACGAGTTGGGCCGCGCGTATGTTTCCGTAGGGGAGGAGGAGGATGCCATCCGTACCTTCCGTACGCTCCGCAGCGCGACTGACGATCCTTCCTTTGCGGCCAAGTCCCTCCTGGAACTGGCAATGATCGCCCGGAACGGGGGAGACGACACGAAGGCGCTGGACTATTACAAGCAAGTGGCGGAACAGGGCGGCGACTATGCCGACGATGCCCTGCTCGCCATCGAATCCATCTACCGGACCCGCCAGGAACCGGATGCCTACCTGGCCTATGTCAACAGCCTGGGCAACAAGGTGGCCCGGACGGACGACCAGAAGGAGGCCGTGTATTTCGGAACCGCCGAGGAAATCTTCCTCTCTGGCAACTACGCCAAGGCGGAATCCACTTTCCGGAGCTATCTCGAGAAGTATCCTTCCGGTTCCAAGGTGACGGAGGCCGAGTTCTATCTCGCCGAGAGTTACCGGGGACTGGGCGACAAGGAAAAGGCCTGCGACCACTATGCCATCGCCCTGGACCGCGGTCTGGAAGCCCCCTTCCTGGAAACCGCCTATCTGCATTTCGCCGACCTGTCTTTCGGCCTGGAGCGATATGGAAAGGCCTATGGGGCCTACCAGAAACTGCAGGATAATGCGCAGATGGACGAGAACAAGTATGCCGCTTCGCTGGGCATGATGCGTTCGGCCTTCCGGGCCCGCGAATTTGAAGATGCCCTGTCAGCCGCAACCCCCATCCGTTCCGACCGCCGTGCTACGGAGGCCGAGAAACGGGAGGCCCTGTATGTGAGCGCCAAGTCTTGCTTGGGAATGAGCCGCCGTGCCGAGGCTTACGGCCTGTTCTCGCAGCTTGCCAAGGATCCTTCCACCGATGAGGGGGCCGAAGCCGCTTATCTGATCATCCAGGACCAGTTCGACCGGGCCGACTTCAACGGCATCCAGGACAAGGTCTATGATTTCGCCGGCAAGGCGGGCGGGCAGAACTATTGGCTGGCCAAGGCCTTCATCGTTCTCGGAGACACCTTCGCCGAGAACGGGAACATGGCCCAGGCGAAGGCTACTTTCGAGAGTATCAAGTCCGGTTACACGGCCTACGGTCCCGGCGACGATGTCCTGGACCAGGTAGCCCTGCGTCTGCGTAAACTTCCTAACTAGCAACGAGATGAGACAGCATATCCTTACGATGGCCCTGATGGCGGCGATGTCCGCCCTGGCCTACGGACAGAACCTCAATCCCACCGTGGAGGTCACGAACGCCTATGAGGGCGGCGCGTCCTCGATCGTCAAGCCCGCCCAGATCCTGGCCGTGCCGGACTCGGTGATGCAGTTCAACCTGGATTTCGACTATTCCGTCTTCGAGAAACCGTATCAGGGAGCCTATGAGTTCAAGCCCTATTACGTGCAGTTGAAACCCACGCCCCGTCCTTCCACCCAGGAGCAGTTCTATCTCCGTCTCGGGGCCGGGTACACCCTGCATCCGGAACTGGAACTGGTCTGGGCCCCGCTTCGCAAGGAGAATCTCCAGGTGGACGTGTATGCGAATCATCGATCCTATTTCGGCAAGTATCATCAGTTCGATACCAAACAGGAAAACGATGTCCATCTGCTGGTCCCCTCCGGAAATAAGATGGACGGTTACCTGGCCGATACCAAGGCTGGTGTCGACGGCACCTATGCCTGGGAAGGCGGTGTGGCGACGCTGGACCTGGGCTACCGGAACCGGATGGCCAATGACGCGTATCATTATCAGAAGATGGGCGGTCTGGAAGCGGCGGGCAGGGTCCGTTCCTTTCCTACGGATGAACCCCATTTCCTGTATGATGCTGCCCTGAACTACCATCTCTTCGGCAGTGACTTCTCGCATGAGTCCTTTGGTATCGCCTCATCTAAGTTTACGGAAAGTCTGTTTACGCTGGACGGGACCTTCGGCTCCGTCCTCGGGGAAGGACGGCGGATCGTGGCGGATCTGGATTTGGATCTGGCACGTTACAGGGGAGATATGACCGGCTACACCGGCCTGCTTTCCGTAACCCCGAAATATGTGTTTTCGCTGGACCGCTGGGGCTTCAGCCTCGGCGCCCGTGTCGCCTCTTTCATCTACTCCGATGATTTCACCGTCTGGCCGGAGCCGTACCGCCATTCCTCGGCGATCCTTTATCCGGATGTCCACGTGGACTTTCACCTGCTGGACGACCGGCTGATCCTGCAGACCTCCGCGACCGGAGGAGACCGCTTCAATACGCTGTCGGGCCGCTTCTTCTCATCCCCGTTCAGCGGCGTGAACGAATTCGGCCACTCCCGTGAATGGATCCGTGCGATGCTGGGCGCCCGCGGCAACATCGCCAGCCGTTTCCGGTATGACCTCCAGAGCGGCTATGCCCGCTGGAAGTTCGCCCCGGTGGAAGGTTTTGCCTTCGATAACCGCAGCCAGTACCAGACGGCCCTGTATGAATCGGACTACAACCTCCTGTTCGTCGAACTCGATTATGGCTGGAAGTCGGACCACGTGACGGTGGACGGCAAGATGGCCTACCGTTGGACCGACCTTTCCGCCGAGTCCGTATTCACGCCTGCGTCCTTCGTAGGTTGGATCCGTCCGGCCTGGCATTGGGGCGACCGTTTTATGGCGGGACTTGACATCGCCTGGTCCACCCGCCGCCGTTCCAGCTATGGGAATATGGCGCTTGCCGTCCCCGGCTGGGTGGATCTCGGACTGAACGCCGAGTACCGTTTCACCCGCCATTTCGGCTTCTGGGTCAAGGGCGGCAACCTGCTTGGCCAGGCCATCCAGCGGATACCCGTCCACGCTGAGGCGGGAATGTATTTTACGGCCGGAATCCTATTGAATTTCTGATATATTTTTGCTATATTTGTACGTTTATATTGAAACGTGCAAACTATGGCAGATATTGAGGAATTGAAGCAGGCTGAGGAGCAGTATTCAGCCAACAGTATCCAGGTTCTGGAAGGCCTTGAGGCGGTGCGCAAGCGCCCCTCCATGTATATCGGAGACATCGGGGAACGCGGTCTCCATCATCTCGTATACGAAGTCGTAGACAACTGTATCGACGAGGCGATGGCGGGCTTCTGCACCGACATCGAAGTGACCATCCTCGAGGACAATTCCGTCCGGGTCAAGGACAACGGCCGAGGCATCCCTACCGGCATGCATGAGAAAGAGCACCGCAGCGCCCTGGAGGTCGTCCTGACGGTCCTTCATGCCGGCGGCAAGTTCGACAAGAACAGCTACAAGGTTTCCGGCGGTCTGCATGGCGTGGGTGTATCCTGCGTCAACGCCCTGTCCGACCTGCTGGTGGCGGAAGTCCATCGCGAAGGAAAGATATTCGAGCAGCGTTTTTCCAAGGGCAAGCCCCTTGCCGACGTCCGCGTGATCGGAGAGACCTCCGAAGGTGACACCGGTACGATCATCACCTTCCATCCGGATGCCACCATCTTCACCCAGACCATCATTTACAAGTACGATACCCTCGCGAACCGGCTCCGGGAGCTGGCTTACCTGAACAAAGGCATCCGCATCACGCTCACCGACCTACGGGAAAAGGTTGACGAGTTCCAGACCGCGGAGGACGGTGAGCGCAAGGCTACCGGCCGTCAGGTTTTCCGCAGCGACGTGTTCTTCAGCGAGCACGGTCTTCGCGAATTCATCGACTACCTGGACGCCGGCGAGCCCAAGCTCATCCCCGAGCCCATCACCGTGAATTCCGACAAGGTCATCCCCATCGACATCGCCCTCCAGTACAATACCGGTTTCCGCGAGCGGATCTACTCCTATGTGAACAACATCCATACGATTGAAGGCGGTACCCACCTGCAGGGTTTCAAGATGGGCCTGTCCCGTTCCCTGAAGAACTATGCGGAGAAAAACAACCTCCTCGCGAAGTTCAAGGGCGACCTCTCTCCGGAAGATTTCCGCGAGGGCCTTACCGCCGTCATTTCCGTGAAAGTCGCCGAGCCGCAGTTCGAAGGCCAGACCAAGACCAAGCTGGGAAATCCCGAAGCTACCTCCGCCGTCTCCCAGGCCACGGCCGCCGCGATGGACGCGTATCTGGAGGAGCATCCGAAGGAGGCCAAGACTATCGTAGAGAAGATCGTCCTGGCGGCGACTGCCCGTGCGGCTGCCCGCAAGGCCCGTGAAATGGTCCAGCGCAAGTCCCCGATGGGCGGCGCCGGCATGCCCGGAAAACTGGCCGACTGCTCCGAGCGTGATCCCGAGCAGTGCGAACTCTTCCTCGTCGAGGGTGACTCCGCAGGCGGTACCGCCAAGCAGGGCCGCGACCGTCGCATCCAGGCTATCCTTCCGCTCCGGGGCAAGATCCTGAACGTGGAGAAAGCCGCCCAGGACCGCGCCTTCGAGAGCCAGGAGGTCCGCAATATCTACACCGCCCTCGGTGTCACCGTGGCGCAGGAGGACGAGAACGGCGAAAAGCGGATGGACCTTTCCAAGCTCCGCTATCACAAGGTCATCATCATGACCGATGCCGATGTGGACGGTTCGCACATCGCCTGTCTGATCCTTACCTTCTTCTTCCGTTACATGTTCGACCTCATCAAGAACGGCTATGTCTATCTGGCGACTCCGCCGCTGTATCTGGTGAAGAAGGGCAAGGAGGAAGTCTATTGCTGGACCGACGCCCAGCGTGACGAGGCGACGGCCCGCCTGGGCCGCGGTACGGACAAGGGCGTGACCGTCCAGCGCTACAAGGGTCTCGGTGAAATGTCCGATACCCAGCTGTGGGAAACGACGATGGATCCTTCCCGCAGGGTCCTGCGTCAGATCACCATCGAAAACGCCGCGGAGGCGGAGCGCACCTTCTCGATGCTGATGGGTGACGATGTCCCGCCGCGCCGCGCCTTCATCGAAGAAAATGCGCACTATGCGAATATCGACGCCTAAGATACCCCGGCGGGTCCTTCCGCTGGTCCTTGTTTTCGCAGTCCTCGTCGTTTTCATGCCGAGGACCGCGAAATTCAGTTATGACTATCGCAAAGGATCTCCCTGGCCCTATGAAACGCTGGTCTCCCAGTTCGACTTCCCGATCCTCAAGACAGAGGAACAGATG
Organism: Bacteroidales bacterium; assembly: GCA_017439305.1. GTDB lineage: Bacteria > Bacteroidota > Bacteroidia > Bacteroidales > UBA932 > Cryptobacteroides. The sequence continues at coordinate 5,308 of JAFSJK010000043.1, read as the reverse complement.
GTGGCGGAACGGGAGCAGGCCGGCGGCGGCACCATTCCGTATTACCGCTACTCGGAAGAGGTGGTGAACAATACCGTCAAGTCGCTGCAGGGCCTGGACCTCGGGAAATATGGGCGGCTTCGTCCCGCCATCGCCTCGGAGATCACCGAGATATATTCCAAGGGCGTCATCTCCGACGCCAAGGTCAAGCTGGACCGGGGCTATGGCAGCCTTTCCTCCGACGTGATCTACATCCAGCGGGACAAGCGGGCCTCCCAGTATCCCCGCTCCGAGGTGTACAAGGTCTCCGATGCGCAGAACGAGCTGGTCGCGGAGATCTCCCGTTCTAATCCGGACATCAACCTCGATTCCCTTTTCAAGCGTTCCGGCGTCTACGACCTCATCATCCCGAACCTGCTGTTCGACCGGACGATGACCGAACTCAGCCACGCGGAATCCGCCGACTATGTGTCTCCCACTTCCGGCTATGTGAGCGCGGAACAGAAGATCGTGTCGAAAGGGGAGATCGTGACGCCCGAAATCGCGCAGATCCTGGATTCCTACAAGGCCGAGTACAACAAGGTGTTCGGGTATGACGGTCCCCGGATCCTGCTGGTCCTCGGGGATATCCTGATCGCCCTCGCGCTGGTGGTCATCCTGTATTTCTGCATCTATTTCACGAACCGGGACCTGTTCAAGGAAAGGAACCGGTATTACTATCTCCTTACGGTATTCACGATAGCGGCCGTCGCTTCCTTCCTGGTGGAGCGCATCTCTCCCTCGCTGGTGTATCTGATGCCTTTCACCATTACCGTCCTGTATCTGCTCGCATTCTTCAAGAAGCGGGTTGTTTTGCCGGTGTATATGGTTTCGCTGCTCCCGCTGCTCATTTTCTCGGGAAACGGAGTGGAGCTTTTCTTCCTGTTCCTGACGGCCGGCATCGTGTCCATGATTACCTTCAAGCAGTTCAGCCGGGGCTGGCTTCAGTTCGTCAACGCGCTGGTCATCTTCGGAGTGGAGGTACTCGTATTTTTCGGTTTCCGGCTGATTGACGCCGGACACAGCCTGGTCTGGGTCAACGTCCTGTTCCTTTTCATCGGAGCACTCCTGACGGTAGCCCTGTATCCGGTCATCTACCTGTTCGAACGCGTCTTCAACCTGGTGTCCACGAACAAGCTCCTGGAATTGACGGATACGAACAACAAACTCCTTCAGGAACTGGCATCCAAGGCCCCCGGCACCTTCCAGCACAGTTTGCAGGTGATGAACATGGCCGATGCCGCCGGCCGCTCGGTGCATGCCAATGTCCCGCTCTTGCGCGCTGCGGCCCTGTACCACGATATCGGGAAGATGAAGAATCCGGGTTGCTTCATCGAGAATACAAGCAATCACGCCGGTTCCGGCTACCACGACGGCAAGGATCCGCGTGAAAGTGCCCGTGACATCATCGCCCACGTGACGGACGGACTGGCGATCGCCAAGGCAAACAACCTGCCTGACGAAATCGCCGATTTCATCCTGACCCACCACGGGACCTCTTCCACCGCCTATTTCTACAACCAGTACCTGAACATGGGCGGTGACCCCGAAAATGTCGACGATTTCTACTACAAGGGGCGGAAACCCCGCACCAAGGAAGAAGTCATCCTGATGATCTGCGACTCCGTGGAGGCGGCATCCCGTACCTTGCAGGAATTCTCGCCGGAATCCTTCGACCGCTTCGTGGAGTCGATGGTCGCCGGCAAGGACCAGTCGGGCCAGTTTGAGAAGGCCGAGATCACCATCAGTGAGATCAACACCGTGAAGTCGGTCCTGAAGACCTACCTGCAGCAGCTGTACCACGAGAGAATCGCCTATCCTGAGCGGGAAGAGGCCTGAGCCGGTTGTTACTTCGCTGTTTTTTTACTAACTTTGCGCCCCTTTTCAGAATAATATAAACTAAACGATACAATGAACATTACCAAGACCCAGCCCGATGCCCTGAATTACCAGGTGGGCATCGAAATCGCAGCCGCCGACTACGCCGACGCACTCAAGAAAAGACTGAACGAATACCGCCGCCGCGCCGACATCAAGGGATTCCGCAAGGGAATGGCCCCGATGTCCCTCATCCAGCGCTTCTATGGCGACCAGGCCCTTTACGAGAGCGTGAACTCCCTGGTCTCCGAGCAGCTCGACAACTTCATCCGCGAGGAGAAGATCCGCGTGGTAGGCGAACCGCTTCCGGCGGAGGACCAGCCGCAGCTCGATTGGAAGGCCGGCAACGATTTCACCTTCAAGTTCGACATCGCCCAGACGCCGGAACTGACGTTCGAGGTGGGAGAGGGCGACAAGATCCCTTACTACGAAATCAATGTGACCGAAGACGCCAAGAAGGCCATGCGGGCCCAGATGCTCCAGCAGTATGGCTCGCTGCAGGAAGGCGAGGCCGCCGGTGAGAACGACTACATCATCGCCGACATCGCCAACGACAGCCACAGTGCCGAAGGCGTGTATGTCTCCCTGGCCCAGGTTTCCGAACTGGCCCGTCCGATGTTCGTCGGCAAGAAGGCCGGCGAGAAGATCACGATCAACGTGAACGAAGCCTTCGAGAACGAGACCGACCGTGCGTCGATGCTCAAGGTGGACAAGGCGAAGCTCGCCGAAATGGATCCGATGTTCACCTTCACCGTCGTGAATGTGAAGACCTTCGTCGCTGCCGAATCCAACCAGGAGACCTGGGACAAGATGTTCGGCGAAGGCACCGTCACCTCCGAGGAGCAGTTCATGGAAAAGGTCGCGGAGCGGATCCGTGCCAACCACACCCAGGAATCCAACTACCGCTTCGGCAACGATGTCCGCAAGTATTTCGTGGACAAGGCTGCCGTGGAGCTTCCGGAAGCCTTCCTGAAGCGCTGGCTCGTGTACGCCAATGAGGGCAAGTACTCCGCCGAGGATGTCGAGAAGGAATTCCCGGGCTTCATCGCGGACTTCAAGTGGCAGCTCGTCCGCGGGTATCTGATGCAGAAACTCGGCCTCAAGGTCGAGAAGCAGGACCTCGAGGAGGCCGCCGAAAACTTCGTCGCCTACCAGTATGCGATGTACGGCATGGGCAATGTCCCGCAGGAACTGGTCAAGAGTTCCGCCCGTAACGTCCTGGAGGACGAAAACCAGGTCCGCCGGCTCGAGGAACAGGTGGAGGACAACAAGACCATCGCCGCCATCCGGGAGAAGGTCGCCGTCCAGACCAAGAAGATTTCGGAAGATAAGTTCCGTGCCCTGAAGTAATATGTCTGATTTCGAGAAATACGCTTCCAAAGGCCGGGGAATCAGCCCGATGACCCTGTCCCGCTACGCGTCGGCCCTTGACGCGTACATCAACCCGACCATCACCGAGGAGCGCAAGCTCAACGTCGCGCAGATGGATGTGTTCAGCCGCCTGATGATGGACCGCATCATCTTCCTGGGTGTTCCCATCGACGACGATGTGGCGAACATCGTGATGGCCCAGCTCCTTTTCCTGGCCTCCACCGATTCCGCTGCGGATATCACCCTGTATCTGAATACGCCGGGCGGGCAGGTCTCTTCGGGCCTTGCCATCTACGACACGATGCAGATTGTCCAGCCGGATGTGGCTACCGTCTGCACCGGCATGGCCGCTTCGATGGGCTCCGTTCTCCTTTGTGCCGGAACCAAGGGCAAGCGGACGGCGCTGCCGCATTCCCGCGTCCTGATCCATCAGCCGCTGGGCGGTGCCCAGGGCCAGGCCAGTGACATCCTCATTGCCGCCCGCGAGATTGAGAAGACCCGTACCGAGCTCTTCCGCATCATCTCCGAGCACAGCGGACAGCCGCTCGAGCGCGTCGCCGCCGACGGGGACCGCGATTTCTGGATGACGGCTGAGGAAGCGAAGGCCTACGGCATGGTCGACGAAATCCTGTACAAGAAATCCCGCTGATGGCCAGGAAGTCCACGCACAACCATTGCGTCCTTTGCGGCCGGTCCGACGCGGAGGTTCCGTTCATGCTCCAAGGCATTGACGGGTACATCTGCTCGGATTGTGCGAAGATGGCCGCCCAGTATGTGGCGGAGTTGGAACACACCCCGTCCAAAGGCGGCCCGTCTACGGTCGGGTCGGTGGACAAGGCTCCGAAGCCCAAGGATATCAAGGCTTATCTGGACCAGTACGTCATCGGCCAGGACCGCGCCAAGGTCGTGCTGGCCGTGGCGGTATACAACCATTACAAGCGCATCAGCCACAATCTGATCGACAAGACGGACGACGGCGTGGAGCTGGAGAAGTCCAACATCCTGCTGGTAGGTCCCACCGGTACGGGCAAGACCCTGCTGGCGAAGACCATCGCCAAGCAACTGGACGTCCCGTTCACCATCGTGGATGCAACTGTTCTGACGGAGGCTGGCTATGTGGGTGAAGACGTGGAGAGTATCCTCACCCGGCTCCTGCAGGAGGCCGATTTCGACCAGAAGAAAGCGGAACGGGGGATTGTCTTCATTGACGAGATCGACAAGATCGCCCGCAAGTCCGACAACCCGTCCATCACCCGGGACGTTTCGGGCGAGGGCGTGCAGCAGGCGATGCTCAAGCTCCTGGAGGGCAACGTGGTGAACGTCCCGCCGAAGGGCGGCCGCAAGCATCCCGAACAGGAGTTCATCCATGTGGATACGCAGAACATCCTGTTCATCTGCGGCGGTGCCTTCGAGGGCATCGAACGGCATATCGCCCAGCGCAAGAACACCCAGATCATCGGTTTCGGGGCCGAGGAGAAACAGCGGATTGACAAGGACAACCTTCTCCAGTATGTCGATGCCCAGGATCTCCGCGCCTATGGTCTCATCCCCGAGATCGTGGGTCGTCTCCCGGTCGTCACGTATCTGGACCAGCTGGACCGCGCCTCCCTCCGCCGCATCCTGACCGAGCCCAAGAATGCGATCGTCCGCCAGTACGAGAAGCTTTTCGAAATGGACGGGATGAAACTGGAGATCGAGCCGGATGTCCTGGACCTCATCGTAGATACTTCCATCGAGCGGAAGCTCGGTGCGCGCGGTCTCCGCAGCATCTGCGAACAGGTTATGAACGATGCGATGTTCGAGGCCCCGTCCTCCCGCAAGAAGACTTTCCGGCTGACCCGGGCCTATGCGGAGGAAAAGTTGAAAAAATAGGGTTTCACTCTTGCGTGAATGAAAAAAAGTTCCTACCTTTGCATTCCGCAAATGAATGAGGGCTTAGCTCAGTTGGTTTAGAGCGCTTGCTTGACAGGCAAGAGGTCGGCAGTTCAAATCTGCCAGTCCTCACAGAAAGAAAGGCACATGCAGCGATGCAGGTGCCTTT
>JAFSJK010000042.1 GCA_017439305.1 Bacteroidales bacterium | reverse complement strand
TTCCTCCGGAAGATAGCCCGGATACATATGGGAGAAGATGTCCTGGCTCACCTTGCCGTGCAGCATCGAAACGCCGTTGACGTTCTGGGAGATGTTGGCGGCGAGGTTGGACATGGAGAATTTCTCGTTGGGATCCAGCGGATTGTCCTTGCCAAGGGACATCAGCGTCTCCCAGTCCACCTTGAGGCGTCCGGGATAGTGGCCGATGTACTTGCGGAGCATGCCTTCCTCGAAAGCGTCGTGACCGGCGGGAACCGGCGTGTGCGTCGTGAAGAGGGAGGAAGCACGGACCACCTCAAGGGCCTCGGAGAAGTCGAGGTTGTCCTTCTCAATATACTCACGGAGGCGCTCCAGGCCGATGAAGGCGGCGTGACCCTCATTGCAGTGGTATACCTGGGTGTCAATACCCAACTTGCGGAGGGCACGGATGCCGCCGACGCCCAGCAGGAGTTCCTGCTTGAGCCGGTTCTCCCAGTTGCCGCCGTACAGGTGATAGGTCACTTCGCGGTCCTCGGGGATGTTGGCTTCATAGTCGGTATCCAGCAGATAGAGGTCGGTACGGCCCACTTCCACCTTCCACACACGGGCAGTAATGGTGCGGCCCGGGAAGGCCACGCTGGCCGTCACCCAGTTGCCATCGGCGTCCATCACGGGCGTCGCGGGAATCTTCAGGAAGTCCTGGGCATCGTAGTTCGCCACCTGGTAGCCCTGGCCGGAAATGACCTGGGTGAAGTAGCCGAAACGGTACAGGAAACCCACGGCGACGAGGTTCACGTTCATGTCGGAAGTTTCCTTCAGGTAGTCGCCGGCCAGGATACCCAGACCGCCGGAGTAGATCTTCAGGGAAGTGTCCAGACCGTATTCCATGCAGAAATAGGCGATGGAAGGGTCGGTACGCTTGGCCTTCTCGGCCATGTAGGCGTCGAATTCGGCGAGGACGGCGTTCATCTTCTCGACGAAGGCATCATCCTGGGAAAGCTGATGGAAGCGCTTGAGGCTTACCGTATCCAGCAGGGCCAGCGGGTTATGGCCGGAAGTGTGCCAGACCTCGGGGTCGATGGCGTGGAACAGTTCCTTGGCACTTTCGTTCCAGCACCACCAGAGGTTCTTGGAAAGCCTTTCAAGGGGGGAAAGCTTTGCGGGCAGGTGGCGCGTCACCAAGACGGTCCGCCAGCTCGGATTGTTGAGTTCGGATTTCATGTATTGAATTGTCTTTTCTTTTATTTTGTATGTCGGAAGGGCCTCCTGCAACTTGCCGAGGGCCTTCGAATAGGCCTCCTGATAGTAGACGATCTGATGGTCCCACAGGGCGATCTGCGCCACTTCACGGGCATTGTTCCGGTAGGCATCCCGGGTTTCGAGATGCAAGCCGGCAATCTCCCGGACGCGGGCCACTACCCCGTCCACGACTTCGTGATAGTTGGAATCGTCCCGGTCCAGGACGGTGATGCCCGGATGGTCCCCCTTGTAATGGTCCCGCACCCAGAGGCCGAAACCGGCCAGGCTCGTCGTGAGGGTAGGGATCCGGAAAGCGAGCGCCTCCAGCGGCGTGTAGCCCCAAGGCTCATAATAGGACGGGAACAGCGCGAGGTCAAGACCGCACAGCAGGTCGTAGTACTTCATGTTGAACACGCCGTCGTTTCCGTTCAGGTAGGACGGGACGAAATACACCTTGACCTTGTCGCCGAGCGAGTTCACGAGACCGGTCTCCCGGAAACGGCGGGTGATGATGTCGTATTCGGCATTCATCAGATAGTGGGTCGTCTGGGTCTGGTACTGCACGTCCCCATCGCCGGAAAGCTTCGCCACGAGACCCCGGTCCGGACCGTGATGGCCGGAAGGGATCATGATGAAGGCGTGAACCGGACGTCCGTCGTAATCGGAGCGGTTGAGCCGGTCCAGGGCGTCGATGAACACGTCGATACCCTTGTTGCGGAACTCGTAACGGCCGCCGATACCGATAAATACGGCGTTGGAGGGCACCTCCTCGGCGGACATCGCCGTAGCAACCTCGATCAGGCGGCGGCGCGCGGCGTCATGCAACTGCGCATACTCCTCGTCCGAAGCGGGGGTAAAGCTGTTTTCGAAACCGTTCGGGGTGACAACATCCACCGGACGCCCCAGGAACTGGGCGCACTCCTTGGCCGTGATCTCGCTCACGGTCGTGAACACATCGGCCTCGCGGGCAGCCATCTTCTCCAGGGAATGGAGGGCGATGACATTGAAGCGCTGCGCCATCTCGTCCCCGTTGAAGGACGCCATGTCGTCATAAAGCTCCAGGTTGTTGCCGGCCAGGCAGCGGCCTACGACCGTGGCATGGGTGGTGAACACGGTAGCGACGGGCACGTGATTCCGCTTGAGCTGCAGGATACCCGCGCCGGTCTGCCACTCGTGGAACTGGGCCACGGCATGATCGGCGGAAGAGAGATTATAGTTGTAGAAGCTCTCGATGACCTTGCCGGCGGCATAGCCGAACACGGCCGCTTCCTTGTAATCCCAATTACCCGTGATGGAATCCACCCCGAAGGAGGTCCAGAAATCCGTCAGGATTTCGTCGCACTGCGGGAGGAACGTCTTGTAGTCCACCAGCACGGCGACAGGAGTTCCGGGAATGTTCCACTTGCCTATACGCAGCCGGAGGCCTTCCGCGGCCGCCTGCTGCCTCCACGACCGGAACAGGAGCGGATCCTCGATGAAATCGGGATTGCTCGCCCGGTGCATCCAGACATCCGGTCCGATCAGGATATGATGGCGTCCGAGTTCGGACTTCAGGTGGAGCGCTTTCGTCGCGACAACGGTATAGATGCCTCCGACCTTGTTGCAAACCTCCCAGCTGACCTCGAACAGGTAGTCCGGATTAAGCATATGTTTGTCCATCTATTTCTTCTTGGCGGGTTTCCGGGTGGCGGGTTTCTTCTTCACGGGAGCAGCCACTTCCTGCACGACCGTTTCCTTCACATCCAGGGCGGCGCGCTTCTCATCGAGCCGGATCTGGAAGTCGGACAGGACGTTCATGTAGTTGATGAACGCCTCGTACGGGGTGTCGTACGGATTGAAATACTTGTGCACTTCCCCGTCGGAGAAGAACTTGGTGCACATATAATAGAAGTGGTCGCTTTCCTGCAGGTGACCGAAGTCCTCCCACAGTTCGGGATCGCCCACGATGGACAGCTTCTCGGTCATGGCGTAGACCTTGTTGAAAGCCTCCTGCTGGAGCTCGTTGCCCAGCCACGCGGTGACGTCGCGTTCCTCGTCGGCCCAGGAAATCGCATCCGGGACGTCGAGGTCGGCCACCGGCTTATGCTTCTTCGTAGCCTCGGTAGGCGTGACGAAGGAGAAGGTACCGTCGGCGATGACGGCTTCCGGAAGGGCCTTCATGAAGTCGAAAATGCCGCTGGCGGAACTCTGGTGCTCACCGAAAGTCTCATAGTCCATGAACAGGTTCACGATTTCGTCGTCCTTGGCGGATTCCTTCACCCAGGCGAGGTACTTGTCGGCCGTCAGGGGCCACATGTCCCAACCCTGGTTGGAGAAACGGAAGGCGATGTCGTCGGACAGACCGGAGTTGCGGAGCAGGAGCTTCAGCTTCGGCTGGGTGTCGCAGCCGTACACGAAGTTCGGGCTCTGCCAGCCCATGATGTGACGGGCGCCCTCGGTGAGCATCGTCTTGAAGCCCAGGCCATAGACATACTCGCCGATGGCATTGGAATAGACGAGCTCCGTGTTGCGGAACGCCGTGGGGGTGACGCCGAAGAGGTCCTCGATGGCCTTCTTGTGCTTGAGCACCTGGTGGGTGAACTCGGATTCGGAAGCGAGCGAAGCCAGTGAGTGATAATAGGTTTCGCACAGGAATTCCACACAGCCGGTCTGGGCCAGGGCGCGGAAGCTCTCGATCACGTCGGGAGCGAAGCGCTGGAACTGCTCCAGGGCGGAACCGGAGATGGAGAACGCCACCTTGAACTTGCCCTTCGCCGCCTTGATCTGCTCGAGCAGCTGGGCGTTCATCGGGAGGTAGCACTTCTGCGCGATGCGCCGGAGGATGGTCCGGTTGGCGAAGTCGTCATAGTAGTGCGAGTCCTTGCCGATATCGAAGAATCTGTAAAGCCGGAGCCGGGTAGGCTGATGGACCTGGAAATACAGGCAGATACTTTTGGATGCCATATTGTTATTTACTTTACTACTGATTCGTACACTTTCTTGAGTTTGGCGGTGGCGCCGTTCCATTTGAGGGTGTTCACCTCGTCGTAACCGGCCCGGGCGGAGAAATGGGCCAGGGCGGGATAGCTGAGCAGGGCGTAGATCTCGTCAGCCATCGCGTCCACATCCCAGAAGTCCACCTTGAAGGCGTACTTGAGCACTTCGGCGGCACCGGACTGCTTGGAGATGATGGACGGGACGCCGGTCCGCATCGCCTCGAGGGGCGAGATGCCGAACGGCTCGGAGATGGAAGGCATGATGTACACGTCGGACAGGGCGAACATCTTCTGCACGTCCGCTCCGCGGAGGAAGCCCGTGAAGTGGAAACGGTCGGAGATGCCCAGCCGGGCGGCGTGACGGATGCAGCGGTTCATCATATCACCGCTGCCGGCCATCACGAACCGGACGTTCTTGGTGCGCTTGAGCACCTTCGCGGCGGCTTCGATGAAGTACTCAGGGCCCTTCTGGTAGGTGATGCGGCCGAGGAAGGTGACGACCTTCTCCTTGACGCCGCGCTCGACGACCAGGTTCTCGCGGCCGCTGAAGTCCACGGCGTTGTGGACCGTGACCACCTTGCCGGGATCGATGCCGTAGCGGTTGATGACGATGTTGCGGGTGAGGTTGGAGACGGTGACCACGCGGTCGGCCATCTGCATTCCCTTCTGCTCGATCGCGAACACGCGCGTGTCGATGTTATCCACGCTGCCACGGTCAAAGGAGGTGGCATGCACGTGGATCACGAGCGGCTTGCCGGTCAGTTCCTTGGCGGCGATGCCGGCATAATAGGTGAGCCAGTCATGGGCATGGATGACGTCGAAGTCATCCTTGCGCTGCATGGCGATCGTGCCGCCCACCATCGCATAGCGGGCGACCTCTTCCATCAGGTTGGCGCCGTACTTTCCGGAGAACTTGAACTTCTGGCCGTAGCTGATGGAGAAATCCTTCACCTGGCGCCTGCGGTCCTCGTCGACCAGGCGGGAGAATTCCTCCGGGTCGGCATACGGGACCATGTTGGTGCCGATGTGGATGAACTTGACCTTGTCGAGGTATTCCTCGACGCTCTCGGAGACCGTGTCCACGGCGACGTCGCTGGCGTTGATGATGGTCGTCGCGCTCTGGTCTTCGTCACCGGAGGCGGACGGCATCACGAACAGGGTTTCGACGCCGTTGTAGGCAAGGCCCTTGACGATGCCTTCGCAGGCCGTACCCAGACCGCCCGCGATATGGGGAGGAAACTCCCAACCGAACATGAGCACTCTCATCGCTTATTCCTCCGTATATTTTTCGATCAACCAATTGATGTTCAGCAAGGCCGACGTGGCGGTCGCCGCGGAAATGGCGCCGTGCGGCTCGTGGGGCGGATCGCCGTCGTAGAGTTCGGAGAAGCAGCCTACGCCGTGCTTGGAGAGGTCCTCGTAGAATCCCTCGGTGAGCCACTGGGCACGCTTGATGAAGTTCTTGCCCATCATGTTGAAGCTCGCATAGCAGTACTGGGCCAGCAGGAAGGTCCAGGCGCAGCCGTTGTTGTAGGCGAGGTCGCGCTCGATCTGGTTGCCCTCATACACGCCCTTGTACTTGTTGTCGCGCGGGGAGAGGGTACGGATGCCGCGGCGGGTGACCAGTTCGTTGTTCACCACGCGCATCACCTCGCCGATCACCTCGTCGGAGACGGGCTTGTAGTCCAAGGAGACGGCCCAGAGCTGGTTAGGACGCAGGTCCAGGTTCTGGCCGTAGCCGTCCACGTAATCGGCCAGGAAGCCGAAGTCCGCGTTCCAGAAGGTAGGCTGGAAATTCTGGAGCACCAGGTCGCGCACCGGCGTCCACTGCTTCACGAAAGCGCCGTTCTTGGAACCGTATTTCGCTTCCATGTCCAGGGCGAAGCAGATGGCGTTATACCAAAGGGCGTTCGTTTCCACCTGATAACCAGGACGTTCGGTAACGGCCCGGCCATTGATGTAAGCATTCATCCAGGACAGGGCGACGCCATCCACCTGGGCCCACAGGAGGCCGTTGGGATGCATCACCACCTCCGCCCGGCGGCCCGGCAGATAGCTTTCCAGGATACCCTTGAGGGTGTCGCCGTACTTGCTCCAGGCGTGCTTCTCGTTGCCGGTATAGGCGATATACTGCTGGAGGGTGACCGTCATGAAGAGCGGGGCTTCCACCTGCGTGGTGCGGTGGAACAGGCGCTCCTGCTCATCGGCGATGAGGTTGTCCAGGATCTCCTCGAATTCCTTCGGATCGTCCTTCCCGTACAGGGTAAGGCCGGCGAGGGAATACAGCGTCTCACGCAGGAGACCGGTCAGGAGCCAGGAATAACCGGCGACGATCTGCTTCTTGCCGCCGCTGTCGCGGATCAGCAGGTCCGCCTGGCGGACGAGCTGGTCGTGGAACGAGGTGATGGGACCGATCTTGCTCACGGCGGAAGTGAACTTGCGCTTGAGACCGGCCGGCGCGACGGGACCGTCAGCACTGGCGGAGAACACCACCGACTCGCCCGGCTTGAGCTCCAGTTCGAAGGTCCCCGGAACGAAGAGGTCTTCGCGGCAGTCGAAACCGCGACGCATCTCGTCGGAATAGGTGACGCCGTTATACCAGCAAGGGGCGTACTTGAATTCATGCGCACCGCTGACCTGCAGGTCCAGGTCCGGGAATCCCTCGTACAGGTTGAAGGATACGCCGCCCTCGATTTCCCGGGCACCCGTGCGGGCCTCGCCGTTCTGCTGCGTCAGGTCGTGGACCCGGCGGAATGACAGGAACGGCTTGAGCTCGAGTTTGACCTTCGCGGGAGCGTTCACCAGCTCATACTTGATGAGCAGCTGGTTGCTCTCCCGGGAAAGGACCAGGCTCTTGCGGAAGACGATTTCGCCGATCTTGTAGGTGACCATCGGGACCGGATCGGCATCAAAGTCCACGATGTACTTGTGTCCGCGCGGCTCGTAAATGTCCCCGTAGCAGTGGATGCCCAGGTTGAACCGCTTGCCTCTGAGCGTGAGGCTCTCGTCCAGGGAGGACAGGAGCATGTACCTGTATCCTCCGAACTTCTCCACCGGAACGGCCAGAAGGCCATGGTAGCGGCGCGTGTTGCAGGTCACGATGGACGTGTTGCAAAACGCACCGGTCTTACTGGCCAGCAGGATTTCCCGCTTGAGCGAGTAGGACAGGTTGACGAGCTCAGACTTGTTGAATTTCAAAAAAGCCATATGCGTCTGCATTATATTTTCTTCAGGACGACAGCGCTGCGGGCGGGGAGATAGAGATACAGCGTATCTCCAAAACGCGGGTTGCCGTTCGGCGATTTCTCGGGTACGGTAAGATGGTGCTCCCCGGACACAATCCGGCCGAACCCGTTGAAACGGGCCTCGTCGGTGTCGAGGACATCCACCCATTCTCCGGCAGGGGCAGCGAATCCGTAATCCGCATAAGAACCTGTCGCCGAGAAATTCAGCGCAAAGATACAGTTTTTCCGTAGGAAAACCAAGATTTTCTTCTCCTCGTCCTGCACAAGCAGTTCCGGCTTGCCGGAAAGGATGTTCTCTTTCCGGACAAGATGGACCATCGCCTCATCGAAATTCCGCAGGAATCCATACCGGAGATAGTCCGGATCGGCCAGGGACCACTGCCTCCGCGCATGCTTGTAGGACCAGCCGTTTCCTTCCCGCGGGAAGTCAATCCACTCGGGATGGCCGAATTCGTTGCCCATGAAGTTCAGGTAGCCGTCGCCGGCGGTAGCGGCCGTCACCAGGCGGATCATCTTGTGGAGGGCGATGCCCCGGTCCACGACGGGATTCCGGGACTCCGTATTCATGGAGAAATACATCTCCTTGTCCATCAGCCTGAAAATGAGCGTTTTATCGCCAACCAGCGCCTGGTCGTGGCATTCCGCGTAGGAGATGGTCTTTTCGTCGGCGCGCTTGTTGGTGAGCTGCCACCAGATCTCGCCTACGGACCACTGTTCGTCGGAGAGTTCCTTGATCCACTTGATCCAATTGTCCGCGACGCCCATGGACATCCGGAAGTCGAAACCGACGCCGCCGGCCGCCAGCGGGGCGGCCAGCCCGGCCATGCCGGAGACGTCCTCGGCGATGGTGAAGGCGTTCGGATCCATCTCTTTCACGAGGATGTTCGCGAGAGCGAGGTAGGTCACCGCGTTCTCATCGACACCCTGGTTGAAATAATTGTCATAGCCTACGAAATCCTTCCCCAAGCCATGGTCCCAATACAGCATCGAGGTCACTCCATCGAAACGGAAACCGTCGATGTGGTATTCCTCCATCCAGTACTTCACGTTCGACAGGAGGAAGTACTTGGTCTCGTCCTTGCCATAGTCGAAGCAGCGGGAGCCCCAGGCGGGATGGCGGCCCTGCGGACCGGAATAGAAGTACAGGTGGTCCGTGCCGTCGAAGTTCGAAAGGCCCTCCGCCTCGTTGTCCACGCTGTGGCTGTGGACGATGTCCATCACCACCGCGATCCCCTTTCCGTGTGCGTCATCCACCAGGCGCTTGAACTCCTCGGGCGTGCCGAAACGGGAACTCAGGGCAAAGAAATTGGACACCTGGTAACCGAAGGAGCCGTAGTAGGGATGCTCCTGCAGGGCCATGATCTGGAGGGTGTCATAACCCAGCTTTTTCACCTTCGGAAGGACCGTCGTACGGAAGTCCTCGAAGGAAGCCACCTTCTCCTGCTCCGACGACATGCCGATGTGGCACTCATAGATCATCGGATGCGGGCGTTTTCCGGCACCCTTGTGCTTCCACGCGTATTTCACGGGCGGGTCCCAGACCTGGGCGGCGAAGGCCTTGGTGTTCTCGTCCTGGACGGCGCGGGTGACATAGGAGGGCAGTCTCTCCCCCGCCCCGCCGGGCCATTCGATGTACAGCTTGTACAGTTCGCCGTGCTGCAGGAAAAACGCCGGGAGGGAAAGTTCCCAGTTGCCGCCGCCCGTAGGCTTCAGGGCATAGGCGTCCGTACGCTTCCAGTTGTTGAAATCGCCCACCAGATAGATCTTGGTGGCATTCGGCGCCCACTCGCGGAAAATCCACGAGCCGTCGTCACAACGGTGCAGGCCGTAATACATGTGGTTGTTCACGGCATCCTTCAGCAGGCCGTCGCCGGCAATGTGCCGTTTCATCCCCAGGATGCGCTCATGCCGCGCCTCGATGGCGTCCTTGTAGGGCAGCAGGTACGGGTCGGTTTCGTAAAGCTTTTTCATATTTCTTTGTCCAGTTTGTCGATTTTTTCCTTCACCCCGCGCAGATATTCCCGGCAGGCCTTGAGGAGCGCATTGCTCCGGCCCACCAATGCGTCGATGTCGTCCAGCTTGGTCGCCGGATCCTCCACCTTGGCGGCAATCTTCTCCAGCTCCTCCACTGCCTTTGCGTAATCAAACTTCTCTTCCATGGCTATGCAATGTTTTCTTTGTCAATGTGTTCCGTATACACTTCGTCCACCTTCGCCGTCAGCGAGCCGTCCGAGAACCGGACGCCGATCCGATCCCCCACGTGGACCCGTTCCACGGTCTTGAGCACCTTGTTGTCCCGGCCGGTCACGAGGACATAACCGAGCGAGAGGATGTTCCGGGGGTCGGACGATTTGATCAGCGCTTCCTTCAGCGCCAGGGCCGAAACCTCCTGGCTGAGCCGGGCACCCGCGGCGAACTGCAAGCGGTGCACGGCGGCATCGGATTGCCGGACCAGGTCCGCATACTTCCGGGTCAGGCCCAGCCGGATGCGGCCGGCGTGCGCCTGGACATCCCGTTCCTCCGCATGAACCCGGTTCAGCAAACCCAGGCGGATGCGGCTCACAAGCGAATCCACCCGCTGCCCCATCCCGTTCAGCCGGTCGGCCACCGCCTTCCGGACCCGGGTTTCCAGATCGTCCAGCAGTTCATCTTCCGCCGCATACAGATCCAGGAACAGATCGGCCAGGGCGGTCGGGGTCTTCACATACCGATTCGCCACCAGGTCCGCGATGTGGAAGTCGCGGTCATGACCGATAGCTGTAATCACCGGTACCGGACAGGTGGCGACGGCGACGGCCAGATCATAATCATCGAAGCAGGAAAGGTCCATCTCCGAGCCGCCGCCGCGCAGGATCAGGATGGCGTCATAAGCCTCCTCCTGCGCCTCCGTCAAGGCAGAAATGATGGACGCAGGGGCCGATTCCCCCTGCATCAGGGCTTCGTAAAGGTCTAACTGAAAGGCATATCCAGCCTCGTTTTCCAGCAGATGGCGCCGGAAATCGCCGTAGCCTGCAGCGGTTTTGGACGTTATGACGGCCAGCCGGTACGGCAGCCGCGGCAGTGCCAGTTCCTGCTGCATTTCCAGGTATCCTCCTGCGGTCAGTTTCTCGATGGCTTTCTTCTTCGCCAGCGCCTGCTCCCCTACCGTAAAGGCCGGGTCGATGTCGTCGATAAACAGGGAAATCCCGTACAACTCGCTGAAATTCACCTGCACCCGCACGAGGACCGTGATGCCGGCCTGGAGCACCTGCCCCGTTTCCTGCTCAAAGAAAGCTTTCAGCTGCGGGAACTGCCATTTCCAGATCATCGCCCGGATGTCGGCCACCTGCTTTCCCCGCACGCTCTCCGACAGGTTCAGATAACAGTGGCCGTTGGCCCGGGGACTCCAGGAACTGATTTCCCCCTTCACCCAATACTTGTCCGGAAAAGCGTCCGCGACGCCTTCCTTCACCCTTGCCAGCAGCTCCGACAACTCCAGATAGTCCTTTGCCATAGGCCGGTCTTTAGCACCTTACAAATATAAACAAAATCCGCGGAAAAACTTCCGCGGAATAACTTACAATCCCAAAAGCAGCGCCGGTGCGATTCCAAGCGCCGTGCATAACAGTCGGGCCACCTTCAAGGTCGGTTCTGCCCTGCCGGAAACATAGTCGTTAATGCGGGTGGGACTCACACCGATCTCCCGGGCCAGTTCTTTCTGAGTCATGCCTTTTTCTTCCAGAGACAATTGAATCAACTGCGCGACGGTCGGTTTGCCCAGCGGATAATGCTCCTTTTCATACGCGATGACAAAGTCCGACATGATGGCCAGTTCCATGGCCGCCGGATCATTCGCAGGGGTATCCTCACCAACAAGCGGAAGAAGAGCCTCCACCCGGGTGAGCGCATACTCATATCTCATCTGGTCCAGATTCTTTCTCATATCGTTGAAGCATTGATCTTGTCATATTCCTCATGTGTTCCGACAAAACGGATGAACACATAACCCATCACAAACTTGACGACGACAACCAGCCGGTACCGGTTTCCCCGGATATTGAATACATAATGCTGGTTTCCCACCGAATCGACGGACCCGAAGTCGGCACGGATATCGGCAAAGGTGTTCCACTGAGCCGCCTCCACAACCTCATACCATCTTTCAAGGGCGACTTCCGCATCCTCCCTTCCCGGAGTTTCATAAAACTCCTTCAACTTCCTGTGCGATACAATCCTCATCCGTCAACACTGTTTCCAGGAACAAAGATAAAACAAAAATTCCGAAAGAAAAAACTATCTATATAAAAAATTCTTGTTTTCGGAATATTCGCAATAATTACCCCTACCCCACCAGCCATTTCCCAACCTTGGGGATCCGGCGGACCTGGACACAAAGAAAGGCTATGACCACGAAAGTAAGAATGGCGACGGAAAGCATCTGGACAGGTGTAGTCCAGATACCCAGAAGCCCATCCCCGCCAAGACCGAGCGCATTCCGGATCCAACCCGAGATGAAACCCAGCAAAAGGAGGTGGGACAGGTACATACCATAGCTGGCCTTGGAGACCGGAAGGAGGACGTGGTCGTAGAAGCGGTCGGTCCTTTCAATCTTGCGGAACAGGAGAATCCAGGCGATGGTCATCAAGGCCACGCCGAAGGTGTCGTTCAGCCAGGGGCCTTCCCAGAGGGCAGCCAGGCCTACGGGTCCTTCTATCGGAAAGACTCCCTTGGAATCGGCCCATACGCGGGTCAGGAAGCCGGCATTGCAGATGGCGAAGCCGCAAAGGAACAGCGGGATGGCCAGGCATAGGGTCCGCCCCCAGGAAAGACGTCCGACGAATTTACGGAAATACAGGCCCAGGAGAAGATAGCCGATAAAGCCGCTCAAGTAATAGAATACGCCGTACGCGTTCCAACTGGCTTCGCCCCACAGCGGGTACTTCGCAGGATTCGGGATCCCGGATGGACCGTACATCACAGGCGCCGGTCCGCCCGCCCATTGGCGGATGAAAGGAATGATGGTTGTGAAAAGCCAGATTCCCAGATAAAACAGAAGCTCCCTCTTCCCCACTTTTTCCGCCCAGGGAGAAAGCAGCGGCATGACAAGGTATACGCCCACCAGCATATAGACGAACCACAGATGCCCGGCCGCATAATTGAAGTTGAGCAGCAGGTCCTTGAAATTCTGGACAGGATCACCCCATACAAGGGCATAAACGAGGGTCCAGATGAGGAAGGGAATCAAGACCCGGGCCGCTCTCCGGCGGAAGAACTCACCGGTCGGATAATGCAGGGGAAACTGCAAATAGCTGGAGGCCACGATGAAAAGGGCAACCGCCGCCCGGGGAATCACATTCAGGACCGACACCCAGACGGCATCGGCCTTCGTAAGGATGAGCGATCCCTCCCCGCCCAGGTAAAAAGGCTCGCAGCTGTGCGTCAGGATGACCAGGAAACAGGCAATGACCCGCATCCAGTCCACCCATATCTCCCGCCTGGCATCCATTACAGCTGAGGATCGAAATGCGGGATGGGCTTGAGCTTGAAGAGGTTCATCACGTGCTTGCGGTCGATGAGGGCCTTCGTCGCCGGGTCCTCGCACACGCCGGTACGGATGTAACGGTCCAGGACGGCATAGGTGAAGCCCAGGTTGTCCTCGTCCGTCTTGCCGCAGAGGCCGTCGGACGGGGTTTTCTCCACGAGATCCACAGGCAGCCCAAGGACCTTGCCGACGGCGACGACTTCCTGCACGGTGAGCCCGCCAAGGGGCGAAAAGTCGCCCGCGGCGTCGCCGTAACGAGTGCTGTAGCCCACCCAGTCCTCGGAGAGGTTGCAGGTGTTCGCCACCCGGCCGTTGTTGGACTGGGAAATGGCGTAGAGCGCGGTCATCCTGAGGCGCGGGGCCATGTTGATGCGTGTCTGGGCCGATGCCTCGTGCCCCAGTTTCGCCTCCACTTCGGCCATCAGGGCATCGTAGGAAGCGCCGATGTTCACGTCGTACCGCTTGATTCCCAGATGGTTGATGAGCTTAATCGAATCCTCGATGTCCGGCTGGACGCCGTTGGGCATGGTCACGCCGATCACGCGGTCCACCCCGAGGGCCTCCACACAGAGGCCGGCTACGACGGAACTGTCCTTGCCGCCGGAAATGCCGATCACGGCATTGCAGCCCGGGCCGTTCTCCTCGAACCAGTCCCGGATCCACTGGACGCACGCGTCCTTCACTTTCTTAGCATCAAACATACTATTTGGCTCTTGTATAGACTTGGATGGGGCAGCCGGTGAAATCGAAATGCTCACGCAGCTTGTTCTCCAGGAAACGCTTGTACGGGTCCTTCACCCACTGGGGCAGGTTGCAGAAGAAGGCGAACTGCGGGGTGCGGGTCGGAAGCTGGGTCACATACTTGATCTTGATGTACTTGCCCTTCCAGGCCGGCGGCGGATAGTTCTCGATCTCCGGCAGCATCGCATCGTTGAGCTCGGAGGTGGAGATGCGTCGCTTCATGTTCTCCGCCACGTGGGCGGCAGCATTGAGCACCTCCAGGATGCGCTGCTTGTTGATGACCGACGTGAACACGATGGGAATGTCGTTGAACGGGGCCAGTCGGGACTTGAGGGCCTCCGTATAGTCGCGCATCGTATTGGGCCCCTTCTCGAAGAGATCCCACTTGTTCACGACGATGACGCAGCCCTTGCGGTTCTTCTGGATGACGTTGAAGATATTCATGTCCTGCGCCTCCATCCCGAGGGTGGCGTCGATCATCAGGATGCACACGTCGCTGTGCTCGATGGTACGCATGGCCCGGAGGACGGAATAGAACTCCAGGTCCTCGGTAACTTTCGCCTTCCGCCGCATGCCGGCCGTATCCACGAGCACGAACTCGTGGCCGAACTTGTTGTAGTAGGTGGAAATGGAGTCACGGGTGGTTCCTGCCACGGGGGTGACGATGTTCCGTTCCTCGCCCAGCAGGGCGTTCGTCAGGGACGACTTGCCCACGTTCGGACGGCCCACGATGGCGATGTGCGGGACGTCGGCATGGTCGTCCTCCGCCGTCGAATCCTCCGGCAGCACGCGGACGATCTCGTCCAGGAGGTCGCCGGTACCGGAGCCGTTGGCCGCGGAGATGGACCAGACCTCGCCGAGGCCCAGGCCGTAAAAGTCGAAGGCGTCGTACATCTTCTCGCCCGAATCCACCTTGTTGACGCACAGGACCACCGGCTTCTTGGAGCGGCGGAGCAGGTCGGCGATTTCCGAGTCATAATCGGTGATGCCGGTGGCAGCCTCGCACATGAACAGGATCACGTCGGCCTCCTCCACGGCGATGACCACCTGACGGCGGATGGCCTCCTCGAACACGTCGTCCGAGTTGGAGGTGTAACCGCCGGTGTCCACAACGGAGAATTCGGTCCCGCACCATTCGCATTTGCCGTAATGGCGGTCCCGGGTCACGCCCGCGGTCCCGTCGACAATGGCCTGACGCATGCCCACGAGGCGGTTGAAAAGGGTAGATTTTCCTACGTTCGGTCTCCCGACGATCGCTACTAATGCCATAAATATCTTAAGTTTAGAAAGTGCAAAGATACCAATTTATTCGAATACGCTCAAAGATTCGTCGAAGACCGGGCTGTCCACGCCGAAGAAATCCAGGACCGAATGGAACACGTGGTGCTGTCCCACTTCGGGGAGTTCCTTCAGGTGGAGCGACTTGTCGGAAGTCCACACGATGAAGGGGATTTCGATCTGCTCCCTCGGGGCCATGGAGAAGGGAACGCCGTGCATGTACAGGTTATTCTCCCCCAGGGACTCACCGTGGTCCGAGACGAACAGTACGCAGCCGCGACGGCCGGTCTCCCGCACGATGTCGATGACCTGGTGGATGATCCAGTCGGTATAGACGATGCTGTTGTCGTAGGCGTTGTCCAGTTCCTCCTGGCTCACCTTGGACATCTCCACCGTGTTACTGACAGGCGTAAACACCTCGAACTCAGGCGGATAATTGGTATTGTACGCCGGTCCGTGGTTCGTGTAGGTGTGGAGGACGGCGAATACCTTGTCCTTGCCGCCGGCTTCCAGTTCCTCCTTCAGGCCGGCCAGCAGGGCACCGTCGTGCCGGCGGTCCGCCCCGGGGTAACGGTCCCGGATCTCGCTGATGATCTCATAGGACCGCACGTGGACCGGAGGTTCGCCCCAGTTGCTGGTGCGCCAGAACACATCGACCCCGGTCCGGTACAGGTAGTTCGGGAGGATCTCGTACAATTCATCCGTGTCCTTGTATTCGAGGATCGCCTTCACGCCCGCGGCGGTATAGGTGGCCGAGGCGTTGGCGACATAGGCTTTGACGCTATCCTTCACCGTATAAGGGTTGGTTTCCTTCCCGTAGCCATACAGGGAGAAACGGTCGCGGCGGGCGGACTCGCCGATGATCAGCACGCAGACATCCCGGCTGTCCGTGGTCAGCGTTGCATCGGGCAGCGGAATCTCCTGCACGTTCTTCCGTTTTTTCGCCGCCTGGTACCGGAAGGAGTTGACGATGTAGGACCAGGGCATCAGGAGGCTGCCGAGTTCCGTGGAATTGCGGTCAATCCAGGGCCAGTTCTTCATATTGCCGAACACCAGGACCAGTAGCGCCGCCACGCATCCTCCCAGCCAGGAGAGGAAGCGCTTCCACGAGCCGTAATCCACCTTCCGGCAGAACACATAGATCGACGGCAGGATGCCCAGCAGCAGGACGTAGAGCACGAACGAGAAAGAGAAGAACCCCGACGCTTCGGAGTATTGGGTCCGGAATACATTCCCCATCATCTCGTCCGTCACCAGCACGTCATAGGTGTTTACGAAATAGAGCATGATGGCGTCGCCGACAAGGGTGAAGGCCACCAGGAACTTGCCGATTCCGCGCAGCAACCAGACCAGCACATAGTACAGCAGGAAATCCAGCACCAGCAGCAGGAGAACCGCCGTCACGGCGATCACGATTCCGTTGAATCCCCCCTCGATGTTCTCGAGGACGCGCCGGAAAAAAGGCACATGGAACGCCACGAGCGTAAAAAGGGCCAGGAGGGCACTATAGGCCGCCAGGGGTGCTTTCTTGGATGGAGATGTCATAGTTTGAGGAACTTGCGCCACTGTCCGAACGTCGCCACAATCAGCGCGAGGGTCAGCAGGTTATACAGGATGGTCAGGAGGATGTCCACCTTCTGGGGCGAATGGTCGAAGGGACTGTCCGAAACGGAAGCGTCGTACCGGGCGAACGGGTTCGTATAGATGACCGCCCCGTCCGGGAAAAACGCGGTCAGCCGGGCAAATGGCTCGTCCGCCGGGAGGGCATAGGCAATGCTGTCGCTCTGCTCCACCAGGGCCAGCACACGATGGTCCTGTCCGTTTACGCGGATGCTGTCCGCGACCGCGGAAAGGGTCATGCAGACAGTGTCTCCCTGGAGGCCGATCTCCTGAATGACAGGAAGTTCACGGTTTTTCGCATATTTGACCTCCCAGTCCCCGTCGCCGTAGTCCGGGACCCGCATCGAATAGAAACCGCCGGTCCGCAGGGTATGCAGGATATCCCCATACCTTCCCGAAGGGGTGCAGAGGAAAGTACAGCGGATACCGATCTGCCAATGGTTGCCCGGATGGTGGCAGTCGTCGTTGGCGACGCCGAAGCTGTAGTGACCCGCGCTCAGCGCCCAGTCCCAATACTCGTTCTGCGTGCTGATATGGGTGTCCAGTTCCATCAGCTGATACCCGGAGAGCACCTGCAGGTGGTCCTCCGGCAGCCCGACGGTCCGGTAGGGATGATTGATCTGGACGATATCCGCGTCCTTCCCGAGCCGGTCCAACTCGAACTGCTGCTGCGAGGCGAGCATCGGCAGGAGCGGGTCGAAATGCTTCACCCGGTCGCTTCCGAACACCAGCTTGTGGAACTTGAAGGGGCTGTAGCCCTGCTCGTACACATTGACCTGGAGCGTGGAGTCGAAAGGATGGACCGTAAGCTCGTTATGGTTGGAGAACGTGACGATGTCGTAGCCCAACTTCGCATAGGCGTCGTAAACCTCCGCCGGCCAGGCTTCGCTCTCGTTGGGCGGAAAAGGGCCTTTCACCCGCGTATGCGTGTGAAGGCTGGCCCGCTTCCAGCAGTAAGCCGTATCCAGGTCCCGGTAGGGATTGAAGATATCCGGACCACGGAAGGGCCGGGGTTCCCGGAAATCGTAGATGGGGCTCACACCGGTCACCAGGACAGCCAGGAAAAGCAGGAACAGGATGGAGCCAAGAACTTTGAGCAGGCCCCGGAGGAGCCTGCCCATCAGCGTATTATGTCTTTTCTCACGCACGTTCGTCTACAACTTTTTATTGGGACGCAAGGAGCAGGAAGCACAGGCGTCGGAGAAATTCCCGTCACACAGCGTCTTCCCCTCGCGCGCCGCCAGCATCTCCAATTCTTCCTCTTTCGCGCACTTGATCCCCCGCTTGCGCATCTCCGGATTGGTCGATATCTCCCCGTCCGGGAAGGGACGGTGGAAAAAGAAGATATTGACCCCCAGCAGGAGGACGGCCAGTCCCACGAAGACAAGCGCGGCGAGGAAAACTTTCATCGGTTACAGCGGGAACTCGGAAGAAATGGGTTCGTAATTGTACACCCGGAGGATCATCCGGGCAAAGGTCTCGGCCAGGGAAACCACGCGGATCTTGCCCTGGAGGGCCTTCTTCGCAGGATCGAGCGGAATGGTATCGGTCACATACACCTCGGACAAGGCGGAAGAGTCGATCCGTTCATAGGCGGGACCGGACAGGACGGCATGGGTGGCAAAGGCGCGGACGCTGCGGGCGCCCCGCTTCACGAGTTCGTTCGCAGCGGCGGTCAGGGTGCCGGCCGTGTCGATGATGTCATCGATGATGACGATGTCACGTCCCTCGACGTCTCCGATGGGGACGATGCGCTCCACGACGTTGGCCTTCGCACGGGTCTTGTGGCAGATCACCACGGGGCAGTGCAGATTCTTCGCATAGGCATTGGCGCGCTTTGCGCCGCCCATGTCGGGCGCGGCGATGGTGAAGCGGTCCGGATCGGCCTTCTGCATCTTCCGGAGGATGTCCAGGAAGTCATAGCTGGCGTACAGGTGGTTCACCGGCAGGTCGAAGAAACCCTGGATCTGGTCGGCATGGAGGTCGCAGGTCATCAGGGCGTCCGTGCCGGCGGTTTTGAGCATGTTGGCCACCAGCTTGGCACCGATCGAGACGCGCGGCTTGTCCTTGCGGTCCTGACGCGCCCAGCCGAAGTACGGGATAACGGCGATCACCTTGTTGGCGGAAGCCCGCTTCGCGGCGTCAATCGTGAGGAGAAGCTCCATCAGGTTGTCCGTGGGCGGGAAGGTGGACTGGAGAATGAAACAGGTGGCGCCGCGTACGCTTTCCGCGAAGAAAGGCACGAATTCGCCATCGCTGAAGTGGGTAACCTCGAGGGGGCCGAGCACTACGTCCGGCTCCTCCGGGCTCTTCATCCGGTTCATGGCCGCGACCACCTTCTCGGCGAAATACCGGGTGGCTTCACAGGTGAAAATGGCCATCCTGTGCTTGTGAACATCGTTTATCATAAGTCCTGAAGTACGGTTCCGATATAATTGAGGATCTCTTCCTTTCCCAACCCGCTGACCGAGGAGCTCACGAATACGGGGGGCAGTTCCTCCCATTCCTCCAGCAGCCGGGCCTTGTTCTTCTCCACCTGCGCCGCCGTGACCGTCGTTCCCTGCTTGTCCGCCTTGGTAAAGATGAGGCCGAAGGGAATCCCCTTTTCCCCCAGTTCGGCGATGAAGCGCAGGTCCACGTCCTGCATGTCGTGCCGGGAGTCCAGAAGAACGAACAGCATCACCAGCTCTTCGCTGCGGTTCACATAATCCCAGATGATGTGACGGAGTTTCGCCCGTTCCTTGTCCGGCAGGCGCGCATAGCCATAACCCGGAAGGTCTACGAGATACCAGTTGTCGTTGATGAGGAAATGGTTCACGAGCTGGGTCTTGCCCGGCGTCTGGGAGGTCTTGGCGAGCTTGGAATTACCCGTCAGGGCGTTGATGAGCGAGGATTTTCCGACATTGGAGCGGCCGATGAAAGCGAATTCGGGCAGCTTCCGTGCGGGTTTCTGTTCCACCCGCGTGCTGCTGCCGGAGAATATGGCTGTCTTGACTTTCATGGACCCTCGCTGGATTGCCAGGACAAAGATAGGAAATTATTTCGACAATTTCGGATACCTTACCGTGAAACAAGCGCCCCCCAGGGTAAAAGATTTCGAGTAGCCGATCTCGCCTCCGCACCGCTCCACGATATTGCGGCAGATGGCCAGTCCCAGACCGGTTCCGTGCGACTTGGTGGTAAAGTCCGGCGTAAACAGCTTGACGCGGTTTTCCTCCTTCACGCCGGGGCCGTTGTCCTCCACGACGATGTCGTAGAATCCCTCCTTCGTGGAATGGCGGAGCGAGACGACCACCTTCCCGTCCTCGCGGCCTTCGAGGGCCTGGACGGCATTGGTTACAAGGTTCACCAGGACCCGCGTCAACTGCGGTTTCGGGCCCATGACTTCCGCTCCTTCCAGTCCGTAATACGCGAAGGACACGTCGTCCCGGGCGTCGAACATCGACACTTCCTCCCGGACCAGGGCGTCCAGGTCGATCCGGACCGGTTCCTCAGAATACAGCTTGGCGAAGGTGGAGAATTCATTGGCCGTATCGGCCAGGATGTCGATGTGCTCGAGGACGGCGGCGGACACCTCGTCGAACTTGGCCTCCCAGGCGGGATTGCCGGTCTGCTTCATCCGGATGAGCATCTGGAGCTTGAGCTTGATGGGCGTGAGCGGGTTCTTGATTTCGTGGGCCACCTGCCGTGCCATCGCACTCCAGGCCTTGTCGCGCTCGGCCTGGGCCAGCTGCCGGGTGGAATCCGACAGGTCGTGCACCATCAGGTTGTAGGCGCGGACCAGGGAGGATATCTCGTCTTCCTGGTCGTAGACGATGTATTCCAGATGGTCCACGTCGGACACCTTCATCTTCCGGCCCATTTCACTGAGCGGGCGGAACATCCGGCCGATCACCTCCTCGGTCACCACGCGGGCGAACATCAGCAGGAGGATGAACACCGTGATGATGGAGGCGATATGCATCAGGGCCTCGTCCTCGAAATCGGAACTCTGGTCGGTGTAGGGGGAAGACACGATGGCGGTCATCTCGCCCTCATCGCTGATGACCGGGGCATACAAGGCATAGTAACGGCGTGGTCCGAGCCGCTCCCGCTGGATGCTGAAACGCCTGTGGTTCAAGACGATGCTGTAATAGGCCTCCTCCGCGAGCCGGCATCCCGTCACCATCCGGTCGTACACCTCCGGAGTGGTGGAAAGGACCATCCTCCCGTCAGGCGTGAACAAGGTGACATCGCACTTGAGGTCGTTTCCGGCCGCCTCCACCGCTGTCTTTGCTGCCTGGGAGCGGAGATCCTCCTCGGTCCGGGCCCCGCGCAGGCTGGACTGCAGCATGGACTGGAGCGCCGTGATCCGGGAGGTCATGATGTTCTGGAGGTCGGCGTTGTTGCGCCGGTACACGAAGTACACGCTGAACGCCGCCATGGCGACCAGCGTCGCAATCAGGGACACATACAGGACCACGCTGATCCTCGTCCGGTAGTAGTTCCTCTCTCCGCTGCGGCGGCGGAGGAAACGGAAGCCCACGATACTCGCCAGCACGTAGACGATGATGGCGAAGAGGACCCCTTCCACCACATAGTTGAGGATCTCGGTCTTGGGGCGGGATACCACGATCATCTCCTCGTCGGAGATGTTCTGCACGAAGTGCATGTAGTCCTCCAGAACCAGATGGCCGTTAGGATGGTCCTCTACAAGGTTGCCCAGCCGGTCCGACACCAGCGTGGGATAGGCGAAATCGCCTTTGTACAGGACCAGCCGTTCATTGACGTACTTGGCATAGGAATAGACCGCAGGAAGCGCCACGCGCCCGGGTTCCGACAGACCCAGCAGGCTCAGGTAACCGCGGTCTTCCCGGTTGGCTTTCGATTCGACGAGCACGAGGACCGACGAGGCGCCGTAATTCGGCGTATAATAGGTGAACATGCCCGAATAGCGGGCGCGTCCATTGGTTCCGGTACTGTAAAAGAAATGGGAGTTGTCGGCCAGGCGCACGCCGCTGCGGATCCGCTCGTTGAACAGCGCATCCATCGCGGCCGAAGGCGTAGGCAGCAGCACCGAGATGTCATAGTCCTGTGACAGCCGCGTCATATAGGAATTCACCAGGCGGCCGCGGATGATCTCGTTGCTGTTCTCCAGGACCGACAGCGAGCCGATGACCGGGTCGGAGGCGATGGAAGCCTCCGCCGCCCGCAGCTGGATCTCCAGGGAGATGTCCCGGTCCATCGCCAGGCGGTTTGCCCAGACTTCCACCCGGTTCTGTTCCTTCTGGAATCCCAGCAGGGAGGAAATGCCCACGAAATACGCCGCTGTCAGGACAGCGAAGACCAGCCTGCCGGTGCGGGAGAAAACGTTGTAGCGCAAACCAAAGAGGTCCCGAAGGAGCGGGGAAAGCAGATGCGCAAGCAGCAGGAGCGTGAGCGAAAGAAGCAGGAAAGAAATGTAGACGACTGCCGTATAACGGTCCAGCAGGTTCATCTTGTACAGCTCCAGGCAGATGCCGGAATTGAACACGATGCTCCGGAAAGTGTGGTGGATATACAGGCAGACCAGCAGGATGACGGCGACAAGCGCCAGGGCCACCCCGGCTTTCGTCCATCTGGACCATTTCATGGACTGGCGCAGGAGCGATTTCCTCGTCATGTACAGGCTCAGGACGACGGAACACACCAGCAGGTTGAAGATCACGACGGCCCCGAGGGAATAGAGGACCGGTCCGTCGGCATACAAGAGCGGAGAGAACAGCTGCGATACCGCACCGAGGCGCCGGCCGTAGAAATACATGCCGGCGGCAAAAAGGGTCTCCACGCCGATGGCGGAAGCGGCGGAAAGCAAGGTGGGACGGGCCGCCAGCAGGAGCAGTACGCCCACAAAGGAAAAGATAATACCCAGCCAGAAAAGGATGGCATTGTACCGGCCCGGATCCGAGACGCTCTCGGAAGTGACCTTGAGTACCGGCGAGCCGCTCACTTCCACAGGAACGCCGGTGGAGGCGGTGAGAGGCTGAAGGGAGTAGCGGTCACCCAGGCGGAATTGCGGATTGATGCCATTGAATGAACTGGACTTGAGTTCGTTGACCAATTCCAGGCCGGCGATGACGGTGAGGTCGTCTTTCTGGACCGACTTCGCCAGATACCACTTGGGCCCATAGTTCACGAAGGAGAGACTCGAAGACAACTGGGATAACGGCGAAGAAGCATTGCCGCGGGCATCGCCAAGCCGCTGCACGTAGGTCCGGGAACGGATGTCGTCATTGCGGATCGGGAACTGATGCGCCCAGGACAGGAGGGTGTCCTCCCGGTACCGGTATACCACCATGTCTTCCGGAAGGTCCTCCAGACGGAGCCAGGCGTCCGGATCGGCGGCAAGGGCCTGGTCCACATAAGCGTCCAGCATGTTCATCCGCTGCTCGATCCGCGCCCCCAGGTCACTGGCCGCGGAAGCCGTATCCGGATAGGGCAGGTTCGTCAGGAACGAAGCTACCAGCAGGATGAAGGCGACGGAAAGGACCACCACCCCGGACCAGAACCGTATGCGCTTGACCTTACTCATGGTGATAGGGCTCTCCCCGGATGATGGTGAAAGCACGGTACAGCTGCTCTGCAAAAACCGTTCTCACCATCTGGTGGGAGAAGGTCATTATCGAAAGGGATACCAGCCCGTTGGAACGGTCGTACACTTTCTGCGAGAACCCATAGGCCCCGCCGACGACGAAAACAAGCCCTTTTCCACCCATGGAGAGCTGGCGCTGGATCCAGTCTGCCCATTCGACAGACCGGTACTGCCTCCCCCGTTCGTCCAGGAGGATGACGGTCTCACCGGGAGCGACCTGCTTCAGGATAAGTTCACCTTCCTTCTCCTTGATCTGCTCCTGCGAAAAGGCCGATACATTCTTGAGTTGGGGAATCTCCACGAGGGTAAAGGGCACATAGTGCCGGAGCCGGGACACATACAGGTCCAGGCCCTCCTTCACCCAGGGCACATCGGTCTTTCCGACGGTTACGAGCTTCACTTCCATACTTTCTCCGCAAAGTTAATCTTTCGGCTCGGTATTTGCAAGAAAGACGGGGCGATGAATCGGTTATGAAACGGTTTTTGATGACGCTTGCAGCGCTCCTGCTGCTTACCGTAACGGGGCTTTCCGCCCAGGACAAAGGCTATGACGTCTTTGTCCCCATCGGCAAATACATCGCCCAGGGCGATGCATCCAGCCTTTCCGCCTGGTTCTCGGAGAACCTCGAGGTCTCCATCATCTCCTCCACCCGCAACTGCTCCCGCACCCAGGCCCGCCAGATCGTCAAGTCTTTCTTCGACACCTACACGCCCCGCTCCTTCGACATCTCCCACCGGGCTTCCCGGTCCAACATGAAGTATGCCCTGGGCCAGCTGAACGCCGGCGGCGAAGTGTTCCTCGTCACCATCTTCGTCTCCTCCAAGGCAGACGGCACCTACCAGATCCAGCAGCTCAAGATCGACCGGCAAACCGCGGTCTATTAACTAAATTTGCATAAAATCAGGCAAATCGTTATTTTTGCGTGCTGAACGCGACAATAACGATTAATTCATTTTTATATGGCAACAACAGCTGATCTCAAGAACGGAATGTACATCATGTTCAACGGCAAACCCTGCGTCGTGGTGTATTTCCAGCACGTGAAACCCGGCAAAGGTCCCGCCTTTGTCAAGACGAAACTCCGCAACCTCGAAAACGGCCGTATCCTCGAAAACACCTTCACTGCCGGTGTCAAGCTCGATACCATCAGCGTCGAACGCCGTCCCTACCAGTATCTGTACGATGACGGCGAGGCCTTCAACTTCATGCACGAAGAGACCTACGAGCAGATCACCCTTCCCCACGACGTCGTGGAGAACGCCGACCTGATGAAAGAAGGCCAGCGCGTGGAGATGATGTTCCTCACCGAACCCGAGGAGCGCTGCCTCACCTGCGAACTCCCGACCTACGTGACCCTCGAAGTCACCTACAGCGAGCCCGCCGTCAAGGGCAATACCGCCTCCACCTCCGCCCTCAAGGAAGTCACCCTGGAGACCGGCGCCAAGATCATGGTCCCGCTCTTCATCGAGACCGGCGAAATCATCACCGTCAACACCACCGACCGCTCTTACGGCCAGCGCGTGAAGTAAGGTTTTCCGCCTAGAGACACCAATGCCGACCCTTGAGGGCCGGCTTTTTTGTTCTTAATGTCTCTGCTGGCCATATGTATCTCGTATGTATTTCGCTGGTTTTCAGCGATTTGCTTGTTGGTCTATGTTCCTTTTGGGACACAGACCTTTATCTAAACCATTTGTCATCAAGCACTTACGTTTAGTTATGCCATAGAGTATTCATTTTAAGAAATTACTTATCTATTTGGTAATCAACTACTTAAGAAAAGTTCTATGTTCCAAAAGGAACATAGACCAACGAGTAAAACACTGTATATCAGTTAATTAAGATTCGCGAGAAGAACCGTTTAAATCACATAATCCTCGATATCCTTCACGCTCACGGGGTTGCCGCCGAGGATCAGGAGGCGCTCCACGACGTTGCGGAGCTCGCGGATGTTGCCAGTCCAGGATTTCTTCACCAGCATGTCGATGGCTTCCTTCGAGAATTCCTTGCGGGGCATGGCGGTTTCGCTGCAAATCTGGTCCAGGAAGTGGTTGATCAGCAGGGGGATGTCGTCCTTGCGTTCGTCCAGGTTGGGGACACGGATGACAATGACGCTGAGGCGGTGGTAGAGGTCCTCGCGGAAGGTGCCTTTCTTGATTTCCTCCTGAAGGTTCTTGTTGGTGGCGGAGACGACGCGGACGTTCACGGTGATATCCTTGTCGGAGCCGACGCGGGAGATCTTGCGCTCCTGCAGGACGCGGAGGACCTTCGCCTGGGCGGCGAGGGACATGTCGCCGATCTCGTCCAGGAAGAGGGTGCCGCCATCGGCCTGTTCAAACTTGCCCTTGTGCTGCTTGATAGCCGAGGTAAAGGAGCCTTTCTCGTGGCCGAAGAGTTCACTTTCAATGAGTTCCGAAGGAATGGCGGCGCAATTCACCTCCACGTACGGCATCATGGACCGCTGCGAGAGTTGGTGGAGGCTGCGGGCGACGAGCTCCTTGCCGGAGCCGTTCGCGCCGGTGATGAGGACGCTGGCGTCGGTGGGGGCGACCTTGTCGATCATGTCGCGGATGTGCCGCATGCCCTCGGACTGGCCCACCATCTCCTGCCCATAGACCTTCTTCTTGAGGATCTTGGTCTGGGTGACGAGGTTCGCCTTGTCGGTGGCGTTCTTGATCGTGATGAGGATGCGGTTCAGGTCCAGGGGCTTGCCGATGAAGTCGAACGCGCCCTTCTTGATGCAGTCCACGGCGGTGTCGATGTCGGCGTGCCCGGAGATCATGATGACAGGGGTCTCCACCCCGTCGGCCACCAGTTTCTGGAGAACTTCGGTCCCGTCCATGCCGGGCAT
>JAFSJK010000041.1 GCA_017439305.1 Bacteroidales bacterium | reverse complement strand
CATCGTGACGGCTTGCGGTCATACGATCCTCTGCATTGGCGGAGCCATCAGCATTGACCGGACCTATCGCCTCGCTGCTGATTCGCGGCCTCATTCCGCCCAGACGGCTTGCTACTGGGCGGATGAGATGCCACGCTTTGATGAGGAGACCTTGGCTGAGATCAACGCAAATTACAAGGTTGATACTGTCGTAACCCATACTGCGCCTTCCTTCTGTGAGTTGATTACGAAGGATGGGCTCATGGGCTGGGCCACAAGGGACGCCACCTTACTGGAAGACTGTGAACGGGAGCGGGCTATCCTAGACCGGATCTTTGAGTCCTTGCTTGAAGCCGGACAGCCTATCACGCATTGGTACTACGGGCATTTCCATCAAAGCTGGAGTGCCTCCATCAACGGGAACCTTTTCTCCATGCTGGACATTATGGAGTTCAAGGAATTACGTTAACCTTATGCGTGATTCAAAGTATCATTTTGAGACTTTGAAATCTCCGGAGTGATACTCTGAAAAGATGTGAGACCTTCCCTGATAACGTGTGATTATTGCGAGATAGCGGGCGAAAACTCGTAAAAAAACGGGATGTTTCGCCCGCTATAGGAACAAATCAGCCATAGTGATGGTGTTGTTGGCAATGTCGGAATACCCGCTTCGGGAGAGGCCGTAGGTGGTGATAAATGCGAGGAAAATGCCTTTTCTGGTGCCGGTTTCACGGCGGAAGGCTTCGCTGCGGTTGGATAGTTTCAGGAATTCATCCTTGGATATAGAATACTCTCCGGTGGAATACTTGACTTCACAAAGGTTGATGATGCCATCGGCTCTGTCGATAACAAGATCGACCTGGGCACCTTTCGGGGATTCTGTGCTGCGCCAGGAGTAATACTGTGTGAGGATGCGGTCCACACCGATGGCTTTGAGGATTTGTGGGATGTGGGACATGGCGACACGCTCGAAGGCGAGTCCGTACCAGGTGTTTTGGACGGGATTGTTCAGGGTGGCAGACCAGTAATGGGCGTCTGTTATGTGCTTTGTCAAGAAAGTCTGGTGGAAGATGGAATAGAAGTCGGTGAGTTGGTAAAGGCCTCCTGTTGAGCGGACGGTTTTCCCCAGAATATTGTAATAGCGGATGAAGTCACAGTTGACAAGGTCTTCCAGAATGTCGCCGAAGTGGCCGTTGTTGCTTACTTTCAGTTTGGCGGCCAGTTCTGCACGCGTCATGCCTTTCCGGCTGGTGGCCAATACCTTGATGACGGCTTTGTACTTGTCCGGAGTGCTGAAGATGGATTTGTACAGACGATCGAATTCGCGGGAGAGCTGTGCCTCTTTTCCGAAGAAGAGCGCATCGATATTCTCGGGGAGACTTTTGTTCTTTTCAAGAAGATCCAGGTAGAAAGGTACGCCGCCGAGAATCATATAGGCCTGAAGGATGCTGATGTCGGTCCAGGTGAATCCTTTTTTCTGGAGGTAGTCCCGGGTTTCTCCGAGCGTGAAGGGGAAAAGGTGCTTCTCGTGGGTGATGCGGTTGTGGAGGCCACCTTTGTCGTCGATTATATTGCGGATGATCCAGGATGTGGCGCTACCGCAGACAATCAGGAATAATTCTTTGTGTTTTCCCGCCCAATTGTTCCAGAAGCGGTCTATGGCTTTAACGAGACTGCTTTTGGGCGTAGCCAGGCAAGGCAGCTCATCAATGAAAATGACCATTCGCTTTCCCGAAACCAGTTTGCTCTCAAGCAGCGTTCGCAAGGCCTCGAATGCCTTCATCCAGGATCGGGGTTTCTGGCCTTTGTAGCCATAGCGGCGGAGGTCTTCCGTAAAGGCGGTCAATTCTTCCTCCTGGGTCCCGCCGATGATGCCGGATGTTGAGAAGGCATACTTCCCGTCGAACAAGCTGTCAACAAGGAAGGTCTTTCCAACGCGCCTGCGGCCGTAGATGGCCACGAATTCCGCTTTTCCGGATTCGTAATATCTTGTAAGTTCGGCAATTTCTTCCTGCCGTCCGAAAAGGTTTTCCATTGCTTTATTTTTTTTCAAAGATAATCATAATTACATTGAAGCGGGCGAAATTCTTGGAAAAACCGCAGCAAATCGCCCGCATGAATGTAAAAAATGCGGGATAACGGGCGAAAATGAAGAAAATATTGCAAATTTCGCCCGATATCACGCATTTCAATGGGCCGTATTCTTTTAGCTGATTAACTCTAGCACTATATCAACCCATCAAACTTCGTCATCGAGCTCGCCTTGATGGAATCCACGATGTCGATATAGGGCTTCATGGCCTTGTAGTCGGAGTGGCCGGTCCATTTCATCACGATGTTCGGAGTGATGCCCAAGGACAGGGCGTTGACGATGAAGGTGCGGCGGCCGGTGTGGGTGCCGACGAGTTCCCACTTGGGCTGGATCTTGTCGGTGCGGACGTTGCCCTTGTAGGTTGTGACGCGAATCTCCTCATTGATACCCGCGAGTTTGCACAGCTCCTTGATGTCGCGGTTCATCGCCTGGTTGGTGTAGTTCGGCAGGGCCTTGCCGTCCTTGAAGGGAGTGTCTTTGTATTTCTCCAGGATGGCCTTGGTGATCTTGTTCAGTTCGATAGAAATGCTGTCCGCCGTCTTGACGGTCGTGACCTCGATGTGGTCGCCCTTGACATCGCTGCGGCGGAGGTTGTTGACGTCGGAGTGCCGGAGGCCGGAGAAGCAACAGAAGAGGAAGATGTCCCGGATGGGATCCAGGTAGGCTTGGGCCTCGGAGAGTTCCAGGTCCCGGACACGGGCGATCTCATCCTTTGTCAGATAGATGACCTTACGCTGCGTCATTTTGAGCGTCGGGCGGAACTTCTTATAGTCCAGGTTGGTGTTGTAGCCCCGGTCGGTCGCCCAGTTCAGGAACCAGCGGAGGTAGCCCAACTT
>JAFSJK010000040.1 GCA_017439305.1 Bacteroidales bacterium | reverse complement strand
CTACACGGACTTCGAGGCTTCCGTGACCAAGGTCACCGCTCCTGCCATCCCGAATGCCGGCAGCGCTTCCGTGAGTTATGCCGGTGACGCGGTTGCCGTCTCGTACGGTACCGTGGGCATCTCCGGTTCTTTCGTTACTGCTACTCCGATCAGCACCGCCACCACCCTGGCATCCCAAAAGTCAATCGACGTCCTGAAGATGGCCGTCGCTGATGCGAAGGGCTACCAGATGGTCTGGCCCCAGACGCTTGCTGAGGATGCCGTTACCATTACCATTAGCTACACCCTGAACGGTACGACCTATACGGATAAGACCGTCGCCCTTCCCGCCGATACCTGGGTGGCCGGCAAGAAGTACGATTACGAACTTCAGATCCTACCGTCCGATATCCGGCTGATCTTCCAGGTTATGCCGTGGGATGCGAAGGATGTTGATATCAACTCTGAGACCGGTTCCATCAATATGTCCAATGTGACATGGCAGAATACGGTTGTCACTCTGAATCAAGGGACGCCGAGCGAAACGACGGCAAATACGTTGGACAACAGCGCGTACAGCGTGTATATGTATCACAACGCGAGCGTCCAGGTCATCAAGCGGGATGAAAACGGAGAGCCTGTTCATCAGACCTATACGGAAGATGTGGTTGTGGATGGCGTAACGATTCATGAGGCCGGAGACCCGGTCGTGGATGAGTATGGAAATCCGACCGTCTACGAGATGGAATGGAAGACATATGACTATTATCCTGCTCAGGGATACTTTACGGTGAACTATCCGAAGGTAGGTAAGTACAGAATCGGACTGATTCCCGCTTATGGACAGACTACCGTAAATGAAGAAATGTATGAGATTTACATCTACGACCTTGCGTCCAAGGAATGGAAAAAACATAACCAGACGGACGGAGAGTCAATTTCCAATAAGACTGTCTATTTCCAGGTACGAGCCTCTGAAAATGTCGCGGATACTCATCCCGAGTACAGAGCACAAATCGACATTTGGTTCAAGACTGATGGCAGTAACGAGTGGATTAGCGGTTATTCCGAAATCCGTGCGAATTATGCCTGCATCATTCCTGCGGTTAACTAAATTGCTTAGAGAAGTATGAAAAAGATAATTTATATTGCTGCTGCGGCTGCTGCACTTGCTGCAGTGTCTTGCACCCGCGATTTGGAGTGGAAGAACGCTGTGGATGTTGCGGATCAGAACCTTACGCTTACCTTCTCCTGCGGCGATTTGGCGACGCGGGCGGATGGTGATGAGAGTACTACCGTGGACGGGGTGAACAACGAAAACCGGGTCAACCGGATTGACTTTTTCATTTTCCCGCTCAATTCGGAGGGCACTGTGGACGGATCGACTGAGTATGTGTATTCCGGGGAACTTGTTCCGGAAGCCCAGGCGAGTGACAATAAATATACGAAGGTGATCACAGGCGATGCCGCTCTTAAACTGTCCAAGATATTCCCGGATGGCGCGACCAAGGCGATGGTATTCGCTGTGGCGAACTACTATGGAAAGGAAGGCATTACTGTGAAATCGTGGGACGATATCCATGCCCTGGAAGTCGGTGACACATTCACGAAAGATGCTGGCGAAGGTTTTGGAACACGTTGGCCTCATCCCATGGAGACCGATCATGAGGAATTGTTCTTTGTGATGACCGGCGAGAAGGAAATCGAACTCAAGACGGGCCAGTATGTCATCGACGATACGGTTCCTCTCAAACGTCTGGCTTCCAAGGTGACAGTGGAATTCGACTATTCACATTCGGTGTATACGGATGAAAAAGGTGTTACTTGGGTCCCTGAGAATCTTCTGACCGAAAAACCGGAGTTGGAAGAGGCTCGCGTGTACCTGTCCAATGCTTTCTGTCATGCGACTCTCGGCGGTCCCCAGACGCGCACTCCGCTTATCCCGGACGGTAAGAGTGAATCATCCATCTACGTTCCTCGTCCTGACCGTGACATCTTCGAATATGCTTATGATTTCCTGGCGGATGCAACGGAAGGTCAGCTTCACTACTATTATACTTATCCTTATCCTGCTGCGATTGACGCAAACGGTGACAACCAGCCTTATTTGAAGCTTGTTCTGCCCTGGTATGGTTACAAGAACTATGGTACTGCCGATGAATTCTTCTACAAGAAGAAGGAAGTCTATTATAAAGTGGTTCTTCCCAGCAATAGCATCACGGAAAGCAACAAGCTCTATCAGTACAAGGTAGATGTGCGTATCATCGGTTCGGATACGGAAGTTGAAGTGACCGGTGAAGAATACCGTGTGAAAGAGTGGCTCTCCAACGACGCCATTTCTTCCAGCGTCGCTACGGGACGTTATATTTCCCTGGAGATTCCTAAGGATACATATGACATGTATTCTGATCTTGCGGAAATCTTATTTGTCTCTTCCGGTGACGTTGAAGTAATTGTCAACGAGATTTATCAGCTGAATCTCAGTGGTTCTGCTCCGAAGAAGGAATACTTCATGAAGGATAATACGGTGACGGATTCAACTGCTTTATTGACCAAGAAGGGGATATCGGCGGAGGATATTGAAGATTGGGTTACCATTGAATCTTCCACACTGAAGATTTCTCACGAGATGGATAATCGGATTATGGTCAATGGTCAAAAAAATAACGCTTTTGATATGAGTCCGTATATTTTTAAGGTTACACTTCATCTTGTGGCAGCCGGAACAGATACTGCGTTTGACCGTACTCTTACTATTACTCAGTACCCGTCCATGTACGCAACAAGCGTTAAATCCAATGCTTCTGTATTTGTTAATGGCTATAGTTATGCAAATCCGGCTGAAATAAACAACTCCGGAAACCATTATGCCTGGAATAATCGTACAAATGGTAACAATGATCAGAGACGTATCGGGAGTATTCAGAATCCTTCAAATGTTAATGGTTCAGGAACCAATAACAGTCAGCATAGCATTATTATTCATCCTACAATTTTGGATTCAAGTCTCGGCCTGGTTATTGGTGAAGCCCGTGAAGCGACAGGAAGCTCATTAGACTATATTAGTGTAACCAACTATAAGGCAGGAAGAAGTGATGATGCTGCAAAGAAGGTGGTTTCTCCTGGTTTTATGATTGCGTCTTCCTATGGTAAGACTCAGCCTATGAGTTTTGATCGCGCAAAAGAGCGCTGTGCTTCCTATCAGGAGAATGGGTATCCTGCTGGCCGTTGGAGGATTCCGACTCAAGGTGAGATAGAGTTTTTAATCAAACTTTCAGACTATGGCTTTATCCCTTCTTTGTTTAATGCTAGATACTGGCAGTCAGATGGAAACTATTACGAATCTTCAGGGTCTGATAGCGAAAGTGTCTATGTCCGTTGTGTTTATGATGTCTGGTATTGGGGAGAGGAGCCGGTTGCATCTGGTGATGCAGCTAAAGAATGGCTTGGATTCCGTGACTAATTAATCTAGAGAGAACATGAAAAAGTTACTATACATTCTTTCTTTGCTCCTGCTGGGTCTTGTTTCTTGCAACAAGGCAGAGATGGTGGGCTTGGATACCAAGAAGGCTCCGGAATCAGGTCTCGTGGAAGTGACCATGAAACTGACGGTGCCGACGGAACTGACGGCTGTGACCAAGGCCAACAACCGTGATGTCACCCCGCATATCGACCATATTCGTGTGGCGGTGTTCGGTACCTCTGGTTATCCTCAGGCATATGCCTATGCGGAACCTGCTACCGGAGAGAATCAGCCTGTTGCCAAATATGCTGATGTCAATGGATCCGTGTTCTATTTCAAGGTCCTACTTCCGGTCTATGAGGGTGAGGCACATGTGCACATCATCGCCAATGGTGACGAAAACATCCAGTTCGTAGACATGACCGAAGACAAGATCATGACCACGATGAAAACAACCGGGGATGTCGGCGCTTATTGGGCCCGCGTGGTCCTTCCTGACGGCATCTTGACCATTAAGGATGAAAACGGCATCATGCAGACTGATCAGGAAAGTGGTAATTTCATCCCGAGTGCGGAAACGGCCAGGCTCTTTGAGGACCTCGTGCTTGTCCGCAACTTCGCCCAGGTCACCCTTGACAATGACGCAGACAATTTTGTGGTAGATTCCTGGACATTGGTGAATACCCCTCAATATGGCTCCGTTGCACCGGTGTCGGGTTGGGGAGATGTCCTTGATGATAACGGTGATCCGGTTGACGCCGACGAGGATGGTAATACGGACCAGACTGCTGTTTACGTTGAGAACTACAAGGACTATGTTTACAATGTGAAGACTGGCAAGATGGTCCTGGCCGAACTTGATGAAGATGGCTACGTGATGGATCCGATTCTGGCTACCTATGATGGATATATGGTGCCTGGCAGCGACGGTATTGTCACGGATATCCCGGATGAGAGTAGCTGGACCAAAGGAACCCAAGCCTTTGTCTATGAACGTATTGATCCCCAAAAGGTAAAACCGACCTGCATCCTGCTCAAGGGTTATTATGACGGCGAGACTACGGCCTCGTACTATCGTATTGATCTGATGGATGAGAATCTGGGCGGTTACTTCCCGCTTTACCGGAATTACAACTATCAGATTACGATTTCCGAAGTAGGTAACCGTGGTGCGGCCGATGCGGCAACTGCCATGCTTCGTGACAGCGGTGGCAACGTATCCATGACAGCCGAAGCACAGACACTGACGGATATTTCCGACGGAAAATCCCGTCTGTATGTGGAGTATGTGGACAAGACTTTTGCTACAGGTACCAGCACTGCCGAGAAGACCTTCTGGGTGTACTATATTCCCGACGTGAATGCAAAGTATGAAAGCGATGTGGTCGAGGATGGGGTAACGATCCATAAGGCCGGCGATCCGATTATTGATAATTCCAAGATCACGAAAGTTGAAATGGACGAAGACCCGGGAGATGCTATCGTTGACGGTACGCTTGCTAAAGATACGGAAAAGAGTACGAATGATGGGGTATATGTTTACAAGTTCACTTTGAATAAGCAGGATGCTTCCAAGGATCTTTCTTCCGTTTTCCATGTCGAAGCGAATAATGGCCTGACGGACAAGAAGAAATCCAAACTGGTCCGTGACATCACAGTCCGCGTGATGAAGCAGATGTCCATGTATCTGAGGTTCGAACCGAATCCTGCCGATGGCGAAGCAGATGCGAAGACTGTCCTTCATATTTCCTTGTCCGACACCCTTCAGCAATCCATGTTCCCGCTTGAGTTCCATATCGAAGATGTTAATCATACGCTCAATCCCACCGGTAAGGATGACAGCGGATTAACCAATGCCAAGAGTATTGACGTCCCCGTTAAAACGGCCAAGAGCCTTGCGGATGGTACCACGAATTCCTTCTATTTCATCCGCACCGTCAACTGGTCTGAGTACAGGCCTATGCGCGATGCCTGGAAGACTGCCAAGGAAAACGGAGCTACGGATCAGGAGCTTGCCAGTATCATTGATTTCAGAACCGAGTTTAAGACCTTGGTTCCCGCGAGTCAGACTAAGGTTTACGTGGAGAATGAATACTTTACGACGGCATCTGTCGATCTGATCAAGCCGGCAATCCGTAAGACCGGAACTGCTACGTTCACCGGTGCGAATTTCCAGGCTGGTAGTAACCGCTCTGCAACAGTGGGCCCTATCACGGTGAACTTTAGTACGATTTCGCAGATATATACTCAACAAGGATATCGTTTTGTTGAGGTCAGTGCAGGAAGCACGACAACAATGTCGGTTATTCCTACTTCATCTTCCTCAATGCTTGGTGTTAAGATAACCGGGATTTCTCTTTATTTCCCGTTTGCTAATTATAGACCTACCTCGATTTCTGGAAGCTTTGAAGGTGGTACAGGAAATAGTGATACCGCGACGTATAGTGGTAGCTCTACCGAACAGCCAGTTACAACAGATATGACTGCTGGTAATAATGAGTTCGATTTGTACTCAATTACGATTGAGTACTCGTATGTCGAAGGCGAATAGAATCCTGATTTAAGCTTCTAACTTTCCGAGGGAGACCCATCACGGGCCTCCCTCGAC
Source organism: Bacteroidales bacterium (assembly GCA_017439305.1). GTDB lineage: Bacteria > Bacteroidota > Bacteroidia > Bacteroidales > UBA932 > Cryptobacteroides. The sequence continues at coordinate 12,139 of JAFSJK010000040.1, read as the reverse complement.
TGTTTATATGTAATTCTCTGAGAAAATTGCTATATTTGCAGGATGACAGACATTTGCAAGGAATGAAAGGAATCCGGAGAATAGCCCTTGGGCTCCTGCTTGCCGTGGCGGCATTGGCCGTCTCGGGGTGCGGCGTGGCCAAGCTCAAGGACCTCAAGGTGACGTCCGTGGGGGTGAAATACCTCGTGCCTACGTCATCCCGGTCGATGGATGCCGTGCTGCTGCTGGGGCTGGACAATCCTTCCATTTCCTTCACGGTCGAGGATGTCCGGGGCGTGGTGAAATACTACGACCGGGAAATGGTCCATTTCACGGCGGGAGAGCTTCCGGTCCAGGAAAGGAGCGTACAGGTGTACGAACTTCCGTGTACGGCGCTGCTGGCGGAGAAAGTGTCCCTGCTGGACCTCCTGGCCATCGCCGCCAAGCGTTCGATGGAGGGGATGACCGTCGATGTCAAACTGCATGTGAAACTCAAGAGCGGGGCGGGGACGACGTTGTCCTTCAACGATATCGACCTGTCCCAGTTCAGTCAATAAGCAATCTGTATGAAAAAAATACTGGTCACTGTCTTTTTGGTTCTTCTTTCCGGTGCGCTCCTCAGCGCACAGGAGTTCCGCCGGGATACGGTCAAGACTTCGCAGGTGGATTCTTCCCTCGTGGGCAGGAGCATTCTGAACATCCTGGGCAAGGGTTTTACCGTGAACCAGTCGCAGTCGATGTCATCGGCCCTGGACCGCTACGTGGCCAACAACGGTTCCAAGAAGCTTACGGGCTACCGGATCCGGGTTTTCTATGAAAGCGGCCAGAGCGCCCGCAACCGGTCCGAAGCCATCGCCCGTTCCATCTCCAATGCCTATCCCGGCATCGGGGTATACCGTTCGTTCGAAAGCCCGAATTTCAAGGTGAGCGTCGGGGATTTCCGGACCCGGGGAGACGCGCTCAAAGTGTATCAGTCCCTCAAGGCGACCTATCCTACGGCCCTGATCCTCAAGGAGACCATCAACTTCCCGCGTTAGGAATATGGCGACGACGATCAAACAGGAACTCGGACAGAAACTCCAGCAGAAGCTTTCACCGCTCCAGATCCAGACTATCAAGCTGATTGAGATGCCGGTGCAGGCCTTGGAGCAGCATGTCCGCGAGGTGTTCAACGACAACCCGGTCCTGGATGATACGCCGGCGCAGGGCGGCGAGTCCGACGAGCCCCGCGACATGTCCATCTCCGAGATGGAGGACCGCGAGAACAGCGGCGGTTCCCTGGAGGAGAACTATTCGTCCTACGGAGACGACGATCCCACACCGTATTACAATCGGTCCATCAACAACTGGGGAAAGGATGAGCGGCCGGAGTACAATACCTTCTCCGTAAAGCAGAGTTTCACCCAGAGCCTGATGGAGCAGCTGGGCTACCGGAACCTGACCGAACACGAGCGTGCGGTCGCCACTTTCATTATCGGCAGCCTGGATGACGACGGTTATCTTCGCCGCGACGTGGAGTCCCTGGTGGACGATATCGCCTTCCGGGCAGGGCTGGAAACCTCGGCCGAGGAAGTGGAGCGCCTCTTGAAGATCATCCAGCAGTTCGAACCCTCCGGCGTCGGCGCCCGCGATCTCCGCGAATGCCTGCTCATCCAGTTGGAGGACAAGAAACAGACGCCGTCGGTCCGCAATGCGGTCCGGGTGATCCGGGACGGCTTCGACGAGTTCAAGGGCCATCATTTCCAGCGGCTGATGAACCGGTTCCATCTGACGGACGAGGAGATGAAGGACATCGTCCGGGAAATCCGGAAACTCAATCCTTCTCCGGGCGGCCAGATCGACGACAGCTACAACGACCAGGCCCAGCAGATCGTCCCCGATTTCCGGTTGGACTATGAGAACGGGGAACTCATCCTGTCGATGCCCCGCTTCTCCATCCCCGAGCTCCGGATCAACCGCAAATATGCCGAAATCCTCGAGACCGGCAAGTATGCCACCGACCGCTCCCAGAAGGAAGCCGCCGTGTTCGTGAAGCAGAAGCTGGATTCCGCCAAATGGTTCGTGGAGGCGTTGAAACAGCGTCAGAACACGCTGGAAAGCACGATGCGGGCCATCATCGAGTATCAGCACGACTACTTCGTGGACGGGGACGAATCCTCCCTCCGCCCGATGGTCCTGAAAGACATCGCCGAGAAGACTGGCTTCGACATCTCCACCATCTCCCGCGTGGTGAACAGCAAGTGGATCGAGACGCACTTCGGCATCTTCCCCTTGAAATATTTCTTCTCCGAAGGCTTGGAAAACAGCGAAGGGGAGGAAATCTCCACCCGCGAAATCAAGAAAGTCCTCCGCGAACTCGTGGACGGCGAAGACAAGCACAACCCCTTTACGGACGACGACCTGGTGGAAGCCCTTACTTCCAAGGGTTACAAGGTTGCCCGCCGCACCATCGCCAAATACCGCGCCCAGCTGGACATCCCCCCGGCACGGCTCCGGAGGGAACTCTAGCCCGCATTCCCTTTTTACTGCTTATGAAGAAAGCCTATATCGAAACATACGGGTGTCAGATGAACGTGAATGACACCGAGGTCATTTTTTCCATTCTGGCCAAGGAGGGATACGGGCGGACGGAGTCGATGGAGGAGGCGGACCTGATCATGGCCAATACCTGCTCGGTGCGTGACAATGCGGAGCAGCGGATCTGGGGCCGGATCGAGCAGTTCAACCTGCAGCGCAAGAAGCGTCCGGGCGTGGTCGTGGGCATCGTTGGATGCATGGCGGAGCGCCTGAAAGACAAGTTGTTGGAGACGCGGAAGGTGGATCTGGTCGTCGGGCCGGACGCTTATCGTTCGCTGCCCCGGCTGCTGGAGGCTTTGAAACCGGATGCCCCGCAGATCGATGTGCTCCTTTCCCGGGATGAAACTTATGCGGACATTACGCCGGTACGCACTGACAAGAATGGCGTTTCCGCCTTTATCTCCATCATGCGTGGCTGCAATAATGTTTGTTCCTACTGCGTGGTGCCGTACACCCGCGGTGTCGAGCGGTCGCGAGACCCGCATTCCATTGTCCGGGAGGCTTGTGACGTGTTCCAGAAGGGCTACAAGGAGGTGACGTTGCTGGGCCAGAATGTGGACAGCTATTTGTGGAAATCGGCGGAGGAAACCGTGAATTTCGCGGAGCTGCTGCGGCGTGTGGCGTCCGTAAGTCCCGACCTCAGAGTCCGTTTCGCCACTTCGCATCCCAAGGACATCAGTGACGAGGTTATTGAGACGATGGCCGCGTACGACAATATCTGCAAGCACATCCATCTTCCCGTCCAGTCCGGCAGTTCCCGGATGCTGGAGAAGATGCGCCGGAAATACGACCGGGAGTGGTATCTGGAGCGGGTCCACAAGATCCGCAGCGTGATGCCCGATTGCGGTCTCACGACCGATGTCATCGCCGGTTTCTGCTCCGAGACGGAGGAGGACCACCGGGAGACGTTGAGCCTTATGGAGGAGGTTGGCTTCGACTGGGCCTTCATGTTCGCCTATTCCGAGCGTCCCGGCACCCTGGCGGCCCGGAATTATCCGGACGATGTCCCGCCGGAGGTGAAGACGCGGAGGCTGAACGAGATCATCGACCTGCAGAACCGGAAGTCCCTGGAGAGCTATCGCCGGGATGTCGGCAAGCGCCTGAGAGTCCTTGTCGAGGGCCCTTCCAAGCGGAATCCCGACGACCTGTGCGGCCGCGCCTCCAACAGCAAGATGTGCGTATTCCCCGGTGGCGGACACCGCACGGGCGAGTATGTGGACGTGGAGGTCGTGGACTGCACCAGTGCGACGCTTATCTGTAAACTAATCATATAATTATGGAAAAATACATTCTGGCCCTGGACCAGGGAACCAGCTCTTCCCGGGCCATCGTCTTCGACCATGAAGGCAACATCCGCTCTACCGCGCAGATGGAATTCACCCAGTATTTCCCGAAACCGGGCTGGGTGGAGCACAATCCGATGGAAATCTGGTCGTCCGAGGCGGCTGTCATCGCCGAGGCCATCACCAAGATGGGCATCAATGGCTTGAACATTGCCGGTATCGGCATCACCAACCAGCGTGAGACCACCATCGTGTGGGATGCGGAAACCGGCGAGCCGGTGTACAACGCCATCGTCTGGCAGGACCGCCGCACCTCCGAATTCTGCGACACCCTCCGCGACAAGGCCGATTTCATCCGCAAGAAGACGGGCCTCATCATCGACGCTTACTTCTCCGGCACCAAGATCCGCTGGATCCTGGACAACGTCCCCGGCGCCCGCGAAAAGGCCGAGGCTGGCAAACTCCGCTTCGGTACCGTGGACAGCTGGCTCGTCTGGCAGCTTACCCGCGGTGAGGTCCATGTGACCGACGTGTCCAATGCCTCCCGTACGATGTTGTTCAATATCAACACGTTGGAGTGGGATCCCGAACTGCTGGCCTTGCTGGACATCCCCGCATCCATGATGCCGTCCGTACGTTCCAGCTCCGAGGTGTACGGCGTCACGAAGACGACCATTTTCGCCCATGAAGTGCCTATCGGCGGCATCGCCGGCGACCAGCAGGCCGCCCTCTTCGGCCAGATGTGCACCGAACCCGGCTCCGTGAAAAACACCTACGGCACCGGCTGCTTCCTCCTGATGAACACGGGCGAGAAGCCCATCCTCTCGAAGAACAACCTTCTCACCACCGTGGCGTGGAAGATCGGCGACAAGGTCAATTACGCCTTGGAAGGCTCCATCTTCGTGGGCGGTTCCGTCGTCCAGTGGCTGCGGGACGGCCTCGGCATCATCCGGAGTTCCTCCGAGATCGAGGCGCTTGCCGAAACGGTTCCGGACAACGGCGGCGTGTACTTCGTCCCGGCCCTCACGGGCATGGGCGCGCCCTATTGGGACCAGTATGCCCACGGTACCATCTGCGGCATCACCAGGGGCACTACGGCGGCCCATATCGCCCGTGCGGCCCTCGAAGGCATCGCCTTCCAGACCATGGACATCGTGGGCGCGATGGAGAAGGACGCCGGCGTTCGTCTTTCCGAGCTGAAGGTCGACGGTGGCGCTTCCCGCAACAACCTGATGATGCAGTTCCAGGCCGATGTCCTGGGCACGTCCGTCATCCGTCCGCAGGTCACCGAGACCACGGCGATGGGCGCCTGCTATCTGGCAGGCCTCGCCGTCGGCTTCTGGTCCTCCCTGGACGAAATCAAGGCCCAATGGCAGGCCGAGCGTGTGTTCGAGCCCTCCGGTGCCGACACGGCCGCCCTGAAAGCCGGCTGGGCCGATGCGATTTCCCGGACGCTTAGCAAATAACTTGTCATCCTGCGTGTAAAACCTTCTGACTATGGAGAAAGCATACATTTTCGAATTCATCGGCACCCTGGTGCTCGTCCTTTTCGGTGACGGCGTTTGCGCGGCCACCTCTTTGAACAAATCCAAGGCGAAAGGCGGCGGATGGGTGGTGATCGCCCTCGCGTGGGGCCTCGCCGTGATGATGGGCGTGCTCATCGCCGGCCCGGTTTCCGGTGCGCACCTGAACCCCGCCGTAACCCTGGGCCTCGCCATCGCTGGCAAGTTCGGCTGGAACCAGGTTTTCGGCTACATCGTCGCCCAGATGCTGGGCGGCTTCGTGGGCGGCCTGCTGGTCTATGTGTTCTATAAGGACCATTACGCCGCTACGGCCGACGAGCCCGACACCATGCTGGGTACCTTCTGCACGATGCCGGCCATCTGGAATCCCTGGCGGAACTTCCTGTCGGAGTTCATCGCCACCTGCCTCCTGGTGTTCATCATCCTCGCCATCGGCTTCGAGGGGAATGCCTTCCAGGTAGGCGGTGCTGCCGCTTCCACCGGAGCCCTCGGCGCCTGGCCCGTCACCTGTCTGATCATGGCCCTGGGCATGTCCCTTGGCGGAACCACCGGCTACGCGATGAATCCGGCCCGCGACCTCTCCCCGCGCTGCGCCCACGCCGTCCTGCCCATCAAGGGCAAGCGCGACAGCGGCTGGTCCTACAGCTGGGTCCCCGTCGCCGGCCCGATGCTCGGCGCCTGCCTGGCCGCCGGCCTCTTCCTGCTGGTGTTCTAAGCCTTATCGGGTCCATAGACCCTCGGCCAGTGGACAGCCTGACCGGCTAGCCGCGTGCCGGACCCTCTGTGGCCCCACGCCAAACCCTCTTTGGCCCGTGCCAGACCTTGTCAAACCGGAGTGCGGATAACCGCGCTTCGGTTTTTGTGTAAACCGGGCCGAATTACACAGTTTTAGGTCAAAACGGTGAATAATTGTGTATAACGGCCCTTATTACACAATTATTGGCCAAAACGACGAATAATTGTGCAGAATGGGCCATTTTACACAGTTTTCTGCTAAAACGACGGATAATTGTGTAAAACGGGTCGAATTACACAGTTTTTTGATCGGAGTCAAGGTTGTTGTTTGGCGGTCATGGGGAACAATGCGTCCACGACTCGTTGCTCCAACTTTGCGATTCTTGCTGCTTGGCCGTTGGAGGCTCCCCATTTGTTCTTCAGGATGATGGCCAGTTCTCTCCGTTGCTGCTGGGGGAGCTCTTTCACGCTGTCGTAGCCGAATTGGGACTTGCTGATTTGCTGGGCCGTCAGGAACAGTTCATCGTCATTCAAGTTGGGGCTTTCTCCCAATCGGCTTGCCACCTCGCACTGGGCTTCGACGTTCTTGAACACCCACCAGGTGAATTTGCGAGCGTTGGGAAACAACCGCTCAACCAGTCGATAGTTGACAAAGCTTTCCGGGGCGATCATTCCGTTCCGGATTCGAAACGAGGGGTCGAGTTCCGGGTTGGGGGAGCGTGTGATCCCCCGCTTCTCTTTGTAGGTCAGATCTTCCGGTTTTTTCGACGCAAGGTCGGTCAGGAAGGGGTTGAAATACAGGAAACCGCTGCACCAGCGGTAGGCCAGCGGATTGATATCGACCCGGACTACATAGGGATTGCGGATGACATAGGCGATTTCGTTCCGGAGTTGGATCAGGCTCCCGATGGCCGGTGTTTCCGGATTCACCTCGACCAGATCCAGAACACCGGGTCGTCCGCGCCGGGCAAGAAAGTTGGACAGCCTTTTCCTCAACCGGTTGAAAAAGGCCAGTCCGTCCACCAGCTCTCCTTGGATAATGAAATGGAAGTGGTTGCTCATCAAGGCGTAGGCCAAAATGTCGATGTGGAATTCCTTCACCGTGGTGGCGATTAGGTTGATGGCAACCTTTCGCTCCTCGTCATTCTCAAAGATCAGCCCGTCTTCGAGCGGCTCTGTGCACAGATGATAAAAAGGACCGGATTCTTGGAATAGACGCTCTTGCATCCATTCGATCTGCCGCTCGGTCAATGGCTTGGGTTGTGGTTTGACAAACTGTTCCATCGCTTCGAATCAATCATTCAGCTGCAAACCTATGAAATCCCCGCCTGAAAGCAATGGTTAGACGTGTTGTTTCAGGTCGATTTTAACGTTTCTTATGATTCTTTGCGCTTTTCTTATGCTCTCGAGCCCATGAGAACGGTTCGGATCAGGAATAATTGTGCAGGCAAGGCCATTCTGCACAATTATTGGCTAAAACGGTGAGTAATTGTGTAAAACGGCCTTTATTACACAATTATTGGCCAAAACGACGATTAATTGTGTAATTCGGCCCGATTTACACAATTAATGTGGTTCGGAACCGGGGTAACGCCCTACAGCTTTTCGCCGAAGGCGAGGTCGCCGGCGTCACCGATGCCGGGGATGATGTAGCTGCGGCCGGTGAGTTCTTCATCGACGGCGGCAACCCAGAGGGAGACTTCGTTGCCGTAGCGGACGGAGAGCTGGTCTACGGCGTAGCTGCTGGCGATGGGGGTGATGAGGTGGATGGCGGAGGGATGGCCGCCTTCCTCGACGAGCTTATCGATGCAGACTTCCATCGAGGCGCCCGTGGCAATCATCGTGTCGGCGATGACGAGGACTTTGCCTTCCAGCGAGGGAACCGAGCAATAGTCTACGCGGAGTTCGAAGTAGTCGCCCTTGCCGTATTTCCGGAAGGTGGCCAGGAAGGCCGATTCGGCGTGGTCGAAGTAGTTGAGGAATCCCTTCTGCAGCGGAAGGCCCGCCCGGAGGATGGTGGCGATGACCAGGGGCGTGTCACAGGTGTTCACCGTGGCGATGCCGAGGGGGGTCGTGACCTCCTTGGGGGAGTAGGCGAGGACCTTTGAGAGCTCATAGGCAAACACTTCTCCAACCCGCTCGAGGTTGTACCGGAAACGCAGGGGGTCCTTCTGGATGGAAGCATCCCGCAGTTCTGCGAGGAAGGTATTGAGAACGGTATTGTTCTCACCGAGATTGTTCACTTTCATAACGCCGAGGGATTGGTTGGGAATACAAACATACACAAAAAAATCCGGTTTACAAACGCATCTTCACGACCCTTTCGTCCTGGAACGAATAATAGGACCCGTCCGCCAGGACGACATGGTCGAAGAGGGCGCAATCGAAAGTCTTCAGTGCGAGCTGCAACCGTCTGGTCTCCCGGATGTCCGCCTCGCCGGGAAGGGGACTGCCGGAAGGATGGTTATGCACGAGGATGACGGCCTTGGCCTGGCGCTGGATGACGCCCCGGAGGACGCGCTTCACGTCGATCAGCGTCGTATCTGCCGTTCCGGATGTAAGCCGTTCTTTTCCAACGACATAATTTGCGCGGTTCAGATACAGGGCCCAGCATTCTTCGTGGTCCAGTCCTTTCATCAGGGGAAGCATCAGCCGGAACACGTCCGCCGGTCCGGTAATGGTGATCTGTTCCGCCGATGCCTCGGTCAGGAACCGCCGGCCCAGTTCCAGGGCGGCGGCGATCGTGACGGCCCGGGCCTCGCCGATCCCTTTGTGCTCCATCAACTCCTTCGGCGGCCGCGTACACAGTTCGGACAGCCGCCCTCCGGCCGAGGAAAGCAGTCCCTGCGCCACATCCACCGCATTGATTCCGGGAACGCCTGAGCCGATGAAAATGGCCAGCAATTCCGAATTTCCCAAGGCCCCGGCTCCCAGGCGGAGGAGTTTCTCGCGGGGCCGTTCCTCCGCCGTCCAATCTTTCAGTTTCATGCCCCGAAGATAGGGTACGAAACGAAAAAACAACACAAGCTGTTGATAACTTGTGTTGTTTCAGGGGGTAAATTAACGTTTATTACTGAATGAAGGCAATGATTTCGCCCTTGGCCACGTTGTCGCCCTGCTTTCCGAGCACGGCAACGATGCGGCCGTCCACGGCGGCGACAACCTCCTCCATCCCGTACCAGGCCTGCACGTGACCGATCACCTGGCCCGCCTTAACGGCCGTACCGACGACCGGAGCGGAAGAGGCATCGTCCACGTCCACCTGCCACAGCAGCTGTCCCTTGACGGGAACCTGCACCGGCGTGGCCTTCGGGTACTTGGCCACATATTCGTCGACGGAGAATTTGGGCATCTCCACGACAGGACGGGTGACCACGATGGGGGCGTTGGCCTTGGCCTTCAAATCGGCCAGGTCCTTGTTGAAGCGCTCCTTGGCGATGCCGCTGCGGTAGTCGCGGTACTGGCGCTCGAACATGGCCATATTCAGGAGCTCCTCGTCATCCTCGCCGCAGTCCCAGCCTTCTTCCTTCATCATCTCGCGGAACTTCGGAAGCTCGTTGGGATACATGTCCTGCGGGTTGCCGGTGTAGAATTCCATGCCCTTTTCCTTCGCGAGGGCCACGATCTCCGGATCCAGCTCACCGGGCAGCTTGCCCATCTTGCCGAGGATCATGCCCCAGGCGTCCTTGTCGATGGAAGACCAGCGCGGCTTGTCGTTGAGCATGTTGAACAGGTTCATCAGCGCGATGTTCTTCACGTACTGGCTGAACGGGGTCACGAGCGGCGGATAGCCGAGGCGCGGCCATACGTATTCGACCTCTTCGAAGAGCTTCACCATCAGGGTGTCCAGGGTCATCTCCGGACGGCCGTGGGAACGCTGGGCGGCGTTGATGGCGCCCTGGAAGTTACGCAGGTCGGCCATCATCGAGCCCATCATGCCGCCGGGCAGGCCGCAGCCCACCAGCAGGGAGGACATCTGGGAATTGGCCGGAAGGATCCAGTAGCCTAGGAAGTCGTCGATGAACTCCTGCGTGAGGCGGCGCACCTCCATGTAGGCGTCCATGTTGACGTCCTTCACCAGGAAGCCGTCGGCCTTCATCATCTGCTGCATGGAAATCACGTCCGGATGGACCTTGCCCCAGGAGAGGGGTTCGACGGCGCAGTCCAGGTAGTCCGCGCCGGCGCGGGCCGCCTCCAGCATGGAAGCCGGGGAGAAACCGGGGCCGGTGTGGCCGTGGTACTGGACCTTGATATGCGGGTGCTTCTTCTTGATGCCGGCCACGATCTGGCCGATCTCCGTCGGACGGCCGACGCCGGCCATGTCCTTGAGGCAGATTTCGTCGGTACCGTACTCGACCAGCTTCTCCACGACGCCCAGATAGTATTCCACCGTGTGGACGGGGGAGTGGGTGATGGACAGGGCAGCCTGCGAAATCATGCCGGCTTTCTTGGCATATTCGACGGAGAGCTTGAGGTTGCGGTGGTCGTTCAGGCCGCAGAAGGAACGGGCGATGTCGGTGCCCTGCGCCTTCTTCACCTTGAACATCAGTTCACGGACGTCCGCCGGAACGGGGTACATGCGGATGGCGTTGAGGCCGCGCTCCAGCATATGGGTCTGGATGCCCGCCTTGCGGAGGGGAGCCGTCCATTTGCGCACGGAGACGTTCGGGTTCTCGCCGTAGAGCAGGTTCACCTGCTCGAAGGCGCCGCCGTTGGTTTCCACGCGGTCGAAGCAGCCCATGTCCACGATGGCCGGGGCCACTCGCACCAACTGGTCCACGCGCGGTTGATACCGGCCGGAACTCTGCCACATGTCCCTGTACACCAGGGAGAACTTGATTTCACGTTTTGCCATATCAGAAATATCAGATGTTTTGTCTATTCAAACAACAAATATACGAAATTATTCCATTTCCTTTGCGAAAAATTCCGCCATTGCATCACGGATTTCGTAAAAACGCGGCGTATACTTCAGCGCGTCGTCCAGATGCATCCGATGCCGGGGTTCCGGGACGGGGTGATGCTCCGCTCGCAGACCCAGTTCCAGGGCCTTTTCGTGGACGGCGTGCGTCCCGTACATCGGGTCCGAGAAAAGTCTCCCGGCCCATCCGAGGGGATAGCCGTAGTCGTACGGCATCACCGGGTCGGCGACGGACTGGAAGGAAAGGATGGGCACCCGTGCGTTCTCCAGGACCGACAGGTCGTGGACGGAGCCCCAGAGGTTGGCGACGGCCCGGATGCGGAAATCCGCGGGCAGCCGCCGCTTGACTTCCTGCATGGGCTTGTCCCCATACAGCCGGAAGGCCAGGTTCAGGGCCGTCATGGCCCCGGCGCTCGTCCCGCACAGGAATACGCGGTCCGGGTCGATGCGGAGGTCTTCCCGTCCCAGCAGGTAGGCCAGGGCGGCGTCGGCGTCTTCCAGCGCCCGGTATTCCGCTTGCCGGATTTCCTTTTTGATCGCATGGAACCCCAGCCGGTAGTCGATGGAAACCGCCACATAGCCCAGCGAGGCGAAATACTGCCCCCAGCCTTTCTGGCCGGGCTCGCTTTTGTTGCCGATGAAAAAGGATCCGCCGTGCATCATCAGCAGCAGCGGCCGTTTGGCCGAAGGATCGTCCCCGGCCGGCGCATAGATGTCCATCTCCAGGGTGACGGGCTTCGGGATCCCGCAGTGGAACATCAGCTTGAGGGTGGCTTTCTTGTCCCCGATGGGGGCGTGGGTGTAATAGCCCGGGGCGGTGGCATAAGGAACATCCTTCTCCACCTTCACTTGATAGGCGGGCGTCGTGAAGGGAAGGGCCATGGCTACGATCAGACAGAACAGGCTCATCATCAGAAGGATGCCGCCAGCCGCAGGCCGAACCGGGTGGTATTCTCGATCTTTTCCTCCAGCTCCTCCGGCGTCGCGTAGTCCAGGTTCCACGCGGCCACGGTCAGGACCGTGCCCAGGTCCCAAAGCTCCGACAGGGCATGCAGGTAGCTCGAACCCTGCTCCCGGGCGTCGCCGGTGGGAATGTTCATCCCGCGCGTGGTGATGTACAT
>JAFSJK010000039.1 GCA_017439305.1 Bacteroidales bacterium | reverse complement strand
GCTTGTTCGTCACCGTGTTCTCCGGGGTGAAGCTGGTGCTTTCCTGGATGTAGCGGCGGAGGTAGTACCCGGTCGGGGAACCCAGGTCGCTGCGGGTCGCGGAATAGTCGCGGCCGCCCACGAAGGTCTCGATCGTGGTGCCCTTGAAAGGCATGCCGTTGGCGAGGATCGTGCGGGCGAAGCGCGGGTCGCGGCCCTCGTACGGCTTCGTGATGTCGAAAGCGGGATCACTGGTCTTCCAACCGTCGGACTCGAGGGTGATGTCATAGCCGTTCGCCGTCTGGAACGCATCCACCAGGTTCTGGGTGGGATAGGTTCCCGCGATGGACGTGCGCTCGCCCTCGGTAAACCGCACCGGGAAGTTGTAGCGCTCGAAGCTCTGGCTCTCGGAACGCATGATGGCGAAGATCACTTCCTGGGACAGGTAGTTGTTCGCTTTCTCAGCGGGATCCAGTTGGTAAATCCCGAGGTCCATGAGTTCCTTCGCCGCAGCGGCCGCCTTCTGCCACTTGGACTTGTCGCCCGAAGGATTATGCAGCGGGGAGGCGGCGTACAGGAGCGCCTTGGCCTTCACCGCGAGGGCGAAGCCCCGGGTGACGCGGCCAATCTCGTCGTCCAGCAGGCCCACATAGGTGTCGGGCAGGTTGGCAGCGGATTCGGAGCATTCGGCCACGATGAAATCGATGACCTCGTCGAAGGGTGTCTTTGCAATCTCGTTGGCCTCCTCCGCCGTGAGCATCGTCAGCGGCATCGGGATGTCGCCGTAGCGGCGGGCCAGCTCGAAGAAGAAGTACGCGCGCAGGACCTTCGCCTGGTACGGATAGTACGCGAGGTGCTCCAGCCAGCGCTGGTACTTGTTGTCATATTTGTACATGGACAGGTCCACGGTCCCGATGGACTCGAGGAACTCGTTCGCGGAGCGGATGCCGTTGAACAGGCTCCACTTGTCGTCCACGGTGTTCAGGGCCGTCCAGTTGCCGTTCGTGAAACGCTGCACGCTGGCGTCCGGGTCGCCGTACTCGGCGTCGTCGGAACCGCAGTCGCGCAGGGCGCTGCCCACGTCGGCGATGTCCTTGTTGGGCATATATCCGTAGATGTTCGTGAGCATCTTCTGGATATTGCTGTACGTCAAGTACATGTCCTCACGGGTGTAGTCACTGGAGGACTCGTCGAAATCCAGGAAGTTGCAGCCCGCCGCAAGCAGCGCGGCCGTCAGGATATAGAGTAACTTTTTCATATCGTCTCCCGGTTTAGAAGTTGAACTTGATGCCGGCCCAGAAGGTCCTCAGGGAAGGATAGTAGGCGCCCAGCTGCTCGGGATCCGCGAAGTGAATGTTGTCCGTGCTGAAGAGGTTCGTCCCCGTCAGCGAAAGGGTGACGTCGGACAGTTTCAGCACTTTCTTCGGGATGGTGTAGGAGATGCCTGCGTTCCGGAGCTTGATGAAGGAACCGTCGCGGTACCACAGCGAGTTCGCCTGGTAGTTGTTCGGGTTCTCCTGCGTGGTGAGACGCGGCATGGTGGCGTACATCTCGCGGCCCGGGGCCCAGGTGACTTCCCGGTTCAGGAAGGTCTGGGAGATGGTGCCGTTGGAGACGAGCGGCTGGTACAGCGGGGAATCCAGGAGGTCGATGGTGACCCCGGTCACACCCTGGAAATCGGCAAAGGCCTTGAAGCCCTTGTAGCCGAGATGCAGGCCGAAACCGAAGGTCAGGAGCGGCGTTGAACTGCCGAACATCTTCACGCGGTCCTGCTTGTCGATGATGCCGTCCCCGTTCTGGTCGCGGTACTTCAGGTCACCGGGCTTGACGGCGCCGAAGGTCTGCTGCGGGCTGTTGTTGATTTCCATCTGGTTCTGGAAGATGCCGATCACCTCGAGGCCGTAGCGCTGGCCCACGGGGTTGCCCTTGTGGTACAGGTAATCGTACATCTGGTAGGCCTGGCCGTCGTCGATGACCTTGGTGAACAGCCAGCCGCCGTTGGCGTACAGGCCGTACTCGAAGTCTCCGTGGCGGTTGTTCCAGGCGACGTTGAGGTCGACCCCCTTGAAGGTCTCCTCGCCGATGCTCTGCTCGTTTACGTCCACACCGATCACCCCCGAGATGTTGGACGGGGTGATGAGGATGTTGCGGCGGTCTTCCATGAAGCCTTCCGCGTTGATCGTCAGGCGCTTGCCGAACAGGCCGAGTTCGATGCCGGCGGTTGCCTTGCGGGAGAGTTCCGGGGCAAGGGTGACAGCCGCCATCGGGCCCTCAGTACGGCCGCTGAAGCTGGTTCCGCCGCTGGCGCCGAAGTAGTAGCTGTTGCCGCTCACGTAGTTCTGGCGCCAGAGCTCGTGCTCCAGATCGCCGTCGGAACCGCTGAGGCCCGCGGAGCCGTACAATTTGAGGTACGGGTCTCCGTCCAGGACCACGGCGGCAAGGCTGATGCCCGGATACCAGTGGAAGCGCTTGCCCTTGGGCATGTAGGCGGAACCGGAACGGTTCACGACCACGTCGGCGAAGATGCGCTTCTTCCAGTTATAGCTCACCGTGCCCAGGATTTCCTGGGTCTTGGAGGAATTGTTCTGGCCGCTGAGGATCCAGGAGCGCTGCCGGTAGGCGGCGTGCGCCTCCACGTGGTGGGCGTCGAAATCCCGCTCCCAGTTCAGGCGGGCCTGGAGTTCCATCTTCATCTGCAGGCCGTAGAAATAGTGGTCGTAATCCACCGTCTTGGAACTCACGCCATAATACTTCTGCTCGCTCAGGATGTAACTCTGGTTGTTCTGGGCCGCCACGGTGCTTACGAGCTCCGAGTACTGCCAGTCTTTGGAAGCACGTTCGTACTGGAGGCCGATGTAGTCGAAGGCCACGTTCGCGTCGGCGGACAGGCCGGGAACCAGCATCCCAAGGTCCTGGCGGAGCAGGATGTCCGCCAACACCTTGGTCTGGGACCACTGGCGCTGGCCGTTCTCCTGCATCACGGCCACCGGATTGACGGCGCCGTACAGGGAGGTTCCGCCATACACGCCGTCCGCCTGCATCACGGGGAAGGCGGCGGCAGGCAGGGTGTAGAGCGTACTCTCGATGCGGCCGGAATAATAACCCTGGTTGAATTCCGCAAGACGGGCCTTCACGCCGATCTTCATCAGCGTGGAAGGCGTGATGTTCACGTCCACGTTCGCGCGGATGCCCAGGCGGTTGTCATAGTGGTTCGCGTTGTAGCGGTCGTCGGCGGAAGCCTTCTTGTACAGGAAGTTCTCCTTCAGGTAGTCGACCGCGGCGAAATAGCGGAAGTTGCGGTTGCCGCCGGTGAAGGTGAACTCGGCCTGGTGGTTGTCGCCATGGTCGCGGAACACCTCGTTCCACCAGTTGACATTCGGATACGCATACGGATACTGGCCGCTGTACAGGGCGAAAAGCTCCGCGTCGTTGTACTTGGCGGGCAGGCCGTCCAGCGTGCGGGCCTCGTTCACCAGGAAGCCGTAGGTGTAGGCGTCGGCGAACTCGGGCGTACGGA
Source organism: Bacteroidales bacterium (assembly GCA_017439305.1). GTDB lineage: Bacteria > Bacteroidota > Bacteroidia > Bacteroidales > UBA932 > Cryptobacteroides. The sequence continues at coordinate 36,818 of JAFSJK010000039.1, read as the reverse complement.
ACATCGTCTGGAGACCGTACTGGTACTGGGCCGTCACCTTCAGCGGGGAATCCTTGCCGCGCTTGGTCGTGATGGAGATGATGCCGTTGCCGCCCTTTACGCCGTACAGCGCCGCAGCGGAGGCATCCTTGAGGATCTCGATCCTGTCAATCTCCACGCCCTCCAGGTCGTCCAGGTCGCGGGGGAAACCATCCACCAGGAGAAGCGGGCTGTGTCCGTGCAGGCGGAGGGAGAGCTTCAGCCGGGACCGGTTGGAGTCGTAGGTGCTGGAACTGTTCTTCACCAGCAGGCCGGAGAACTGCCCGTACAGGGCATTCGCGATGTCCACTTCAGGGCTCTTCTCGAAGAGGCAGCCGCCCGCGGAAAGGGCGCCGCCCGCCCGGAGCTGGAACAGGTTTCCCAGCTGGACGGAATCCAGCGGCGACACGTTCTCCTGGGCGGAAACCGTCGCGCCGGCGAGCAGAAGCGGAAGGGTTATGATGTATGCAAACAATCTTTTCATATTCGGGCACTTTTTAGATTACCAACCCGGATTCTGAGTCATCCCGTAGGCTTTGTTGATCTCCAGGGCGGGGATGGGGGCGAGATACCACTTGGTGTCCCAGCTGGTGTACCAGCTGCGCGGCGGATAGGCTTCCTTCTCCTTGAAGGTGAAGACGGTCGCCGCGTTGTTGTTGTCGCCGTTGGACGTCAGGCCCCTCAGCGGGGTGGTGAACGCCTCGGTCAGGCCCCAGCGGACCATGTCGAACCAGCGGACCTCCTCGAAGCCGAACTCGAGTTCGCGTTCCAGGATGAGGGCCTTGCGGAACTCCTCCTGCGACAGGCCTTCGGGCAGGCCGGGGAGGCCGACGCGGGCGCGTACGGCGTTCACCCAGGCATACGCCTTGTCGGACGGACCGCCGTCCGCCTCGTTATAGGCCTCGGCGCAGTTCAGGAGCACTTCCGCGAAACGCATGAAGGGCCAGTGCTGCGGCTGGGAGCGGTCGGTGTTCTGCTGCAGGACGAACTTCATCATCAGGAAACCGGTGCAGCCGTCCTGGTGGTACTTGTGGTTGTCATAGCCGCGTCCAACGGAACCGTCGCGCCAGATGTCTCCGGGCACGCCGATGTTCTCATACAGACGGGGATCCCGGGTCTCGGTAAACGTGGCGCCGTTCACTTTCAGCGTACCGAGCGGATCCGGCTTGAAGAACGGATGCTCGGGCCAGGAGGCCTTGTCCTCCCAGGGGAAGTCGTCCGGGAACGGCTCGCCGTCGGCCCACGGGAACTTGTTCACCCAGTCGAGGGTGGCACCGCTGCCGTAGGAGCCCTGCACCTCGAAATGCTTGTCGTGATAGCTGGTGCTGTTGGACTTGCGGATGGAGATGATGCTCTCGGAACTGCCGCGCTCGAAGTAACCCTTGCGGTAGGCAAGACGGTAGGCGCGCGGGGAGATGAGGCCCGTCACGGGGTCCGGTTGCGCTTCACAAAGCGCATAGTGGCCGTTCGCGAGCTGCTGACGCATGAACTCGTCCGCGGCGGACTTGGCGGCCTGCCAGCGGGCGGGGTCATAGTTGCCGTAGCAGGTGTACTCATCGGCCTGCGGGTGCCACTTGGTGTTGGAGTTAAAGGTCGGAGAGGCGGCGAAGCACAGGACCCGGAGCTTGAGACCCAGGGCGGCGGCGCGCGTCATGCGGCCGTCCTCCGCGGCGCTCACGGCCCAGGGCAGGTCCGGAGCGGCCTCGTCGCAGAGCTTCACGATGAAATCCACGGTCTCCGCGAAGGTGTTGCGCGGATAATGCATCTCCTCGGCGGGATCCACGGCGTGGTCCAGGATGGGAACGCCGCCCAGGTAGCGGAGCATGTTCGAATAGGCAATGGCCATGCAAACCTTGGCCTCGGCCTTCTTCTTCGCGAGTTCCGCCGGGTCGGCGCCCGGGATGCGGTCGGCATTCTCCAGGAACAGCCAGGCATAGCGGATGGCCGTGTAGTCCTTCTCGCTGCCGAAGCGGTAGGTTTCGCCGCCGGCATAGGAGCCCGTGAGGTTGGCGGAAAGACCGCCGGAATAGTACAGGTTGTTCGGACCGTCGCTGTCCGAATGCTTGTTGCTGACGTAGTGGTCGGTGATGGACTCCAGGAAATCGCCTCCCATCTTGGAGTCGAAGTCGGAGATCAGGCCGTACGGAAGATAATAGTAGGCCGAAGCCAGCACCTTGTCGGCATCCTTCAGGGAAGCGAACAGGGTGTCGATGGTGGCGCCGGAGGTTTCCGGAGCCTTGGACAGGCCGGCGTCTCCCAGTTTCATGCTCTCACAAGCGACCAGGCCCGCCCCCACGAGGGCGATGGCGATGTATTTGAATGTCTTCTTCATGGTTCGCTCGGTTTAGAAATTGATGCTCAGGGACAGGTTGTAGGTCTTGACCAGCGGGTACTGGCCGCGGGAAGAGCTGGACTTCGCTTCCGGATCCTGCAGGGTCATCTTCGAGAGGGTCCAGAGGTTGTAGCCCGTGAACATCAGGCCCAGGGAACTGATCCCCAGCTTGTCGAAGAACTTGTTGCGGGTGAAGGTGTAGCCGAAGCTGGCGCTCTTCAGACGGAGGTAGGAGGAGTCCACGGTCCAGAGGGTGGAGTCCATGGAGTTCCACGGATAGTTGGTCTTGGTGAAGCGCGGCAGGGTGCCGTCCTCACGGCCGGGCGCCCACGGGTTGTCGTTGTCAATCCAGGAATTCTCCGCAAAGATCTTCAGGAGGCCGCGGTGTCCCGAGTTCGTGAACGGAATCCGGTAGTCGTCGTTCCACACACGGCTCACGTTCGTTGCGGCCACCCAGTTCAGGCTCATGTTGAAGCCCTTGTAACCGAATTTCCAGTTGGAACCGAACAGATACTCCGGCCGGTTGGGATAACCGTCGTACATCCGGTCACGGCCGTCGATGACATTGTCGCCGCTGAGGTCCTTGTACATGCAGTCGCCGGGATACACGGTGTTGGAAGGCTGCGGGAGGTCCGGATTCAGGCGCTGCACGCCATCGGCATCGATGTAGAAGTCGCTCTTCTGGTACAGGCGCTCGAACTGGTACAGCATGTAGCGGCCGGTGGAACCGCCGGTCTCGCGCTGGTACTCGAATTCGGGCTCCACCTCATCCTCTTCGATAATCGTGTTGCGGGCGAAGGTGACGTTGGCGTTGATATCGTAGGTAAAACTGCCGATGTGGTCGTTCCAGCCGAGTTCGATCTCGTAACCGCGGTTGTCCACGACACCCAGGTTCATGTTCGGGAGGGAGGTGGCGATGATCGCGGGCAGCGAGCGCGGGGAAATCAGGATGCCGGTGCGGTGCTCCTGGAAGATATCGCCGGAGAAGTGCAGCCGGTAGTTGAACAGGTCGAAGTCCAGACCGACATTGGCCTTGAGCGCGGTCTCCCAGGTAACGCCCTTGTTGCCCGGGGTGCCCAGTTCGTAGCGCGGGACGCCGTCGCTCTTGCCGGTGCCGAAGTAATAGGCGCCGGCATCGTTCCAGACACCGTCCATGTACATGAAGCGGACGGAATTGCCCTGGTCGTTACCGACGAGGCCGATGGAGGCGCGGAGCTTGAGGAAGTCCACCCAGGGAAGTTTCTTCATGAATTTTTCCTCGGAAACCACCCAGCCCAGGGAGCCGGACGGGAACAGGCCGTACCGGGTCTTGCCCGGGGCGAAGTTCTCGGAGCCATTGTAACCGGCGCTGAGGTCGACGAGGTATTTGTCGGCATAGCCGTAGGTGGCGCGGGCGACCCAGCCCACATAGCCGTACGGCAGCCAGCTGTATTTCGAAGGATAGTAGTCGCGGGACTGGTTGTACAGCAGCAGGCCGCTCACCGAATGCTTGTGCGCGAACTTGCGCTTATAGTCGATGCGGGCCTCCAGGTACCAGCTCTTGTCGTCGTCCGAGGACTCGCCGTAACTCAGGGTAGGCTGGCTGCCGCTGATGACCGGCACGTAGGTGCGGTCGAAGGCCGGGTCGGCCATGTACAGGCCGGAGTTGTCGGCCCAGGAGGCATATTCGATGGTCTGGTGGTAACCGCCGGAACCGGTGCGCTTCTTGGTGAGGGCCATGTCGGTGTCATAGCTGCCCTTGACCGAGGCGCTGAGGCCTTCGGTGATGAAGTCCAGCTTCTGGGTGATGGTCATGTCCATGCCCAGGGTGGTCTTGTACTGCGACTGGTAACCGGACCAGTAGTAGTACTCCCAGCCGTTCCACTTGGTCAGGCCGTCCGGCAGGGCGTCGTAGGAGACCACCGTCACCGGCATGTCGTTCACGATGCCCGGAGAGGCCGTCGGGTGGGCCCACAGCATCGTCAGCGTCCAGATATTGTCGCGGTTGCTGTTCAGCGGCTCGCGGGTGTTGCCGATGACACCGCTGATATTGAACTTCATGTCCGTGGTCTCGGTGAGCTTGAAGTCCAGGTTCGCGCGGTAGTTGTACCGGTTGTACGCGTAGTTGTTGTCGTAGGTGACGCCCGGGATCTGCTTCAACAGACCGTTCTGGAACATGTAGCCCATGGACACGAAGTAGCGGACCTTGTCCGAACCGCCGGAGATGTTGATGTTGTTCTTGGTCTGGAGGAAGGCCTTGCGGAACATCAGCTCGTTCCAGTGGGTGTTCGGGTACATGATGGGATCGGAGCCCGTGCGGTAGGCCTCGATGGCCTCGCGGGTGAAGTACAGGCCCGGTTCCGTCTTGCCGTCGTTCCACTGGTACACATTGTAGTACCTGGCGAAATCGTAGCTGTCGCACTGTTCGATGTAGGACATCGGCGCCTGGAGACCCGTGATGGAACTCACGGAAATCTTCGGCTTGCCCGCGTCGCCGCGCTTGGTGGTGACGATGATGACACCGTTCGCACCGCGCACGCCGAACACCGCCGTGGAGGCAGCGTCCTTCAGGACGGACAGGCTCTCGATTTCGTTCGGGTCCACCGTGTTCAGGGGACGCTCGACACCGTCCACGAGGATGAGCGGACTGGCGTTGGAATCAGAGAGGGAACCTACGCCTCGGATGTAGATCTTGGCGTAGTCTTCACCGGGCTGGCCGGTCTCCTGGATGGTGGTGACGCCCGGCATCTGGCCGGCGAGGATGTTGGTGACGTCGGCCACAGGCGCCTTGATGAGCGCCTTGTTGTCGATGGAGGTCAACGCTCCCGTCACCGTAGCCTTCGTCTGCGTACCGTACGCGACCACGACCGTGGCGTCCAGGGTCTGGGTGTCGTCCCGCAGCACGACGGTGAACGTCCGCTGCCCTCCGACCGTCACCACCTCGGTGACATAGCCCAGGGCCGACACTTCCAGCACCGCATCCTCACCGGGAACGATGAGGGTGAAGTTACCGTCCGCATCGGCAGCCACGCCGGTGGTCGTCCCCCGGAGGGTGACGCCCGCACCGATCACCGGCAATCCGTCTCCGTCCACCACACTACCCTTGATGGTAATGCCCCGGTTCTGCGCGGAGGCGACGCCTCCCCACAGTCCGGCCAGCAGACACAGAACGGCAGCCAGCTTTGTCAAATGGACTACTTTCTGTTTCATGGGTTGTTAGTTTAGTTATAAGTTATATATCAAACATTTACAATACTGTCTCCTTTCCGTACACCGACCGGGTCAGCGCCTTCAGCAAGGCGTGGTCGCCGGTATCGCCGCGGTATTCCCAGAACATCGCCCCGAGGTGTCCGTTCGCCGTCACGTAGGTTCCCTTCGCCTCCACGGATTCCGGGTCGTCATAGGACAGGACGACCTTTCCCGCGTCATCGACGAGGAAAGGAACCATCGAGGTGGGCTCCCACTGGCGGTGGACCGCACGGGCAAGGGGCTTGCCCTTGTACGTTCCCTTGTTCAGGATGTCCGGTATCTCGTAGTACTTCACGGAGTACTCGAAGATCTTGGTGCCTTCGGCCGGGTTCTTCTCCGCCTTCCCGTAGAACGGGACGCCCATCACCTGCCGGTCCTTGGGCACGCCGGCTTTGACGTGGGCATCCACGGCCTCGTCCCAGCTCCGGTGCGTGAAGCGGCTGGACTTGTGCAACGGCGAATTGTGCCCGTTCGGGGCCGCGCCCATGTCGTAGGTCATCACGTTCACATAATCAATGTACTTAATCGCTGTCTTCCAGTCCACGTATTTGCCGCTGGAGGACGAGGCGAAGGATATGATCTTGGACGTCCCCAGGGTCTCGCGGAGTTCCTTGAGCACAAGGTTGAAGTTCTGGGTGTCCATCGGGTCGCTGCCGGTCTCGTTGTCGGCCGACACGGTGGGATATTCCCAGTCGATGTCCACGCCGTCCAGCTTGTGCTTGTCGAGGAGCGACTTCACGCTCTGGCAGAACGCCGTCCGCTTGGCGTCGCTCTTGGCCATCTCGGAGAAGCCGTCGGCGTGTCCGCCCCAGCCGCCGATCATCAGCATGACCTTCAGGTTGGGATTCTTGCTCTTGAGGGCCACCACGCTGCTGATGGGAGCCTTCTTGGATTCGGTGATCACGATACCGCCGTCGCCCGTCTTGGGGTTCTTGAAGCGGCCGTGGGCATAGTTGATATGGGTGAGGAGCGTCACCTCCGGGAGGGTCTCGGTGTACTCGGTGAAGTATGCCAGGATGATCGGGGTTTGGCCGATGTCGGTGCACAGGGTGCCGGTCTCCGAACCGGTTCCCGTGCCCGTCGAAGGATCGTTCCCCGGATTCGTCGTAGAGCCATTCCCGTTGCCGTTGCCACTTCCATTGCCGTTGCTACCCCCGGGTTTGGGGGCCTCGATCACGAAATTGTTCGGCGCCGGTTTGTCGCAGGATACGGCGAGCAGGGAAAGGAACAATCCTACCCCTGCGGCGATAATCGGTATGCGGATGCCGGTATTCACGCTATTTCATCAGATTACGGATCCGGTTGGACAGTTCCGAGTTTTCATAGACGCCCACGAAGTCCTCGGCGTGAGGGCCATAGGCGAAGACCGGAACCACGATGCCGTGGTGACCCTTCGTGGAATAATGCACTTTTACAGACCGGTCCTCGAGACTGCCGCCCACCAGGGTGACACCACCGGTTCCGTGGTCCGCCGTCACGATGACGAGGGTATGCCCGTCCTTCTCCGCCCATTGCAGGACCTTGCCGATGGTCTTGTCGAAATCGAACATCTCTTCGGCCATGTAGCCCACCTTGTTGCGGTGCGCCCAGTCGTCGATCTGGGACCCTTCGATCATCAGGAAGAAGCCCTTCCTGTTGTCCAGCAGTTCCAAGGCCTTCTCCGCGCTGTCTTCCAGCACAGGGCCGCGGTCCAGGCACGGGTCCATGTCCAGCGGAGCGAACAGGCCGAGGAGCTTGCCGTCATGGATGCCGGCCATGTCCTCGCGCTTTTCCACGAAGTTGTAGCCCTTCGCCTTCATCTCCTCGATGAGGTTCCGCCCGTCCTCGCGCTGGTCCCAGAACTTGCGTCCGCCGCCGACGATGAAGTCGACGCCGCTGTCCACGAACTGGGCGGCGATTTCCGCTTCCAGATGGCGGTCGGGAGCGTGGCAGACAAAGTCCGCCGGCGTGGCGTCATTGATGCGGCAGGTCACGGCAAGGCCGGTCCGCATGCCCTTCTTCTGGGCGTAGTGCAGCAGCGTCTCGAAGGGATTGCCGTCCACGTCCTGGCCGATGTAGCCGTATTTGGTCTTCGCGCCGGAAGAGATGGCGGTGCCGCCGGCGCAGGAATCGGTGATGAGCCGGTCCGTGCAGTAAGTGCGGGAATAGCCGGCCACCGGGAAGTTGTCCAGGTTCAGGTGCCCCCCGTTCAGGGTCCAGCCGATGGTCACGGTCTCCATGCACATGCCGTCGCCGATCATCACGATCACGTTCTTGACCTTCCTGGAACGGGGCTGCTTCACCGTCACGGTCTCATAGGGCGTCTCGACGGTGTATTTGTCATCATCGCCGAACTTGTCGTCTGCGTATTTGGAAAGATCCCGGCCGGGGTCCGTCTGGGCAAGGGCGCAGACGGACCAGCCAAGGACCAACCATACCAACAAAACTGTTCTATTCATCGTATCTATTTCTTATCCAATTCAAAATGCACGTCTGCCGCCTCGGTTTCACAGGTAACCGTCCGGGTCTCGCCCGGGAGAAGCGGGAAGAAATTGTCGCTCCAGAAGGCGGAAGGGACGAGGTTCCCGGCGGCATCCTTCGCCTTCAGGATGTTCTGGTAGGCGATGACGCCGGATTTGTTCGTCAGGGTGACCTTGTTCCCCTCCACACTCATCTCTACGTCGGCCTCAGGCCGTTTGAAAACAAAGGCGAGGTCGGCATAGGCGGTGACGGGGGTAATGTACCAGTTGGTTTTCTTCCAGTTGTACTCGTTGTCCTTCGCGGGCAGGCAGTAGAAGTTGTCCGCAACAGGGCCGGACTCATCGGTCAGGGTCAGGGCGACGAAGTGCGGCTTGCCGTCGTAACGCTTGAGGTCGAAAACCGGAAGCACCTCGCGGTAGCCCACTTTGATGGCCTTGGTCTCCTGTCCGATGAGCTTCGAATCCGCATCGAAGACCTTCAGCGTCGCCTGCAGCGCGTGCGGGGCGGCATCGCCGCTCTCATTCACCGCATAGACCTTCCGCGTGGCGTAATCGAACAGCAACTGGATGGGCTCGCAGGCCTTCTTGGTGCCATAATAACCCGCGGTCGGGATGCCATACCAGTCATAGAGCTGCCAGTACAGGGACGGCCAGGCGGAATTCAGCATCCACTGGACGATACCGGTGGATTTGGGAACGCGTACGCGGAATGCCTCGAACATCGCGCGGGTACCGTCATAGTCCACGGCGTGAGCCTTGCGGACAAAGTCCTCCAGGGAGTCGAAACCGCCGTACAGGCCATTCACGGTCTCCTGCAGCACCTTCGTCGTGTTCATGGCGGACGAGGACGCGGTGCAGTGGTAATCCCACACGTCGGACAGCGGCCACAGGGCCTCTTCCGGAATCATCCTTTTCAAGGATTCCAGCTGCGGCAGGTTCGCGCCGATGCCGGTTTCCGTATTCCAGCCGAAAGCGCCGCCCGCCTCGTTGTCCTTGTACCAATAATCGGCACCCACCCACTCGTACGGGCCTTCCATCTTGGCACCGGACCAGCCGGCCAGGCTCTTCATATTCTTCGCGGAGCACACATAGGAACGGTAGTCCTCCCGCTCGAAGAGGGCGAGATAGCGCTGTTCCAGGTCCGGGTTCGGAATCCGGTCGCTGCCGGTGAGCCAGGCAATCACGGACGGATGGTTGTGCAGGCGCGTCACCTGGTCGCGGAAATAGGCGAAAGCGAGGTCCTCGACCTCCTTGCCGTTGATGCAGCCGAAGTGGCCGACCTCCGGAAGGCCGCAGTAATCCTCCCACTCCCACTGGCAGCTGAAGCCTACGAGGGCGAGCACGCCCCGGTGGTCGCAGAGATCGTACACGAAGTCGTCCTTGCCCCAGATGTTCTCGAAGCGGATGAGGTTCAGGTTCATGTCCTTCACGTAGTCGACCTGGCGGGCGATGGACTCCGGCGAGTCCAGGAGGAAGATGTCGTCGGTCCAGCCGGCGCCCTTGAGGAGGATGTCCTTGCCGTTCAGGGTGAACTGGCGGTAATGGTCCTCCGTGAGGCGGCTTTCTATCTTGCGGATGCCGAAATCGGTGTCCTTTTCGTCGGAGAGGGCGCCGCCCTCGTTCACCTGGACATTGATCCGGTACATTTCGGGCGTGCCGAGGTCATAGGTCCACCACACGCGCGGATGGTCGATGTGCAGGAGGGCCGCCTCGGAAGGCGTGAGCTCGAACTCCTTCAGGTCTCCGGGGCCGAGGGACACCGGAATGGAGGCCGTTCCGTAAATCTCGGGACGGACCGGGTCGCCATTACCCAGTTCCAGGGAGATGACGGCCTCGACGGGGCGGCTCTTCCGGTTATGGAGCCGGACGCGGACCTTGAGGTCCGCCGTCGCGAAAGTATCCGTGTCCAGGTCGGGAACGACATAGACCTCCTCGATGGATACGGCGCCGGAGGTGTGCAGCGTGACCGGGCGGGTGATGCCCATGCTCTCGTCCAGCGGACGGGGATTCCAGTCCACGAAGCCGATGTTCAGGTCGCCGCTCTGCGCCCTGCGGAGCTTGACTTCCAGTTTGTTGCGCTTTTTCAGAAGCTTCGTGACGTCATATTTCCGCTGGATGAAGGGTCCGAAAGTCGTGTCGGACGAAGCAATCTGCTTCCCGTTCAGGAATACGTCGGCATAGTAGTTCAGCCCGTCGAACACAAGTTCGGCGTGCTGCCCCTTGGCGGGCTTGCCGGCAAAGGTGGTGGTGTAGGTCCAGGTATCGTCAAAGATCGATTTGTCCACTTTTTCGTACGCGCGCCCCTCCAGGAGGCCTTCGCCGAAATAACCGGCTTCGTACAGGGTGCCGGCGACGGTGGAGGGGGCCTGGGCGGAGAATTTCTCCGCAGCGCCTTCGCGCGTGAGGGTCCAGCCGCCGGTCAGGACCTGGCGGTTTCCGGAAGGTGCGGCGTTCCCGGCGCAAGCGGCCGTAACGACGGCGAGGGAAAGCAAATAGCAAAGCTTGTTCATGGGGCTAGATCAGGGCTGCGCCGAGAACCGGCAGGTTATGGTCGGTGCAAATGTCGATTTCCAGACGCTCGAGGGCCTTCCGGTACGGGTAGTGCTCCCGGACATAGCCTTCCATCGCCTGGCAGAAGAACGGATAGTTGTTCGCGATGCCGCCCGAAAGGGCGATCCAGTCGGGGTCGTAGGCGTACATCACCGTGGTGACGAGGGCGCCGAGATGGCGGCCGAATTCTTCGAACAGCAGCAGGGCGGCGGGATCCCCCGCCTCGGCGGCCTTGAAGGCATCCAGGCTGTTCCAGCCGGCCCCGGTGAAGAATTTCTTGCTGCAATAGTCCTCCAGGATGGAATCCCCGTAGGGAAGACAGCCCAATTCACCGGCACCGCAGTTGGCGCCGCAGAAAAGCCTGCCTTCGTTGACGATGCCGAAGCCCACGCCGGTCCCGAGTGTGACGGCGACCAGGGTCTCGGGCTTGGCCTCGGCCGGATAGGACCCATAGACACCCATCGCATAGCAGTTCGCGTCGTTGTTCACGGCGACCGGGATGCGGAAGCAGTCCTCCAGGTATTCCTTCAGGGGAACTTCCTTCCAGGACGGGATGTTCTGGGTATCGTAGACGATGCCGCGCTTGACATCCACGACGGAAGGGACGCCGATGCCGATTTTGGACGTACCGGGATGCAGGATCCGGCGGATGTGGGAGGACAGGTCGTCCAACGTCTGCTCCATGGTCGCTCCCGACGGGAACGACGGCGTGGAAAAGCCTTGCATGACTTTCCCACCTTCGACCAAGCCGAAGCTGAGGTTCGTACCTCCGATATCAATGCCCAGGATCATAGTTTTTTCGTGCTATAATTAAGGTATAGCGGACGCGACTTTATAAAAGATTTTAAAAATCTTTTGCACGCGTCCTCTTTTTTTGCAAAAATAGAAACGTTCCGTCCTCAACAAACGAATATTTGCGTATTTGAATACACAATTCGCGTCAAATCGTTTTATCGCATGATTATTTTTCCCATCTTTGACTTCGGAAACTAAAACTGACTGACCATGCGCATGAAATCCCTCTTCTGCCTGCTTCTGGCCGCCATGTTGGGTGCAGCCTGTTCCACGCCTTCCCGCGTCGTCTGGACGGAAGGGTCCACTGACCCCGATTCCGGCAGGGCCACCCACACGCTCGCGCTTGTCAATCCGCCCGCCGGCGGGGATTGGACCCTCTGGTTCAGCCAGTTCCGGACACCCGTCCAGGTACTGGAGGGTGAAGGGACCATCGAACATCTGGGCGGAACACTCTACCGGCTCGCTCCCGGGAAGGACCGTGGCAAAGGGGATCTCGTCCTGAAATACGAGGCCCGGCCCCTGGCGAACCAGTGCCGGGCGCCGGAAGGGTTCTATCTGCAGCGGAAGGGGAAAAAGCCCGTCCCCGTGGAGGCGGAATATGTCTTCCTGCCCGCGGAACCGATGCCCGGATTTGCCTGGAACCACGTGGACCTGAGTGTCTTCGACATGATTCCCCGCCTGAAAAAAATCGTGGTGGATCCGGCCGGCCCGTCCACAACGGCAATTCCCGATGACGTTCCCGTCACCTATGTCGAGGGACAGCGTCCCGGCTGGTACCGGATTACCCTGAACGGCGAAGTGACGGTCGAGGCGGCCGATTCCGACGGCGCTTACTACGCCACCGTCACCCTGGACAACCTGCGCCGTGCTTCGACAGTCCCCTCCGCCGTCGTGGAAGACTGGCCGGACCTCCCGTACCGCGGCATCATGCTGGACATCAGCCGGAACTTCACAAAGAAGGACAACCTCTTGAAACTCATTGACATATTGTCCCATTACAAAGTCAACCGACTGCACCTGCACATGGGGGACGACGAGGGCTGGCGAGTGGAGATCGACGGTCTGCCGGAACTCACTTCCTATGGTGCATACCGCGGCATTCCGGTCCTGAAGGAGGATGGTTCCATCGAGGAACCCGACGCCCTGATGCCCACCTATTGCATGACGCCGGACCGCAACGATACGGAGACGATGGGCAACGGATACTATTCCCACGCCGACTTCGTGGATATCCTCCGTTATGCCGACGCCCGCCACATCCGGGTCATTCCGGAGTTCGACACGCCGGGACACTCCCGCGCCGCCGTCAAGGCGATGGAATACCGGGCCCGGACGACCGGCGACACGACTTATCTGCTTTCCGAACCGGAGGACACCTCCAAGTATGTGTCCGTACAGGACTATACCGACAATGCCATCAACGTCGCGCTCCCGTCCACCTACGCTTTCATCGGGAAGGTTTTCGACGGACTGATTGCCCTGTATGCCGAGGCCGGCGTTCCGCTGGAGGCCATCCACGTGGGTGGAGACGAGGTACCGGAGGGTGCCTGGGTGGGCTCTCCCGCCTGCCGGGCGCTGATGGAAGCGAACGGAAAGACGGACATCGGCTGGCTCAAGGACTACTATATCAACCGCGTGCTGGACATCGCAGAGGCGAAGGGCGTGAAACTCGCCGGCTGGCAGGAAGTGGGACAGCACCTCGAGCCAGCCACCTTCGACCGGCTGCGGAAGAACCTGGCATTCACGAACCTGTGGGCCGTTTCCCGAGGTCGGGACCAGTTGGCCTATACCTATGCCAACGAGGGTGTTCCCGTGGTCCTGTCCAACTCCTCCAATGCTTACTTTGACTTCGCTTACAACCCGTCCAAGACCGAGCGCGGCCATAACTGGGGCGGGTATGTGGACGAGCGGCGCTCTTTCTCCTTCCTCCCGTACGACATTTACCGCAGCGTCCGCTGGGACGACAAGGGGCGGCCGACGGAACTGGCGGCTGCCGGTGAAGGGAAACCGGTCCTGAGCGCGGAAGGAAAACCCTTCATCATCGGCGTACAGGGGCAGCTCTGGGCGGAAACGCTCCGCTGCTTCGACCACGTGACTTACTACCTGTTCCCCAAGGCGCTCGGACTGTTCGAGCGCGGCTGGAACGCCTCCCCGGCGTGGGCGGATACCACGCAGCCGGACGATCCCGCCTTCGTGGAGGATTTCGACCGTTTCTTCACGACCGTCGTGGAACGGGAGTATCCCTATTACGATTCCATCGGCATTTCCTATCATCGCCATTAGACCCCAGATGATCCGAATCCTGATCATTTCCGACTTCACGGAATCCTTCTCGCACAAGTTCCTCGCGGGCATCGTGGACTACTCCCGACGCAAGGAACAGTGGATCGTCCGCCGGATGCCCACCTCCTATAAGGAGAAGATCGGCATTCCCGGGGTCATCCGCGTCGCGAAAGAATGGGAAATAGACGCCGTCATCGGTCAGTTCGAGCCGACGGACGACCTGGACCTGTTCCGCGAAAACGGGATCCTCGTCCTGGCCCAGGACTACAAGCAGCGCTTCACTTCCGTTCCCAATGTCACGGGCGACTATCTGGGCACCGGGAAAATGGCGGCCCGGTTCTTCCTGGACAGGGGCTTCCGGAATTTCGGATTCTTCGGATTCAACGATGTCTGCTGGTCGGACGAACGCTGCGAGGGATTCCGGCGGGAAGTGGAGGCGGCCGGGTACGGGGACAATTTCTACACTTACCGGATGCAGGAGATCGAAATGGTCTGGTACTACCAGCGGAACCGGCTGCGGGAATGGCTGGAGATGATCCCCAAGCCCATCGCCATCATGGCCTGCGACGACAACCAGGGGGCGAATCTTGTCGAAGCCTGCCACTCCGCGGGCATCCGGATTCCGTCGGAAGTGTCCGTGATGGGCGTGGACAACGACGAGACCCTGTGCAGCCTGGGAAGCGCCTCCCTGTCCAGCATTCTGGTGGACATCGAAGAGGGAGGACGGCAGACGGCGGCCCTCATCGAACGGATGGTCGCGGATCCGGCCCTTCCGGCCCAGGACGTCGTCCTGCAGCCCGTCAAGATCGTGGGGCGGATGTCCACGGCAGCCTTCGCCACGAACGACCAGCAGATCCTGAAGGCCATCCTGTTCATCCACCGGAACGTGAAAAGGAAGATCTCGGTCCGGGACGTGATGACCGAGGCCGCCCTGTCCCGCCGTCTCCTGGAACGGCGCTTCAAGGATGTCACCGGAAAGACCCTATATGAATATATTACCGAACTGAAACTCAAGTACTTCGCCGAGCAGTTGCAGGAAACCGACGAGCAGGTGATGAGCATCGCCCTCTCCATGGGCGAGAACGACACCAAGAGCATCGCCCGCCGGTTCAAGCAGATCTACGGCTGCACGCCGCTCCAGTGGAGAGAGAAACAACGAAAACAGCATACGACATGAGAAGAATCCTCCTTTCCGTCCTTTTCGCGGCGGCCGTTCTGGTGGCCCGGGCCCAGCAGCCCGACATCGACGCCCACCTCCGGGCGCACCCTGAACTGCTGGCCGGCACCGACTATCTCTGTCCGACCGGTCCGGCCACACTCACCAAGGCCCCGAAGGGATACAAACCCTTCTATATCAGCCACTACGGCCGGCATGGCGCCCGCTATGCCTGGCAGAGCGACCTGTACGAGAAAATCAGGGAAGCCCTGTCTTCCGCTGCGGAATCCGACAACCTGACGGAGTTGGGCGCGGACTACAAGCGCCGTTTCGACAGCTTGTATCCGGAGGTCCGCTACCGGGTGGGAGACTTGTCTTACCGGGGCTGGAAGCAGCAGGAGAAGCTAGCGGAGCGGATGTACCTGAATTTCCCGAAGATCTTCCCGGACGGGGCGGAGGTCCGTGCGTGGACATCCACCTCCACCCGCTGCGTGATGACCATGTCCGCCTTCTGCCAGGGGCTCAAGGGAATGAACCCGAAAATCGACCTCTTCGAGAACTTCGGCAAGGTGTTCCTGCCGGCCATCCTTCCCCAGGACAGCGGCAACCCCTTCAGGGACAAGAACTTCGAGCAGACGCCGGTCAAGTTTGACGAGACTTGGGCACAGTATATCCAGCGGACCGTGGACAGCAAGGCCATCCTCGCACGGCTGTTCAAGGACGTGGACAAGACTGTTCCCGCGGACAAGCAGTGGGGGCTGGTCTCCTATCTCTGGTTCTTCGCTGCGGGCATGAACAGCCTGGAAACGTCGCTGGATTTCCGCGACCTGTTCACCACCGACGAACTGGTGGCGCTCTGGAAAGTCGATGATTTCCAGTTCTATGCCGAGGCCTGGGCCACCCACCTGGGGTATCAGCCCATCGTGGACGACATCATCGCCAAGGCCGACGACCGCATCGCTGCGGGCCGCGTGGGTGCCGACCTCCGCTTCGGACATGACTACACGATCCTTCCCCTGATGATGATCCTGGACGTGGACGGCATGGGACACGACGTCGAGCGCTCCGACGACATCTTCACCTGGTGCCAGACCTACCGCGTCCCCATGGGCGCCAACATCCAGCTGGTCTTCTACCGCTCCAGGCGCTACCCGGAAATCCTGTTCAAGGTCCTGCTCAACGGCGAAGAAGCGCACCTCCCCCTGGCCACGGACCTCTGGCCCTACTACTCCTGGGACGCTTTCAAAGCCCGCTACGGGAGATAGGCATCATCGGCCTCTTTCCAGCCCTGTGCCTTTACCGGAAACTCGACGCCCTCCGGAGTGACGAGGACAGCGCCGACTTCGGGCTGGGCGAGGTGGCCGATGATGTCGAAGGTCTGGAAGTCCCGGCGGAACTTTTCCATCTGGAGAATGGGAACCGTGAAGAGGAGGCGCATGTCGTCGCCGCCGTTCATCGCCGCCGAGATAGGGTCGATATCCAACTCCTTGCCCAACTGGAAGGAGTTGCCTTCGAAGGGGATACGGTCGGCATAGACCTTGGCGCCGAGGCCGCTGTCGCGGGTAAGGCGCTTGAGCGCATCGGATAACCCCCTGGTGATGAAATAGCCGTAGGAAGGATAGATTTCCGCATCCTCCAGCTTCGAGACCACGCCCGCGTCCAGTTCCGGACGCAGATAATCGCCCACCAGCATCCGCCAGGGGGTCATGTCAGGCTGGTCACCGGTCTTTTCGAACTCCTTCCGGCCACGCTCCAGCACCTGCAGGCCCAGATAGGCGGCGCCGAGGTTGCCGGACAGGCACAGGAGGTCCTTGGACTTGGCCGCCATCCGCCGCTTGTCGGTCAGAAGGGAGGTCTCCCCCGTGGCGGCCAGGCTGACGTACAGCCCGTTGTTCGAGGGCTGCAGGTCCAGGTTCACCGCTTCGAAACCGTGTTCCTTCGCCGCGACCGTGATTCCCGTCCACAGTTCCTTGATCTGGTCCAGGTCCAGTTTGGCCGAAATGCCCAGGATCACGTTCAGGAGCTTCGGATGCGCGAGGGTGGCGTAAAGCTCACCCACGACGCCTACGACGCACTTATATCCCAGGTGCTTGAGCGGGAAGTACACGAGGTTGAAATCAATGCCTTCCAGGTACATCCGTGCGGCGGTATGGACCTTGCCTCCCTTGTCGGCGCTGTAGGTGAGACCCGGGACGGGATGATAAGCAGAGAGGCGATAGAGCTGGTCTATCGCCTCTACTTTTCCGATATCCGAAAAGCGTTCGGCCATCGTTAGCGGAGCTGGAAGATCACCGGGAAGGTGTAGGTCACCTTGACGGCGCGGTCACGCTGCTTGCCGGGCTTCCACTTCGGGGAGCTGGAAACGACGCGGACAGCTTCCTTGTCCAGGGACTCGTCCACACCACGGAGGACCTTCACGTTGGTCACGCGGCCGTCGGCTTCCACGGTGAACTGGAGGGTGACACGACCCTGCACACCGTTTTCCTTCGCGATTTCCGGATAGACAAGCTTGGAGTTCACCCACTTCGAGAACTCGTTCGCATCGCCGCCATTGAAGGACGGCTTCTGTTCAACGAGCTGGAACGGAATGGCTTCCTCCTCGACTTCCTCTTCCACGACCTCGGCTTCCTTGTAGTCCATGATCTCGACGCCGGTGTTGTCGTCTTCGAGGTTCATGAACATGTCGTCGTCGAGCTTGATGTCATCGTCCACGATGTCGATCTGGTCGGACAGGACGGGGATGTTCGGGGCCTCGGGCGGCGGCGGAGGGGTCTCGTTCTGGATAGCGACCATTTCTTCTTCGACGAGCACCTGGGTGGTATCCTCGAGGGTAGCCACCTGTGCTTCCTTGGAGGAATACTCGAACGCTCCCCACACAATGGCGAGGGCGGCGACAAGACCGATCTCCGTGAAGAGAAGCTTCTTGTTCTCCAAGCTGGCTTTTTCAGATTTCTTGATTTCCATATCTTTGGATTTTGTGGTTTTTCACTGATGCAAAGGTCGGCATTCCCGCGCAAGGGTGCAAGAATACCTCTATTTTCTTTCTCGCAGGGGCGCGCAATAATAGTATTGATAATCAGCAGGTTACGAAAAACGCATTTTTAACATTTCTCGCAACCCGCCGATTACATGTCGTTAACCATCAAAATCCGGTCGTTCACTAGCGTAGCCGATACACGACCGGGAAGGTATAGGAGACCTTTACGGCCCGGTCCCGCTGGCGTCCCGGTTCCCATTTCGGAGAACTCGCCACCACCCGGACCGCTTCGCGGGCGAGGGACTCGTCCGGCGAACGGAGGACCTTCACGTCCTGCATCCTGCCGTCGGAGCCGATCGTGAACTGGAGGTAGACCGTCCCGTCCACGCCGTTCTCCTTGGCGATCTCCGGATACTGAAGCCGGGCATTCACCCAACGGGAGAAATCATTGGCATCGCCGCCCTGGAAGGAGGGCTTCTGTTCGACGGCGACGAACGGCAGCACCTCTTCCTCCACTTCCTGCTCAACGACTTCCTGGTTCCGGTATGCCTGGATATCCACCGGGATATCGGTATCGTCCAGGCTCTGGAAGTCCAGGTCCACGGTAACGTCGTCGTCGACAATCTCCAGCTCGTCCGACAGCATCGGCAGGGCCGGCGCTTCCGGTGCGGGAGGCGGCGTATCCAGCGGGATAGCCACGATGTCGTACGGGTCTTCGATTTTGGTATTTCCCTGCAGAAGAGCGACTTCTTTCGCGCGGGTGGAGCTTTCAAATCCCGCGAAGACCACGAGGAGGGCCGCGATGAGCCCCAGCTCGGCAAAGATCAGCCGCTTGTTTTCGAGGCTGGCCTTTTCAGTTTTCTTGATTTCCATGGCGCAATGTGTTAAGGGTTTGACTTGGTGCAAAGTTACCCCCGGAAAAGCGCGAAATCAATGACAACTCCGGCCTGCAAACTCGCATCGCAGAATCATAAAACGCTGGAAATCAGAAAAATAGAAATTGAGAGATTGGAAATATCTGCCCACGGGCCGACCTTCGCCTCGCAGTTGGCGCTACTTCTCCAGACACGCCAGGAAATCCCCGCTGTCTGGCGATGAGGAGGCTTTGATGCGCTCCTTGAGACGGTAAAGGCGATTGTAGACGTAGGGTTTGTCTTTCTCCAGCAGCGTGGAGATGGTAGTGGCGGAGAAGCCGGAAGCGGTGAAGAGGTACAGGAGGAAGTCCTCGTCCTTCCATTTGGGGAAGGCGGCGCGGAGGCGCTTCATCACGCCGCCGGAGCGCTCGTCAAGGGCCTGCTCCAGGTTCTTCTGGACCTTGGCATCACTCCGGAGCCCTTCCACGATGGACTTTACCTCGCCGAGAATGCGAGGCTGCAGGTTGGAAGTTCCCTCAAAGACATAATACTGTTCGCACAGGCGGTCCAGGGTATCCAGTCCGCCGATTTTCGGCCGGTCGGCTTTCATCGCCGCAAGTTTGGACTGAAGGTCTTCCGCGGCGGACATGTACCGCTCATTCTCCGCCTGCTTCTCTTCCAACAGCCGCTCTGTCTGGATCTTCCGGGCCCAGGAATACAGGACCAGGGTGGACAGGACGGCCAGGATCAGCAGGGCCAGCATGCCGATCCGGTTCCGAGAGCGTTCGATTTCCCGCGCGACGGCTCCGGCCTTCCGGAAGGAAACCATCCCGCTTCCATATCGCCCCACGGCCGTCTGGACCGTACCCATCAGCTCCCAGGCACGCATCCGTTCCATTGCGGGACCATTCTCGTCGAACCAGAAACAGGCCCGCTCCAGCGCCGCCTCGGTGGGATCGTCCAGGAAGAAATAAGTCCTGTAAAAGGCTTCCGCAGACAGATAATCATACTCTGCCTTCTCGCGGTCCGTCTTCAGGTCGACCCTTGAAATGCCGTCCAGGATATACAGGGCGCTGTCCGGATGGTCTTCCACGACCCGTTCCGCCGTATGCAGCGCCGGGTCGCCCCGTCCGCAGGAAAAGGCGAGAAGAAGCAAAACCAAGTATGCAAAACGCATCTTCACCTTACAAAGATAATGAAAAAAGTTATCTTTGCAGAGGATATGGAAAGGAGGATCCTGCTGGCAACTGTCCTGCTTCTGGGGGCCCTGACGGCGGCCGCCCAGGAAAAGCAGCCGTCCTGGGTGGTCCGGACCGCCCGGAGCATTTTCAACGGCCTGACCGCCCGCAACAAAACGCTCGACTCCACATACGTGTTCCAGCCTACGCTCAAATGGACCGCCGCCCAGGAGGACCAGTTCATCCGGCTGGGCGCAGACCTGCACAGCGACATCACCGTGACCGACCTGATGGGGACGGTCCCGCAGGTCCTGACCGGAACGATGGAAACGGGTCTCCAGAACCGTCCTTACTGGAAAATGGGAATCGCCGCCGGCTACGGCGCCCTGCGGCTCGGTTACGGCATCCGCGTCGGCAAGAGAAAGGAGGATCACGACCGATACTTTTCTTTCGGCTTGACCGGCTCCTGTTATACGGCCCGGATCCAGTATTACAAGATCAACCAGTATCCCGTCGGAACGCTGACCTTCGACGGCCTTCCGCCTGTCGACCTGGCCTCCGCCTACCCCGGCGAAATGCGGAACTTCACCCTCGACGCGACTTATGCCTTCAACCGCAGCAGATTCGTGTTTGGGGCCACCTACAACGGGAGGATTCTCCAGCGCCGCAGCGCCGGATCCTGGCTGGTGACGGCAAAATACCTGCAGGGAGACTTCTCCCTGGACGATAGGGACCCCCTTTGGAGCCGGCTCAAGGACCTGCGGCGATACACGACGCAACAGGTGTCCGCCGGAGGCGGCTATTCCTTCAACTGGGTGCTGTTCCACCGCGATCCCACCGACCCGAAGACGGCCGGCGGCCTGCGCAACCTGACAGTCAATGCGACGGCGCTCCCGATGCTCTCCTTCTACAACCACATCCAGACAGAGCAGCGGACAGCCGATGGAATCCTCCAGGTCCGCTACCAGGGAAAACCGGCCTTTACCGGTACGGCCCGGAGCGCGCTCTGCTACAGTATCAACCGGGTCAACATCACTCTCTCAGCCAGTTACGACCGATTCGGCTTCCACGGCGTCGAAACCGAAGTGTCTGAAGAGCAGGGACGGCTGCGCACGAAAGTGAATACGCGCGGAGACTTTTACGACCTGTCGGTGGAGGCAAAAATCAACGTACGCTTCTGACTATTTCCGTAGCGGTTCGCAGCGGTCCACGCCGATGCGGCGAAGGTCGGAGAGCAGTTCGGTGGATACCCGGACCTGGTACTTGTTGGATTTGAACTGGATCCGGTAGCGGGTCTGGGGATCGTAGAGGAACATCTCCAGCGGGGTGTTTCCCTTGTGTTTCCGGATCACTTTCACGAGGTCCTCGCGGAAAGACGGGGTGAGCATCGGGGTGTCGATGTTCAGGACGAACCCCTTCAGGAACTCTTCCGAAACATTGCCCAGCATCGTCACTTTCCTCAGTTTGAACACATACGGGGCGGTTTTGCCCTGGGCCCGTTCTTCGGGCTTGAGGAAATACTTTTCCTCGACGACACCTTCCAGGAACAGGGCGTCGTGCGGGACCATATACTTGAAGAACGCCTCGTGATCCTTGCCGAACAGCGTCAGTTCATAGCTGCCAGAATAATCCTCCAGCGAGGTCTTGGAATACGGCTGTCCCTTCTTGGTCAACAGTGACTTGTATTCCGTCACAAGGCCCGCCACGCATACCTTGGCCGTCTTTTTCGCCTGCTCGCATTTCGCGATGACACCTTCAAGATCCGCCATCTTGCAGGTGGTGAACGTGTCGATCTCGAAGGCGAACGGCTCCAGCGGATGGGAAGACAGGTACATGCCCACCAGCTCCTTTTCCCGTTGCAGCTGCTGCAGGAGGTCGGGATCGCCCGTCATCTCCGGAATGACGGGACGGTCGGGCTTCATTTCCTCGATGTCGCCGAACAGGGATGCGGCCGCATCGACGGTGTCGGCGCGGAAGAGCTCCCCGTAACGGACGATTTCGTCGATGAAAGGCTGGCCGCTGCGGCCGGGCAGTTCGAACTGGCGACGCTGGATACCCAGGCTGTCGAAGGCGCCGGCATACAGCAGCGTCTCGAACGCCTTGCGGTTCACCGTCCCGGCCATCCGTTCCACGAAATCGTAAATGTCTGAGTACAGGCCGTTTTCGTCCCGATCCTTGAGGATCGCCTCCACGATGTTCGCGCCGAAACCCTTCATGCCGCTGAGGGCGAAGCGCACGTCCCCGTCCTTGTTCACGGTAAAATCCGCCGCGCTTTCGTTCACGTCCGGGCTCAGGATCCGGATGCCGTGGCTCCGGCAGTCGTCCATGATCTTCTTGATTTCCTCCATGCTCTTGGCGGCCGTCAGGCAGGAGGCGAAGAATTCGGACGGATAATGGCACTTGAGCCAGCCAGTCTGGTAACTCACCCAGGCATAGCAGGTAGCATGGGACTTGTTGAAGGCATATTGGGCGAATTTCTCCCAGTCCTTCCAGATCTTGTCCAGGACCTTTTCCGGATGTCCCTTCGCCATGCCGCCCTCCATGAACTTGCCCTTCAAGGAGTTCAGGGTCTCGATCTGCTTCTTGCCCATCGCCTTGCGGAGCGTGTCGGCCTGGCCCTTGGTGAAACCGGCCAGCTTCTGGGACAGCAGCATCACCTGCTCCTGGTACACCGTGATTCCATAGGTGTCGCTCAGGTATTCCTCCATGTCCGGCAGGTCATACTCGATGGCCTGCTCGCCCTGCTTCCGCGCGACGAAATCCGGGATATAATCCATCGGACCGGGCCGATAGAGGGCGTTCATGGCAATAAGGTCCTCGAAACGCTCGGGGTGAAGCTGCCGCAGCCACGTCTGCATCCCCTCGGATTCAAACTGGAACACGCTCACGGTGTCGCCGTGGCCATAGAGCTCGTAGGTTGGCTTGTCGTCGATGGGAATTGCCTCGATATCGATGTCTTCCCCGAAACGTTCCTTAATGAGGTTCAGGCAGTTATGGATGATGGCCAGGGTATTGAGCCCCAGGAAGTCCATCTTGAGCATGCCCACATCCTCGATGTAGTGGCCGTCATACTGCGAAGTGCGCACGTCCTCGCCCGTTTCCTTATCCTTCGCCAGGGTGATGGGGAGATATTCCGTCAGGTCGCCCCGGCCGATGATGGTGGCGCAGGCGTGCATGCCCGTCTGGCGCACGCTGCCCTCCAGGGCCTTTGCATATTCCAGGACCTCCTTGTTCAGCTCCGGACCGTTCTTGAGCTCTTCGATGAACTCCGGAACCAGGCGGTAGCAGTTCGGGAGGGTAATTTTCACGTCGACATCCTCCATGCCCCGCTGGAAGGACTTCTTGACCTTGATTTTCTGGCCTTCGTGTTCGGGATCGTCCTCCTCGACCTCCTTTTCCACGACCTTGAAACCCGGTTTCAGTTCATCCAGTTTCGGATTGTAGGGGTACTCCCGCTCCTTTTTCTCGCTCAGGCGGTCGGGGACCATCTTGGTCAAGCGGTTGGACTCGTCGATGGTGACGTGGCTGATGCGGGCGACATCCTTGATGGAACTCTTCGCGGCCATCGTACCGAAGGTGATGACGCGGGCCACATGGTCCGCCCCATACTTCTGTTCCACGTAGGCGTGGGCCTTGGGAAGATCCTCGAAGTCCACGTCGATATCCGGCATCGAAATCCGGTCCGGATTGAGGAAGCGCTCGAACAGGAGCTGGTATCGGATCGGATCCAAGTTCGTGATTTTCAGGCAGTAGGCTACCACCGAACCCGCCGCGGAGCCACGGCCCGGGCCCACCATCGACCCCATCGCGCGGGAAGCGGCGATGTAGTCCTGGACGATGAGGAAATAGTCCGGGAAACCCATCCTGGAGATGGTCTTGAGCTCGAAGTCGATGCGTTCGGCCTGCTCCTCCGTGAGGGTGTCACCATAGCGCTGGCGCGCGCCCTCGTAAGTCAGGTGGCACAGGTAGGCGACCGAATGGCAGAAGCCGTCGCCGCGGTAGTTGCCCTTCTTGTCGCACCGGCCCGCATCGATGACCTCCTTGTACTTTTCCATCTGGGCGTCGATGTCGGCCATGAAGGCCGGGTCAATCTCGAATACCGGGAGCACCGGGTCGCGGTCGATGGAATAGGACTCCACCTTGTCCAGGACCTCCAGGGTGTTGGCGATGGCCTCCGGATGGTCCGGGAACAGGGCGTGCATCTCCTCCTCGCTCTTGAGGAACTCCTGCTGGGTGTAGTGCAGACGGTCGGGGTCGTCGATGAACGCATTGGTGGTCAGGCAGATAAGCCTATCGTGGACCGGCCCGTCCTCCTTCCGGACAAAGTGGACGTCGTTCGTGGCAACGACCTTCACGCCATACTTCTCCGCCACCTCGAAGATGACCTTGTTGTAGACCATCTGGTTGTCGTAGACCTCCCTTGACTGGCCCGGGACCTCCGTCTTGTGGAGCATGACCTCCAGATAGTAGTCGTCCCCGAACACCCTCTTGTGCCATCCGATCACCTCGTCCAGCTTCGCCATGTCGCCGGCCAGGATGGCGCGGGGGACTTCGCCGGCCATGCAGGCGGACGAGCAGATCAGGCCCTCGTGGTACTTCTCCAGCACCTCGTGGCTCACGCGGGGACGGTAATACATGCCCTCGATGTGCGCCGTGGACACGATCTTCACCAGGTTCTTGTATCCCTGATAGTTCTTCGCCAGGAGGATCAGGTGGTAATACCCTTTCTCCTTCACCCGGTGGTCGCCCTTGGACACATACACCTCGCACCCGATGATGGGTTTCACCGACGGATGCTTCTTGGCGTACTTGAAGAACTCCTTGACGCCGTACATGTTCCCGTGGTCCGTGATCGCGAGGCCGGGCATTCCCAGCTCCTCGGCGCGCTTGAACAGGTTATCGATGGACGACTGTCCGTCCAGGATGGAATATTGGGTATGTACGTGCAGGTGTACGAAGGACATGGTGCGATCGGTTAGGATAACAAAGATAGCATACAGTCCCGAATTCTCCGAAAAAAGTTATCAACAAGACGGGCAGAAGACAGTGGTCCGGACCTCCGAAAAAAGTCGGTCCGGACCACTGTCTTCTGCCTGATGCCGATCAAAAGCTCCAACCTATTCCCGCGTGAAAGCCGGTGGCGTAGGGGGAAAGAGGTATTTCCGCGTAAAAATAAAGGTGCTCGCCGCCATAGCTGCAACCGACGGGCGTCAGCGACGGAAGCGGAACAAAGTCGACGAGCGGAATGCCGAGACCGAAGGCCGAATACATCCGGACCTTCCACTCCGGATTCCAGGCGACACGTTCCTGGACAGTCAGGGAAAAGGCGGGCGAAAGGTCTTTCCAGCCGGCCGGCGTTCCTTTCGTGAGGTCATAACGGGGCTTCCCCTGCGGGTCGATGCCGAACGTATCATACTGCCTGATCCGGCAATGGCTCCAGGAAACGCAGGCCGTCGCGACGGTTTCCCACCGGGGCGAAGTGCGCAAGACGCCGGACAGGGCGATCGCCGGATAGATACCGTCACCCGTGTCGGCCCGCTGACCCTTTTCGGCCAAAACCTTTTTCGCACTCCACGAAGGGGAAACAAACTGCATGTGCAAAGGGCCCTGTCCGGCACCCAGTTCCAGAGAGAACCGCTTCCGGAATCCTTCCTGCCCGTAAACGACGGAAGAGAATCCCAGAAGCAGGAACAGGGCGATCAAATGCGGATTCTTCATCGGACAGCGTCCATTTTGATGACGATATCGCGTTCCCGCAGGTCCGCCAGCGTCGTGTCCCTGGTGCCGTACTGCCCTTGCGGATCCTCAAAGGTCAGATAAGGCCCCATCTGGTTCCGGTAATAAGGGATTTCCACCCGGCAACGGCCGGAAGCATCGGTCGTCCCGATCTCACGCAGGTCCCCCCAGTCCTTGACCAGGACCCGGATGCCTTCCAACGGTGCTCCCGTTGTGTGGGAGACCAGGGAAAAGGACATCGGAGCCACGCCCCGCTCATCATTCAACGGATCCTGCGGTGTACCATAGCAAGCCTGGAACACGAACAGTGCTCCGGTCAGCGAAACGCCTTTCAAAAGGTTATGCAGCCACTTCATGGGTCAGGTTCTTTGGGTTATCCGGGTTTAAAATCCCGTCCAATACGGAATCTTGCACAAAATACGGATTTTTTTGCAAGATGAAGCGGTTCCGTGGATTATCTTTGCAGCATGAATCCTTTCCTTTTCCGCCTGTTCCGGGACAATGAAACCCGTGTGCACGAACTGAACTACCTGTTCTGGGAGTGCACCACGCGGTGCCATTTCCATTGCCGTCACTGCGGGAGCGACTGCTCCGTGCAGAGCCGGGAGAAGGATATGCCGCTGGAGGATTTCCTCGGGGCGCTGGACACAATTCCGCAGAAGCACCGGCCCAAGGGCTTCACGGTGGTGCTGACGGGCGGGGAGCCGCTGCTGAGGCCCGACATCGTCGAGGCCGGCCGCGAAATCCGCCGGCGGGGCTTCGGCTGGGGGATGGTCTCCAACGGATGGTTTTATGACGAAGCGATGCAGCGCCGGCTCCTCGAAGCGGGAATGGGGGTCCTGACCGTGAGCCTGGACGGGCTGGAAGCCTCCCATGACTGGATGCGGGGAATGCCGGGAAGCTACCGGCGGGTTCTTAGCGCCATCGACCTGTTCGCCCGGGAGCCACGCCTCAACGCCGACGTCGTCACCTGCGTGAACAAGCGGAACCTTGGGGAATTGCCGGCCATGTACGACCTGCTCAAGGGCATGGGCCTGAAACAGTGGCGACTATTCACCATCATCCCCATCGGCCGGGCGGCGTCGGATCCCGACATGCTGCTCTCCGACGCGGAATTCGTCCAGTTGATGGACTTCATCCGGGAAAAACGGGAGGAGGGCGGTCCGATGCTTGTCACTTTCAGCTGCGAAGGATACCTCGGGCGCTACGAGGAGAAGGTCCGGCCCGTGCGGTATTTCTGCCACGCCGGCATCAACATCGCCTCCGTCCTCATCGACGGCCGCATTTCGGCCTGTCCCAACATCGACCGGGACCGGTTCTCGCAGGGCAGCATCTATGAGGATAATCTCTACGAAGTGTGGGAGCAGCGCTTCCAGCCGTTCCGCGACCGCAGCTGGGCCCGGACGGGCCGCTGCGCCGGCTGCCGGGAATGGCGCAACTGCCTCGGCGGCGGCATGCACAACTGGCATGGTCCCTCCCCGGAGGTGCTCCAGTGCCATTATTCCAAGACGCTCGGACCGTAATTTCCACAGGCCCCGGCATTTAAGCCTTTTTTAAGGATGGGTTAAGGCATTTGGAAAGGGGATGCCTTTATCTTTGGCAGAAAAAAGGCGACATGAAAGCTTTCCGTACTCTGTTTTTGCTGCTGGGCATGGCAGCGGCACTCGGCGCCCGGGCCCAGGGCACCGGTTTCCGGCACGATCCCGAATCGGCCCATCCCTCTTACAAGGGACTGGTGATGGCCGGGTATCAGGGCTGGTTCCACAATGACGGCAAAGGGGTGATGTACCCCGACGAGAACCGAATCCATATCGACATGTGGCCGGACGTGAGCGAGTACGAGCACACGTATCCGACGGGACTCAAGATGTCCGACGGTTCCACGGCGCGGTTCTTCTGCTCAGACGACGAGCAGACGGTCGCAACGCATTTCCGGTGGATGCGGGAGTATGGGCTGGACGGCGTGTTCCTGCAGCGTTTCTACGGAAGTTGCCGGCCTCGGCACGGCTCCCGTCAGCATTCCGTGACGGTACTCCGCCACGCGCTGAAGTATGCCGGAGAGAACGGCCGCGCCATTTCGGTGATGTATGACCTTTCGGGCCTGGACCCGAACCGGAGCGAGGACTGCACGCTGCTCATCGACGACTGGAAGTTCCTGGTAGACAGCCTGAAAGTCACATCGTACAGCCGGCCGAACCAGTATCTGTACCATAACGGGAAACCCCTTGTGGTCATCTGGGGCGTCGGTTTTCCGGACCGCCCGTATGACATCCGGGACATCAAGTTGGCGGAGCTCATCGACTTTCTTCACAACGATCCCGAATACGGCGGCTGCAGCGTGATGCTGGGCGTTCCTACCTATTGGCGGGAGCTCTTCAGCGACTGCGTCCAGGACCCTTATCTGCACGATCTGATCCGGATGGCCGACCTGGTCCTGCCCTGGATGGTCCAGCGCTTCACGCCGCTGCTGCATTTCGAGATGAACCGCTATGCCGACATGATCCGCAAGGACATGGAATGGTGCGCGGCGAACGGGGTGGAATATGTCCCGCTGGTGTATCCCGGCTTCAGCTGGTACAACCTGAGCCGGGGCGGGGACGACATGAACGATATCGGCGGAGAAAAGCCGCTCGCGAGCATCCCCCGTCAAGGCGGAAAGTTCTACTGGTCACAGATTTACACGGCGGTCAAGACCGGCGCCGAGATGCTGTATGTGGCGATGTTCGACGAGGTCAACGAGGGTACGGCCATCTTCAAGGTGACCGACAATCCGCCCGTGAGCACCGTCGCCAAGTTCGTGGGAATGGACGGGAAACCGTCCGACCACTATCTTTTCCTGACCGGGGAAGGTGCCCGGATGCTCCGCGGTGAACGGCCTTTGGACCCGAAGATGCCGGAAAGGGCGGTCGAAAACCCGCCCTACAAACCCTGGGAGCAGATCTATGCCGAAAAAGGCTTTACTGTGGAGGAAACCGTCATCCGCGGCCGCCGCGCCGTCTTCATCGTCCCGCCGGGGGCGAACGGGCGCTGGATCGCCCGGCCGGCCTTCATCGGCGCTTTCGCCCAGGTAGATGACACCCTTCTCGCGCGGGGCTGGTCCTTCGGCCTGCTAGACCTGATGGACGAATATGCCTCTCCGGATGCACAGGATGCCTTCACGGAATTCGCGGATTATGCACGCAAGAAGCATGGCCTGTCGAAGAAAGTGGTCCTGGAGGGCCTGAGCCGGGGCGGATGGTTCTCCCTGCTCTATGCCGAAAACCACCCCGACCGGGTGGACAAACTCTACCTGGACGCCCCGCTGTGCGACCTTACCAGGTTCACGCGCAATCCTTATGTCCAGTCTGCCGCCCAGGCGTGGGAGGCCAAGGGTATTGCCCCGGAGGCCTTCTACACCTATGCCCGGGACCATTTCGACCGGATCAAGAAGATTCCCATCATCGTCGTCTATGGCGCAGCGGATCCGATCGTCCCCTTCGAGCAGCAGTTCGGAACCTTCGACCTGGCCGGCTGCCGGCGGCTTTCGCTCATCGGCAAGACCGGCTGCGCCCATCATCCGCATTCGCTGAATCCGTGCGGTCCGATCGTGGAATTCCTGGATAAAAAATAGTCTCAGAACAGCCCCTTCACCAGGAACCAGAGGACCGGGACGAGAAGGGCGGGGATGTAATTCAGTGTCTTGCAGTCCTTGACGTCCAGGATGGAGAGGCCGGAAGCGATAATCAGGACGCCGCCCACGATGGCGAGTTCATTGACCAGCGTGCCCTGGAAGATGGGGCTGGAGGAGGCCAGGGTGGCGGCCAGCCAGATGGCGCCCTGCCAACAGAACAGGATGGGCGCCGCGAGGATCATGCCGATGCCGTAGGTGGTTGCGAAGACCGTCGAGGTCACCAGGTCCAGCGTGGAATTCGTGTACAGGAAGGTATTGTCCCCCTGCAGGGCGCTGAGGACCGGGCCGACGATGGAAAAAGTGCCGATGCAGTAAAGCAGGCAGGCCGAAATGAGGCCTTTTGCGAAGCTGTCGCCGCCCTTTTTCGCCAGGAGGCGCTTCACCCTTCCGTCCAGGTCCAGGGCCGTGCCGATGAGGCCGCCGATGGCGAGCGACAGGATGAACAGCACCGGGAACTCGCTCTTGGGCATGTTCTGCACGAAGGAATTGGCTCCCAAGGCGATGGAAGCAAGGCCCATCGCGTTGAACAGCGTCTTCGTGTATTTCTCCCCGAGGCCCTTTTTGAAAAGGGTCCCGATGAGGGTGCCGGCGACGATGCAGGCGGTATTGACGATGGTTCCGAGCATATGGCCTTGCAAAGATACAAAGATTTCTCTACCTTCGTAATCTTCAGCGAGATACAAAGCATACTATGGCAAAGGAAAACGTCTACCTGGCATCCAAGCCCCGTTATGAGATCCTGGACGGACTCCGCGGCGTCGCCGCGCTGATGGTGGTGCTGTTCCACCTGTTCGAAACCTACAGCAAGGGGCCGGCGTACCAGATCATCAACCACGGCTATCTGGCAGTGGATTTCTTCTTCGTGCTGAGCGGCTTCGTCATCGGCTACGCCTACGATGACCGCTGGGACAGGATGACCACCTGGGGCTTCTTCAAGCGGCGGCTGACCCGCCTGCACCCGATGGTGATCATGGGCACGCTCATCGGCGCGGCGCTGTTCTTCTTCTCCGGGACGGCGTTCCCCGAAACGCTGAAGACCCCGCTCTGGAAGTTCCTCCTTTGCCTGGTGATGGGCCTGTTCATCCTTCCCTGCCCCAACAGCCTGGACATCCGCGGATGGGGAGAGCTCAATTCCTTCAACGGCCCCCAGTGGACCCTGACCTTCGAGTATATCGGCAATATCCTTTATGCATTCATTCTCAGGCATTTGCCGAAGGTGGCCCTGGCTATCCTGTGCGTCGTCTGCGCTTTTTTCACCCTGGATCTGACGATGGGCTGGAACGTCTTCGGCCTGCTGCACCGGCCGCAGTATAACGTCATCGGCGGCTGGTCCCTGACACCGGACCAGCTCTATATCGGCTTCACCCGGCTGCTGTATCCGTTCCTGTGCGGCCTGCTCATCTCCCGGATCCTGCCGGCGCACCGCACCGAAGGCAATCCCAGCGGCTCGCCCATCCGACTGAAAGGCGGTTTCTGGTGGTGCAGCCTGGCCATCGTCGTCCTCCTGTCCATCCCCTGCATCGGCGGAAAACAAGGGGTTCCCGACGGGCTTTTCCAGGCCGTCACCATCCTGCTGCTCTTCCCGCTCATCGTGCTTGCGGGAGCGGGTTCCACGACGACCGACAAGCGGAGCACGGCCGTCTGCAAGTGGCTGGGAGATCTTTCCTACCCGATCTACATCACGCATTACCCCCTGATGTACATGCAGATGAACTGGGTGGCCGAGCATGGCGACGCCCCGCTCTGGCAGCACATTGCCGTCGCCGCCGGTGTCCTTTTCCTGTCCATCCTCCTGGCGCGCTGCGTCTTCAAGGCATATGACCTGCCCGTCCGCGCGTGGCTCACGGAACACTGGCTCAAACGCAGGAAATAAAAGCTATTTCACCAGCCGGTGGACCAAAAGGGAAGCAACCAGATTCCCCGTTGCGTTGAGAAGCGTGGCGGGGATGTCGCATATGGTGCCGATAATCAGGAGTGTAGCGGCAAAGGAGGGGTCCAGTCCGAGCACGGCGCAAAGGAGGATCTCCCCCGTCATGCCCCCCACGGGGATGGCCCCAACGACCACGCTCTCCAGAATCGCCAGCAGGATGATCAGGGCGGCGGCCCCGGCACCGTCCGGCATCATATGGAAGAAATACAGCGCAAAAAGAACCTTGGCGACGGAAGTGATGACAGATCCGTCCTTGTGCAGGTTCGTTCCCAGCGGAATGACTCCGTCCGCGATTTTGTCACTCACGCCCAGGGTCCTTGCCGCAGCGAGGTTGACCGGAAGGCAGGCCGCCGATGAACTGGTACCCACAGCCGTGGCGGAGGGAGGAATCATCGCTTTCCAGAACTTGCCCGGCGGAATATGGCAGAACAGGGCAAAGAGGGTATAGAAGAGTCCGTAACAGACGGCGCTGGCCGCACAGACCACCAGGAAAATCTCCAGATAATCCCCGACAATCTGCCCGCCCAGCTGTCCTACCGTATCGGCAAAATAGCAGCCGATGCCTATGGGGGCCAGTTTCATGACCAGTTCCATCATCTTCATGACGACGGATTCACCTTCTTCGACGAACTGCCGGACCAAGGAGGCACGCTGGCCGAGCAGGGCGACGGCCAGGCCGAAAAGCGCCGCGAAAAGGATGAGCGGAAGCAGATGCTCACGGGAAAACAGCAATGGGAAATCGTCCACCGTCAAGGCGGCAACGATGGCGTCGCCCAGATTCAAGGCGTCCGCGCCGGCAAGGTCCGCGCTCCCCGCATCGACGGTCATCCGGGCAAAGGGATTCCAGACGGACATCAGCCCGAAAGAGAATATGCCTGCCACCAGGGACATGAACAGGAAGACGCCCAGGGCCGTCCCCAGTACCTTCCCGATGACACCGCTCTCATGCATCACCACGAGGGAGCGGGCAACGGAGAAGAAGACCAGCGGGACGACCAGCACGAAGACCAGGTTCAGGAACAGCATCCCGACAGGACGCAGGACCCGGACGCTCTCCCCCAGGAGCGCACCCAACACGCCGCCAGCCAACAATCCCAGCAAGAGGAGAAGCGTGGCTCCGTAATTCTTGAAAAAAGAGCTCTTTTTCCGGTCCATCTATCGTACAAAAATAAGCATTTATTTGATTTGTCCGTTTTAAATCGTATTTTTGAAGATACTAACCACTACTTTTATGAAAAGAAGCATCTTTTGTCTCGCCCTTTTGCTGATGGTTTTTTCCTGCGCGGAAAAACAGCCGGTAACCACGGGTGTCTCCCAGGTCGACGAAGGTACGGCCACGCTTTACGGCCAAGTCGCCAAGGAGCATCTGACCACCCTCAAGGAAGTGGGTTTCTTCGTTTCCACTACCGAGAACTTCGAAGCCAGCCAGACCCGGGAATACCGGTCTCCCGAGGTGGGCGGCGACGGCGCGTTCGCGACGGTTGTCAAGGGCCTGCGTCCGCAGACAACGTATTATTACAAGGCCTTCGTACGCGTGAATGCCACCTCCCTGGTCGGCGAGATGAGTTCCTTTACCACAGAAGACTTCTCCGAGCCCATGCACGCCGTGGACTTGGGCCTTTCCGTAAAATGGTGTTCCTGCAACCTGGACGCGGCGTATCCGGAAGATTTCGGCGGGTATTACTCCTGGGGCGCCATTTCTGAATATTCCAAGACGGAATACGTCAGGGCCCGCCGCAAGGGTGACGGCCCCGAATTGGACATCGCGTCCATCAAGCTGGGTGGAACCTGGAAGACTCCGACGGATGCCCAATGGACGGAACTCCGGAAAAAGTGTACCTGGACCTGGACTTCCCAGAAAGGCGTAAACGGTTATCTGGTCACGAGCAACAGCACTGGCAACAGCATCTTCCTTCCCGCCGCCGGCTTCTGGAAAGGCCGTACGCTGGTCGATGCCGGAACCGGAGGTGTCTATTGGTCCCAAACGGCCGGCGGTTATGAGATTGGGGATGAAAACGATCTCTGGTATCCGCAGGCAGCCTGGCGCATCAACTTTGACTCCAGTGGCGTTTACAGGGGGAGCAGCGGCACGGAGCAAGGCCGCACCATCCGCCCCGTCTGCAAATAGCCTGTCCTGAAAAGAAACAACTTAACTTAAATAATATCCACTCAATGAAAAGTATCCGACATCTGATCCTCGGCTTCTCCGCCCTCCTGCTCTTG
This sequence comes from Bacteroidales bacterium, assembly GCA_017439305.1. Lineage (GTDB taxonomy): Bacteria > Bacteroidota > Bacteroidia > Bacteroidales > UBA932 > Cryptobacteroides. The sequence continues at coordinate 3,429 of JAFSJK010000039.1, read as the reverse complement.
GCTGCCTGTGGCCCCTCCCGTTACACGAGTTCCAACGTGAACCTGGCCTCCATTCCGGAGTATGCCTTCATCCAGCCTTATTCCTACATCGTCCTGTACGGCGATGACGGGAAAGGATTCTACAACGAGAACTCTTCCGCAACGGCGACGAGGGTGATTACGAATATCATCGAATCGGAACGCTTCCCCTTCTCCGACATGATCCCCGCTGACTACGAAGGGGAGAATGCGGACATCGCAAAGTGGTTGCAGACCTTCCCGAATGTGGATCCGGCCAAGGCGGACCGCCTCCGCGTCCCCAAGTCCCTCAAGAGAATGATGGACAAGAGCGGCCTCCGCTACGGTATCGTGATCTACTCCTACGGCTATGTCCAGACCAAGGCTGGCTACCAGAGGGAAAAGATCGAGAAAGCGGCCTCCAAAGTCCTCGACAAAGCCATCGAGAATCTGACCGGTATCCGCGGCCTGACCAATCCGTCCCAGAACTACTACGTCAGCGACCCGTACGGCAACGTCCTCTACTGCGCCGTCATTGACGGGGAGACGGACCGCGTCGTCCATTTTGTCAACGAGACTCCGACCTTCGGCTCCCATCCCGAAGAGACTTCCTATGTCAGCGAGCTCCTCCACAAGCTCCTGAAAGAGTTCGTCCGCTAATCCTCAATGGAGCCACGAAAAAAGACTGCCGGCATGGCAGTCTTTTTTTCTGTGGCCCCTGGGGGACTTGAACCCACGACCCACGGATTATGAGTCCGCTGCTCTAACCAACTGAGCTAAGGGGCCGGGCGGGCACAAGGCCCGTTTCGCGTTGCAAAATTAGCAAACTTTCGGGAAATTACGAAATGAACAGCAGCTCGCGGTACTTCGGAAGCGGCCAGAGCTTGTCGTCCACGACTTCCTCCAGCGCGTCGATGGGCTTGCGGAGGGCGAAGAGCATGCCGGCGATGTCGGAGAAGGCTTTGGCGCGGGCATAGGCGTCCTCGATGGTATCGGCCTCCACCCGGGCGTCTTCGACCTGGCGGGCACGCTGGCGGACTTCCTCCACGTAGCGGGTGATGTCGTCCAGGATGGCCAGCTCGCTGGCGCAGCCCTCCGTGTCGCCGTAAACTTTCTCATACAGGGAGACTTCCCGCAGGAGCGACGACTTGTAGGCGACGGCGGCGGGGATGATGTGGTTGATGGACATCCGCACCATTACGCGGGCTTCGATCTGGACCTTTTTGGCGTAGGTTTCCCATTTGACCTCGTTGCGGGCCTCCAGCTCCTTCTCGGTATAGACGCCGGTCCGGGCGAACATCTCCACCGAGGCGGGCTTCAGGAACTCCTTGAACATATCGGGAACGCAGCTCTCGGTGTCCAGGCCGCGGCGGGCGGCCTCGGCCTTCCATTCGTCCGTGTAGCCGTTGCCGTCGAAACACACCGTGTCGATGATGGTGGCGATGACGGGTTTCAGTGTGTCCATCACGGCCACCTGCAAGGACTTGCCGGCCGCCAGTTCCTTGTCGACCTCCGCCTTGAAGTCCAGCAGCTGCTCGGCCACGGCGGCGTTCAGGGTGGTCATCGCGCCGGCGCAGTTGGCGCTGGACCCCACGGCGCGGAACTCGAAGCGGTTGCCGGTGAAGGCGAAGGGCGAGGTGCGGTTGCGGTCGGTGTTGTCCAGGAAGATTTCCGGGATCTCCACCAGACCCATCCGGGAGCCTTTCTTGCCGGCGATTTCGATGGGCGTGTCGGAGGGAACTTCCAGCAGCTTGTGCAGCACTTCCGTCATCGTGCGCCCCAGGAAGGCGGAGACGATGGCTGGCGGTGCCTCGTGCGCGCCGAGCCGGTGCGCATTGGTCGCGCTGGCGATGGTGGCCTTCAACAGGGCATTGTGTTTCTGGACCGCAGCGAGTACGTTCACAAAGAACGTGATGAACTGCAGGTTTCCCAGGGCGTCCTTGCCGGGCGCCATGAGCGGAACGCCGGTATCGGTCCCAAGCGACCAGTTGTTGTGCTTGCCCGAGCCGTTCACCCCGTCGAAGGGTTTTTCGTGCAGGAGCACCACAAACCCGTGCCGACGGGCCGTGGAGTGCATGACATTCATCAGCAACTGGTTCTGGTCGTTCGCGAGGTTCGTCTCCCCATAGATGGGAGCCAGTTCGAACTGATTGGGAGCCACCTCGTTATGCCGCGTCTTGATGGGAATGCCCAAGCGGTGTCCGGCGAGTTCCAGGTCACGCATGAACGCGGCGACCCGGAGCGGGATGGCGCCGAAATAATGGTCGTCCAGCTGCTGGTCCTTCGAGGAATTATGTCCGAACAGCGTCCGCCCGGTAATCATCAGGTCCGTACGGGCGGCGAACAGTTCCTCGTCCACGAGGAAATACTCCTGTTCCCAGCCCAGATAGGAATAGACCTTGTTCACGGCCGGGTCGAACAGGCGGCAGATGGGGACCGCCGCGTCCGAAACGGCCTTCAGGGCCTTCTTCAGAGGGGTTTTGTAGTCCAGGGCTTCGCCGGTGTACGAAATGAACACCGTGGGGATGCAAAGCGTGTCATACTGGATGAACACCGGGGAGGTGGGATCCCAGGCCGTGTAGCCGCGGGCTTCGAAGGTAGCCCGGAGGCCGCCGCTGGGGAAAGACGAGGCGTCCGGTTCCTGCTGGGCGAGCATCGAGCCGTCAAATCGCTCGATGACGCCGCCCTTTCCGTCGTAGTCGATGAGGGAGTCATGCTTTTCCGCCGTGCCTTCGGTCAGGGGCTGGAACCAGTGCGTCACGTGGGTGACGTGATGTTCCAAAGCCCACTCTTTCATGCCGCGGGCTACGCCGTCAGCCGTCTTGCGGTCCAAGGGTTTTCCACCCTCAATGCATTCCAAAAGTGCGTAGAACGTTTTGACATCCAGGTACTTCTGCATCTTCTTCCGGTCGAAGACCAGTTCGCCGAAATACTCCGAAGGGAGCCCTTCTGGCATCTCCACGGGACATGCCTTCTTCATGAAGGATTCCCGCACCAGGTTGAATCTGTCCATCATAAGTCCGTTTTTCGAAGTGTCAAAGATAAGCAAAAATGGTCCGGAATGCAATGCATCCCAGACCATTTTGCCTTGCAGGGTCGAATTTATCGACCTCAGACCTTGATCTCGACCTCGACACCGGAAGGGAGTTCGAGCTTCATGAGGGCGTCGACGGTCTTCGCATTGGAATCGTCGATGTCCAGAAGACGGACATAGGAGTCGAGTTCGAACTGCTCGCGGGACTTCTTGTTCACGAAGGTCGAGCGGTTCACAGTGAAGATCTTCTTGTGGGTAGGAAGGGGAATGGGACCATTGACCTTTGCACCGGTAGCCTTCACTGTATCGACGATCTTGCTGGCGGACTTGTCCACGAGCATGTGGTCGTACGACTTGAGTTTGATTCTGATTTTCTGGCTCATTTCTATAACTTTTTG
>JAFSJK010000038.1 GCA_017439305.1 Bacteroidales bacterium | reverse complement strand
GCGGGGACGGCGGCCGGACTGCCGGACAGGGCGATGGCCGTAACGACGGCGGCCGGAGCAGCCAGGGCAACAGCCAGGGCGCCGAAAAGGAAGATTTTGTGCTTCATATCGGAGATTGTGTTTCAGTGGCGTGGTTATTCTTCTGCAATTATACGGAATTCCCGGAAGGTTTTCCGTATAGTATCGGGTTAATAGGATAGGTGATTCGTTCATTCTTTTCAAGTTATCCTGCTATTCCCGGGAAAAATGAGTATCTTGTATTCCGTTAAACAAAACCACACGATGATGAAAAAGTATTCCGTTTGGGCATCCCTGGTCTGCCTGGCCTTGTTGGGCATGTCCTGTTCTTCAAAGTCCGTGTCTCCCGTTGCCAGCCAGTCCCGCCTGGTGGAAGAGGGTGGTACGGGCCCTTACAAGGCGCTGATGCTGGAAGATCCTTCCCTGGAGGCGCACACCATTTTCGTCCCGCAGGATCTGCGTCCTTTCGGCAAGGACAACCTCCTGCCGGTCCTCGTCTGGGGCAACGGCGCCTGCACCAATTCCCCGTGGGAGCACTACAAGTTCCTCAATGAGATTGCCTCCCATGGATTTCTCGTCATCGCCACGGGCTATATCCCGATGACGGACGAAAGATACCAGGGGCCGATGTCCACCTCCGCCCAGCAGATCGAATCCATCGACTGGGCCATCGCGCAGAACGCCGACAAGAACAGTCCCTACTACGGCCGTATTGATGTGAACCACATCGCCGCTGCCGGAATGTCCTGTGGCGGCCTCCAGACCCTGGATAACGCCACCGACCCGCGCCTTTCCACCCTCATGATCTGCAACAGCGGCCTCTTCATCGACCCGACCGTTGCAATTCCGAACATGCCGATGCCCACCAAGGACAAGCTGCAGGAGATCACCGTCCCGGTCATCTACATCCTGGGCGGACCGGAGGATATTGCATACGGGAACGGAATGGACGACTTCCACCGGCTTGTCAAGGTTCCGGCCTTCGCCGCAAACTATCCGGTCGGTCACGGCGGCACTTATTCCCTCCCGCACGGCGGTGAATTCACCGTTCCGGCCCTTGCCTGGCTCCAGTGGCAGCTGAAAGGCGACCTGGAAGCCGCGAAACTCTTCCTCGGTCCCGACTGCGGCCTCGCGAACCGTGAAGGCTGGACCGTCGAGAAGAACCAGCTCATCGATTAGGAACCGTGTGAACGCAAAAAAGAGAGGGGACCGATTCATACCGGTTCCCTCTCTTGCGTTTATGTTACGCTGAAACTTACTTCTGCAGGGCGCCGAGCTGGGCGGTAGCCTGGGCGGCATACTTGCCGTTGGAGGTGAGTTTCTTGTAGTATTCGATGGCGGTAGCCTTGTCACCCGCCTTCTGCGCCGTGGCGGCGATGGTGAACATCACGTCGGCGGCATCCTTCGCGTCGGGGCTGACCTCCAGGTACTTCTTGTAGGCGGCGACGGCATCCTTGCTCTTGCCGAGCTTGGTAGCGGCGCTGGCGATGAGCTTGTAGGCGTTGGCGTTCTCCAGATAACCGTTGGCCTTCTCCAGGGCGGCGATGGCATCGGCGGCCTTGTTGGCCTTCAGGAGGGCCTGACCTTCCTTCAGGAAGACATTGGAGAGGAGCTTGTGGGCCTGGTCGGCCTTGCCGAGGGCGGCAGCGGCCTCGAGGGCGGCGACGGCGGTGTCGGTGTCACCGGCCTGCATCAGGGCCTGGCCGTAGAGGAGCTGGCTCTGGCCATCCTCCGGGGTGAGGGCGACCACTTCCTTCAGGGCGGCGGCGGCACCGGCGAAGTCCTTGGCCTTCAGCAGGGCGGCACCCTTGCGGGACCAAGCGTTGGGGATGAGTTCCTTGGCGTCGGCGACAACTTCGTCAATCCCGTAGCCTTCGGCGACGGCGGCAGCCTCCTTGAGGGTGGCGACGGCCTCGTCATAGCTGGCCTCGTTGATCTGCTCCTTGGCGATGGAGAGGATGGTCTGAGGGATGATCTTCTTGCACTGGGCCACCATGTCGGCGGCTTCTTCCTCGGTGCAGGCCTCGAACTGGGCGAGAGCGCTCTTGAACTGGGTCAGGGCCTCGGCCTTGTTGGTCTCGAGAGCCTGGGCACCCATGTTGAAGGCTTCCACAGCGGCGTTGTAGTCCTGCGCGGAGGCGATTCCAGCGGCGAGTGCGAGCGCCGCGACGGCGACAAATAATCTTTTCATCTTTACGTTCGGTTTTATTTGTTATACTTACTTCCTTTACTGGTTGCACACATTTTGCAAAAGTAGCAATTTTTTATGTTATTTTTGCATCACAATTGCGTTAAATCCATGTCGACCCGACTTTTCCATATTCTTCTCAGCCTGGCCCTCCTGACTTTTTCAAGAACTGTGCCAGCGCAGGTCCTGCCGTCCCTTCCCGTGGATCCTAAAATACAAAAAGGGACGCTCCGGTGCGGTGTGGCCTACTATATGGTCAAGAACGACGACGTCAAGGGATATGCCGATTTCGCCCTTGTCCGGCGGGACGAGGCTCCGGGCAAGGGCTCTCTGGAAAGTTTGGACACGAAGTTCCTCTCCCGCAGCGGGATCGGCCCCCGTCCCGGAGGCTATTTCAGGGATTTCGACGGATCGACGGTCCTTCATCTGGACCGGGTTCCGGTGTATGACGGGAACGTATTGGATTCCACCCTGCTGGTAACCTTCGCCCAGGTGGCCGCCTCCCGGGCCGACCAGGCCGTGATCGTGGCGGGGGACATCGACCCCGTGGAGTTCAAGAAGAAGATGGATATCTTCTCGATGCTGGTCCCGCAGCACCTCGTCCAGAGCAGCCACGGGCCCGATTATGTGTGGGAGCCTTCGGTGATGCCCTCCGTGGTGTTCCACCGCACTCCTTCAAGCGACCGGGGCATTGTCCGTGTTGCCTATGCCTCTCCCCGGACGCCGCAAGATCAGATGAATACGGCCCATGCGCTGGTCATGGGCATTTTCAGCCGTGAGTTCCAGACCATCGCCACCCGCCGGATCGAGCGTGGCCTGCGGGATGCGGGCATTCCCTATGGGAAACTGGATTTCCAGTACTTGAACAGCACGGAGACCGGCGGCGACGAGGAGTATGCCGTGGAAGTCCTGACGGACAAGGAACATCTGGAGTCGGCCATGAAGGTGATTTCCGGCACGCTGGCCGGCCTGGACGGGTTCGGCATCCCTGAAAAGGAGTTTAGCGACGCGAAGAGGGCGATGATGGCCGATATGGTCCGCCGGGGGAACGAGCGGCTTTCCAACCACCGCTATGTGGACCGCTGTGTCGCCCACTTCCTGTATGGGGCCAACCTGGCACCCCTTCACGAGGAAACCCGCCTCTTTGCCTTGAAGAATGTTCCCGACAGCACGGAGACCCGCCTGTTCAACCAGTTTACGACATCGCTCCTGAGCCAGCTCTCCAACCTCACGCTGGAATACCGGGCCGGACTGGATTCATTGGACGAGGACAATGCCCTGTTCCAGTACAATCTGGCCTATCTTTACGGTTCCACTTTCCAGGACGCCAAGGATTATTCGTGGCAGCGGGATACGGCCGCCATGGAGGTATCCTGCCCCCGCGTACGTATCAAGGATACGAAGGAGGAACCGGTTTCCGATGGTGTCCTTTGGACTTTCTCCAACGGTTTTCGCGTGGTATATAAGCAGACTCCCGGGACCCGGATGTTCGATTATGCCCTGCTGCTGAACGGAGGTCTTTCCGGCGTGAACGGACTCGCGGAAGGGGAGGGCGGTTACTTCGGCGACATGCTGTCCCTCTTTGATGCGGGTGGGATGTCCGCTCCCGATTTCCGGGACCATCTGGCCGTGAACGGCATCAAGATGGATACGCAAGTGGCTTTGACCTTCACGTCCATCCATGGAAGCGCGCCCTCTTCCAAGCTCCAGACCCTTGTCAAAGCCCTTCTTTCCCTGGCGAACGATCGGACCGTGAACCGGGGTGAGTTCGATATCTATCTCCGGAATGCGGCCTGGGCGCGGGAAAGCATCGAAGACCGCCTGTACGCCTGGATGTATCCCGGTTTCAATTATTCTCCGAAGAAATATCCGGCTGCCCTGGGGCCTGCCACGCAGGTCAAGGCGGCCGATTTCTACGAAAGCCGCTTCTCCAGGATGAACGAGGCGATGCTTGTCCTGGCGGGCGACCTGGACGAAGCGACGGTCAAGCGGATCCTGCTCCGCTATGTGGGCGGTTTCCGGACCCAGAAGGGGGCGGCGCCCCGCAAGACGCTTCGCTATCAGCCGGTTCCGGGCGTTTCCACCCATACGTCGGCTGACGGTCCCAAGGGGGTTTACGTCCGTTTGGATACGGAATATGCCTTGTCCGGTGTCAATTATGTGCTCTCCAGCGTGGCGGCGGAAGTCCTTCGCCGGCACGTAGTTAAAGCGCTGGAGGGGACTGGCCTGTCCACGGACGTGACCGTAGGCTTCCACTCCTATCCGCAGGAGCGTCTGTGGATGTATATCGCCTGTGAGGGGGATGGCGCTGCGGCGGCTCTTCCTGCCGTGCGCCAGGGAATCCGGAATGCCGCTTCGGCGACCATTTCCCCGAAGGACTTGGATGCCATCAAGGCGATGGTCCAGGCGGAGACGGCCCGGGAACTGTCGGAAACTTCCACCGTCGTCACGTCGGTGGTGGCCCGGTACGGGATCGGGAAAGACCTCGTCTCCCATTACAAGGAAAGCATCGGCGGCATCACGGCGGCCCGGCTTTCCGATATGCTGTCATCCCTGGCGGCCGGGTCGGCCGTCGAATATGTCATTGAGTGATGGGACATAAACGCGCTTTCGGAACCATCGTCCAGATCGGTGACATCCTGGTTTCCGAGGATGTCATCCTGGAGTATTTCGCCTGTGATTATCCGGTCTGCAAAGGTGCCTGCTGCATCATCGGCGACAGTGGCGCGCCCCTGAAAGAGGAGGAACTGGACCCCATCGAGGCCAATTACGACGTTTTTTCCCCGCTGATGCGCCCGGAAGGGCGGCGGGCCGTGGAGGAGAAGGGATTTTTCGAGATTGACCGGGACGGGGACCTGGTGACCCCGCTTGTTCCCGGCAGTGAGGAGTGTGCATTCTGTCTTTTCGAGGACGGGAATTGCTTCTGCTCCATCGAGCGTCAGTTCTTTGCCGGGAAATCTTCTTTCCGGAAGCCCATTTCCTGCCAGCTGTATCCAGTCCGTGTCGTGGAACTGGGCGGCGGCCGGCTGGGGCTGAACCTGCATCGCTGGGATATCTGCCGGTGCGCATTCGAAAAAGGGCGCCGCGAGGGGATCCGGGCCTACCAGTTCCTCCGCGAACCGCTTACCGAGGCGTTCGGCTCTGATTTCTATGAGGCGCTCTGCGCCGCGGCCGAGCAGGTAATCAAAGGCTGACTGCCGTCTTTTTGGCCATAGTGTGCCTGTTTTTGCCGAAGCACGATAGAGAACATCCGTTCATTTTTTCTATCTTTACAGGCTATATTCAGCCAATCATGTTTAAATCATCAAATTACCAACATAACATGAACAAATTCAGATTTCTTTTCATCGTAATCCTGGGCCTTCTGGGGACCAGCGCCCTTGCCCAAAACAGCCTTTCGGAGGTGGTCGCTTCCGGAAACAAAGTGTATTTCCAGCTTGTCAATGATGAGGAGCATCCCATCCCGGATGACGAAATCGAGGATGTGACGCGGGAACTCATCAATGCGGGATCCTGGATCAGCGTCCCCACGCCCGAAGAGGCCGATTTCATTCTCCAGGTTGTCTCTAAGAAGAGGATTGTTTTCAACAGCCCCCGTACCTGGCTTACCCCTTCCGTGCTGGACAAGTCCGGCCAAGTGCTCTGGCAAGCGAAAACCCAGCAGGCCGATGCCACCATGTTCAATGGTTACAGGGCAACCAACACCTGCATCAAAAAGGTGATTGAGCGGAGTTTCCAGGACGACCTTTTCAAGGCGGCGGAAAGACGGTAAGAATCTGTGACCGAAAATGTTGCATGCCCTGCTTCTTCGGAAGTGGGGCATTTTGTTGTATTTCTCCATAGAATATGTAACTTTACAAAGTCATGAACGGTAAAGAGATGAAGGCTTTGGACATTTCCCGTGGAGACCAGGTCGCCCTGGTGGGGGACAACGCTTCCGGCAAAAGCCGGCTGGCGGCGGCTTTCGCGGGGCGTACCGGTGCGAAGTATATCACTTTCCGCGATTCGTACGGCAGTTACGGCGACCGCAATTTCTTCATGCAGCAGCGCTGGAATCTGTTCACCCTCGAGGGAGACCCTCCTTCCGCTGGGGAAGCGCTGCATCAGGAAGCGGCGGAAAGCAAGGATCCGGTCGCGGCGGAAGAACGCCTCCGGAGATTGGTTTCCTTGTTCTCGATGGATCTTCTGCTGGACAAGCCGCTGGTGACGCTCTCGTCCGGTGAATTGCGCAAGTATCAGTTGACGCGCGCCTTGCTGGGCGGCCCGGAAATCCTGGTCATTGATAATCCCTATATTGGCCTGGACCCTCGTACCAGGGCTCTTTTGACGGAATTGCTGGCCGCATTATCAGTATCGACAACGCTGGTTCTGGTCCTTTCGCGTGCCGCCGAAATCCCTCCGTTCATTACGCATGTAATCCCCGTCGCAGGCGGGGAGACCAGCGGAAAAGTTCCGCGGGAGGCGTATCTGGACAGCGTTCTGCCGCCTGCGGTCATCCGGCTGCGGAATGTGACGATCCGTTACGGCGAGCGTGTCATCCTTGATTCCTTGAACATGACGGTCCGGCAGGGGGAGCATTGGGCGCTGACCGGAGCCAACGGAAGCGGCAAAAGCACGCTCCTGAGCCTGATCTGTGCAGACAATCCCCAGGCGTATGCGCATGATATCGAGCTTTTTGGACGTCCACGAGGGAGTGGGGAGACAATCTGGGACATCAAGCGGCAGATTGGTTTCGTAAGCCCGGAGCTTCACCGCGCCTTCCAAGTGGATGCCCCGGCGTTGGACATCGTCACGAGTGGTCATTTCGATACCGAAGGCCTGTTCCGTCGGCCGACGGATGAACAAAGGATTACCGCCTTGCAATGGATGGAGGAGTTCGGAATCGCCCATCTGGCGAAACGTCCCTTTCTGCGCCTGTCAAGCGGGGAGCAGCGTCTGTGCCTTGTCGCGCGCGCCTTTGTCAAGGATCCGCCGCTCTATATCCTGGACGAGCCTTTGCAGGGATTGGACGAGACGCAGCGGAAGAGAGTGAAGGCCCTGCTGGACAAGTATTGCGGCGCCCCCGGAAAAACGTTGTTGATGGTGACGCACTATCCGGAGGAGTATCCGGGTTGCATCGACCATAGCTTGAGTCTTTAGTCCCATGAGAAAGATTGCCTGCTTCGTGCTACTGGCCGTATCGGCCGTTATGTCCAGGCCTGCTTACTCCCAGGTCACTTTCTTCCCATCCAAGGGTGCGGAAGCGGTGAATGTGGACACACATTTGACATTGACTTTCAATGAGAAGCCCTCTGTCGGAGCGGCTGGCTGGATCCGGATCTTCGATGCCGGGACCGGGGAATGCGTGGACAGTCTGGACTTGTCCGTTCCGGCGGGACCGACGGAAAGCCGCACTTACGCGCCGGATATCGACTATACGAAAGTTCCTTACGTTTATGCCCGGACTTTCGTCCCGACCAACCGGAATACCGTTCCCGGAACGCCGTCCGGCACGGCGGAGCCCACGCCGCCCGATTACCAGTTGACGATCATCGGGGGCTTTACGGACGCGTTCCATTTCCACCCGGTCCTGGTCCGGGGGAATACCGCCGTGATCTATCCGCACAACAATATGCTGGAATATGGCCGGAAATACCGTGTCACCCTGGATGACGGTGTAATCTCCGTTCCTTCCGGCAAGTTCCGGGGTGTCAAGGACTGGTGTTTCACCACGGCCGCCGGGGCGCCCTCTTTGAAGGATACGCTTACCGTCGACGCTTCCGGGAAAGGCGATTTCTCTACGCTTCAGGGCGCGTTGGATGCCATCCCCGATTTCTCGGCCGACAAGGCCGTCATCCGGGTCCTTCCCGGCGATTATGAGGAAATCGTCTACGTCCGCAACAAGTCGAATGTCGTCATCCTCGGTTCCGGCGCCGATGTGACGCGGGTGCATTATGCCAACAATGAGGTTTTCAACCCCCATCCGATGACAGTCAAGACCAACGAACGGGCCGGGACGTTCCCGCAACGACGGGCGGCGGTGGCCTTCGACCACTGTTCGGACATCGTGCTGAGGGACATCACTTTCGCTACCGATCTGACCGGTCAGGCCGAGGGTTTGTTCCTGAATGGGGAACGCATCGCCCTTTATGGGGTCCATATCATCGGCGACGGCGATGCCCTGCAGGCCAATGGTACCGTTTACCTGGAAGGATGCGAAGTGGACGGGGGCGGGGATACCATCCTGGGCCGGGGCAGTCTTTTCGCCTACCGCTGCGCGTTCAGGAACCGGGGCGGTCCCTTCACCTGGGTGCGCAATTTCAAGCCCGCCCACGGTGATGTTTTCGTGGAATGCACCTTCGAGAGCCTCTCGGAGATCCCTGCCGATTACGGACGCTGCGTTTTCAACCACGGTTCGTCCTACACCGATGCGGAAATGGTTGTAATCGACTGCCGGACACGTAATTTCAACCCGTTGGGCTGGAGCGCCCTGGGTGAGCCTACGGTTGTCATGCTGGAATACAATACCCGGGACATGGACAGCGGAAAGCCGGTGGATGTCTCCGGACGCCACCGCTATTCCCGCCAGTTGACCCTTCCCAAAGACCGTCGTCTCCTGGACTCCTACCGCGATCCGGCTTTTGTCCTGGGAGGGTGGAAGCCTGAAAGAAAGAAGGCGCAGGAGACCTATACCATCGAAGCGCCGGCCGAGCCGATGGCTATCCGCAACGACCACCTTCATCTGGGGGGCACCTCTCCCTCCGGGGGAAGCATCGCCTTCAACAGTTTCTACATGGAAATGGACGGGAAACCCTTCATCCCGGTTCTGGGCGAGTTCCATTACAGCCGCTATCCCCGGGAACAGTGGGAAGAGCAGTTGCGCAAGATGAAAGCCGGTGGGATCAATGTGGTCCCTACCTATGTGTTCTGGAATGTCCATGAGCCCTGTGAAGGCGTTTTCGACTGGAGCGGAAACAAGGACCTGCGTGCTTTCGTAGAACTGTGTGGCAGGGTCGGGCTTTGGAGCATCGTTCGCATCGGACCTTTCTGCCACGGGGAGATGCGTAACGGCGGACTGCCGGACTGGTTGTTTACCAAACCGTTGGATATCCGTTCCAACGATGCCCTTTATCTGCAGTATGTCGGTTTGCTCTATGACCAGGTCGCTGCGCAGGTCCAGGGGCTTTTATACAAGGATGGAGGTCCGGTCATCGGTGTGCAGGTCGAAAATGAGCACCAGCATTCCGCGGCCAGCTGGGCGCTGGGCTATCCGGGGGAGGCGGTAGACCTGACCACGGCCAATACTTCGATTCCCGAAATGGGGGACCTCCATATGCGGACCTTGCTGTCCATGGCGAAGGAGCGGGGACTTATCACTCCGGTCTATACTGCCACCGGCTGGGGCAACGCCGCTGTCCTCGGGTATGACGGCATTCCGGTTACGGCGGGCTATCCCTACCCGGTCTGGGGGGATGTCAATGCCCAGAGCGAATTCTGTCTGTTCAAGGACCTGCACAAGGACCCGGATTACGCCCCGGTCCGGTACAATCCGGAGGATTACCCCTCCTTCAGCGTCGAAATGGGGGCTGGCATCCAGATCATCTATGACAAGCGGCCGGTCATCCATCCGAAGGGGGCCGAGGCCATGATTGTCCGTTGCCTGGGCAGCAGTGCCAATGCCATCGGTTATTACATGTACCAGGGCGGCACTTCACCGCTGGGCCCGGACGGCGAGAAATTCCTGTCGGATGGCAACCCGAAGGTCACCTACGATTTCCAGGCTCCGCTTGGGGAATATGGATTGGAGAAGCCGGTATACCGGAATTTGCGGGTTCTCCATCACTTCATCGCGGACTTCGGCAGCCAGCTGGCGTCGATGGAAACTGTCCTGCCCGAAGGGGCGGACCGGCTGACCCCGGACGACCGGGAGACCCTCCGCTATTGTATCCGTACCCGGGACGGGGCGGGATTCCTTTTCCTGGTGAATTTCCAGGACCATGACAACGGCCGGCATGACATGCAGGCGGATGTCGTCGTCAAACTGCTCGGGGAGTCGCTTCGGATTCCTGTCCGGCTGCAGAGGGACGAGGCGGCCATCCTGCCCTTCAACCTTCCCATGGGCAAAAACTTGCTGAAATATGCCACGGCGCAGCCGCTGATGCGGATGGGCAATCATTATTTCTTCTTTGCTCCGGAAGGGATGCCGGCTGAATTCGTCTTTTCCGGCGGGCGGACGTTCCGTCCCCAGCCCGGTCTTGGCAGCACGTTCAAGTATCGGGGCATCCAGGTCACGACTTTGACCCGCCGGCAGGCGGAACAGGCTGTGAAAGTGGGAGATAAGATCCTGTTTACCGATGCGACGGTAATGGAAGCCGACGGACAGGTCACCCTGCTGAACCTGGGTAATCCGTGCTTCGACTATACGGTTTTCGACGGCAAAAGGTTTGTTCCCTTCCACCGGGAAGTCGCAGCAGTGGACCCTGTTTGTGAGGTGAGACGGGTTGGTAACCGGCGGCTGACGGTCCATTTTACGGAAAAGCCGCAGCCCGGTGTCCATGAATACTTCCTGTCCCTGGATTATACCGGAGACGTAGCCATCGGTTTCCTGGAGAACCGCGTGGTGGCCGACCATCTTTGGCAGGGAACCGGTCCCTGGCTAATAGGCCTGAACCGTTTCTCCGAGGGAATGCAGCGCGATGACCTGGGCTTTTATTTCCGCCCCCTGCGGAAGCAGGCTCCCTTCCTGAATACGCTTCCTGCTTCGAACGTTCCGGTGTTCACAGGCGACTCTGTCCTGGAAATCAAGGAGGTGAAAGTCGTTCCTCAGTACGAGGTGGCCTTTACTTTGTGATTTTCCGCCTCCCGGTCAACCGCCGTCGCTAAATGGCCGCACGGAAAGTGGCCGTGTACGCGACAATTCGATTTCAGGGATTGTAAGGTGTATTTGGCGGGCCGAGCCGTCGAATGGAAGTTGCTGATAGAAAGAGAGTTATAAGAAAGTACCTGGTTGATTTGGAGTAGGCAAAAATACGTAATTTACTGTGTGTTAATGATTTCCATTCGACGGGGTGGGGTGAGATTCTTATCGAAACGAACCGTTCGTTTCGTATTGATGCGATGAAAATGACCTTTTATCGCACCGCCTTCTCTGGCGATGCTCTTGCTTTGACTGAAAGTGGTGGGCTGTTTTGCTTGGGAGATGGCTTTCGTCGATACTTCGGCAAGCATGTTCAAGACCAGTTCGATATCGGTCATGTTGTCTCTCAGATTCTCCTTTTTGAGTCCCTTGAGGTCTTTATATTCCCGAACGGTAAGTCCACTCCACGCCTTGGTAAGTTCGTTTGTAAGAATGGCATAGTCCTTCTCCTTTAGAATACCTCTTGCCTTCCATTCATCCGTAAGCTCCTTGCGCATCTTGATAGATTGGAGCCGCTGGTTGATCCAACCTTCCGAATAACCCTTCATCCGGTAATAATCCGCACCCCTTAAGATAGCCAGCTCTGGGTCTTGGATTTCGTCAATCCGCTCACTGGCGACACGGGCCATCCATTGCTTGAAGGGTTCCGCCTTTTCGGACGGAACGGACTGAATGATGCGGAAAATCGTTTGAGTATCAGCGACATCCGTTTGTCTAAACTTTCCGTCGACAGCTCTCAATCTTAACTGCTTACAAGTTGTAAGCAATTCACCTGCTCCTTCTTTTTTGAGTCGGTTCTTTAATACCGCCCAGTACGTGCTCGCTCTTTTCGGAGTCGGCTGTTCTGTTAGGGCGCCGCCAGGGAGGTGGAAGTGATGCAGTACTGCGGGAAGAAACCTGTCTATAAAACAGCGCCCCTTTGTGACGTGATAGGGACGCACGCCGCCAGAAGAACCTTTGTTGTTCATGCCCTTGAAGAGGGGATGTCACCAGAGATGGTCATGACGTTCACCGGGCACAACGACTACGACACGATGAAACCTTACATCGCATTGACCGACAAGACTAGACAAAATGCTCTGTTGAGCAGTTTCAAGATTGGAGAGGAGAGGCCGTGATGGTCTCTCTTTTTCTTTAGTCGGCAATGGGATGCCGTCAAAAGTTTCTATATTTGCAGATAGAAACTAATCACGCTAATGGGAATCATCGACAAAACACGGAACGAATACCAAGTTCCTTCCTTGAGAATAATCGCCACGAACTTAGAGACATCATTTCTCCAATCCAACCTCGAACCTATTGGCGGCGGGGATGATCCTGATATTGACTGGTAAAACACGTACACGATATGAAACGCTTTGCATTATACCTAGGACTTGCCGCCGCTCTGGTGGCTTCTTGTTCCATTCAGGAGGAAGACTTCAAGACTCCGCAGCAGAATGACGTAATCTATTATGCCTCCTTTGAGCAGCCCGCCGAAGATGGAACGAGGGTCTATGCGAATGAAGACCTTCTTCTCCGTTGGACCGCCGATGACCGGGTGAGCATCTTCGGCAAGATTACCTACAATCAACAGTATAAGTTTCTTGGCGAAACCGGCGACAACTCCGGCGGTTTCAGCAAAGTCGATGGCGTCGAATACGTGACGGGCAATCCCATCCCTCATACGGTTTCCGTGTATCCATATCAAGAGGGAACGAAGATATCTGAGAAAGAGGTCCTTACGCTGACTCTTCCTGCCAAGCAGCACTATGCCGAGAAAACTTTCGGCCTCGGGGCCAACACAATGGTCTCTGTTTCCGAGGACAATGTTCTTCAGTACAAGAGTGTAGGTGGCTTCCTGCGGCTCAGCTTATATGGAGAGGGCGTTACCGTGTCATCCATCACCTTGAAAGGCAATAACGGTGAGAAACTGGCGGGGAAAGCAACTGTAACGATGCCCATTGATGGTACGCCTACAGTGGTGATGGCTGATGATGCTACGGATGCAATCACCCTTGCCTGCGACACACCCGTGGCTCTTGGTGCAACCGCCGAGGAAAGCTCGCAGTTTTGGATTGTGGTGTCGCCGGTGACGTTTAGCAAAGGCTTTACGGTCTCAGTCTCCGGCCAAGGTGGAGTCTATGAAAAGTCAACGGAAAAGACTCTGACCATCGAACGGAACAACCTATCCAAGATGACACCAATCGAGGTGGAACTTTCCCAACCGAATAACGTCATTTTTTACACGAGCGTAGACGGTTCAATCATTACCCCCTATAACTCGGATGCCTTCGGCGCCAGCATTGTCTCCAACGAATATGCCGACGGGGTGGGGATTCTCACTTTCGACGGGCCGGTGACAAGTATCGGAGATAACGCTTTCACTAACTGCACAAGTCTAACTGGCATTTCTATTCCTGACGATGTGACAAGTATCGGGAATTCTGCTTTCTTCTGTACAAGTCTGACTAGCATTACGATTCCGGATAGAGTGACAAGTATTGGGAAGTGGGCTTTCTGTAACTGTACAAGTCTTGCAAGCATTAGGATTCCAGATGGTGTTACTAGTATTGGGAGTGCTGCTTTCCGGGACTGTACAAGTCTGACCAACCTATCTATTCCAGACACTGTTACAAGTATCGAAGATGGTACTTTCTCTGGCTGTACGAGTTTGACCAATATCACGCTTCCAGATAGTGTGACGAGTATTGGGGATTCTGCTTTCCAATATTGTAGAAGTCTGACTGGCATTTCGATTCCGGACGGTGTGACGATTATCGGGGATTATGCTTTCTCTGGCTGTACGAGTTTGACCAGCATCACGCTTCCGGACAGCGTGATGGGTATCGGAGAGAGTGCTTTCAACTATACAAGCCTAACCGGCAGTATTACGATTCCGGATAGTGTGGTGAGCTTGGGCGACGGGGCTTTTAGCGCGTGCTCTTCCCTTATGTCTTTCTTTGGGAAATTTGCTAGTTCTGATGGTCTTTTTTTGATTGATTCCGGACGTATTCTCTCTGTTGCAGGAGGATCCGCCAATGGGGATGTAACGATATCAGACAATGTTACAAGTATTGGTAATTTTGCTTTCTCTGCCTGTACAAGTCTTACCAGCATCACGCTTTCCTCTAATGTAACGAGTATTGGGGGGAATGCTTTCTCTTACTGCACAAGCCTGACCAGCATCACGATTCCGGACAGCGTGACGAGTATCGGAGATGGTGCTTTCAATAACTGTACAAGTCTGACCAGCATTACGATTCCCACTAATGTAACGAGTATTGAGAGGAGGGTATTCTCTTACTGCACAAGCCTGACCAGCATCACGATTCCGGACAGTGTGACAAGTATCGGGAATTCTGCTTTCTCTTACTGCACAAGCCTGACCAGCATCACGATTCCGGGCAATGTGACAAGTATTGGATGGGGTGCTTTCCAAGACTGTACAAGCCTGACCAACATCTCGATTCTGCCCTTGACGCCGCCCATAGCCAATACGGGTTTATTCTACAATACCAACAATTGCCCGATATATGTCCCGGCCGGGAGTGTGGATGAATACAAGGCGACATGGCCTTGGAGCGATTACGCCGACAGAATCCTTCCCATCATCCCTGAAGGGATGATCTCTATCGACGTGCTCGTTTCCTACAGGGAAGGAGAGTCTGTCTATACCCTTAACGAGAACAACCTTGCAGCGCTTGCCGCCGCCCTCGGCGTGGAGAGCGTGGCCGCAGAAGAAATCGGCACCACCTACCCGCTCAAGGGCATCAACACCGACGGCAGCGTCTATGAAGGCGGCTTCACCGCCAACAACGGCTACTGGTACACCCTGGAAGGCAATGTCACCGACTGGGCCGGTGTTGAGGCTGCCGGTTATAAGGGCGCCCACATCGAATACCGTGGTGACTACAACTTCGGTTGCGGCCTGTGGGAAGAGAGCGGCGTGCAGTCGACCGTCAAGTTCGGCATCGGAGACGCCATCCTCTCCTTCAACCTCACCGTGGACCAGCCCGAGGTCTATGAAACCACGGAGGTTGGTACGATGAGCTGTGAAGCCACCCAGTCCCTCACGGCGGGATATGGCGGCCCCACCCTGGTCCTCGACTACGATGCGGTCTGCAGCATGCTCGGCCTGACCGATGAAGACTTCGAGGCGAAGTTCAAGATCACCTCGACCGAAGGCTCCGTCAACTATACCGCCGATCTGCCCGGTGGCTTCTGGTTCAATGCGGACAACCAGATCTGCGAATGGGGCGATGTGAACAGCGCCTATTTCCTGATCTTCAAGTATGGTGAAGCGCTCGAAGACGCTTCCGCCGGCAAGCTCCAGGTGTTCACGGGCATCCGGAATGACAATGCCACCGACGCGGACGGCAACGTCACGCACGCCTGCCCGGCCCCCGGCACTTACGCCGGCGTGGTCCGTCTTGTTAACATCGAGACCCTGAAGCACATCACGCTCACCGTCAACCTTACTATCACCGAATAAACTTTTTATTTGCGCGAAACCAAATTACGAAGTGAGACACCATAGGTGGCCCAACCATCCTGAAGTCCACAAATGCAGTCAGCATCCCCATCGGTGCATTTTTGGTGCAACTTTTTTGAGCCCAAAACAAGAAAACCCCCTCTGAATGTACTCAGAAGGGGTTTTTGGCCAAAAATAAAGCGGAGAGAGCGAGAGTAAAGTCCCATTTTTCGCGGCAAATTGCGAAATGCCCCAAAACTATCCGAAGCTGTTCAAACAATTGACTATCTGAGATTTGTGGGACATCAGAGAGAAAGTCACATATTGCGATTCTTATCGAAATCTATCGTCCATTTCGTCTTGGTGCGATGAAATTGGCCTTTTATCGCACTGTGTATTGTTGAGAAAGAGGCCGCCCAAAAAGTCAAGTTAACTTAAGGTTAGCCTCTTCTCATTTCAATGGTTAAGGTAAATCATCCCAGTCTTCTTCGGAAGTTCCCTCGTGGTTGCCAGAAAGAGCGATAGAAACCACGCAGGTTGCTGTCTTGTCGCCAGCCCTGGCAGTGATTATAGCGGTCCCGGCGGTCTTCGCTGTAACAGTTCCTTCAGAAACTGTCGCGATGGATGAATTGCTTGTTTCCCAGGCGACTGTTTTGTCTGTGGCATCATTCGGCTTGACCGTGGCGGTAAGGGTAACACTTTCGCCAACCTTCAAGGTTACTGATTCCACATTGAGCGTGATTCCCTCAACCGCAACAGGGACGACATCGACGACACAAGCGGCATGCTGGTCTCCGCAAGAGGCTTCTATGATAGTCTGACCGATTCTATGGGTTGTAATGGTCCCATCTTGGACAGTGGCTACAGACTCGTCAGAGGATGTCCATGTGATTGTCTTGTCCGTGGCATCCTCTGGCTTCACCATGGCGGTAAGGATAAAAGTCTCGCCAACCTTTAAGGTTACCGATTCCGTATTGAGCGTGATTTCCTCAACCACGATGATAACATTCACAACGCAAGTCGCAACCTTGTTGCCACAAGCCGCTTTTATGATGGCCTGACCCGTCTTTAAGGCTGTGATTGTGCCATTCTGGACAGTGGCCACAGACTCGTCAGAGGATGACCACGTGATTGTCTTGTCCGTGGCATTATCGGGTTTCACAGTGGCCGTAACGGTAATAGCCTCCCCAACTTTCAAGGTTACCGCTTCCGTGTTGATCGTTATTCCATCGACCTCGATCGGAATGACATTGACAACACAAGTGGCATACTTATCCCCACAAGTGGCTTTGATGATCGCCTGACCGATTTTTATGGTAGAGACAGTACCGCTCTGGACGGTCGCCACGGTCTCATCCGATGACGACCATGTGATTGTCTTGTTCGTCGTGTTCTCAGGAAAGACCGTAGCCGAAAGACTCACGGTCCGACCTATTGGGATATCAACAGTCGTCGGGTTCAGATAAACGCTTGAAGCAAATACTTCCTGCACTTCTTCTTTACAAGACACAAGCCCTATTGCCAGAGCTGTTATGGCGATTATTTTGATTGCTTTCATAGTATGCATTTAATCCATAATGATAGTTATCCTCTTCTCGCCATCCGCAGAAACGGATTTCTCCATTTTGAAGAAATGCTTCTCGGGAACCATTAGCGGAGATGGCATATAATTGGGCGAAGACTGGGAACTTGAAGGGATATTCTTAAGGTCCTGCTGGACGAATGTCTCATAATCATATTTCCAATCAACGCCATAGGCAAGTTTATGAATCCGATGATAGATTGCCTCTCGCGAAGGAGCATTATAAGCTGTGCCGGAGTTCATAAGACTATTGTAAGTCGGCCGCCACACGCCTTTAGCATATCTTGAGCCACCTTCGAATACACCCAAATACTCTTTACTATATCGGGAATCATTGAGGAAACGATTCCACTTCACATCATTCCAACTAGATGTAAAGTCAATATTCTTATAGGCTCCTGTATGGAGAGCCACCCTTTTGAGACTCTCCAATTCATCAGCCCCGATTGCTTCATCAAATTCGACATATTCGTCGCCGAGTTTAGCGAACAAATGACCAAACTCATGCTGAACGGTATACGCATCGAGACTCCTCAAAAAAGCGAAACAATGTGAAGCCTGACCATAATCATAGTACTTATCATAAGATACTGAAAAATTCAACCAGACAAACGACCGCCCATCAGGAAATGCATTCGGATCGTGACAAACAATTACAGGTGCAATGTCAGATAATGGCTTGTCACAAACCGCTATCTTTGTATATGAATCGCCTACTATACTGTTAAATCCATAATTATATAAACTAAACACAGTGGAGCCTTTCCAAGACTCATTCTCGGATACCGCATAAACCATATAGACATTGAAGAAATCTTGGTATGACTTCATTGGCTCGATGTCAAAAATGACATCCATGGCTTCTCTCATGTCTCTTTCATAGGTACCATCCGCAATCAGCCTGTCCGAGTAAGCTTCACCCATAATCACAATGTCGATTCCCCTTCCCTGAGTGGCCTTCTGAAGAGTCTTGACTTTTTTGTCCATACTGAAATCTTCACTATAGTACAAATTCGGATCGATAATATCCGGCAAATCCGGTATGGGCTCATCTAACCCCACCCATGTCACATGATTCAGGTCAAAATAATAACCGTCGGCACAATTCTCAATAATCTGCCTTGTAGCATCAGAACATCTGATAGCAACAGATTTACTTTTATAGGCAAGTGCACTGAAAGAACTATAGACGTTTGGAATACTAGACAAGTCAAATGAGCCCATGTCTAACTTTTTCATTTTGAAAGCACAATCTAAAAAGCTCTCGGCATCGGTAATGTTTGTTGCGTTGAAACCATGAATATCCAAAGACTGCAACCCAAAGCACCATGAAAACATGAATCTCATACTGGTAACATTTGAAGTATCGAAATTGGATAAATCCAATGACTTCAAACTATAACAGTCATTGAACATTTGACTCATATCAGTAACATTTCGGGTGTCAAAAGACGAAAGATCGACATTTTCAAGAAAACTACAACCCGAGAACATATAGCCGAGATTATCCACGTTGGAAGTATTCCAACCGGATAAGTCAACCGCCTTTAACCCCGAACATTCTGCAAATAGGGCACTCATATTTCTCACTTTGGATGTGTTAAAATAATGCAAATCAAGGTATTCCAGGGAACTGCAGGATACTGGCGATTGTCGTTGCATGTGATCAATCGCAGAAGCCCCACCAAACATGCCCGACATATCTTCTACATTCGATGTGTCAAAAGAGCTAAAGTCAAGCGACTTCAAACTGGAACACCCGGCAAACATCCTGGCCATGGTCGTGACGTTTGATGTAATGAATCCGCTCAAATCCAAATCTTTCAGGGAATAGCAGCCAGAAAACATATCACTCATGTCCGTAACAAAGGTTGTTTCGACATTAGTAAGATCCAGATTCTTGAGTGACACCCAGCCTTCAAACATTTTTGACGCATCCATTATCTCATAAACCTCCGCCCGGGTATAGTACTTCGCCGTTGTGCCATCCAGTTCAAAATAAACGAGTTCATCAGAGGATGATGAAGAGAAAGGAAGTGTGATATCGGTCGTTTTGTCACTATTTACGATGAATGAAACATCTGTAATCTTTGTCTTATCCACATCCCACGGCAAGAGTGTGAACGAATATAATTGGGCAGACTTTGCAGGGCAGGGATAAAAAGTAAGATCTTTATCCTTTTCAAAGAGCTTTTTGAAAACACCTTTTTTGAAATTGATTGGATTGGGATAAAGATATTTCGCGACTTTATCATCGGTATAATAGGAAACATCGATGCCATCCGAAAGAGACGTTGGCGCAAGAACTGCATAATAAACCTTTCCCGGCTCAAATCCTGATTCTTTGGGCGCAGTTACCGTAACAGAAGTGGGGTTCCCCGAAGAGGATACTTTCTCAGTCTTCACATCATAAACGATATCTCCGGAGATAGAACCAAAATACCCGCCTCTCGGGGTAAATACAACCTTCTTGATTCCGGGTGTACATACGGAGAACTTGACGCCGCTGCAGATATTCCGGAAATAGAGGTTCTCATCATCTGAATACGCAACACTAACAAACAAATCCTTTTCAAAAGAATCCTCTTTCCCTTCCTGAATGGCAGGAATGGTTAGAAAGACTCTAGATCCCGATGCATAATAGTTTTCATTTACCGCCGAGTATGGATATACGGCGATATATGAAGTATTTTCCTCCCTACCTTCAATTTGGCCGATAAAGTCAGCCTTGGCGGTGGGCTCGGTAATGCTCGAAGTGAGTTTACAATCCCAGAAAAAGTAGTCTTTATTATTCCAGACTATGAATAGGCGGATCTCATCCCCCGGCTCCCACCAAACACTTCCGTCTTCTTGAAGGACGGTCCGGGTCTCCGGGTCCCAGCCGGCATGGAAGACGACTTCGTGAAGTTCTTCCTGATTCTGAGGCTGTTCGACTTCCTTGACTTTTGCGCATCCGGCAAGTATGACCGGGATAATGAGCAAATATAGAACTTTTCTCATAGATAGAGTGGTTATGCTATGTTATTATGATTCTTGTGTCAAGCACAAATATAGAAAATTAAACAGTAACAGGCCACATTTCTCCACATCTCATTACCACCAAAGATTTTTGGTGCGACAACGGTGTAACAAAAATGAACGAAAAATGGCCTACAGGTATCTGTAGACCATTTTAGTGCGGAGAGAGCGAGATTCGAACTCGCGATACCCTTTTGGGGTACACACGCTTTCCAGGCGTGTGTGCACTAACGGATAACCCTCTGAACCTTAACTACTTGCAAAACGGCATTTTTCAAGTTGCAAACAGGTCGCAAACAAATATAGTATAAACTTTGGTTATAAGCAACGGAAACAATCATAACATAGCGGCCAGGTCGTCTTCCTTCAGGATCCGAATCTTGCCGCCGCTTTCCTGAAGGGCCATCGCCTTCGCCAGTTTGCTCTCGCCAGGGAATTCTCCGATGACGAGATAGTCCGTCTTTCCGGAAACGGAAGAAGTCACCTTGGCGCCGAGGTCGACGAGCATGACGGCGAGGTCGTCTCTTTCCCACCGGCTGAATACGCCGCTGAGGACAATGGTCTTCCCTGAGAAGGGAGACCCCTCCGGAGGATTAGTGGCGACACGGCCTTTCCACTCTCTCTTCTTTTCGGTTTTCTTGTAGATGGTCACGACCTCTCCGCGCCGGGAGGAGTATGCAAGCAGCAGCCGTGCTGCGGCCTCGGCGTCGGATTCCGCGTCGTGATGACGCTCCATCTGAACCCCGAAGAAACAGCAGCAACTATACAGGTCCATCATCCCGAGTTCCGTGCACGTGCAGATAACGCTGTCCACCTCCACGTCCCCGAGCTGGTAATAGTCGAGGTCGGCCTCTATCGCGGCAAGGTCGAAACCGGCGTTGTGACAGACGACGGTCTTCCCTGCGATGGCGTCACGGATCTCCGGCCAGACATCCGGGAAAAACGGACAGCCGGCGGTCTTCCCGGGCGTGATCCCGTGGATCCGCACGCAGAAGTAACTGTATTTGTTCTCCGGCGGCTGGATGAGGAAGGACCTTCTGCTGACAACCTCCCCGTCCTGCACCTCAACGATTCCGACCTGGCAGACCATCAGATGCTCGTTCGCGGTCTCAACGTCGAGGGCGACGAAATGTGACGGCGCCGGTTCGTCGGGGAGCTTGACGGTGACGGACCGGTCTTCAATCGAGAACCTGGAAAGTTCGTTGGTTATCTTGATCATTGCTTCTCGAATAATGAATTGCCGGCGTCGGTCTCCTTGTTATCCTGGAGCCGCTTTTGTTCCTTGGACACAAGGGCCTGCGCTGCCTTCAGGGCATCCTTGAGATTCTCAAGGTCGGCCTCGGTCAGCTCGCCCAGGGATGCGAACCATTCCTCGACGGAAGTGACGAGAAGTCTCTTGCTCTCCCTGCCGAACGCATCCTCCTGCATCTGGAGAGCTTTGACCTGGTTTTCGTAGCCGACAGGCCTTACGTCCCTGTCGATACCCGGGAGTTCCGCCTCCCATTTCGGATGGATCCTGACGAGGTGGTGGAGGTTCTCTATGCACCCTTCGACCGCTTGATGGATTTCTTCGACCGTCTTCATTTCATTTTCTCCTATCGAATTGAAGCCGGATTATCCGGCATTCTCTTTTTTCTGTGTCTCGGCGCCGCCGGTAAGGCGGTCCACCATTGCCGCAAGTTTCGCGATATTCTCTTCCTGGATCCGCGCTGATTCGGTCATGTTGGTGAACATTCTTACAAGCTCTTGAGGTATCATGACTCCGGCTACATTCTCTTCACCGGGCGGCTCCTTGAGCATTTCGCCCTCGCCGGTAAGCACCCACCCCATATTTAATTCCGGGAATTTGAGAGAAATCTTCTCACATGTTTCTGGCTGAATAGATCTGCTTATATTACTCACGTATCGTCTACTGAGTCCGCAGATAGTCTCGAATTTGTTCTTAGATAGGCCCTTAAATTTGATAAAAGCGGCCAGTCGTTCTTTCACTGTCTTACACATGGCAAATCAATTTGAGAAAAAGATTCTTGATATGTTTGGATTATTGAGAAAATTTCTCTTACTTTGTTGCCGAAAGTTATAACCAAAGGTAATAAAAAGAATGGAAAAAGAAGTCGTGTACAATCGAGTTGTCGACTATTCCGCCACCCTGAATGGGCTTGCTGTCGGTCAATTCGCGAAAATCCCCACCTCCGACCGGGACATCCAGAACATTCGCACGAGCGTGTCGAAGTTCCAGGCCGGCCTCACCGACGGCCGGACCTTCAGCGTCCACAAGACCATCAACGGCGCGATCGTCAAGCGCGAGTCCTAACCGAATATCAACCCAGTTTCAACAATCAAATAATTTATCAAACCATGGAACAGGAAATCATTCCCACGCAGAACATCGCCTTCGCCGTGCTGACCGACGGAAGCCACATCGACAACTTCAGAAAACCGGACGGGGGGGGGCAATTCTGAGAATATTATGAAGTTCTTCCAGGGGATCGTGGATTACATCAAGAATTGCCCCGAAGAAGACCTCGTTCCGTTCGCGCTGACGCAGATCATCTTCGACTCGCAGATCAAGATGGTGACCATCAACCGCATGGAGAAAATAAAGTCTGAACGTGAATCAAGGTAACTATGGACGAAATCACATACCAGGAACTTATCAACAAGTTCAACGGCCTCTCCCAAAAGGTCTACGCGCTGGCCCGGACAATGGACCAGTTCCACAAGAGGAACGCCGTTTCCGGCGAGCTTCCGCTGCCGGTCCTCGCCATCGCGAAGGAATTCCTGTCGAACGCATCCTTCACCATCGACGCCATCTCCGACCAGATGGAGGGCGAGAAGGAGGACATGGACGAATATCTCTCTGATCCCGAATAGACCCATATATGCAGCGCTACCGAATCATACTGCGGGACTACCTGAACCAGGGAAGGGATCGTGATGTGACCTTTACCGCCCTGGGGGCGGCGGAGGAATTCGTCAACAGCCTGCCCAGGGAGGGAACGGTCTGCGTGTATGTCGTGACCGGCTACAACGACTACGGCCCTCGGGCCCTGACGTCCGTCGAGCGGTATGTGGTCTGGAACGACCGCGACAGGTACGCCGCCCTTGAAGGAAACCGGCGGGCTGCCGGCTAAAAGCACATTTCATCCGTGTTCGTTTTGGTTACGACGAACGATCCCTCTCCGGGTGCGAGCTCCGAGAGGTTTTACCAAGAGAAACTCAAACACTTTTCAAATATGAATGCAGAATGTACAGCCAAGCCCTCGGGGCTCTACTCGCTGAGGCAGGCCCGGGAAATCATCGGATGCTCGACCAGGGCGCTCGTGAACTACCGGAAATCCGGCCTCATACCGACCCATGAGCGGAACGGGAACAAGCAGAAGGTCATCGTCGGAAAGGATATCATCGCCTTCATGAACCGCCACCACCTGGTAAGGTAATTCAATTAACAACGTTTCACTTTTTCAAATCTTTTTCAAATCATGAAACACAAGCTCATCTACATCATGGCTATGCTCGCCATCCTCATCTGCGCCATCCTCATCTGGGACTATTCCTTCCAGATCGCTCGCGCCATCCACTGCGACTCCGCCCTGGTGGACGTCGTGTCCGCCGCCATCCTGACAGCTGCGTTCTATCCGGCCGGAAAGGTCGTTGAAAAGAAGGAGGACTGCGCGTGAATCTGAAAGATTTTGTCGGTCGAAAAGTCCGCGTCTCCCTCGAAGTCGAGGGGGGGGGGAAAGTTCGGGAAGATCATATCAGTCGAACATGGATTGTTCGGCGAAGATCAGGTGGTGCTTGTCGAGCTCGAGGGCACTCTGAAGGCCGTCTCGCCGGAAGCAGTAACACCGCTAAAGAAAGACATGAAACGGAAAAGAAGATGAGACCACTGAATGAAGTAAAAATGCGAGGCCGCGTAGGCTCGCACACTATCACGATGAGGGATGATGGCCACTGGGAGGGTTGGTTCGACCTTCACGTCGCCACGAAGAA
Organism: Bacteroidales bacterium; assembly: GCA_017439305.1. GTDB lineage: Bacteria > Bacteroidota > Bacteroidia > Bacteroidales > UBA932 > Cryptobacteroides. The sequence continues at coordinate 30,015 of JAFSJK010000038.1, read as the reverse complement.
CATGCACGGCGTCTACCAGCCGATGGTCTTCGACTGCCATGTGGCCGAGGATGGGAAGAGGGTGAAGGACCTGGGTGCCGGTATCGGAGGGAAGATTGTCCTGATCACCGGCCGCCTGGTCCAATATCCGGAGGAGAACCACATCGACTACTACATCCACGTCACAAGCCTGGATGTCGTCGGAGGTCCGCAGGACGGGCTGGAGCTCGAGGAGGTGGAGTGATGGCGAATGTTGACAACAGGCCCGAAGAGAAGGTCATGGACCAACTCCGGAAAATCGCCGCCCTCGCCGATCGCGGCTTCATGGGAGAGGCCACAATGGCCAGACAAATCCTGGAGAAGAAACTCCGCGAGTACGGACTGACGGTCGACGACCTATACAAGGATGCGAAGAAGGTCCGGACGTTTAGATACCAAAACGAACTTGAACGGCGGCTTCTTATTCAGATACTTGTGCATTATTTCGGATCCGCGTCGGATGAGTTTAAGGGCGGTTTGATCATTCGGAAAAAGAAAGTCATCAAAATTAAGCTCACGGACCTGGACTATGCTGAACTCAGTAGCGAGTACGGGTATTATAGAGGCGCCTTCGCGAGAGAAATAAAGAAAAGCAACGAGGCTTTCCTTGTGGCGTTCGTAAACCGTTTCGAACTTTTCGATGTGACCCCCACGAGCGGCCAGCCTACCAAGGAACTGTCTCCAGAGGAGCTGAAAAGAACGCTGGACGCACTCAGGATCGCAAGAACCATCGAGGCGTATCCTTATCGCAAAGAAATCGCGGCATTCAGGTCCGCAAGTAGACAGGAGGCTAAGTGATGGCGAATGTGATTGGTCACAAGGATCCGCTGTTGAGGCTGGACACCCTTGAGCGGTATTGGCTTCATAAGATAGTCGGCGATGCCGTTCACGACGCGAAAACAAGGCGAGAGGCATGGGAGAGTGAAAAGATGCAGGCGGAAATCGACGGCCGCATGGAGTGCGCTGAAAGCTACGGGATGTTCGCTGAGATACAGGCTGAAAGGGAAGCTGCGTTGAGGTCTATATCCGCGGCGCTGGACGTCCTTCAGACGAGGCTGTACAGGGCGCCGAGAGTTTACTATAAGAAGCGGGGGGGGGTGAGTCATGTATGAGGTCGTCCTCTATACCAGAAAATGGAGGATCCCGTGCGACTCCTGGTATTTTCCCGGGACCGCCGAAGGGTTGAGGAGAGCGAAGGAGAAGCGGTCGGAACTATTGGCGAAGTTTCTCGACAACGATGTCGAGCTGCACAGAATAGATAGTTGAAACGAACTGATAAATAGTCATGGCAAAGTACGAAACACCAACCGGAGTTCCTTGCACTCCAGAGGAGGAGAAAGTCATCGACTCCCTCAAGAGACTCGCAAAAAAATGGGATAAGGACGGAAAAGATTTGATTCTTTTTTCTTGGAGTGGAAGTCTTGTCGTCGCAAAAATATCAGCGGATACGACAGGACATTTTGAGGACGCAGTCATAGAATCAATCTATGGCATTCCAAACGACGGGGGCGACCCGGATTAGGCTATGGCGCAGGGATAGATGGAGAGCACAAGGCAGGATGATGCCATATCGAAAGGTAGTTTAAAGTGGAGGGGAAGCGCCCGGAAACCTGCCGCCGGGCGCCGATCCTCGAACGGGACGGATGGATACGATACAGGTCACCACGCCGACGGGGAGAAAACTCCGCGTCCGGCTTTCTGCCCTCCTGAAGGTGGACACGCAATTCGACACCTGGGCCGACCGGCGCTCAGGGGCGAACCGGCGGTTCTTCCTGAGGTACAGGTCCGGCCGCCGCCTGGAGGTGGACCACGACTCCGCGACCGCCGTGTTCGATGCCCTGTCGCCGAAACTGTTTGAAACGATGTAGAATGCCGAAGAGAAACGATTACATTGTCATCCAGGAGCCGATGATATCGGCGCTTGGGCTGAGCGGCGTCTCGCTCCTGGTGTTCGCCGTGATCCACGGCTTCACCAAGGACGGGGAGCAGCACTACCGGGCCTTCCCGGAGGACCTGATGAAGTGGACCGGCGCATCGGAGCGGTCCATCAAGGCCGTCCTGAAGAGTCTCCTGGACAAGGGGTACATCAACCGGAGCAAGGTCGTGTACCGCGGGAAGTCCACCTTCGAGTACTGGACCAACTACGAGGACCTGCTCAAGAGGGTCTCGTCCGGGGATCCGCTCGGACCGTACAGCCTGTACGAAAAGTCCAAAGGTGCAGAAACTGCACCCGTGGAATACGGAAAAGCCAAAGGTGTAGAAACTGCACCTTTGGGAAGAGTGCAGAAACTGCACCCGAATGATGCAGAAACTGCACCCATAAAGGTGCAGAAACTGCACTGCAAAGGTGCAGAAACTGCACCCGAGCCTATTGATAATGTAGTCAAGCACTCTTGTAAGCACTCAGATAAATATTTCTTTCATCTTGATGCGGCACGGAGACCGTGCCCCATCCAGCCAGAAGAGAGGAGAGAATTTTATAGAATTTTTTGGGAAAAGAACGCCGCCGATCCGGCGGCGGAGGTGAAGAGGTTCGAGAATTACTACGAGTCCCTGGGCTGGGAGTCGAAGGACGGGCGCCGGTATGACACGCCGATGAAGCGGCGCGGCCTCGCACGGATGTGGGAACTCAAGAGCGGCGCCGGCCGCCTGTCCGCGGACTTCGGGAACGCCGAGGACCGCGAGACCCAGGCGAAGGCGAACGCCGCCTTCCTGAAGATGTGCGGAGAGCTGTACGAGGTAGCCTGCTCCGCCGGCGACCCGGAGAATCCTCTCTGGCTTGTCAATCCTTCCTTCCGCTGCCGCCTCTCCTGGAGGGAGGACAGGAAGTCCTACGACCTGGTGTGGACGGGCACCGGCCTCCCCGTCGACTGGTACGACCGCCACGTCGACGTCGCGGCCCCCATAGTCAAGAAGCACTTCGCCAAGATGGCATCCATAACCTTCGCCGCGTCATGAACTACAACATCCAGATAGACCTGATGAAGCTGCGGAACGTCACCGTGGAGGAGATGGTCGTCGGAGGGAAGCCGTGCCACCGCGTCTGCATCCCCCTGGAGGACAACGCGGGCCCCGTCAGGTTCGACGGTGAATCCTGCTACCTGGCGCTGGCCGCCTTCGAACTTCCGAATCCGAAGAAGGGTCAGACGCATTTCGTGAAGCCGCTGCTGCCGAAGACACAGGTGTTCGGGATGTCCTACGAGGCCGTCCGCGCCATCCCTTACCTCGGGAACATGCGTCCCTGGGACAAGCCGGGCCCGCCGGCGATATGCCACCTGTGCAACTACGCCGCCGGTGCGCGGTACACCTCCGGAGGCTACTATACGCGCTGCACCCATCCGAAGGTGAACAAGAACACGACCGGCGACGTCCGTTACATCGACGCCTGTCTGAAAGACAACGAAAGACAAACCAAGTAAACCAATAGCCATGAAAACAATCCTGATTATCCTGATGATCATCCTCGCCCTCGTGGAGCTGTGGATGTATTTCCGCCTGCACGGGAGGGAGCAGCGCCTGGAGCAGCGCATCAAGTATGTCGAATCCCGCGAGGAATCCGCCCGCGAGGTCATGAAGCGGAACGGCTTGATATCCGCCCGGCTGACTGACAAGGAGAGAGCCCTCGACAGGCGGAGCAAGGTCGTCGAGGAGCGCAACACCGCCGCGATGATGAAGTGGGCCGACAACTCAGAACTCATCAGAAACATTCGCGATGAGATCAGGGGCTTCAAGAAGGCCACCCAGGTCATCGTGGGATACGTCGTGACTGACGCGGACCGACAGAGGTATTCAGACGACAAGATTCCGGCGGTAGCCAAGAGCCGCATCGCGAACAAACTCGGGCACATGATTCTGGGGATGTGCCCCGACGCGCTGGTTCGCAAGCCTTATCGCGGACACGAGGATGCTTTCGTGGTCGAGGTATTCGTGAAATCGAAACTGGAGAATCTGAAATGAAAGTGACATTTGTAACCGCCCAGGAGCTGGAACCGCTCACCGCGCTCGCTATGAACCTTCGCTTCTATGGGTTCTTGATCGTGCTGGCGAAGGAGCTGCACCTGGACGAAGCCGCCGTCGTCGCGGCGGCCCGCAGGATCATGGAGAACGCTGACATCAAACAGGAGGACTGACGAAATGCCGCACTGTCAGGAATGCAAGCACTACAAGGCGACTAATGACGGCCCGTATTGCTTCAAGAGCTCCGGTCATCCGAAGCCTATCTCACCCATCATGGTGAAGGACTGCTTCGAGGAGAGGCCCGCAGACGAACCGGCGAGCACGGCGCCCGTGGAGAAGCCCGGGTACGTTCCCAGGACGAAGGTTTGCGCCAAGTGCGGACGCGAGCTTCCGCTGCTCCAGTTCAGCACGAACCGCCGGATGAAGGACGGCCACCAGAGCGAGTGCAAGGAATGCGTCGCTAAGGCCGGCAAGAAGAGCCGGCAGCGCCTGAACGAGAAGAAGCGAGCCGAGAGGGAGAAGGCCGCCCAGGCCGAGCTGGCCTCCGGTGTCAAGGTCTGCCGGAAATGCGGTCGCGAGCTTCCGATCTCCGCCTTCGGGAAGGGGCATGCCGCCGACGGCCTCCAGGCGTTCTGCAAGGAATGCAAGGCGGAGCAGGGGCGCGCAGCTCTCGCGAAGCGCTGGGCGAAGGATGCGGACGCCATCCGGGAGGAGGCCGACAAGAAGATTATCCAGGAGGATCCTGCGGAGCCCCAGCCGATGGTTCACGAATTCGAGTGCGCCATCCGGAGCTTCGAGGTCCTGAATCCCATCCCCGGCGGACTTGTCGAGATTCGTCTCGTCGCCGCCCAGGAAGACGTCCAGGGCGCCGCGATGCTGGCGCTCGGAGGAAAGATATTGACAATCAAAATCGGCGTGAAATGAGGCTTGACATAATCCTCGAGCTGGCCCGCTTGGCTGCGGAATATGCTGCGGCAAAGGCCGAGAGAGAAGCGGAGCTCATCAGGGAGGCCGGAATTCCCGCAGGAGGGATAGTCGCCGGTGATCTAAAGGAAAAACGCTATGAAGTCGAAATCGAATTACCAGAAGAAGCGGAGCTTGGAGCTCTTTGATGAGAGCGAGAATCCGACCGTATTCGGGAAGATCATCCTGGCGTTCTGCGCAATCACGGTGCTCGCTATCATCGTCGGGATATTCTACTATGAATTTTTGAAGATACGATTCTTTTTGACACACTAACTATCAAAAACAAATGGAAGGATTATACACTTTTGGAGAAGCCCTTGAAGCCCTGAAACAGGGCAAGAAGGTGGCGCGTAAGGGATGGAACGGCAAGGGAATGTACCTGTGGCTCAAACCGGCTGCAACCATCAAGGCCGAATGGTGCAAGGACCCCATCTTGAAAGATATCGCGGAAGCGAACGGAGGCGAGGTTGAGGCTCTCGGGACTATCTGCATGAAGACGGCGGACGGGAAGATTCTTACCGGCTGGCTGGCCTCCCAGACGGATATGCTGCTCGAGGATTGGGTAATCGTCCGGTAAGCGATGGATCTGAAGGAATTCATACAGGCCGTCCGGAATATGCGGTCGTGGCAGAAGGCGTATTTCGAGCGCCGGCAGCCATACTGCATGCAGGAGGCGAAGCGCTGGGAGAGGACGGTCGACAAGATGCTGGCCGAAGAGTCCGAGCCGAAACTGATATAGGAGATGAAAATCGAGATACGGCGAAATCAGACCATCACGGTGTCCTGCGCCTGCAAGCCCCTGGAAGGGAGCCTTCTCGACCTCTTTCCGAAGATGCCGGAAGAATACGCCAGGAAGCAGGCGGAATACGATGAACGGAGGCGTCGGGCCGAGGAAAACATCTGGAAGGCTATCGAGGAATCCGATATCCAGATTCGAGATTGTTCGGGCGAGATTGTGCGGCGTGACACCCACGAAATCTGCTGGGAGAGAACCAGCGAGGAGCAGCTCGAAGACGGAATCTTCCGTGTGGGTCTCCGTCCGTATATACAGCCTATCAAATCCGAACTTATGCCATGACCAAGAAGGATATCGTCGAGAAATACATCGCCGGCTACGGCTACAAGCGTATCTCCGGGCAGACCCTTGAGCCCATTATGCCGGTGCTCGTCCTGGACCTGATGTACCAGATTCACAACGAATGGCTCGCTCCGGCCGCGAAGGGTTTCGTCCGGAAGAACCGCTATCACCATCAGAAATGGATGGAGGCCTACAAGGCCTTCAACCGGCGCTTCTACGCTGCCTTCACCGTGGACGAATACGATGAAGCATGCCTCCTGATGGATGACTTCGAGAGCGTCATGTCGAACGACCTGACCATCGCGAGGATCGCCGTCATGGGCTGCTTCCCTGAGCTCGAGACCGACCAGCGCGTCGTGCTCGGAACGATATCGGTCTGCAATACGCTCTGTCATATCGCGAACGCGTTTTGGCATAACGTGTTCAGGAAGCCGTATCGAGACGTGACGGGAAGGGTGATCACCGGCGACCCGCTTCCGAACGCGGACATCGAGTCGATGATCCATCACTCCATCCGACTGATGAACGAATACTACCGGTCCATCGGAGGGAAGCGGGCCCAGGCACCGGCGTCCCAGTCCGTGGAAGATACCGTCAACGTGATGATCCGCCACATCTGGGAATGGCTAAAGGAGAACTGATATGAAGAAGATATTGTTCAGCGACAGGTATGGGCTCACGCAGGCCGTGCTTGCCGGCAAGAAGACAATGACGAGGAGAATCATACCTCCCATCGAGATTGATTGGAACCGGCGGGGAAAGGTCACCCTTCCCGTGTCTCGTCTCAAAGGCGAAACGCTCTTCATGGACGCAAGCAGCGTCCTCGATGAGGAATTCGAATACCCGGCGCCCGCGGAGTATCAACCCAAGTTCTTGACCGGCGAGACCGTCGCCGTGGCGCAGTCGTACAAGGATGCCGGACTCCATCCGGGATACATCATCGATGAGTTTCATCCGAATATCGAATATGAGGCCGGCTGGAGGAACAAGATGTTCGTCCAGGCCGTCCTGATGCCCCGCCTTGTCCGCATCTTGAATGTCCGCATCGAACGGATGCAGGACATCACCTCCGAGGATTGTTTCCGCGAGGGAATCTTCAGGTTCAATCTGCACCACCACGAGCGGTATGCCTACACCGTCCGGCGCAAGATTGGTGACGATGAGACGATTGTCGAATTCAAGCCCTTCGAATCTCCCCGTGAGGCCTTCGCCTCGCTCATTGACAAGTTGTCCGGAAAAGGGACATGGGAGAACAACCCCTTGGTGTATGTCTATGAGTTTGAACTTGTGAAATAGATGCCAATGAAAGCGCCTGACATTGTGAACGACCTCTCCGGCGGCCCCGTCAGGGCCGTGCTGCTTCCGGACGGACGGTTGATATCGGAGTCGCTTGCGAAGATTCTCGGCATTAGTGTGCCACCTCAAGATGTAAGTGTGCCAGGTGGCACCGTTAGTGTTCCACTCCCCGACGAACTGATTAAATGAACAGATGAGATGAAGAAACTGCTGGAGATAAGCCTGCGCGAGGACGGCGTCGCTCATTGACAGGGTGTTCGGAAATGGCACCTGGGAGAGCAATCCGTCGGTGTTCGTCTATGAGTTTGAACTTTTGAAATAGGATTGATATGGCGCTCGAGGTAAAGCTAAACGACAGCCTAAAGAAGGTGCTGCAGGAAGTAGGGAAGAGTACGATGGTCGAGGATATCCTCCAGGACCAGATGAGAACCTGGTACAACAATCTTCCCCCTCTTCCTCCCGGCTGGGTGTATGAGCTGGTTCCGGGAGAGTTGAAATACAATCCGGAGACCAATGCCTGGGAGACAACAATGGAGGCAAAGCCAAGACAAAAGTATATCATCAAGGAGGACTGATATGGCGCTTGAAAAAGGTATATGCCCGCGCTGCGGGAAGCCGGTCATCGAGAGTCCGGAACTGGTTCCGACATCGAAGGATGCCGGCGTGTATGACGACTGGGATAGGCTCTGGCACCTCGGCTGTATCGAGGAGGCCGGAGACGAGGCCCTGAAGAAATATGGACCACAAGCGATGGAGGATTCTGCGTAATGATTCCGAAGCAGACTGAATTCACGAGGCGGATTCCGCTCCTATCCATGAAGCAGATGGACATCGACGCCAATGTGGCGAAGAAAATGGTCCACGCCTGGGATGTACTGCACAGCCCGGAGCGCCTTCGCGAGGTCTTCTTCCAGGACGCGCACCGGCTCTCCGACCCTCATTACTGGGAGCTGCTGCGGACTGTCTGGGTCGCCGCTGGATCCACGGACACCGCGGACCTATTCCGGCCGTATTTCCTTTCCAGTCGTCCGTGCAAGTCATGGTTCATGACGGTGGAGGATACTGCCGCCCTGGACCGGATGACGTTCCCGCTGAAGGTGTGGCGAGCTTACGGCCGCGAGCCGGATCCTGGAATCTCCTGGACGATTGACCTACAGTGGTGCGAGGCCTATGCGAAGGCGCATAACCGGTCCATTAAGGAGAGAGTCGTCGAGCGGAGCGAGGTGTTCGCTTTTGTAAGTCGCCGGCACGAGTCGGAGATAATAATACTTTGACGAACGAAAGGCGGCCGTGACATGAAAAATGAGGATATAAAACAGGAAACAGAGTAGCGAAGGAAGCGCCCTTCTCTGGCGCATTGGTGCCTGATTGGCATTTGTGCGCGGATATATGAAGGGCGTATGAATGAGCAAGAGACGAAGAATCAATCTCTCACTACGAGAGGAGACATACGACGAGCTCCAGCAGATCGTCCGGGATTACCACTTCAAGAATGCCTGCGAGGTGGTAAATACTCTTATTTCCCTGTTCCTGAACAAGGTCAGGAATCCGTATCAGCCCGCTTCTGCGCTGGGGCCCGAGGATGAGGACGAGCGATACATCAGGGATATGTTCGATGAATTCGAGACGTGGGAACCCACCCCCCAGGCTGGCCACGCCCCTGTTATCAAGCGACCACGGAGGACAAAGTGATGGCGAAGGACGAGGACTACAAGCGGATGATCCACACGGTAAGATGGTTGCGGCTTCGGAAAGGAGTCCTGACCAGGCACCCCGTCTGCGAAATGTGCGAGAAGGAGGGCATCCTGTCCCCGGCCGTGGAGGTCCATCACGTCGTCCCTGTCGAGACTGGACTCACGCGCATGGAGAAGGAGAACCTGATGTATGACGCGCACAACCTGATGGCACTTTGCCACAACTGCCACGTCTCCATTCACCAGGAGATGGGCAAGGGAACGAAGGCCGGCGCGAAGGAAAGAAGCGACGAGAAGACCTCGGCGGCGTGCCGGAAACTTTTCGGCGAAGAGGGGGGCGGTTTTTTTTAAGAGGCCCCCGGTCGCTCTAAACCTCGCCGCCAGGCTTTTTCACGCGCGTGGTGTTTTTTAACCCATTTGGGGGAGAGGGGCCCGCTGGGGCTTGGTTTTTAAGATTTTTTAGGAAATAAGGACGTTTTTATGCCGAAATTCGAGACGGAATCCGAGCGCGCAATCGACCGTATAAAGCGCTACATCACGAAAATCCTCCGTGATGCAGGTGCCTATGACGCCACGCTCGGCTACCAGATCGAGCTGGTGGCAACTGACATCTACCTGTTCCGCTCTATAAGGAGGTCTCTCTTTGATTCCATCGACAAGCAGATGACCATCAAAGAGGAGAGTCGGGAGGGGAAGCCGAGGCTCAAGCCGAATCCGATGATCTTCCAGCTGCGCGAGCAGTCGAAGGTCGTGGCGAAGAACCTGGACGCGCTCCTGATGAACGTCAAGTCGAAGAAGGACCGGAAGCAGGCTGAGGACTCGCTGAGCGAGTTCATAAAGTCGATGTCTGACGATGATGAGAAATGACCGATGAGGAGAAAGAAGGGCTGCGACGCCTGAAGGAAGACGTGTCACGCCGGCTCCAGGAGTCGGCGGTGATGCTGTGCTCGGTCCATCAGACGGCGCTCTTCGGAACCGACAAGCGAATCGGGGACTATGTCACCGAGGTCATCTGGAATCCGGAGAAGCACAACCTCTATGAGATTCTCGGGGTCAACCGGTTCTTCTATCTTCTGGGGAAATATGAGTGGCGTCCTGGGAAGGTGCGCCACTTCTTCAAATTCTACGAGGCGCTACGCTTTTCCGGCGTGGATCACCGGCGCCGGTACAAGCTGACGCCGATTCAGGCGTTCATCTTCGGCAACATCTTCGGATTCTACAACGCCGAGGGATTGAGGCTCATCCGCGACGTCTATCTCTTCGTTCCGCGAAAATTCTCGAAGACCACCTCGGTGGCATCCCTGGCCATCTACGACATGCTGTTCGGCGACAGCAACGCGCAGGCCTACGTCGGCGCGAATTCCTATTCACAGGCGAAGATATGCTTCGACGAGATCCGCGCCATCATGAGGGATATCGACCCTTCCGGAATGGCCATCCAGGTGAACCGCGAGCAGATCTTCTTCAAGCAGGGAGGACGGGATTCGTTCATACGCTGCCTGGCATCCAATGCGAAGACGCTCGACGGTCTGAACGCCTCGCTCGTCATCATGGACGAGTACGCCCAGGCGAGAGATACCGCGACCCATTCCGGCGCCGACCTGAAGAACGTCCTCACCTCGTCCATGGGCGCCCGGCGTCAGCCGCTGACCGTAGTCTGCACGACGGCCTCGGAGGTCATCGACGGTCCATTCGCCCGCGAGCTCGACGGCGTGATGCAGGTCCTTCGCGGCGAAATGGAGAATGACAGCATCTACGCAGCCCTGTTCCTTCCGGATGTGGACGACGAGGAGGGAGATCCGAAGACCTGGAGGAAGGTGCAGCCGCATCTCGGTGTGACCGTCCGCGAGGATTTCTATCAGAAGGAATGGGCGAACGCGCAGCTCTCCGCCGACAACCGGATGGTCTTCCGGACGAAGCTGCTGAACATCTTCGCCATCAGTGAGCGGGCCGCATGGATCACTCCGAAGGTGATATCGAAGGCGACCAGGAAGATGGATCTGAGCGGATTCCTGGGGAGGCCTCCGGCGATGTGCGCCATCGACCTTTCCGAGAGCGACGACTTCTCCGCCGTCGGTTTCAGCGTCTATGACTCCGCCCAGAAGGCGTACTATTTCGTCGTGAAATACTTCTTCCCGGAAGGCGCCCTGGAAGGGCATCCGAACGAGCGCCTGTACAGGATCTGGGCGGAGCAGGGGTGGCTCACTCTCACGCCGGGCGACGTCATTGACTACAAGGTCATCGTCAACTGCGTCCTCGATGCGAACAAGTATCTGCAAATACTGTCAATCGGATTCGACCCGTGGAAGAGCCAGGAGGTCGTGAACATGCTTGCCGCCGCCGGCGCCAAGAATGTCCTGAAGCCGGTCCGTCAGACCTATGGCTATTTCACGGCGCCGGTGCAGTCCTTCGAGCATGGAATCAAGACCGGCAGGATATTCCTGGACGAGAATCCTATCAATGCGTTCTGCTTCGGGAACGCCGTCCTTGATGAGGACAATCTCGAGAACAAGAAACCCATCAAGCGCTCTCCGGAGCGGAAGATTGACGGCACGATCGTTTCCCTGATGTGCCTCCGGCAGTTCATCGACTACGAGCGGTAGGGTACCATTTGAGGCTTTGTGCGCGGATTGTAGGTAAACATCCACACGCATGAGCCTTTTCTCGCGCATATTCCGCCGGGAGGATCCTCCGGCGCCTACGCCCAAGCAGGAGGCCAGGACTGACTCCGAGGTCCCCCTGACGCCGCGTAATGGCGGTACGCTGTGGCCCTTCTACTCGGGCAACACGGCGCTCTGCGTCGCCACCGTGTTCCGGTGCGTCAAGCTCTTGTCGGATGCCGTGGCGGCCCTGCCCGTCCAGGTCATGCGCCGCAAGGGCGGCATCTACGTGGACGACCTCGACAGCCGCCTGTCCTTCCTGATGAACGTCCAGCCGGACGGGTACATGAGCGCCTTCGACTTCTGGTCGCAGGTCGTCCAGCAGGTGCTGCTGGAGGGAAACGCCTACATCGTCCCAGTGTATTCCGCCGCGAAGATGGACATCGACCGGATGGTGCTCTGCGGCAGGTGGACCGTCGCCTTCGACACGGTCAGCGGCGTCTATCACATCCATGACACCGTCAACGGGATCAGCGGCCAGTATACCGAGGACGAGGTGATCCACGTCAAGGGCATGGTCCTGTCCGACCAGCGCCTCGGCGTCTCCGTCCTCGACTACGCCCGCCTGACCATGAGCATCGCCAGCGTCGGCGACGCCGAGACATACGACCGATTCAAGAACGGCGGCAACGTCCGCGGCTTGGTCGGAAACGACACCTCGGTCCGCGGCTTCGGCGAGTACCAGGACAAGGAACTCCAGAAGACGGCCGCCGACCTCGACGCCCAGTTCCACAAAGGCCAGCACATCGTGTCGCTCCCTGGCCAGGTGGACTTCAAGCAGCTGTCCCTGTCCTCGACGGACATGCAGTTCCTAGAGTCTCGCAAGTTCACCGTCCGGGAGATTTGCCGCTTCTTCGGCGTGCCGCCGTCCTTCGTCTTCGACGACACCTCGAACAACTACAAGAGCGCCGAGATGGCGAACGTCGCCTTCCTGTCCAACACCCTGAACCCGCTTCTCCGCAACATCGAGGCGGAGCTGCAGCGGAAGCTGTTCCTCCCCCAGCAGTACGGCCGCCGGAAGATCCAGTTCGACCGGCGCGGGCTGTATGCCTGTGACCTGGACAGCCGGGTGAAGTACCAGACGGCCACCATCGCCGCTGGCCTGTACACCGTGAACGAGTGGCGGCAGGAGGAGAACAAGCCGACCGTCGAGGGCGGCGATAAGGTCCTCGTCTCCGCCAACCTCAAGGGCATCGACGACTTGGGCGTTGGCCCGGCGCCGGAGCCCGCCGAACCGAAAAACCCTGACAACGATGAAAAAGAGTAAGAACGAAGAGATCCGCAGGGAGCTCCTGACCCTGTGCGCGGATCTCCACGTCCGGGAAACCGGCGAGGGCGAGGCCCCCAGCCGGACGATCGTCGGCCGTGCTATCCTCTTCAACACTCCGTCCCGTCCCCTCTGGTCGGACGAGAACGAGGAGGCCGTGGAGGTCATCGCCCCCGAGGCGATCACCCGTGAGGTCCTCGACGCCTGTGACATCAAGTTCACCATGTTCCACAACCGGCAGCTCATCCTCGCCCGCTCCAAGCAGGGCAAGGGAACGCTGACTTACAACGTGGATGAGAAAGGCGTCACTTTCGAGTTCGAGGCGCCCAACACTGCCGACGGCGACAAGGCCCTGGAGCTCGTGCGCCGTGGTGACCTTGCCGGCTGTTCCTTCATGTTCTCCACCCACTACTGGGACGAGGGCTTCGTCTCCCGCTCCGTGGAGATCAGGGACGGCAAGTCCTACATCACCTACACGGTGAAGGCCGTCACCGGCATCTATGACTTCACCCTCGCCGCGGATCCCTACTACGACGGGACCGAGGTGGATGCCCGCGAGTTCAACACCGAGCTGCGGGAGGCCGCCAAGCCGGAGGAGCCCAAGCCGGAGGAGCCCAAGCCGGACATCGCCAAGATCAAAGAGCAGCTTCGCGAAATGCGTCGCGCTGCAAATGATAAAATCTTTGTTTAACCAAGTTTTTCCCTGCTATGAAGAAAAACCAGATCAATGTTCGCGAACTGGTGCAGAAGTACCAGGCGAACTGTGAGCGCATCACCGAGATCGCTGATGCGTGTGAGAAGGAGCAGCGTGAGCGCAACGAGACCGAGACCAAGGAGTTCGAGGCCCTGACTCGCGAGAACCAGCTCCTGGGGATGCGGATGCAGGCGGCCACCGCCGAGTATCTCCGCGAGAACCCCGACGCCCAGGCCCAGGTCGAGAAGCTCGTCCGCGAGAATCTCAAGGCCGGCCGGCAGACCGAGATCACTCTCATGCGTGAAGGCGAGTTCGCCGGCATGATGGTCTCCGACGCCACCAGCGGCGGCATCATCCCCCTCCGCATCCAGGACTTCCTGGATCCCCTCATCGAGGGCTTCATCCTCAAGCTCGTCGGCCTGCCGATGCCTGTCGGCCTCTCCGGCGACTATGTGTGGCCGATCTATGACATCGTCGAGGCGACCGTCGCCGGAGAGGGTGTCGCCCTGACCGACTCCAAGATCAACCTGTCCAAGCTCACGGCCACCCCTGAGCGCATCGGCATCGCGATCCCGGTCACCAACCAGTCGATCAACCAGTCCGCCGGCGTCATGGAGACCCTCGTCAAGAAGGTCATGCCGCAGGCCGTCGCTCTGCTCCTGAACAAGATCGTCTTCGGTCTTGACGCGGTGAGCGGCGCCAGCAACCTCATCGGTCCGTTCGCGCACATCGTGGCCAAGGGCGGCGGTTCCCCGACCACCGAGGACAACCGCTACAAGGACATGATCAATGTTCACGAGACCCCGAGCTTCGCCGAGCTCAACGTGATGAAGGCCAAGGTCCTGGAGACCGGCATCGAGGGCAACCATCTCTGCTGGGTCATGACCAAGACCATGAAGGCCATCCTGGAGGGCACCCCGGTCAACTCCAGCGGCATCTTCCGTCCGATGATCGAGGACGACAAGCTCTGCGGTCTGCCGGTGTACACCACCAACAACCTCCGCAAGAACGTGGTGACCTACAAGAAGTCCACCTACAGCTCCAGCACCTGCACCTGGGCTTCCTGTGACGCCGTCACCACTCCGGACTACGAGGTGGTCTGCACCCCGAACAACGAGGCCGCTGTCCTCGCCGCCCTGGGATGCACGGCTTCCAACAAGGTCGTGAAGATCAACACCGTGACCGAGTACATCGGCCTCGGCGACTGGAGCTACCAGCCTATGGGCATGTTCGGAACCTTCCGCTTCATCGTGGATCCGTTCAGCCAGGCACGCAAGGATGCCGTCGATTTCGTGCTCAACACGGACTACGCCACCAAGACCCTCCGTCCGGAGGCCTTCCTGTTGGCCGCCGCGAAGACCGCGAACTCCTAAACTGATCTGAGCCATGGAACTGGACATCATGCTCCTCAAAAAGCAGGTCAGGGCGGACGACTTCGATCAGGACGACGCCTACCTGCAGCATCTGCTGGATGCAGCGACGGAGACCATCGTTACCTACACGAACCGCGAGAAGGCGGAGCTCGTGGATGACGATGGAAACCTCCCCAAGATGCTCCAGCAGGCCACCCTCATGCTCGCCGCGCATTGGTACAACCAGCGCGAGAGCGTGTCTGCGGTCGCGATGCACGAGGTGCCTGATTCCGTCCAGACCCTGGTGAAACCTTTCAGGAGACTGGTATGATCGCGGGACGCCTGACCGAGTTCGTCGAGCTCCGGAAACCTTTCGTGGAGACGGACGCCTTCGGGTCGGAGAAGATCTCCTTCCCGAATGGCCGCCTCGTCCACGCGGAGGTGAACTGGAAATCCGGCCATCTCAGCCAGGAAGCGTCCGAGCTCTTTCCCGATGGGCGGGTGGAGATAATCATCTACTCCGCCCATTCGGTGGAAGAGAAGTGGCGGGTCGTCTATCAGGGCGTCACCTACACTGTGGGAGCCATTGAGTTCAATCGGCGGAAGGGCCTCAAGCGGCTCATTTGCGACAGGGTGAACGAGTAATGGCGCGCACCCTTGAATATGACGACCGCCAGCTCCGCGAGCTTTTTGCCCAGATGGACGAGAAGCAGCGGAGCAAGGCGATGAAGGGGGCCTTCCGTACTACCGCGAACCTTCTCCGCCGTGCGTCTATCTCCAACCTTCGTGCGTCAATCCATAGTGGGAGGGACCTCGAGAAGGGAGTACGGGCCCTGGTGTTCAAGCAGAAGCTCGGCTTCCGTGTCACCGTGGGCACCGTTCTCCGAAAGAGCAAGGACCATACGCGGATCGTGGCGAAGAAGGGATTCCATCTCAATCGGGCTGGGCTGGAGAAGCCGGTCCTCATCTGGGCCGAGGATGGCACCAAGGAGAGGCGGCTGAAGGGGTCCCGAGGTTCGCACAGGACCAAGACGGGATTCCGGAAGCGCTACCTGTTCAATGGCGCCTTCAGAGGCCGGATGCCTGCCTACCAGTTTATCGTGAAAGCTAACCAGCAGGTCGGCCCGCAAATCAACCAAACCCTCCAGGACAGCTTCCGGGCCTCCGTGGAAAAAACCGCAAAGAAATATGGCTGCACCGTCTAAGTCCGTCACCTCACTCAGTGTGGGTCTTCTGGTCCGTGACCTGCTCATTTCCGATGAGCGGGTCGCTGCTATGGCTACGAAGATCTATCCCGTGGTCGCCGAGGCGAATGCTCAGCTTCCCTACGTCTGCTACCGCCGTGCGAATTTCGACAGGCAGCTGGCGAAGGGGCCGGGCCAGGGTGCCGACACTGTCGCCGTTGAGATGCTCTGCTATGCCAAAACCTACGCAGAGAGTATCGACCTGGCTGAGGCTGTCAGGGCCTGCCTGGATCACCAGAGCGCGGTCTACGACGACGGGGACGGCCACCGGCTGGCGGCGCGATCCATCGACCTGGAAGGATCCGAGGAGGGGTGGGCGGACGACGCCTACGCGCAGTCCCTCGTCTTCACTGTAAGAGTCAACAACGTTTAATACTGCAGAATTATGCCTACTGTCAAAACTGGATACGTCAACGGCAGCGACCTGCTGCTGAAGGTGGGGGGCAAGGCTATCGGCCACTGCACCACCCACACCACGACCTTCAATACCGAGACGAAGGACCGCAGCGTGAAGCCTGTGGCCACCGCCTCCATCTCCGCCGGCCTGTGGAAGGGTAAGGGAGTCACCGGTCTCAGCGTCAGCATCTCCTTCGAGGGCCTGACCAACTACGAGGAGACCGAGGGCGGCTTCAAGACCCTCCTCAACGCCTGGAAGACCGGGCAGCCCGTCGAGGTCGTCGCCCTCGAGCGCGAGAGCACCGACCCGTACCTGACCGGCTCCTTCGTCATCGCCTCCCTGGAGCAGAGCGCGCCCGCCCAGGACGACGTCACCTACTCCGGCACGCTGGAGAACAACGGCGAGGTCACCCTCGACCCCACCAAGATCACCGGCGAAAGCCTCACCTAATCCTGTATGAAAACGGCCATCAACATCCAGGTCGGCGACCGCGTCTATCCTTTCCGGATGACCCTCGGGGCGATGATCCGCTTCAAGAGGGTCACCGGTAAGGACCTCGCGCGGGAGGAGCTCGACTCGGGCAACATCGAGGAGGTCGCGCAGCTCCTGTATGCCTGCCTCGCGTCTGCGTCAGTCGCGGACCGGATCCCGTTCTCGCTGACGTTTGACGAGTTCTGCGACAACCTGTCCGCCGAGGACATGCTCGCCATGCAGGACCTGCTGGCGAACCAGCCCGAGTCGCCGGATCCGGCGCCCGGGGACGGAGGCGGGGAAGAAAAAAAAAGTTAGCGGACATCGAGGAGGCCCTGGGTGTGGCCCTGGGCTGCATCGGCCTCTCCTACGATGACTTCTGCGCCCTGTCTCCGGCTGAGTTCAACCAGGTCCACCGGAGCTGGGCGGAGCGAGAGAGAGAAAGGCTGCACGGTGATTGGGAACGGACGCGAGTCATGGCCACCATCTTCGTGCAGCCTCATTTGAAGAAGACGGTGGACCCCCGGAAGCTGCTCCCTCTTCCGTGGGACGCGAAGCCCAAGAAGGGCCCCGTGAAGAAGAGCACCCGGGAGAGGTTCGAGTACTTGAAAGAGAAATTTGCAAGCGATGGGATCGACAATCAGCATAACATACAAGCTGCAGGGGAACGCGAAGGACCTCAAGGCGCTGACCAATAACGCAGACGGGCTGGAGAAAGCCTTCAAAGGCGCCGCCGTCCAGGCGGAACAGCTGCCGAAGCGGATGGGCGGCTTGCGGTCGCTCACCGGCTCACTCACCAAGTCCCTGGCGGGCATGGCCGCGGGGCTCGTCGGCGTGCGTGCCCTCGTGAAGGGCGTGGGCGACGCGGTGAACACGATGAAGGAGTTCGAGCGCGCCAACTCCGAGCTGGCCGCCGTCCTTGGAAAATCCGCCTCCGAGATCAACGGCCTCACCGAGTCCGCGATGGAGCTCGGGCGGAGGACGTCCTTCACCGCTGCGGAGGTGACCTCCCTGCAGACCTCCCTCGCCCGCCTGGGCTTCTCGGAGGGCCAGATCACCGCGATGCAGGAGAGCGTCCTGAAGTTCGCCGCCGCCGTCGGCACCGACCTCGCCAGTGCGGCCGACTTCTCCGGCGCTGCCCTCCGGGCCTTCGGGATGCGTGCCTCCGACTCCGGGGAACTGCTGGATCTCATGGCGGCTTCCACATCCAATTCCGCCCTGTCTTTCTCCAAGCTCCAGACCTCCATTTCCGTGGTCGGCCCGGTCGCCGCTTCCTTCGGCCTGAACGCCCGGGACACGGTCGCCCTGCTGGGTGTCTTGTCTAACGCGGGCTTCGACGCTTCCAGCGCAGCCACTGCCCTGAGGAACATCCTGCTGAACCTCGCCGACTCTAATGGTAAGCTGGTGCAGGGCCTCGGTCATACGGCGACCACGATGCCGGAGATCATCGACGCCCTGCAGGAGCTGTCCGACCGGGGCGTGGACCTGAACACCCAGCTGGAGATGACGGACAAGCGTTCCGTCGCGGCCTTCAGCGCCCTCGTCAAGGGGGCCGGGGATGTCCGTGAGCTGTACGACGCCCTCGGCGACGCCAACGGCGCCCTGGACCGGATGTACAACACGATGACGGACAACCTGGAGGGCGCCATCAAGCGTGTGGGTTCCGCCTGGGAGGACCTCGTCCTTCAGTTCCGGAAGTCAACCGGCTTCTTGACGCAGGTCTTTGACCGGTTCGCCCGCGGGCTGAACGTCTTCTCCAACATGCAGAAGGGGATGTCCAGGCGCGAAGCGAAGACCGCCGCCCTGGGTGACGCCTTCATCGGATCCGGCACGCTGACGACCCTGGAGGAGTATGACCAGGCCATAGACCGGATAAACGCGAAGGAGCACAAGAGCGCTGCCGACCGGAAGTCCCTGCGCGTGCTCGAGTACGCCCGGAACAAGATATGGTTGGAGCAGATGAACGCGGGCATCAACACCATGGGCGAGGAAGAAGGCGCGGTCACGGATCTGGCCGGAGCCGTCAATGCCGGAGGGAACGCAGCCGGAGGATCAGCGGACAAGCATAAGGGTCTCGCCGAGGCTGTCCGGGACTATGCGACCGCGGTGGAGCGCGCCGTCCAGGTTAACCAGGAGCTGGGCGGGAAGCAGAGCGACGAGGTCGTCCGGCTCGACGCCATGCGTTCCGGCATCACCAGCCTCATCAACAAGTACGGCGCAGAGAATGAGGCCGTGCGGAAGCTCATCCAGGAGTACAACGCCCTGTTGGCCGCCCGCCGCGCGTCTTTGTCTACCGAGACTCTTGGCTCTGTGGCGGCTCTTTCCGGACCGGGCGCGGTCATTATGGGAGAAACGGCGAAGAAGAAGGGCCTCAAGCCGGGCTTAGTTGGTGCGGATCTCAAGACGTTCGTCAAGGATGCGGGGGCCGCTATGACGCAGACCGAGGCCCTGCAGACCACGGTCGGTGCCCTGTCCGGTGTGTTCCGTGACCTCGCCGGGGCGGTGGGCGAGTCTGCGGCCGCTTGGCTGGAGTGGGGCTCGAATCTCTTGTCCGCTATCGCCCAGGCGCTGCCCCAGCTGACCGCCCTGTTTGTCAAGCAGAACGCAGCGGCCACTGCGAACACCGCTGCTGCGGCCTCCGGAGGCGCCTCTGCCGTCGCCTCCATTCCCTACGTCGGTCCGGTGCTGGCCGTGGCCGCCGTGGCGTCAATCCTCGCCGCCCTGGCGAACCTTCCGAAGTTCGCGAACGGTGGCGTCATCTCCGGCCCGACGTTCGGCTTGATGGGCGAATATGCCGGCGCGCAGCATAACCCCGAGGTCATCGCCCCGCTGAACACCCTCCGGCAATATATCCAGCCGGCGGCCGTCGGCGGCGAGGTGGACTTCCGGATCCGCGGCCGCGATCTCTATGGCACCCTGAAGAAGGACCGCCGCCGGTCCTCGCGGTCCTAAGGTACCAGAAGACCCTTTCCCCGGTTTATAGTAGAAGCTCTTAACGATGGCCAAGCGACTACGATATTCCGGGGAATTCCTATCCCTTGCCGGCAATGTCTGGAGGTGCGAGATTCTCCAGGAAGCCGCGTCCGCGTTCCCCGAGGTCGGTGAACTTACCTTCCCCGCTGACGAACCGCTGACCATCGAGTGGGACGAGCGCAGCCCCGAGGAGCCTGTCTGCGGATCCATGGCGACCCTCACCATCGAATCGCCCGGCGACCGCACCTACGCGGACCTCTACACCGAGGTGCCCGGGGACATCCGGCTGGACGTATACAGAAACGGCGCGCTCTACTGGTCCGGCTGTCTGGACACCGAGACCTACAGTGAGCCCTACGACCGCGGCGCCTTCTATGACGTGGAGCTCACCTTCTACGACTTCGGCCCCCTCGGTCGCATTCCGTACAACCTCACCGGAAGGAAGACCCTGCGCGAGATCCTGGAAAGTGCTCTCGCCCTTTCCGGTATTAACTACGGTGTCATAGACGAGGCTATCACCTCGACGAAGTTCACGGACGACACCGCCGCGACTCTATCTGCCTTGTCTATCACGTCGGAGAACTTCTACGACGAAGACGGGGTAGCCATGGACTACGAGAAGGTGCTGGAGGGCATCCTCCAGCCTCT
Organism: Bacteroidales bacterium; assembly: GCA_017439305.1. Taxonomy (GTDB): domain Bacteria; phylum Bacteroidota; class Bacteroidia; order Bacteroidales; family UBA932; genus Cryptobacteroides. Next base: position 9,300 of record JAFSJK010000038.1, on the reverse strand, counting down.
TGCGCTGAAGCTCATCCAGAAAGCCGGGAAGATATGGGTCTTCGACATCAACGCCATATGGCAGCAGAAGGCTCGTGCCCTGTCCTGGAGTGCTTCCGGTCAGAATATGTCCACCGGGATGGTTTTCAATAACATCAAGGTCACCTTTTCGCCGTATGCAGACGCGGCGATGCTTCCGGATTTCGTCTACGGGGACACCTACGGGTCTCAGTATATCAATACCCTGCACACCAGCACGCTGACCCCGGACCGCTATTCGTTCTATCAGTCCGAGCAGCTGGTGGCGCCGGTGGACGAGAATATCGAGTTTACCATCTTCCGGTCCAATGATCCCGCAAAGTGCACGGGCCTCGCGTCCATCGGATCTCTGAACCGTTATTTCAAGATTTATCCGATGCTTGGCGGGACTGAGTCCGAGGGCGTCGCCGTAGGGTTCCAGGGCGGACACAATCCCTTGGCCGAGGGTACGGCGGTCCTGAAGGGTATCAGCCCGGGCAGCCATCCCCAGACGGTGGCGCTCACCACGAAGCGGGCCTATCTTCCCGACCTGTCGGCGGAGGACAGGAACGGCAACCTCATTCGCATCTTCATGGAGATGCTCGCCGATCCGCGGTACAATCCGTTCGAGGAACCCAGTGAGGACATCGGAAACGAGCGGTACAACTACGAGGACTTCCAGAGTTGGGGGCAGCAGGCGTTCATCCCTATCGCTATCGTGCTGTATGACGATAACGGCACTGCCTTGTATCACTACAGGAACGCCGGCATCACGGCGCACGGCCACCTCGCGGACTCCATCCCGGCCTGTGCGGCCTGGTCTGCGGTCGGTGACGGATGGGTGACGGGCGACGCTCCATTCGGCGACGCCTGGCTCGCATACTATGACAAGGAGATGGATCTTGTGAACAGTCAGGGCTGCCTTGGCTGGAAGGCGAACCGGCAGAACTTTGGGAAACCCTGGGCGGAGGGCAGGCAGGCTTCCAAGCGGAAGCTCTATTACTCCGATGCGAACAACGCCAAGCAGCCGTGGGTGGCCTATGGTTCCTTCAAGCGCATGCCCGACGGACAGTACATTCCTTATCCTCCCGTAGGAGGCTATCTGGAGGTCCGCGTCTACAATGGCATCTATATCTTCGACGATACCGACACCTTCCACGCGGACGCCTCCGGGTCTTTTGCCGAGGAGGGACTGTATGAGAAGTTGCGCTGGCTCCTGTACAAGGCCCCCGAGGTCTCCGTGGTCAAGCGCACCCTCACCCTCGACGATGCGAGCCTTAATGACATCGAACACACCGGGGTCGCCAATACCAATGCGAAGGAAGACCTTGAGCTGGAGACCATCTGCGGGACGGTTCCCCAGGCGAGCCCCACAGCCAGGGGCGCCCTTGTCAGGACGTCCACCGGGCGGCAGGTCGCCCAGTTGAAGCGGAACAACAGGACCGAGAGCGCGGAGCAGCTCCTCATCGGGACGCTGTACTCCCAGTATGCGGGACGGAAGCTCGTGCTGTCCGGCGAGGTAAACCTTGACCCTGAAGGTCCGGGGGTTTATCTGGATGACGCGCAGCCGGCCACCCGGCGCTTTATGATAACAGGCGAGGTGCAGAACCCAAGGGAGGACGTCTCCGACGCCACCTTCCTGGAGGTTCGCCTGGACGAATACACAGCAGAATAGCATGGGCACTTACACAAAAAATACGGCCAACCGGACACCACGTCCGAGATCTGAACGCCTGAGACGGCTTGGGTTCATCGTGAACACTTCCACCTCGGTGTCCAGTTCCGCCGGTTATGGCGACGGTCACACCCATGCGAACCTCGCGGCCCTTGACGCGATTACTGTGGACGACGGGTATATCTACCTGTCCGACTCCGTGATAGACGAGACCACCGACTCCGTGACCAAGGTGACCGTCAAGGCCTCCGCGGGTTTCGCTGACAGGGCAGGGGCGAACGCCGACGGCTACACCCTGGACTGGTTCATCCCCGTGGAGGTGAACGGCGTCCTTACCCTCAAGCTCAATCCCATCTACGCGGGCCTTTGGGCCGACGGCTGGCTTGCTGCCGGTGGTGTAGGCACGGGCGGTAGCGGTGGTAGTGGATTGATCGAGACGGTCTACACCTGGACGGAGTTGCAAGCGATGGCCTCCGCTCCTGCGGATGATGTCACGGCGGCGGTCAATGCGAGGGGCGTGTATGAGATTTGGCAAGCGGTCAAGGCCCTCCAGAACTCAACGGCGAATGTGTCCTTGGTGAACGGTTCTGGTAGCTCCACGATTACGGTCAATTCCGTCAGCGCGGAGTTCTACACCAAGGGGCAGGTTGACAACCTCGTCGGCGGGTTGGTCAACTTCCACTATGAGTTTGCGGCATCGACGAGTGCGGTGACGAATCCGCAGAGCAACGTCCTTTACCTCATCGGCCCCACGGGAAGCGGAGCGGACAAGTACGAGGAGTACGTCTACACCGACTCCTCTTGGAAGAAGATTGGGGACACGAGCATTGATGTGAGCCAGTTCGTGACAGAACTTGGAACGAGTGGCAACCACCTCACATGGACGAAAAACGGCACGACGAACAACCTTACCGTTCCTTTTGCTACGAAGGCCACGCAGGATGGGGACGGGAACACGATTTCTTCCACTTATCTGAAGCTCTCTGGGGGTACGGTGACAGGGAGTGTAACCTTCAGGGATGAGGCGGTCTTCGTTGATTCTCTGTCCGGGTATCACGGTAATTGGGGAATCGAAAACGATGGTTCTGCTTTCTTCGAGAGCATCACTCTTGATGGGAATCAACTGGATTGGTTCGTCCCGGTCACGGTGAATGGAGTCGTCACCCTTAAACTCAATCCGGTCTATGCGGGTTTGTGGGCCGACGGATGGGTCGCATCAGGAGGCATCGGCTCAAGTTCCTCTTCCGGGGGCGCACTCGCAGACCTCGCAGACGTTTCCCTGTCCTCCGGCCTTGCAAGCGGAGACCTCCTCAAGTACGATGGGACGCACTGGGTGAACATACCCCAGAGCCAGATCGTCCCCACGGTGTCCGTTGCCTTCGATGACCTTACCTCGCATCCTACTACTCTCGCGGGGTACGGGATTACCGACGCGAAGATTGAGAATGGTGTCATCACCCTTGGCGGAAGCACTATCACTCCGCTCACCTCCATCCCGGACTTGTCCGGCACCTACCTCTCCCTCGCTAACGGCGGAACGGTAGCAGGAGCGGTGGACTTCGGTAGTGGCATCAGCGGCGGGCAGGACTGGTCTATCAATGACCGGGGAGAAGCGGCCTTTGCGGACCTCACCGTCAACGGTTCGCAAGTCCTCACCTCCCATCAGACCGTGACGAACTTTGCGGCCACCCTCACTCCGGGGACAACGCAGACCATCGCGACCATCGGGAACACGAGCATCACCGTGGCAGTCCCCTTCTTCGCGATGCAGCAGGATATCGGGACGCTCAATTCGTACTTCACCAACGGCTCTGCTAACAATGCCCTCAAGTTGGAGAACCACGCGGCATCCTACTTCGCCACGGCCACAAGTGTAACCGACCTTACTACCCGTGTCACCTCGCTTGAGTCCATGTTTGAGATAGTGGATGGGAATGTCCACGTCAAGAACTCAATGGGCCTATGGTCTGATTCGTTTATTTCTGCTGGCGGCGTAGGCACTTCCGGCGGTGGCAGCGGATATGGTGTTGAGGACATTACTACCGAGGAGGACGGGACGCTCAAGTTCCATTGGACGGGTGGCGATGTCACTACGGTTGACTTGAACCACACACACGATGGACTGCTCCCGGATGTCACTTCCACTGACAATGGAAAGATAGTGAAGGTAGTGAATGGCGAGTGGGCACTTGCAACCGAGTCTGGCGGTGGAAGCACCGTTGAGTGGACAAATGGTGCGCAGACAAACTCAGCCATCCTCACGGTTGGGGGCACGCCAAAGTCACTTTTGCTGACGAGCGGATTGGTTACGTCTCTTTCATCTTCGTCAACGGATTATCAGATACCATCTGCGAAGTGCGTCTATGACATCGTCGGCGACATTGAAACCCTTTTAGCCGCATTGTAGTATGAGTATCGCAAGTGAAATATCAAGACTTCGGTCTGATTCTTCAGCAATAGCAAGCGCGATAGCCGCTAAGGGAGTTACCGTTCCGTCTGGAAGTGGATTTGATGATTTCGCATCCCTCATTGGTCAGATCGCTGGTGGAGGTGGCACCGTTGCAAGGGCCTCTGCCTCCGGCTCTGCCACGACTGTACAAACTTTCACTGGATTGTTGGGACAGCCTATCGCATTCGCCATCCAGAGTGGAGCATTCGACGCGTCCGAGGGTTCGTACCTTTCGTTGTCAACGAATAGGATTCCTATAAGTCTCATTTGTGACGGGACGACTCTGTATTCAATCACTGGATATAGATCGTCCTCGTATGCGAGAATATACTTGTATACGTCGTGTACTTTTACGTATTCCGGCGGCACGTTGACAATCACATCCCCGAGCGCGTCTACGGTTGGTGAATTTCGTTCTGGTACGTACAAACTGATTTATGTGTACTGATTATGGCGAACACGATATTATACCCCTTTGGAGTGGCAGCAGAGGCACCTACTGGTGTTATTCTGAACGAACTCGTCGAGGTGCAGAACACCCTATACTCGTTAGCTGATTGGGCGTTCAAAGGTGGGACGAACTATCTCAATAGTGCGTTTCGTAGTGTTTTGTTCTTCCCGACATCAACGAGTGGTGTGTGTGGTCTCCGTATCGGTACGGCAGACGGTACGGACGAGTATTTTGAGACCCCGATTTACTATATCGGTAATAGTAGCACATACGACTTAACGTTTAGTGCTGGCATCGTGGATTCAAGTTCCAACCGATACCCAAGCCTATGCTTTTTCAACGAAAACTACGAGTATGGTTCATACTGGGGGCAGACGGCCGCACCGAGAACGGTAACGGGAAGCACGGAGACCTGGAAATATGTGAGAATGTCATTCCCTGCATCGAAGCTGTTGGATGCATACTTGATTGACAATATCACTGGAAGGGTTTTATTCGACGGCTCAACTATCAGCGCTGATGCCATAAAGACAAAAGAACGGTTCCTGGAATCCGAATACATCCCTTCCAGTTGGAAGCCGAATAGCCGGGGCGACTTTATCGGATGGAGCTTTGGTACTACGGACACCCCGTCGACCTCTCAAAGAAACGATATTACGAGACCGTATTTCAGAAGGGTCGGGATCAATGCAACCGATCTTCCCTTCTCTATCGGCAAGGTTGTCCAGCTGCCGTCAAACCAGACTCTGAGCATCGAGTTTTCGGTCGGAGGGGTGGACTCCGACATGATGCTTCGACTGCTTAATCCGAGTACCGGGACAGCGAGTTACTATTCCGCAAACGCGAATCCGAGAACGGTCAGCATCAACTCCGCGACGTGGACGCATCTGCAGCTCTATTTCCGCACCGAGAACTACGCGAACTGCTATATCAAGGATGTGACTAACAATGTAATGCTTTGGGAGGGAGCGGCATCACCTGCCTAATGGAGAAGATTTTACGGACTGACAACGCCTATGAAGCGATTGACAAGATAAATACCAACTTCGAGGAGGCCGGTACCGGGGCGAATCCGACGAGCACGGACATCCGTATCCTTTACAGAAGCAAGGAAAGGGAGCGAGACCTGATTACCGCGATGAGCGAGGCAACGTTCCTGTTCTTCACGGACATCCATCTCGCATGGAAGTCTGACATTGGATATAATTTGCAGAGGATTGTCCAGCTTGCAAACAAGTGGAAGGCAGACGGGAAACTTACCGCGGTGTTGAATGGTGGTGACAATATGCAACTTGGAACAGAGTCGTATTCGACCTATATTTCCCAGATGGCGTCCTGCAACGCCGACCTTATCCAGACCGTCGGCAATCACGACACTTATGGTGGGATTGACACTTACGACGCGTTCATCGCCCCGATTGCGTCCTCTTACACCGGAATCATACAACCGGCAAACGCCGCGGCTAATGACTTGTGCTACTTCTACAAGGACTATGGAGACGTGCGCGTCATTAGCTACGATTCCGTATATGCCCGAAGCAATGAATCATATCTGACCGCAGAGCACACTTGGTTGGAATCTGTCTTGAGTGATGCTATCACGAATGAGAAATACGTCATCATTTTGACGCACTACCCCTTCCTCGAAAACAACACAGTCAAAGTAGAGAACTGCTCGTGGCGAACGAATTTCGAGCATAAGTACCTCCCCGATGCCATGCTCTCCGGACAGACCATTCCGGATTCCGCCTGTTCAATTGTGGATAATTTCATCGACGGAGGAGGGCATTTCGTCTGCTGGCTCACCGGGCACACGCACACCTTGGGAATGTTCACGAATAGCCTCCATCCGAGGCAGCTCCTTTTCAACCTCGGCAGCGCGAACAACCAGAAGAACGAAAGCGGCCTTCAGCTATACGGAGAGGCGGATAACAAGTACGACAACTTATGCTATGTCGGAGTAAACAAATCCCGTAACAATGTGTTTTTCATGAAAGTTGGATCGAACGACGACAGATGGCTTCAAAAGCGAGACACATTCGTTTGGGACTTCGCAAATGCCAAAATGATTACCTGCTATTAACCATTCCCACAGTAACGGACTCAGATTATGACACTATCCATCATCACCCTAATCATTGCCATCGCTGCGCTTGCGGTGTCTGCGGTGGATTACTTGAAGTTCAAGAAGTACGACAACGTACTCGACGGCCTCCAGAAAGAGGACAAGTCCTTGAACAACCTCTATCATGGTCTGGAGGAGCGGATTGACGACCTCGATAGGCAAGAAATCATCTTCCCGAACCTGGAGGGAGTCACCTATGACGAGAAGTCATCCACGATGACCGTCAAGGGAAACATCAAAGCCGATGGATGGATTGCATCCGGAAAAATGGAGGAGTAAGTATGAGCTATCTTAACGGAAGAGTATTCATAGACACGTCTACCGACCCGGACACCGGAATATCCATCTGGGACATCCAGAAAGCCGTTGGCCGTGGAACCGGAGACCTCGGCTTGCTTTGCTCCGACAAGAAGTGGTACGATACTGGAGAAACCGACCAGCAGGGAAAGCCGATATATGCTTTGCGCGACGCTGGGAAAATTAACCCATACGCAAAGTACAAGCCCGTCCGGTACAACTCCAAGACTACGCCTACCGATACCCAGCGGAAGGTTATCAACTATGGTATTACACCGCCCGTAGCAAGTAGCAACGCGGCAGACACGAAGAACACCTTGTGGACATATAGCAAGCCCCGTGGGAGGATGGCCTTGTCCGGTGATAACACGCAGACCTTTGATGAGTTCTTCCGTGTACTCGACTTTGCAGAGTATATCAATAACGCATCGTCACCTGTAATCGGGCGAGGAGATGTCACTATCTCGCAAGCCGGAGAAGCGGTTAGCCTTGCTACATTCCCGAACATTCCGGGGAGCATGACCTTGCAGGACTATGGGGATTTGTCCGGGTATTACCTCTGCGTCTATATGGTTGGAAGAACAACGGGTCTTCCTTACATAAAGACGGCTTCGCAACCATTCTCCACGACTCTTGCGCCATCGTTGACATTGGAATACAACGAGCTTCCGAACCAAGATTTTCCTAATGGGACAGAATATTATCTGTGCCTTTGCGACACTATGCAAACGGCCCTTGATAGACCCCCGGCAGGCGCAAGATATCTTCCGCTTCCCTGCTTCAAAGGAGACAGTATCGAAAACTATATTGGGAGAATCACGAAGCAGATCGGATACGATGTCACATTCTCCTTCGACTTGCTATTCGGTGGGAATTCCGCTCCCGTCGCTTCCAGTTTCACAAACCCCGCCCCGCCTTCGCCGAACTATTTCAACGCGCCCCCTTCTCCAGACCCGTATGGCGTTATAGAGAATGAGAATAGGTACTATTTCAACGCTGGCAATAACACGTCCCTCAAGATTCGTTTCAAAATAACGGGAGGAACGGACACGATATACGGGAATAGGATTTATGCAAAATTATCCCCGTCCTACTATGGCTCGCCAACAGCAAGGCAAAAGGTGGATGTCTATAAGGTCGTGAACGGGACCGTATCACGGATAAACACATCCGAGGCCCTTTCTCAAAACACGGTCTATATCGGTTGCCTGTATAGTGACGTGCTTGTGCTGAATAGCAATAACCAACGCGCCGGAAGTGTTCCCGCAACCTTGAAGAAGATTCGTCCGTATCTGGAATTGTTCGACGGAAGCGGAGAGGACTCCGTGAAGATAGCAGGTGTAACCTTTGGTGTGTGCAATCAATCGTTCTAATAACATTATGATTATGAAACTCTCAACCATCAACCAGGTCGCCGGAATCCTGTCCGGCATGAAGATTAACAAGATTACGGACAAGGAAACCAAGTCCGCAATCCTCAAGGACTACCTCGCCATCCGCAAGGTATCGAAGGAAACCGAGAACGAAACCTCCGAAATCGCAAAGAAGTTCCAAGAGGACTGGATGGAGGAGATGATCCAAGTTAAGGCTTTCCGCGACAAGGAGATGCCCATCGAGGGACACGAAGACTACCTCAAGGCAGAGGCAGATGCGAACCAGCTCATCGCCGACATTCTCGCCAAGGAAGTCGAAATCGAACTCGTCAAGGCTTCCGCAGAACCTCTCTACAACCTTGATGTCTGGGGCGAGGACAACACCCTTGGGCAGATTGCTAACACGGTGGATTTCCTCGTCGAAAACGGACTCGCAGAATAGCCCGCCGTGAGGTGCGCCGACTTTCATATTATTGGTACTTACTTGTGAACGGGGGACTCCGGTCCCCCACTAAAACAGGGGGAAATCATCTCGACTGCCCCCTGAAAAACGTAATTCTCGCACTAATGAATAGCGCACAACAAAGATAGGAAAACCGATAAAACTTAACAAATATGGACTACATCCAGATTTTGGAAATGCTCGGGACTGCAATCACGGCATCCTGGCTCACGAGGATCCTCACCATCCGGGCGAGGGTCCGGCAGGAAAACGCGGCCGCAAAAAAGGGCGAGACGGAGGTGCGGGCTGACCAGATCGAGAACATCGAGAAGATGATGGAGAAAGCCTATAACCCCATCATCGAAGGTCTGACCAAACAAATCAAAAACCTCCAGGAGAAGGTCGATAAACTGGAGAAGGAAAAGGATGCGAAGGACCAGCGGATAGAGGAGCTTGAGAGCGAAGTCCTCCAGCTCCGGAAAGCCATCCGC
>JAFSJK010000037.1 GCA_017439305.1 Bacteroidales bacterium | reverse complement strand
TCATCGACGGCTGGCTCCACACCGGCGACATGGGCTACATCTGCCCCGAAGATCCGGAGTTCCTGTATGTCGTGGGCCGGTTCAAGAGCCTCCTGATTTCCTCCGACGGCGAGAAGTATTCCCCGGAAGGCTTCGAGGACAACCTCACCGAGACTTCCAAGTATGTCAATGCCTGCGTGCTCCACAACAACCAGAACCCCTACTGCGTCGCCCTCATCGTTCCCGACAAGGCCGCGCTGAAGGAAGCCGTGGAAGCCAAGGGGCTGGACGCCGCTTCCGTCGAGGGCCGCAAGGCCATGCTGGACATCATCCAGGCCGAGGTGGACACCTACAAGAAGGGCGGCAAGCACGAAGGGATGTTCCCGGAGCGCTGGCTCCCGACCGCCATCGGCATCTGCGACGAGGAATTCACCATCGCCAACAAGATGATGAACTCCACGATGAAGATCGTCCGCGGCAAGGTGGAGGAGCACTACGCTTCCCTGCTGGATTACCTATACACCGCTGAGGGCAAGGATATTCGCAATTCGCGCAATGTCGAGGCACTGAAATAGTCGCCTGCGATATTTCTGAGGCTCGGCTCGTCATGAGACCGGGCTTTTTTTGTACAAGGTGTGATTTCAAGCGGCACACCATGTACGTGAAAACCGTTTGTAGTCCATTTTCTTGTACAAGATGTCACATCTCCCAATCACACCTTGTACAGGATGGCCTGAATCTCTTCCCGTTTCATCCCGAAGATGCGGGCAAGTTGTGCGACCGTCGTTTTCCGGGTCCGATGGAAGTAAGGGATGACGCGCATTTTCTGGAGGCGTGACAAGAGCGTAATTCCAAGGCCGAACCACCGGCGGACCACCTCTTCGGCATCCCGGAGCACATCACTGTCGGGGCGGAACGTCCGTGAGGCATCCACCAACTTTTCCCGCATTTCCGCCACGTTCAAGGTACCGATGGTCCGGATGAAATAGGACTGGTCGTGATTGAACGCCTGCTCCAGGTATTCCGTATCGCAGAAACTGTCCGGAATCAGATGCCCGTCCGCATCCATCAGCCAAGGTACGTCCGAGAGGTCATCTCCGGTGTGGAAATATGCCCGCCATTCCCTTCTGGTCAACTCCCGGACCCGCCAGGGCGGTCCTTTCCTCTCCGCAGGACAACCCGTTTTCTCCTTCCGGAACATGGCAGGATAACCCGACCAGGGATACTCATTGACGGGACAACCATTGTCCAATGCGTTTCTGGGGACATACGCCAGGGCATTCCGGACATACCAATCGGTATCCAGGAGAAGGGCCTTCATGTCTGTCCGGCGAAGGATCTTCCGCTGACCGTATCTCCGGGATATCCACATGGATGCCATGCGTTTAACCTCTTCCCCATAGGCATCGGCATCCTCCTGGCAGGAAGCCAGGACGGTAACGTGGCTATGGTTGGAAACCACCGTGTAAATAACCACGATGACATTCTTCCGCCGCGATGCGACGGCGATGATCTTGACAAAGGCATCATAGTCATCATCATCACGGCATAGAACGGCACATTCCAGCCCTTCCAGGCATACATGGTACGGCTTGACATAACGGATGCTCCCGTCCGGGAGCACCCGCGAGACGATACGCTTCATCGGCTAACTCCTGCTTTTGGGAGGAGCGACGCCGGGGCCGAAGACCATGACCTTGCCACCGGTTTCCTCGAACGCTTTGCGGGCGGCCTGGAGGGATAGCGCCAGGTCGGCCGACGCCTCGTTGAGAAATCCGACCATCTGGCGACGGTTCACGCTGACGCCGAGATCCGAGATGGCCAGTGCCCGGACCATCGCCAGGACAGCCTGCTCGTTGCCTCCCCAGAGGGTCGTCATCATGGCCATGGCCAGTTCGACGACGGTTTGGTGAATGATGGACGGATCCTTGGAAGGATCGATATCCGTGTGGAAACGGATGTCATTTTCTCCGTAACGGAGCACTTCAAGAATTTTCTTCATGACGCACAAATCTTTCAACGCTTCGGCGAAAATAGCACATCCTTGAGTGAAATCCAAATCTTTTCCACCCAGGAAGACGTTCTTTTGTACAAGGTGTGTTTTCATGTGTGACATCTTGTACGCGGGAAGACCCTCCACGCAAGATTTACGTACAAGATATGCTATCTGAAATGACACCTTGTACAAAATCTTCCTCACGGCCAAATATTTGCAGAAAGATTTGACCGTTCCGGAAAAACATCCTATATTTGCAGTGTAATAGCATACTAATACACAAGAAATGCTGATCGAACTCAAGGGCGTCAACAAGACGTACGACAACGGGCAGCCCCTGCACGTGCTCAAGGGGATCGACCTCGCCATCGAACGGGGCGAGTTCGTGTCCATCATGGGCGCGTCCGGATCCGGGAAGTCCACCCTCCTCAATATCCTGGGCATCCTGGACAATTATGATACCGGCGAATACTGGCTGGACGGGAAACTTATCCGCGACCTGAGCGAAAAGACGGCGGCGGACTACCGCAACCGGATGATCGGCTTCGTGTTCCAGAGCTTC
>JAFSJK010000036.1 GCA_017439305.1 Bacteroidales bacterium | reverse complement strand
GATGAGTGTTTAGAGGATGTTCTTGTCCGCGCCGGCAAGTACATCAAAGCATTAAAAGACTGGAAGAATGACTTGTCTGGCGAGAACGGCAATTCTTCCACCAATGGATAATTACAGCCATTCGAAGTTCTCTTTTCCGGCTCCCAGCTCAAAGTGGTACTTTACGATTCCAAGGTCCATCTTGCTGTAGCCGACCATGGAGAAGATGGGCTTTGCCGCGACCTTGGGGACTTTGCTGTAGTCCCGAAAGCCGAGGTACTCCAGATAGAACTTCTGCTGGTTGACTGCCGTAGGAGCCAGTATGGCCGCATTGACGCCCTTGTTGAACCACCTCGGGGTGACGTCGCTGGCGTTGCTGATCTCCTTGATGCCTTTCACCTTGTGGCCATTTCCATGCGTCTCTCCATAGCCCAGGGCGATATAGCATCCGATCTTCTCCCCGTCTGCAAGCTCATAGGTTCCGGCGACCTTCCTGTAGCTGAGTCCCGCCCAGCAGGAATTCAGCCCCAGGGTCTGGGCCAGCAGGACAAGCTGCTCGCCGTAGTAACCGATTTTCTCGTCCAGATCCTCTCCCTTCTTTCCGGCCATCACCAGGTAGTTCTTCACGCCGGAGAAGGACCCGTAGGCCATCGGGCCGCTGAAGGCCTTGGGCTCGCCGGTCACAAGCTGGATGTGCAGTCCGGCCTGCCTGTTAATCTCCCAGACCTTATTCCTTAGGACCGCAAGGACCTCCTCGGGGATGGGCTCGTCCTTGTACTTGCGCACGGAATGCCGTGCCTGTATCGCTTCAAGCAATGTCATCTCGGCCATCTCAATTGGTCTTTTTGTTCTTCCTCGGAAGCGGTCCCTGGTGGCGGCCCCTGTTGAGCTGGACGCCATTCCTGTTAAGGACACGGAACACGCTGGTACGGCTGCGGTAACCACTGACCTTCCAGATATCGTCGATAGAGTGACCGGCGTTGTACATGCTCACGACGGTCTTCTCCTTTTTCATCCTGACCCCTTCCTTCTCCGTCTTGGGCTTCATGTCCTTGCGCCGCTGGAGCATCCGAGCCTCGGACCGGCGAATCAGCGTCGCTTCATGAGAAAGGCGGCCAATGACATCCAGCACGGAAGCCACCGTCGTATCAGGGAATAGTTCCCCTTTGGAATCAATTTCGTCATGGATGCTGACGATGCGGATCTCGTAGTCCCTGCACAGCCCCAGGAAGACGCCGAGCTCGCGTATGCCGCGAAGGGCGTTGCTGAACCTGCTAACAACGATTTCGTCACCGCGCTGGATATGCGCGAGCATCCGCCGCCACTCTGGGCGGAATTTTTCTTGAATGCCTTCTTCCTCAATGATGTTCGCGCACCCGAACTCCTTCATCCAAGTACGGTCTTCATCACGGGTAACCAGGTTCCTCGAAAGGAACAGATAACCGATTTTTGCCATGTGTCGCGTGGTATTGTGCCGCTAAATTACGCAAAAATGTTGACACGTCAAATGGTACTTAACAAGAATCTTTCACGCGTACCAGCCTAGTGGCTGGTAAAGAGTACAGTTTGGGCGACAAGATGCGACCGCAGTGTTTACACTCCGGAAGGGAAGTGCCAGGTTTTCTTTGCGGATTGTCCGATAATGACTAACTTGTTTATAGAGCAAGTGACTAAGTATCAGTAATTTGATTGGGTAAACATGTTTAAACAAAATCAAACGGGCTGGAATGCTTTCAGAACCGTATTTGACGAAACGGGAAGCCGATTGGGTTTCCAGACAGCGTCTGGATCTGACGCCTCGCTGTCCATCTTCAGCCTCGCTCATCCGGTCGGTTTTGACGGACCGGAAAAGAATCAGAGTACCATTTTTTCAAATAAAAGTATACTCACATAAAAAAGTTATGACCGCACAACAAATTGACATCTTCAGGACCATCGGTCCGACGATGCTGCCCCGGCTTATCGATGCCAACGAACTCGAGAGCATCGACGATTATGGCGACTACGCCATCCTCACCTACAACCTGGCAAAGCCTGTCCCGATCAAGGATGCTCTCGATGATATGGAGGACAACATGGACCTGAACATCCTCTATCACGTGGAATCCTTCTCTGCCACAAAGCGTGGGGATCACTGCTGCGCCTACTCCGTTCCGACGTCCGGACGTATGTACAAGCTCAACGCCCAGACAGGGGCCGACAAGATGCTAGAGAACATCTATGTCTATGTCTTCGATTCCCTCGAAGTCATGCTCGAAGCCTTGAAGACGGACCTCGCTCAGCACCTCACCGGAGGGATTGTCATCACCAAGATGGAAATGTCCCGGCTTGTCGCCGATTTCATGTAGTGCGGGCCATGGACGAGAGGTTGTACAGACAGATGGTGGCAGTGATCCGACGGTTCTCCTTCCAGATCATCGTGGCGGATGCCGACGGATACCACGAATTCACGAACATGAACGGGGATGCGGGCGACACCGTGCTGGTACGATGCCTGACGCTCCAGGCGTGCTACGCCTACGGCAACTATCCCCGGGGGCACAAGTGGTATATCCCGCTCAGTGACCTTCACAAGGCTATCCGCGACCGGTCGTCGGAGGATACCGAGTTCATGTGGCGTGCCAGGCGTTGCGACCTGACCCGATACGACGTGGAGAAGGTTGTCGCCGACGCCACGCACGGGATCATACACCTGAGGATGTACTGACCTCCGTCTGCCAAGTCCGGATGGCAAATGGTCCAGTCGTATTCATCAACGTAAAAGAATCCTTACGCATGATATTCCTCAAATACTTTGTCCTGAGCCTGCATGTGCTCATGGTTTTCATTACGGCACTTGCCCCAGTCCTCTTCTACAAGAGGAAGGGGAAGTGCCTCATGAAGTTCTACCTTTCGATGGCAGGAACAGCGAAGGCCCGGAAGATCTACCGGCTCCAGCTGGAGGCCTGGGTCTTCCTGGTCAACCTGACCTACTATCTCCTGAATGGACCG
>JAFSJK010000035.1 GCA_017439305.1 Bacteroidales bacterium | reverse complement strand
CGGCTTACGACCTCTGCTTCATCTTGAAGACAGCGACAGCCCCGGAAAAGCGTCACGAATTCTCCGTACGGGGGAAGTTCGAGGATATAACCACTGCAGACCTGCTGGCTTTCGCTGCCCAGAACGACATCAAGAATCCCGCGAAGTACATCGACAGGGTGAAAGAAGCGCTCAAGGGCTTCCGGTCTTTGGCTTCAGTAAACGGTGTCGCCCCTCTCTTCATCGACATCATAGAGTCACGGCTGCGCGAGCTCTCTCCGGATGTCTTTGAACCGGCTGTCGCCACTTCGGATCTGATCCGGTTCGAGATGACCGACTCGGGAAACATCCACCTTTATGCGATGATCGACGGCCAGGAAAAGAGGCGTGTCTTTACGAAGAAAAGCGAACAGTACGAGGCCGTTCTGGGTGCCACGAAGAGACCTCTTTCGAAAGAGGATAAGGAAGAGATTCTGGAAAGGTACTTCAACTCTTAATCCGATTCCCTAATGGCGCCCTTGGCTGCAGGCCGCTTCCATAACCATATAATGGATGACTTTTTTGAACATATGTTCAAAATGTCTATATTTGTACTGAAAACGAGCCGCACAAGAATGGGACGCTGCAAAAACAACAGACATATCCTGGCATATCCTCCTGTCACAGCCTTCTCGCCCTGCGGAAGCAGTGTTCAGTCAGGCGAACCGATAACGCTCAGCCTGGACGAGTACGAGTCGGTGCGACTGATGGACTACCGGGGAATGCAGCAGACCGTGGCGGCCGAGACCATGCGGGTTTCCCGCCCAACGCTGACGCGGATCTACGCTGAGGCCCGTCGGAAAATAGCCACGGCCATTGTCGAAGGACGGCCGTTGGACCTGTCAGCCGGCAATCCAGATTTTGAATCTTATATACAAAGGAAAAACAATATCGTCATGATGAACCAAAAAATCGCCATCCCCACTTATGAGGGAAAACTTTGGCCCCATTTCGGCAAGGCACCGCAGGTTACCATAGTCACCGTAGAAAACGGACAGATCCGGGAGTCCGTCACCCTTGAAGCTCCGGAGCATGAGCATGGTGCCATGCCGCGATTCATTGCGGCTCGCGGATGTACGGACGTGCTCTGCGGCGGATTGGGTCCCGGGGCCGTGAACATGCTGAACCAGATGGGCATCCAGGTGCACGCCAGTGCTCCAGAACTACCGATAGACGAACTGCTCCGGCAATATCTTGGCGGAGAGATTGTCTATGGCGATGGCAGCTGTCACCACGATGGCTGCGGCGGACATCACCATGACCACGAGTGCTGAAGTGAGACTGACAGTCCTCGCGGATAACCGGAGTTCAGACCCGGCGCGCTTCCCGACCGAACATGGGCTCTCCATCCTGCTGGATACCGGGAGCCTTCGTATTTTGCTGGACACCGGGGCATCGGACCTGTTCATCCGGAATGCCCGGACGCTTGGAATCAACCTCTCTGACGTTGATTATGTATTCCTCTCGCACGGTCATAGCGACCATGTGGGAGGGTTGGGAGCATTTCTCGAGTCGAACTCCAAGGCGAAGGTCATCGTTTCATCAGGAGCAGTCGGCAATGCTTTCTTCTCCACGAAAGGTGGTCTCCATAGCATCACATCCGCATGGCCGCTGGATGCGATGGAAGGGCGTACGATATACGTCGATAAAGGCTTTGAACTCTGCAACGGGATCAGTATAATCGCAGATATCGACCCGGTCTATGCGATACCGAAAGGAAACAGGAACCTTCTGATCTTGGAAGGTCGTGGTGAATTCAAGCCGGACACCTTCCGGCACGAAATCGCGCTCTACGCCGACGGGGTTCTGTTCACCGGCTGCGCCCACAACGGACTGGAGAATAATCTCGCGGCCTGTCCCCGGCCGGTCAGGGCTGTCATCGGCGGATTCCACCTTCTCGATTCGAAGGACGGGAATCTGTATGAATCAATGGAGGAACTCGAATGTATGGGAAGAGAGCTTCTCGGAAAATACCCGGACACGGTATTCTATACCGGCCATTGCACCGGTGATGCCGCGTGCAGGACCCTGAAAGGAGTTCTGGGCGACCAGCTCAGATCCTTCAGCGCAGGCATGCAGATCCTTCTGTAAGGTGTCTCTCTTGTAATGTGAATTTAGTTGTCCGTTATCTCCTTCCTGAAGACGAACATCTCATCGTCTATGCTCCAGTTGCCTTCCTCTGAATCAGGGACGGCCGGACCGTGCTGGTACTTGTTCCAGAATTCGACGATATGGAACCCGCATCGGTTCACGTAAAAGTGGATGTTGCGCTTCTCGAAGTAAGGGGTAATTGTCTCCCAAACCTTGATCTCCGGATGCTTCGCTTCCACCGCCTTCCAGGCCGCCTGGCCGATGCCCTCGCTGTGGACCTCCGGCAGCACGAAAAGCAGCTCCAGCTCGCCCTTGGCTGAGTCTTTGTCTATACGAAGGACAACACCTCCCACTTTTTGACCGTCAAGAACGATCCGATAGGCCTCAGCATTCTCCCCGTCAATGGAATCCTCGATGGTCTTGCGAGAGATGACCTCTTCACCCTCCTCGCAACGCTCGTCCCTCATCCCAAACTCCTGCTGGGCTCCGTACTTGAACGCCCATTGGTTGTCCAGGATGAACTGCTCCCGGTCTTCGGGTTGCAGGGAAAGAAGCGTGACCTCAGGTAGTTTCATAGACACCGATCAATTCGAATTAAAAGATGGACTTCGTTGCCTCATGTGGAGCCAAGGCAT